>CAYVRK010000004.1:60714-124860 GCA_964453785.1 uncultured Bacteroides sp.
CTGACACAGTTCTCCCGGTCGTCAAAAGCGAAGGGAATTTTTATACCCACATCCAGACTCCATCCACTTCCATTATACGATATCGAACTCTCAACCGGTGTTTCGGGAACAGAGGTGGTAACACTGACATCCTCAGCTGCCATGAATCCCTGCATATAGTTGAGGTAGACTGTCGCAAACATGGGAAATTTCATGGGAAGTTTGTACTCCACACCCATGCCGAGCCTGAGCAAAGGCCTGAAGTGCGACAGCCGCGTTGTTGTGGATGAAACAGTGCCGCTTTCCGGGGCCTGTGTGGCCGGAGAGGTATAGGTAAAATCGCCGCCGGGGGTGGTATAATCATGCGAGGAAAAGTGAGTCAGAAGGGAGGCTCCTCCATAGACCACTGCATAAATGCGTTCTTCGTACAGGTCGTAGAAGTACCTGAATCGCAGGGGCACCTCCAGGTACATGGGGGCACCTGCTTTTTCCACAAAATCAACTTCGTGATCATACATGAGCGTATAAAAAGTATTGGATCGCTGGTAATTGGCACCCAGATCCACACCCAGTTCCTGTGTGAGCATATATCCGGCATAGACCCCGGTATGCAGATTGGAGTAACGGAACAGTCCCCGCTTCTCCATGGGCCGTGCACCCACTGCGGGATTGGAGATATGGAAAAGCCGCCACAGGACCCCAAGTTCCCCTCCTGCGTAAAACTGCCCTTTCCGTTCCACCGATTTTCCTATGTACAAGGAGTTTTCGATCCTGGAACGGATCCGGTAGTCTCTGTTCTGCCACAGATTGCTCACGGGGACATGAAATGAAAGGGTGGTAAAGAGTCCATTTCCCCTGGTGTTGTAATCTGCCGTACGGGTGATTCCCTGTTGATCGGTATAATCAAGGGTAAATGAAGAGGCGGAATGGCTAAGTACTCCTGACAGGTAGGAGAGGTTCAATGATGCGGTCCACAATCCTGAAAACCTGAGCCCGATACCCAATCCCATTTCCAGAAGATGACCGCCGGGGAGCTCCCCGCTTTGTAACTGGGTGTATGAAAATGCAGTGCCGTCGGGAGCTGAAAGAATGCTTGCGTTTGAAAAACCTGTTTCAGGACCTCTGTTGATGCTGTACCAGTAGCCCAGCTTGGGAGTGAAACTCACGGGATATTCCGTGGGCTGGATCCGGTACTGTAACCTGAATGGGATCATCAGCGCATTGTATGCATTGTTCCTGGACTGCTGTTTCCGCTGATCGGTCATGTTGATTCCGGTCTTGTAAGGCAGGTAATAAAGACCGGAACACACAGAAAGGTTTTTCATCACCTCCTGCTCAATGGTGAATCCTCCGATTGAACTGGACACCATGGCCGGGGCAAAGAAGTTACCCGGGTCATCCACCCTGACCATGCTCCACTGGGGACCTGCTTCAAGGGTCATGTAGGTTTTGAGCTGTGCATTGGTCCGGGGAACCAGCAACAACAGGAGAACCAGGATAAAGATCTGTTTCATCAGTTGAATTGGATGCTTGATGGAATCAGAAATTTACGGAATTTTTCCAGCCTGAATCATTCATATACCTACAAATTGCTCCATTGAAGTTGGAATATCACTTCATAACGTTCATTGTAGGGCAAATACTTACATAACAATCTTCCTTACCCTTACATCCAAGACAAAAGCAAATGCATAAGTTTGATTGGTTAAAAGTCATTACCAAATTATGATCAGAAGATATTTTTCCCTGTTCGTATTCCTTGCATTTATAACAAATGTCTGCTGCCAGCTGCCTGCAAACTATAAACGGAGGTTCTTAGAGGCAGACTTTTACTATCAGGTGGATGACTACCAAAAGGCGCTGGATATTTTCGAGGATCTCCTGGTTGTTGATCCTGAGAACAACAATCTGAATTTCCTGTGCGGTCTTTGTTGTACAAATATCCCGAATGCCAACACAAAGGCAATCAACTATTTCGAAGAAGCTGTTCTCGATATAGATCCATCTTACAACTGGGGATCTTATAAGGAAACCCAGGCTCCGGAGAAAGCTTATTTTCTTCTCGCAAAATCATATCATTTGAACGCACGGTTTGAGGAAGCCATACATTTTTATGAAATATTCAGGGACAGTACAAGCCTTAAAAAATTCTCTGAGACAGAATATGTGAACAGCCAGATTAAATCGTGTGAACTGGCCAGTAGTATGGTTGCCAAGCCCCTGAAAGTGAAATTCGGAAATTTACTTGAAAAAGATGGCGGGAATTACTCCAGGAGCCATCCCCTTCTGTCTGAAAATGATTCTCTGATGATCTATTTGGAGTTTGATTCCAATAATGCAAAGAGGATTAATATGACCACCCGAAACGGGGATGGATGGTCAAGATCACGCGTGATCAATTTAGAACTTGGAGTAACCAGTGACTATAGTCCCACAGCCCTTTCGGCAGACGGCACTGTACTTTTCCTGGTGCGGAGGGATTATTACATTTCGGATATCTATGTCAGTCACTACCGGAATAAGAGATGGACCAAAGTCATACCCTTGAATTCCAATATAAATACAAAGTACAAAGAAACCCATGCTTCGGTTTCAGCGGACGGAAATACCCTTTACTTCACCAGTGACAGGAAGGGCGGATACGGGGGAATGGATATCTACTGGTCGAGGCTAAGTCCCGACGGTGAATGGAATGACGCTGTAAACTTGGGCCCGGTCATCAATACCATATACAACGAGGAAACACCCTTTCTCACCAGGAATGACACCAAACTCTATTTCAGCTCAGAGGGTCACCGCACCATGGGGGGCTATGACATCTTCTATTCACAGAAGAATGAGAACGAATTTTGGAGTGATCCCGAAAACCTTGGTTATCCTGTCAATACAGCAGGCGACGACCTGTTCTATAATCCTGGATGGAAAGACGAATGTGGATATTATACCTGGTCTGCCACAGGTCAGTTAAAAAGCGATATCAAGACCATTCTTATTCTGCCCGAAACCGCACAGCTTGCTGATCGTGCCCCCATGAAAACCATGGAAAAAGAAAACGAGATTCATATCAGGTCGGGGATAAAAGGGGTTGCGCCCGATGAGGATCGTCAGATGAACGAATCACCCCCGGAAACTGAAGTAATTTCAACATCATCCGGGGAATACCAGATCCTGAACAGCATCCTGTTTGATTACAATGAATACCGGTTGAACGAAGCCGCAAAGCAGGAGGTGGAACGCATATTCCTAATGATGAAGGACCTTCCTGAAACTACCATTGAACTGACCGGCCATACCGATTCCAAGGGATCACCCGAATATAACTTGCGTCTTTCTCATAAGCGTGCACAGAGCGTAGCCTCGTTGCTGATGGATTTGGGAATCGAGGAGGATCGGATCTCGATTATAGCCCAGGGGGAATCATTACCCATTGCCATCAACAAATATGAGGACGGATCAGATGCTCCCAATGGAAGAATGCTGAACCGGTACACCTCCCTCAAAATCCATCATCTGCCCGAGGACAGGATAAAGGTGGCCGGAATCCTGGTGCCCGATGCGCTCAGACCGGTTCAGGATCTTTCTTATGTTGTATTGCTGACCGAAAATGACCATATAATCAAGGAGATGCCCAAAGAATTCTTCGGATCGCAGATAGCGCTTGTAAAAGCTAAACGAACCAATCTTTATGTTTCAAGTACATTCAAAAGGAAAAAAGAAGCCATTGATTTACTAAACAATGCCATCGACTATGGGTTCCCGGAAGCCCGGATCATGGAAACGGCCGAGCTTAAGAACTACATCAGGGGAAGGTCTGATGGTGTTCTTGAAAATATGAATGCGTTTACCATTCAGATCATGGCACTGAAAAGGTCAAGGGATGTTTCCTATTTCAAAGCACTTGGACCTGTTATGAAATACACAGGTACTGATGGGTTCAACAGGTATACCTACGGCCAGTATAATAGCCGTGAAGAAGCCATGTATGAACTAGCATCCATCAAAGCCAGGGGTTACAGGGATTCCTTTATCATATCCCTTGGAATGGCTGATAACACCGATAATCTTTCCGGATCCCCGACGATCATTATTCAAAATGTGAGGGAGTAGGCCGGGAAAAATTTCTCTTTATAAATAATTCAGGCTAGAATGTCATTGTGAAGATGGTCTCTTCGTTGGGCTTTGACTGGGCGGTAATGGTTCCTCCGTGCAAGCGGAGGATCTGGCGCGAAAGACTCAGGCCGATACCCGATCCGCTTCTCTTGGTTGTGAAGAAGGGGATAAAAATTTTGTCGAGCACATCATCCAGGATTCCCTGGCCATTGTCAATGACCTGGATGGTGGGGCGTCCCCGTTTATTATAGAATCCACGGATCAGGATCTTCCCATCCTTGGTGCCTTCCAGACCCTGGACTGAGTTTTTGACCAGATTGATCAGTACCTGCTCGATCATCTGTTCATCGATCTGCACTTCGATAGATTCGGGCTCAATGGTGACGGAGAGTTTAATATTCAACCTCTGCACATCCTTTTTCATAAGCCTGTGCACATTGTTGACCAGATCCTTCATGGACACCACCTCGAAATTGGGATCAGGTATCTTGGTAAGACTGCGGTAAGTCTCTACAAAGGTCATCAGTCCCGTACTCCGCTTGTTAATGGTTTTCAGGGCTCCCTGAATTTCCTGAATGGTTTCAATATCGATTTCAAGTGAACTCTTATCACCGGTGGCGTATGGTTTGACCATGCTCTCCACCGTAGAAGAGAGGGATGATATGGGAGCTATGGAGTTCATAATTTCGTGGGTAAGGACCCTGATCAGTTTCTGCCATGCAGCAGTCTCCTGCTCTTCCAGCACACTCTGAATGTTCTTTACAGTACTCAGAAGAATCACTTTGTCCTTCACCTTAAATTCAGTGGCATAAATGGCCAGCTGCAGGATATCCTCTTCATCCTGGACCTTCACCAGTTTATTTTCGCCCGGATTGATGGAAAGAAGGGTATTGGCCAGTTGTTCACTGAGCGACCTGAGCATATTGATGTTACGGAGGGTATTGACCTGGAAGAGCTTTTTGGCAGCAGGATTGATCATCTCCACCGTACCATCACGCTGGTAGGCCAGGATGCTGATATCGATGTTCTGTACAATGCTCTGCAGGTAATGGAAATGTTCCTCCCGTTCCGACCTCACCTGTTGAAAATCCTTCATTACATCATTGAAGGCAGTATTGAGTTCGTCGAATGAAGAGCCGCTGTCAGTAATCTGGAAGGATCGTGTGAATTCGGAGTACCTGATGCTCTCCAGAAATCCGGCCAACTCCCGGTTTGTTCGGTCCACATACCGAATCAGCGACCAGGACTGGTATATGATCAGACCGACCACCAGGATCGGTGTGAAGGTAAAGGAGCTGTTCAGTGTAATGAACAGGGCCAGGCAGGTAGCTGTCAACACCAGAACCCTGAGGACAATATTGAACCGGAATTGCTTAAAGACCATGTTTTTCCATTCTCCTGTACAATGATGTACGGGTCAGTCCCAACTGCGTGGCAGCCTGGGTAACATTTCCCTGGTTCGTTTTCAAAACCTTCTCGATAATGGTTTTTTCGATATCCTCCAGGTTATAGGATTCCAGTTCCAGTCCCCCGCTGCTCTTCACCACAGAGGTCAGGATGAAATCTTCCGGACTGAGGCTGGAGCCGTCGCACATAATCACAGCCCGCTCAATGGCATGCTGCAGTTCCCTTACATTCCCGGGCCAGTTGTAATGATTCATTTTTTTGATGGCAGCAGATTGGATATTCCGGATGGATTTACGGTATTTCCGCGCATAAATTTTCAGGAAGTGATCGGCCAGCAAAGGGATGTCGCCTGTACGATCCCTGAGAGCGGGAAGGTGGATCTCCACAGTATTGATCCTGTAGAGCAGATCCTGCCTGAAGACCCCTTCGGCCACATCGAAATGGATGTTGTTGTTGGTGGCACAGATCAATCGTACATCAATGGGGATGGGTTTTGTGGATCCCACACGGGAGATCTCTCTTCTCTCGAGCACAGTCAGAAGCTTGGATTGCAAGGGGTAGGTAAGGTTCCCGATCTCATCCAGGAACAGCGTGCCCGATGATGCGATCTCAAACCTGCCCTGCTTCATCTTATGGGCATCTGTGAATGCTCCTTTTTCATGGCCGAACAGTTCGCTTTCAAACAGGGTTTCGGGTATTGATCCCAGGTCCACACTGATGAATACTTCCTCCTTTCGCAAGGAATTCCTGTAGAGAGCCCGGGCTACAAGTTCTTTTCCGGTTCCGTTTTCTCCAAGGATCAGAACATTGGCATCGGTGGCTGCTACCTTTTTAATGGTGTTGAATACTTCATACATCTCGGGCGATTGTCCCACGAAATCGGTATAAGGCTGGTCCAGGACTGCGCTGATCTCTTGCTGCTTCATTTTCAGGTTCTGAGCCTGGATCCGCGTTCGGCGCAGACTGATGGCAGCATTGATTGTTGCCAGAATCTTCTCATTCTGCCAGGGTTTGAGAATAAAATCGGTGGCCCCCATCTTGATGGATTTGACGGCCTTTTCGGCATCCCCGTAAGCAGTGATAAAGACAACCACAGCATTGGGATCAATTTCCAGGATCTTCGAAAGGGCATCAAAACCCTCCTGACCGCTGATGGCATCTTTGGTGAAATTCATATCCAGCAAGATCACATCCCAGTCCTGTTTCCCCATTATCTCGGGCAGGCGTTCCGGCCCGGTAATGGTCTCAATGATCTCCACGTGAGGGCGGAGCAATAGTTTCAGTGCAAAAAGGATGTCTTCGTTGTCATCCACTGCCAGGATCCTACCAATTTTTTCTTCCATAGTTGAATCACATTATCGTTTGAATGCATTTTAATACAAAA
This sequence comes from uncultured Bacteroides sp., assembly GCA_964453785.1. Taxonomy (GTDB): domain Bacteria; phylum Bacteroidota; class Bacteroidia; order Bacteroidales. The sequence goes on from CAYVRK010000004.1 coordinate 67,595, forward strand.
AGAGTGCCTTATGGCATAAATTACTATATTTCAGTCTATTCCTGCTAACTATATAACGTATAAATCCTATGAAGTGTTCGGAAATGAACACATAAATCCCGAAATCGAACACTTTTTATCCCGAGGAGCTAATTTAGGTTTTTATAAACATTTGAATATCAACTTTTTGTTTTGTTTGGCATAAGATTGGCAAAGAAAAAGGGTATCATAAAAAACTGTGCATATGACTCACACGGACGGAATGGACCGCAAACTTGAAAAGAAAAGAGGTATTACAAAGAAAAACATCTGGTATATCCTGTTTGGTGCCCTGATGATCACCGTGGTGGCGATCATCATTTTTGGAGACAAAAGCTCCAAATACAATGTGGATGTATCACGCATCACCATCGAGGAGGTGACGAAGGATGTATTCCAGGATTATATTACCGTACAGGGGACCGTTGAGCCCATCACAACCATCTACCTGGATGCAGTGGAAGGAGGCAGTGTGAAAGAGATTCTGATTGAGGAAGGCAACATGGTGAAGAAAGGGGATGTGATCCTCACGCTCATCAATGAAAACCTCCTTCTTGAGATCACCAACAACGAAGCCCTGGTCGTAAGAACCATTAATGAATTGCGCACCTCCAAGCTGCAGATGGATCAGACACGACTGTCTTACAGGCAGCAGATCATCCAGCTGGAGACTACCGTGGCGCAGGCCCGGCGGATGTACGAGAACAACAAGATTCTCATGGAACAGGAACATATTTCCAGGGAGGAGTTTGAACAGTCAAAGGAGGCTTACGAGTCAGGCCAGGAGATGCTCAGCCTGGTGATTGAAAACTACCATAACGACTCCATGTACAGGGACATCCAGATCAACAGTCTGGAGGCTTCCGTAAAGAGTATGGAAGAGAGCATGCGGATCATCCGCAGGCGGCTGGATAACCTGAACATTAAAGCCCCGGTGAATGGTGAACTGGCTTCACTCAACCCGGAGATCGGTGAGGTGGTTACCTACGGAACCCGGGTGGGGACCATCAATATTTTGGATTCCTATAAGCTGAGGGTGGATATTGATGAACATTATATTGCCCGTGTGCAGCGGGGACTCAAAGGGGAGTGTGACTTTGCAAGTACGCCCTATACAGGGGTAATCACCAAGATCTACCCGGAAGTACAGAACGGACGTTTTGCAGTGGATATGGTCTTTACGGACCAGGTCCCGGACCAGATCCGGATCGGGCAGACCTCCAGGATCAGGCTGCAACTGGGTGAATCCAAGGAGGGAATTCTGCTTACCAAAGGAGGATTTTACCAGACCACCGGCGGACAGTGGGTATTTGTGCTGGACGAATCAGGTGAGTTTGCCGTGAAACGGGACATCAGTATCGGCCGCCAGAATCCTAGGTACTATGAAGTGCTGGGCGGACTGGAACCCGGGGAGAAGGTGATCGTATCTTCCTATCAGAATTATGCAGATCATGACAAGCTGATCCTGAAGTATAACCGTTAAGCCCTGAACCATGAAAAAGAAATTGATTCTTATTTGCCTGGCTGGCTTTGCGGCATCCGGATTGGTTGCACAGGCTGACAGTCTGTGGACACTGGACAGATGTGTGGACCAGGCCATTCAATATAATATTGGTATGAAGAGGCAGGAGTTGATGCTTCAATCGGCAACCCAGGATGTGAGGCAGAGTAAGATGAACCTGCTTCCCAATCTGAACGGGGTTATTGAACACCAGCTGGGTTCGGGACGTGTTCTTGACCGGGGAGACTATTCCTGGAAGGACGCCAGTGTGAGCCAGGGTGACCTGGGGCTGCAGAGTGACCTGACACTTTTTAACGGTTTACAGGGATTGAACAGCATGAAGAGGAGCAAGGCCAGTTACCAGATGAATATGGAAGAGCTGGCAGCCATGGAGGATAACCTGACCCTGAATGTGATGACTGCATACCTGAACCTGTTGCGCAATCAGGAACTGGTGGAAGTGGCCGAACTGAATGTGGAAGTGACCAGGCATCAGGTGGAGCGCATGGAGCAGCTTGTGGAGGTGGGCAATGAACCCCGGGGAAAATTGCTGGAGGTGAAGTCACAGCTTTCTGCAGCAGATTTGACCCTTACCCAGGCCATCAACACCAGGGAGATTTCCCGCCTGGACCTGATGCACCTGATGAATATCACTGAACAGGTGGCCTTTGAGATTGAGAAACCACTCTTTCCCGAACCCTCCACAGAGGATATTCCGCCACTGGATTCCGTTTATCAGTATGCATTGAACAACATGCCCCAGATCAAGAGTGCCGAACATGGCATTGAAGCACAGGAAAGGTACCTGGCCATGCAGCAGGGACAGCGTTCTCCGAGGCTGTATGCCCGGGGGATTTATTACTCCAATTACAGCAACGGACTGAATAATCCGGATCCCAACGCGCCCACCACGGATTATCCCATCAGCGACCAGATCGCCAACAACCAGTACAAGCAGGTATCCATGGGTATTCAGATTCCCTTTTTCAACCGGTGGCAGGTGCAGACCGATATCAACAAGGCCAGACTGGAGCTGCAGGATGCCGAATACCAGTACAACAATGTGGTACTGGAGCTCCAGAAGTTGATCCAGCAATATCATAACGAGGCCCTGTCTGCCCTGGACAACTACAAATCGGCCCGGGAATCGGTGGCCAACAGTGATGAGGTTTTCCGCTTTGCTGAAGAACGGTTCAAGGTGGGTACGGGAACTGCACTGGAGATGCAGGAGGCCCGCAAACAACTCTTTGAATCCACAGCGGAAATGATCTCCTCCAGGTATGTTTTGATCTTCTATTCAAAAATCCTTGATTTCTATATGGGTAAGCAGATTGTTTTATAGTGAATATAAAAGAGAAATCTTATTTTTGTTACCCGGGCATCACTGAGATGTCCGGGTTTTCAATGTGCACCCGTAAACCCTGAACGGATGAAAAGATATCTCCTGCTGCTGCTCCTGGTAAGCCCTTTCATGGCTTCGGGCCAGGTGGTGAATTATGCAAAAACCCTTCCCGAAAGAGCCTTCAGCGTGGGATTGACACCCGCCTATTACCTGGACAATGGCAGCGTCGGCCTTCGGAGTATCGGTGTGGAGGCCGACCAGGGAGGAGCTCTGGCCATTGGATTAAGCGGGGGTTATGGCCTACTGTATTCTCTCGACCTGAGTGCAAAATTCATCTATGTAATGGACGGCATTCCCTTTTTTGGAGTCGATCTTCAGTACTTGCTTTATGAAACCAGGTATGCTTACTTCTCCATGATCGCCGGGTTGCACCACTGGGACAATTTCGGGGTTGACCTTACCGGACTCTTTACCTATTCGCCCAGTCGTCACTTCTACCTGTCGGCCGGACTTGACCTGGATGTAAATTATGACCCTGAGATGCCCGGCAAGATCAGAACCAGGTTCTGGCTGCCGGTAAATGTGGGGTTCGATGTGAATGAGACAACCTTTCTGTTCGCTGAATATGACCTGCCGGTTTCCCAGTGGGCGTGGGGTATTGTGGCCATCGGGGTGAATTTTATATTCCGTTAGCGGCTCGCAAAGCGGGCAAGGGGCAAGGGGTTTAGAATTTCAGCCCGAAATAGAGGGCTGCGGCGTAGGTAAAATACTCCTCTCCTTCGGCCACTTTGAAGGTCACGTTGTTTTCCACTTTGTTATCAATGATTTTGCTGCGGTAACTCTGGATTCTCAGTTTTGTAAACAGGGAAACCTCCTGGCTGAGATCAAAGTCCAATCCCACATCCAGAAACCAGCCGCCTTTGTTGATGCTGTGTACAAAATATTTATCCTCCACGGGTTCACCCTCTTCGTCAATATAATTGTATCTCACATCAGAATCAACCACGAATCCCAGCTCATTTCCCAGGCCCAGGGTGGGAGAGAACCTGTGCACCGACATCCTGTAATTAAACAGCAGGGGGATGCCTATCACATCTGTTTGAAGGGCCCGATCCGTATGGCGGAAAGGCAGATTATAAAGCGGATCATAGTTCAGGTGCCTGTAGAGTACTTCCACCTGAAAAGAGATTCTTTCGTTGACCAGGGAAAGCGGGATCTGGTAAAATATGCCTACCGGATAAGAGGGGGTGATAACGGATTCAACCATCGATTTGGAATAGAACATCTGGGTCAGCTGAACCCCTGCGAAAACGCCAAACCTGTCCCTGGTGAGCCTCAGGTTTTTTTCGTATGTGATGCAATCCTCTCCCTCACAGGTCTCCTCCAGGTAGGATTTTGTGATCTCCATGATGGGTTTCATCCGGTACTCTACTTTTTCCACCTGATTATAGGTATTTTCGCTATCCCTGAAAACGGAGCGCAGTGAATCCCGGTAAACAGGGATGAATCCCTGTACCTGGTCACCGTATGTTGCATAGTATCCGTTTTCTGATTTTCTCCGGAGGTTAAACTCCACATTCTGAAGTCCGGTTTGAATCCCGGCCTGATTTTCAACATTATAGGCCAGGCTCTTGTTTCGCCAGTTATGATAAAGACTCAGGTTCCCCTGGATAAGGACCTCTGCGAACACCATGGAGTAACCCCCGTCCCTGATCCATTCCTTTGAGGCATAGTGCTTGTACCCCGTAAGTTCATATCCCCTCAGTTCGCCAGGGAGGTAGGCCACAGGACTGGCTTTCCGGTCCTCCTTAAAGAGACACTCTTTTGAACTCTGCAGTATGCCTATATCTCTGACCAGACCTTCGATGGTGTCATTGTGCAGTGTGATGATACGACCCTTCCGGTAGTTCATCTGGCCAAAGGCTCCTGTGGCCAGTGCCATGAGCAGCACCATGGCCAATAGGTTTGGAAAACTCCTGTTCATAACCCAAACTTATGAATTTACAGTCAAATATTGGCAAAAATTACCAATTTGTGGGGGATCAATGTCGCTCATACACCAGTTCACCGCCCGAATAGGTGGCCAGTACCCGGATCCCGAACAGTTCTTCCTCGGGGGCAGTCATCAGGTCTTTTCCAGTCACCACAAAATCGGCCAGTTTGCCAATCTCGATACTGCCTTTCAGATCCTCTTCAAATCCTGCCCTGGCGGCCCAGATGGTCATGGAGCGAAGCGCCTCTTCACGGCTCAGGGCATTTTCCGCCTGAAATCCGCCTTCAGGGGTTCCATTCTGGTCTTTTCTTGCCACTGAGGCATAGAAACCAAAAAGCGGATTGATCTGCTCCACCGGGAAATCACTCCCGTTTGGAATCCATCCGTTCTCCTCCAGCAATTGTTTGTAGGCATAGGCACCTTTCATCCTTTCCGGTCCAACCCGGTCCTCTGCCCAGTACATGTCGGAGGTGGCATGGGTGGATTGGACTGAAGGCACAATGTTGTAGTCACCGAAATAATGAAAATCATCGGGATGGATGATCTGGGCATGTTCAATGCGCCAGCGCCTGTCATTCTTTCCCTCCAGGATGGAGGCATACATGTTCAGGATTTCCCGGTTTGCAGCATCCCCGATGCAATGGGTGGCCACAGCAAAATGGTGCTCATAGGCTCTTCGGGCGTTCTTTTCAAGGATGTCCATCGGGGTTACCTGGAGTCCCCGGTTTCCGGGATCATCCGAATAGGGTTCGATCATCAGGGCCCCTCTCGATCCCAGTGCCCCGTCGGCGAACAATTTGATGGTGTTCACCGACAGGTGGTCGGTTCTGTAAGGACCCTTCTCAACGAAATGGGTGAAATTTTCTTTGGAGGGACCAAGCCAGGCATTGATCCGGATCTTTAGAGAGCCGTTCCGGTGCCCGGCATCGATGAGTTGAACCACCCTTTTGGACAGCCCTGCATCCTGAACCGAGGTGAGTCCCACACTGAAGCAATTCTGCTCGGCCTGCTTCAGGGCCTGGATCATTTCTTCCTCGGTGGGAGCAGGGATGATGGAAGCAACCAGTTCGATGGCATTGTCGATGAGGATCCCGCTGGGTTCGCCACCGGAAAGCGTGACCGTTCCGCCCTCCACTTTGCTGTCTGCTTTGACCCCGGCCATCTCCAACGCTCTGGTGTTGACCCAGGCAGCATGCCCGTCAATGCGGCGAAGTATCACCGGTGTATCCCTGAAGTGCTCATCCAGCATCTTCCTGGTTGGAAACTCCTGTACCTCCCAGTCGTTCTGGTCCCAGCCCCTTCCGGTGATCCAGGTTCCCCCGTTTTTCCGGTGGTGTTCTTTCAGCATCCCCATGATCTCTTCCACCGATGTGGTTCCTGCCAGATCCACCGCGTTCAGGTTCATTCCGTAGCCGAAGAAATGACAGTGGGCATCAATCCAGCCGGGGTAAACGAATTTCCCATCCAGGTGATGAATTTCAGGGGCGCTGTATCTCTTCAGGATATCTGCAGATTTCCCTGTGTCAACGATCTGCCGATCCCTGATGACAATGGCTTCTGTTGTGCTGAATCGTTCATCTACTGTGTAGACCTTTGCTCCGGTAAGGATCAGGTCAGCCTCTGTCTTACTATGATTGCAACTTATAAGGATCATCAGCATGGCTGTTATCAGGGTGGTCTTTGGATGCATGGCCGGGGTTTGAAACAAAAATAGTATACTTATATTATTTTCTCCATTTTTGCGTTTTAAAACAAGCAAAGCAGACAGAAATCAACAAGACCATTTTCATATCACTCGCAGCCCTGGCTTTTGCCATTGCATGTCAGCCCGAACGATCCTACGAGGAAGATCCGGATGCAAAGCTTTCATTTACAGCGGACACGGTGTTCTTTGATACGGTGTTTACCACCATCGGGACGGCTACCAAATCGTTCAAGATCATGAACCCGCACAAGCAGTTCATCATGATTGACCAGATCTCCCTGGCCGGAGGGTCCTCTTCGGTTTTCAGGATCAATGTGGATGGTCAGCCGGGTACCCAGTTCTCCAATGTGCAGGTCGCACCGCGGGACAGCATGTATGTCTTTGTGGAAGCCACCCTGGATCCCAACGGGGCAGATGATATCCTGCGTATCCAGGATTCCATCGTTTTTATGACCAACGGAAATGTTCAGGATGTGGACCTGGTGGCCTGGGGACAGGATGTGCATATCCTCAGGAAAGAGATCATCAGCGGAGATGTTACCTGGACAGCCGACAAACCCTATCTGATCATTGATAAAGTCATTGTTGATACAGATGCAACCCTAACCATCGATGCCGGAGTTACTGTACATATGCACCGGAATGCCTGGCTTGGCGTGGCCGGATCCCTTCAAATAAATGGAACACTGGAGGATCCTGTCATTTTCCAGGGGGACCGCCTCGAGGAGTTTTACAAGGAGATACCCGGACAGTGGGGGTATATCTATCTTTCGGAGAGTAGTCACGGCAACCGGATCGATTATGCCGAGATCAGAAACGGTACCATAGGGGTGCTGATCAGTGCTTCACCCGAGTCGGGATTGCAGCCCGACCTGGAACTGACAAACTGCATTATCAATCACATGAGCTCCAACGGCTTTTATGGCCTGAATGCGAAGGTAACTGGAACCAACCTGGTTATAGGCGATTGCGGTGGATCCTGTGCAGGCCTTATCTATGGAGGTGATTATGATTTCACGCATTGTACTTTTTATAATGCCTGGCCTTCGTGGTACTCCAACCGCCGTCTTCCCGCGCTTTACCTTTCCGACTATTTTGCAACTTTGGATTCCGTTGGAGATCTTTTAATATATGTGGGTGGTGAATTCGAAAGGGCCGGATTTAAAAACTCCATCATATACGGAAATGCACTCACGGAACTGGTCATTGACAGTTACAATGGCAGCCAGCTGAACTACCGCTTTGACCACTGTCTGACCCGGATCAATACGGACAGCCTGGATTATGAGAGGGACCCTTTGTTTTCAAACATCATTAACAATAAGAATCCGCTACTGGATTCGATCCCGGCCCTCTATTCCCTTGATACACTTTCACCGGCCATTGACGCAGGTCTGTCCTCTTATGCAATCGGGGTTCCTTTTGATTTTGAAGGGAAGAACCGGCTGGGCGATGAAGCCCCTGACCTGGGGGCCTTCGAGCGCATCGTAAACTGACTCTTTTTGACGGTGACCTCAGGCTGGCGCTGATCTTTTGATCACCAACACATTTACCACAGAGGAGATCTGATTTTCCCGAAGGGTATATGAATCATCCATTCAAACGGCTGTTGTTTGTGTGCGGCCTCCAAGCTGTCATTTTGTCCCTCGGGGCCCAGAGTGAGGCAGCCAGGGGGGAATTCCGGCTCATGTGGTACAATGTGGAAAACCTGTTTCATCCCTCCGATGAACCAACAGCCGGGGATGATGAATTCACTCCCCAGGGAGTGCGCCACTGGACCTGGACCCGTTACACGCAGAAGCTGACGAACCTGGCGCGGGTGATTGTAGCCGGAGGCGGGTGGCAAGCACCCGGCATGGTGGGATTGGGTGAGATTGAGAATGCCCGGGTGCTGGAGGACCTGGTATCACACCCCATCCTGGAACCCTACCATTACAGTTACTTTCACAAAGAGAGTCCCGATCACCGGGGGATGGACATTGCCTGCCTGTTCAGGGACCAGAGGTTCGATCCGGATGGATGGGAAACCTTTCCGCCCGTTCCATCGGATTCTTTTGACAGCACCCGTGAAGTGATCCACGTTTGGGGCAGGTGGGGCCGAAGGGATACACTTGATCTGTTCCTGGTCCATTTCATATCCAGGTTCGGGGGCTCAGGGGTAACGGCGGAATACCGCCGGAGGCAGTCTGCCAGCCTGATTCATCTTGCCGATTCGGTTCAGCGGGTGAGACCGGGAAGCCTGATGGTGCTTGCCGGAGACTTCAACGAACCATGGGAAGGTTATTCCCTGGAACCTTTGCGTGAAATGCGGGCAGGAGGCCAGCTCCTGGAGCCCGTGCAGATGCCCTCCGGGCTCTCAAGTTACAAGTACAAGGGCGTATGGAGCGGGATAGACCAGTTCATGATTGGTGGCAACATGAAGAAGTACCTGATTTCCGGATCCGTTTTCAACCTTCCGGTCCTGCTGATCCCTGACGAGGAATACGGTGGTGTGAAACCTTGCCGCACCTATGTTGGATACGGGTATACGGGTGGCTATAGCGACCACCTGCCCATCCTTCTGGATATCAGTCACTGCTCTTTTTCAGGGGGTTCCGGACGGTAAGGCCCAGTGCAGCCCCCGCTTCCAGCATCTTCTGGAAGGCTGCCTCAAATTCATTGGGGATCTCCCCGTCCAGGATGGCCTCCTTGATGGTGTTCTTGATGATGCCCACCGGGCGGGAGGGTTCTATGCCGAACACATGCCTGATATCATCGCCGGAAATGGGGGGTTGGAAATTCCTGATGGAATCCTTCTCTTCCAGTTCCACGATTTTCTGACGCACTATTTCGAAATTTCTCAGGTACCTTTTCACCGTCCTTTCATTTTTTGAAGTGATGTCTGCCTCACAGAGGGTCATCAGGTCTTCAATATCCTCTCCGGCATCGAAAATCAGCCGGCGTACGGCCGAATCGGAAACGATGTCCCGGGAGAGTACAATGGGGCGGAGATGAAGCAGGACCATCTTCTGAACATATTTCATCTTTTCGTTGAGGGGGAGTTTCATCTTCCTGAAGATTACAGGAATCATTTTGGCCCCCAGGAACTCATGACCGTGAAATGTCCAGCCAATACCCGGTTCGAACCTCTTGGTACGTGGCTTGGCAATGTCATGCAGCAGGGCAGCCCATCGCAGCCAGAGATTGTCGGTTTTATCACATATGTTATCCAGAACCTTCAGGGTATGAAGGAAATTGTCCTTATGAAACTGGCCATCTACCTCATCCACCCCTTTCAAACTGTGAAGCTCAGGAAAGATGATCTCCAGGAGTCCCGTCTCGTCAAGCAGGAGAAATCCTTTCCCCGGCTGCCTGCTGCCCATGATTTTGTTCAACTCATCGGATATGCGTTCCTGGGATACAATGGTGATCCGTTCCCGGTTCAGAGTCATGGCTTCCAGGGTGGACTTTTCGATCCGGAATCCAAGACTGCATGCAAAACGGATGCCCCGAAGCATTCGCAAGGGATCATCCGAGAAAGTTTGTCCGGGGTTCAGGGGGGTGGTGATCAGCTTTTCCTTCAGATGCCTGACACCGTCAAAGGGGTCGGACAGGGTACCGTATGATCCGGGATTGAGTGAGATGGCCAGGGCATTGATCGTGAAATCACGGCGGTTCTGGTCATCCTCAAGGGTTCCGTCTTCCACCAGGGGTTTACGGGAGTTTCTCCGGTAGGATTCCTTTCTGGCACCCACAAATTCAATTTCGGTGTCTCCCCATTTCAGCATGGCTGTACCGAAATTCCTGTAGACCGTGAAGTGTACCTCTCCTTTGATACTGCTGCGTACCTTCTCGGCCATTTCAATACCGCTTCCCAGCACGACCACATCGATATCCTTGAGTACAGCACCGTCGCCATAAAGGAGAAGGTCCCGCACATATCCGCCGATCACGAAGGTTTTTGCCCTTTCCCGGGCAGCCACCGATGCGATCACTTTGAACACGGGATGTTTAAGGTGTCTGGACAGATCCATGGAATTCCATTTGTCACACAAAAATACAATATTTTCCCGGCTGCATGGTCCGGTATTCAAACAGATTTTCAAAGAGCAGGGAACCCTTCATGAAAGCCTTTGAAGAGGAGCTTTATTTAGAATAATTCACTACCTTTGCTGCTGAACTTCCCTAAGGGGGTGCCTTAAATTCCAGGCTGAGATTATACCCTTAGAACCTGATCCGGGTAATGCCGGTGTAGGGATAAAGAAGATCAAATGTGGAACCATCATTTGGATCATATGAAGCAGGCAACATTGGTGCTGGTCATGTCCCTCTGGGCATTGGCAGCATACAGTCAGTACACCGTATCTGGTGTGGCAGTTGATGATCAAAACCAACCCTTGCCCGGGGCCAACCTGGTGATCGGCGAGCAGAACAGGGGAACGGTTGCCTCACAGGACGGGACATTCAGATTTGATCATGTGCCTGCCGGAAATTATACCCTGAAGATCACTTTTGTGGGTTATAAATCAGAAACCCGGCACATTTCGGTTGAAGCTGACCTGGATCTGGGCCGGATTTCCATGACCACAACTTCCCTGATGGTCGATGAGGTGATGGTTACGGCCACGCGGGCCGGGGAGAAAACCCCGGTGGCCTTTACCAACCTGGAGAGTGAGGAAATCAAATCGAGAAATTTTGGCCAGGATGTTCCTTATCTGCTCGCCATGACCCCCTCCCTGGTTACCACCTCCGATGCAGGCCACGGGATCGGATACACCTCCATGCGGATCAGGGGAACGGATGCCAACCGCATCAATGTGACCATCAACGGAATTCCGCTCAATGATGCCGAGTCCCATTCGGTTTACTGGGTGGACCTCCCCGACATTGCCACCTCGGTTGATAACATACAGGTGCAAAGGGGGGTGGGTACCTCAACAAACGGTGCACCTGCCTTTGGGGCAAGTGTAAACCTGATGACCCGGAAGGTGGAGAAAGAACCATATGCCATGGTTGACGGGACATTTGGTTCATTCAGCACCATCAGAAATGTGATATCTGCAGGGTCCGGTCTGGTCAGTGATCACTTTGCCATGGATCTGAGACTCTCAGACCTGAACTCCGATGGTTATATAGATCGCGCATGGACCAATCTCCGGTCATATTACGCCTCGGCGGGATACTATGACGAGAAGAACCTGTTGAAATTTATTACCTTTTCGGGCAGAGAGGAACTCTATCAGGCCTGGAACGGGGTTCCGTCCTATCTGCTGGCGACGGACAGGACGTACAATGAATTGGGGGCCTACGCCGATACCAGCGGGAATACGGTCTACTATAATCACCAGATCGACCATTACAAACAGGACCATTATCAGCTGCACTTTTCCCATGAATTCAGCAGGAGATGGCTGCTAAATGCATCGTTGCACTATACCAGGGGGCTGGGCTACTGGGAGGAGTACAAAGTTGAGGAAACGCTTTCAGATTACCTGATGAATGATGTGATCATGGGCGGGGATACGGTCAGGGCAAGTGACCTGATCCGCCAGCGGTGGCTGGATAACCACTTCTATGGAATTGTGGGAGGAGTGCACTATGGGGACGGGGTCTTAGAAGCGGTGCTTGGCGGCGGATGGAACCGTTATGACGGAGATCATTTCGGGAGTGTCATCTGGGCCAGGTTCCCGGGAGAAACTGAAAAAGGACACAGGTGGTACGAGAGTACCGGAATGAAGACCGACTGGAACAGCTTCCTGAAAACCACCATTCAGATCAGTGATCCGCTCTCTTTTTTCATGGACCTTCAATTGCGAGGCATTGATTATAAAATCGAAGGGACGGACAATGATCTGAGGGATATTTCCCAGGATCACGGATATCTCTTCTTCAACCCCAAGGCCGGGATTAATTTCCAGATGGAGGGCCGGCAAAGGATCTATCTCTTTGTGGCCAGAGCCAACCGGGAACCCAATCGCAGTAATTTTATTGATGCGGATCCGGCTGGACCGGTACCGGTGCATGAAACCCTGATGGATTATGAGGCCGGATACACGCTCCAGGGAGCGGACCTTTCCTTTAGCGCCAACATGTATTATATGGACTATACCAATCAGTTGGTGCTTACCGGTGAGATCAATGATGTGGGGGGTGCTGTAATGACCAACGTGAAAGACAGTTACAGGGCAGGAATTGAATTATCGGGTGGAGCCAGTTTCACCTCATGGATGAGGTGGGATGTGAATGCCACACTGAGCAGCAACAAAATCAAAAACTATACCGGGTATGTGGACAACTGGGATTACTGGAACGATCCTGAAAATGAACCCTACCAGGTAGAGGAACATCTGGGGACCACCGATCTCTCTTTCTCCCCAGGTATTATTTTCAACAGTCAGTTGGATTTTAAACCTCTGGGTAATCTGCATCTGAATCTCGCCTCCCGTTATGTGGGCGCCCAATTTATAGATAACACGTCATCGGCCGGCCGGAAACTGGATCCCTATTTTATCAATGATCTAAGGGTTTCATACACCTTGTTCCCAAAATGGATCAGTGAACTCTCTCTTCATCTGCAACTTCTAAATCTTTTCAACGTGGAATATGAGACAAATGGCTGGATTTATCGCTTTTACTCACAGGGGGAACAGGGCATTTATGACGGATTCTATCCGCAGGCAGGTTTCCATGTGATGACAGGCGTCCGGTTGAAATTCTGATTTTACTGCAAGATTCGGGACTTGCTTCTGTGGGATGCGGATTCCTTATTTATAGTGATTATCGAATAAAAACATTTCATTTGGTTTTCAGTTTTTTTGACTAATTTTCAGGCGGAAACCATGGAATGTTGATTTAACCTGATGACCGGACTAAAAATTAAGATTTGTTTTTGGTACCTGGATGAATCTGTTGTTGACGATGTAATGAAAACCCTCCGGAATGGAGAGATCGTTGCCACCTATGATCACTGCCGGGACCATTCGGAATTATCTGCCCGGCTGGCTGAGGATCCACCCGACGTAATTATTTCCGATTTTGATGCACCCAAAAAAGCCAGGGCGTTTGTAGAACAGGAGACGGATCCTTATTATGCTGAGGTTCCGTTGATATTCCTGGTGGGGAAGGAGAGCCGGAGAAAGGCGGCGGAACCGATGAAAAAAGGGGTATGGGAATTCGTGGAAAAGGAACAGCTTCCTAAGCTCATCCCTTCGCTGCTCTCCTTGCTGAAGTATTCCAGCCTGTTCAAATTGAGAAAGGAGGCGGAGCGTGCCCTTGGTGAATCCCGGGACCGGTATATGTCCATATTTAATACAGTCAATGACGGGATTCTCCTGTTCGATTTCGAAACCAGAAAGATCTCCGAATACAATCCCCGTGTCCTGGAGTTGTTCGGTTTGACCAGCAGTGAAATGAAAGCGCTGAAAATTGATGAATTTTCAGTGGCGGAGGAGGGTTACACCCTTGACAGGGCCAGGGAGTATATTACCGAAGCTTTGAAAGGGGAGCCGGTCTCTTTTGAATGGCGGAATCTCACCAAAAGAGGTAGAAAATTCTGGACACTGAACTCCATTTCTATTGTTCAGATAGATGACAGGCCTTATATCCTGCTGGTCACAAGGGATATTGATGATCAGAAAAAAATGGAGCAGTCGCTTATTGATTCCCAGGAACATTTCAGGGCACTGGCCGAAAACTCTCCAGATGTGATTATGCGGTTTGACCGTAAGCTCCGCCACGTTTATGTGAACAAAGCCGCTGTGGACCAGACCGGAATCGAAGTTAAAGATTTTATCAGCAAGAGCCACAGGGAGATGGATCGCTTTCCTGAACACAATATTCAGCAATGGGAAGAGGCCTTGAATCTGGTATTCAAAACAGGGAAACCTGCCACCATTGTTTTTGATCTTACCCTCGAAAACCGGACCACATCCTATGAATGGAGACTCTACCCCGAGATAGGTACCTCCGAGGCCATCGAATCGGTGATCGGCGTGGCCAGGGATATAACTGAAAACAAGGACTCCCAGGTGGCCCTGAAACAGAGTGAGGAGCGCCTGAACCTGGCACTGCAGGCCACCAAACTAGGCATGTGGGACTGGAACCTGGTAACCAATAAGGTGTACCTTTCCCCCATCTGGTTCTCCATGCTGGGTTACGGCCCCGATGAGCTGCCCCAGGAACTGGACACATGGACCTCGCTGCAACATCCCGATGATTTGGAACAATCCATGAAGACGATTCAGGATGTGATCAAGAACAGGAAAGAGTCTTTTGATATAGTATTCCGCTTAAGACAAAAAAGTGGTGCTTACCTCTGGGTCAGGAGCCTGGGAAAGGCTGTTGAAAATGACGCTGACGGGAATACCACCAGGCTTACGGGCATTCATGAGAACATTGATAAAAGGAAACGGGATGAACAGGTCAGGCAGGTGCTGTTTGATATATCAAACGCAGTAACCACCACCCAGAGCCTGGATGAACTCTATGTCAAGATCAGGGAGTCATTGGGACAGGTGGTGGATACCACCAACTGCTTTCTGGCCCTCTACAATGAGAAGGCAGATACCCTGACCCTGCCGTTTATGGAGGATGAAAAGGACTCATTCACTGAGTTTCCTGCACGGAAAACCCTCACCAGTTTTGTGATCCGAACCGGAGAGGCGCAGCTGGTGGATATAGAAAGGGAAATGGAACTGACCAGGATGGGTGAGATTGAACCGGTTGGGGCACCTTGTGTAAGCTGGCTTGGTGTTCCCCTGAAGCATGAAGGGAAAACCATCGGGGTTTTTGCTGTTCAGTCCTATTCGGAAGAGGTGGTCTATACCCAATCCGATGCCGGATTGCTTGAGTTTGCAAGCGACCAGATCGCTCTTGCCATTGAACGGCGCAGGCACCAGGACAACATCAGGGCCACCCAGGAGAAGCAACGCCGGGTGTTTGAATCTTCGCCTGATCCCATGATCGTGGTGGATCGCAATGCCCTGATCACGGATTTTAACAGCGCATTTGTGGAGGTATTCAATGTGAATTCTCAAATTGTCCGGGGGGAAAAGATATTCAGGTTTATCAACCCGGTCCAGTGGAGGCAGGCCATTCAGGACTTTAACCTTACCTGGGAGTCTGGTTATCTGAAAAACCTGGAATACCAGATCGTTCGTCCCGATGGGTCCACATTTGAAGGGGAAGCTTCCAGCGGGGCCATTTATGACAGTGAGGGGAAACCCGATTCCATGGTCCTCATTCTGAAGAACATCACCGAAAGGAAAGAGGCAGAACGGAAACTTCTGGAGGCCAAGATCAAGGCTGAGGAGTCGGATAAACTAAAAACGGCCTTCCTGTCCAATATGTCCCATGAGATCAGAACACCCATGAATGCCATCGTGGGTTTTTCCGATCTGCTTTCGGATGAGGAATTATCTTCGGAAGAACGAAGGGATTTCATTGCCCAGATCAACCAGGGAGCCGACGATCTCATGAGGCTCATCGATGACATCATTGACATTGCCAAGATCGAGGCAGGTCAGGTCAATGTTCATATTGCCGAATGTTTTGTCAGGGATCTGTTCAAGGAGCTGCACCTGATCTTTATTCAGAATATCAAGCGATCGGGTAAGGACAATGTTTCCATCAATGTCAGTTGGAACTGGCCTGTAAGTGACCTGGCCATCTATACAGATCCTTTCAGGCTGAAACAGATTCTGATGAACCTGCTGGGAAATGCGGTGAAGTTTACGGATGAGGGCGAGATTATTCTTGGAATTGAGGAGCACAAAAAAGGGATTAAATTTTATGTGAAGGATTCGGGGATTGGTATCAGGGAGGAGAAACAACGGGTGATCTTCGATCGCTTTATGCAGGGGCACGAGAACAAAACCAAACTCTACGGGGGAACCGGTCTGGGACTCGCTATCTCGAAGAATCTTACCGAGATCCTTGGCGGGCAGATCGGAGTGGAATCACAATCGGGAGAGGGTGCTACCTTCTGGTTTATCCTTCCGCGCAATGAGGTCCCCCTGAAATATGAGGCAGCATTGAGGGCTCCCGTGTCGGAGGTGAAATCCTGGGAAGGAAAGAAATTACTGATTGCCGAAGATGATCACTCCAACTACTATTTTCTCTATGAGGCCCTGAAAGATACGGGCGTGGAGATCCACTGGTCCAAGGATGGTGAGGAAACGCTTGCCATGTTCCGGAGTATCCCGGACCTCAGCCTGGTTCTGATGGACATCAATATGCCTATCAAGAATGGCTACGAGTGCACACGGATCATCAAAGAGGAGCGGCCCGATCTGCCGGTGATTGCACAAACTGCCTATGCCATGTCAGGAGAACGGGAGATCAGCCGGGAAGCGGGGTGTGATGATTACCTGGCCAAGCCCATCAAGGTGAAAGAGTTGCTGGAAACCATCGCCAACCACATCTAAGTAGCAGGGAGTAAGGTAAAAGGTAAAGGTTGTTTAAAAAGAGCTCTTTTCCCTTTCCCCTTTAGCCTTGTTCCTCATCCGACAGGATGCTATTGATTTGCTCCTCGGTTTTATACAACCTGTCCCGGCAGATCTTCAAAAGATGTGTGACCCGGTTCACCTTAGCGGCCAGTTCATCCACACCCAGATCGCCCTCTTCAATTTTTGAGAGGATCTCTTCGATTTCCTGCACAGCAGCGTCATATCCAATTTTTTCTTTAGCCATCTTTCCTGTCGATTTTTTCTGTTTTACTGAACACGGTTCCCTGATAAAGCCGGGTTTCCAGAAGATCACCGGGGCTGATCTCCTGAACGTCCTTCAGGGTTTTGCCCTTATGGAGGGTCATGGAATAGCCTCTTCTAAAGATATTTTCCGGATTTACCAGACCGTTCCTTGTTTCCAGCAGGGCCAGGTGATCCCTCTTCCTGACAAACAGGGTGCTGATGCCCCGTTGAATCATCATGGAGGAGTGTTGCAGAAACCCGGCTTCCTTTTGGAGAAACCCCCGTGTGAGGTGTGCCAGGTCCCCGGTATATCTTTCCAGGAGCATCTTTCGTTGTTGCACGGTCCGGTTTACAGAAGCGGTAATCTGATCTCTGAAGGCAGAAAGCCTGAATTCAAAGGCCAGCATCTGATCGATCAGGAATTCAGCCACAGCCGTGGGAGTTTTTAAGCCGCGTGCTGCGACCATATCTGCCACCGATTCGTCCCTCTCATGACCGATTCCGGTGATCACCGGCAAAGGAAACTGGGTGACGTAGAAGGCAAGTTCATAATCGTTGAAGCACTCCATATCGGCCCTGGAACCACCTCCTCGAATGATAACCACACAATCGTATTGATCTTCTTCCTCGTAAATCCGGTCCAGTGCCTGCATGATGGAAGCTGGTGCCTGATCACCCTGCATGACAGCATTGAAGAGGTGGGTGTGAAACCGGTATCCCTGGCTGTTTCCGGTTATGGAATCCATGAAGTCCCCGAACCCGGCAGCACTTTCCGATGAGATGACCGCAATGCGCTGGGGGACGGTGGGAAAAGGCATTTCCCTGTTCATCTCCATCACCCCTTCCTCCCTGAGTTTTCGGATGACCTCCTGTTTCTTTCTGGCCAGGTCACCCAGTGTATAGGCCGGATCAATGTCTGTAAGGTTGATGCTGAATCCATACTGCGGGTGGAATTCCACGCTGCCTTTGAAGAGGAGCTTGATGCCACTTTTCAGCTTCATTCCTGTAGTTGCCTCAAAAAAGGGCCTGAGCATGTTGAAGCGGGAGGCCCAGATGGTGGCCCGGGCGCGGGCCCGTATGCCGCTGTCATCAGGATCCTTCTCGATGAGTTCCAGGTAACAGTGACCCCGCTGGTTCACATGAAGTTCCAGGATTTCTGCCATGATCCAGGTTGACTCCGGGAACCCCTCTTTCAGGGTTCGGCTTACCCTGTCAAGGAGTTCCGAAAGAGATGTGGATCCTTCCTGCATCATTGTTTGATGAGTCGTGCGTGGCACATGCCGGTTGATGTAATGACTTCCAGAATATACACCCCGGGGTTCAGTTCTCCGGTCCGTGTCAGTTCGCCTGGCAAATGTACCGGCTCTGCAAAGATCCTTCTACCGCTCATATCATAGCAATTGAGGGTGTATTGGCCCGGTTCGGATCCGGGCAGTTTGATTTGTACGTGATCACGGGCCGGGTTTGGATAAATCTCCAGCCAGCCGTATACCTTCCTTTCCCTGATGCTGCTTATCTCCCAGAATGCCGTGGCAAAACTGGGGATGCCATATCCATAGGTATTATCCGGATTTTGGAACCTGTCCGCGGTTCCCCGGATCCTGTAGATCAGCTCTTTTGCCGGAAGGTCGGGATATGCCTGCCAGAGAGAGGCCACGGATCCTGTGAGCAAGGGCGCTGAAAAGGAGGTCCCGCTTCCTCTCCCAAAGCTGCCGTCGATATACTGGATTCCGGTGCTGCTGCCCATGGCCACCAGTTCCGGTTTGACCCTTCCGTCCCATGATGGTCCCCTGGAACTGAACGTTGCTATCAGAGCCTCGCTGTTAACGGCACCTGCCGATAAAATATCAAAGGCATCAGCCGGTGCAATGATCCTGTACCAGGGGTCTCTGCCCTCATTGCCTGCGCTCTGGCATGCAACAATTCCTTTGGAAGCAAGCATGGAGGAAGCCCTGGAAATGAAAGTGGTCTTTCCGTCCATGTCCCGGTAGGTACGGTCGTACTGCGTTCCGTCAAAATCAAAATAGCCCAGTGAGGTATTGAATACATCGAATCCCAGGCTGTCCATATACTCAGCGGCTTCGATCCAGGCAATCTCCTCAATCATGGTTTCCTGAAAAACATTTTCCGTTGCACACAGAAAATAGTCTGCTTGGGGTGCAGTCCCCACCATTTGCCCGTCCAGATTCGCTCCCATTATAGAGAGCACATACATGCCGTGGTTGTTCACCAAATGAAAAACCGATGTATCATTCACATAATTTCTGGTACCCAGCAAGCGATCGTCGCTGATCATGGATCTGAACGAGGGCAGGGTATCCACGTTTCTGAATCCTGCATCGAGGACAGCAATCCAGACTCCACCGCCCGTATAACCCTCCTGGTGCAACACTTCCATATCCAATTGTTCCACCTGTTCTGTGGCAATCCCATAATCAAAGATGGGAGGAGACTCCAGGGGTGGATCGAACCGGGTTCCTGATGGTGCAGGGGGAAACCAGACATCATCGGTGGCCGGTTGCCAGGCGATGGTATCCACGAATGGTTTTTCCAGGACCTCCCGGAACAACTCATCACTTGCATTGACCATGGCCAGTCCGTTCAGCCACCGTGAGACATGCCTGACCTCCACGCCCATGGCCTCCAGCTCATCCACATAAGCCCTGGTGACGGGTTCATCGGTATAATCCACCCCAAGGCCCTGCCAGGCTCTTCTGTTCACAGAGCGTTCTGAAAGGAAATCTCCGGGCTGGTCAATCCTGGTTCCATTGTCATTTTTATCGGTGAAATAGATCCAGTATACACCATCACCGATCTGCTGTGCAGAGACAACAGACGTAAGGAACAGCAGGAATGATATGATCCAGTACCTCATTTGATTCTTCTGGTTCATACAACGGACCTGCTAGAACAGCTGGACAGGTTCCGGTGCAAGAATGGTATCGTATTTCAGCAGGGTATCCTGCATAATCTTCATGTATTTCTCCCGGTCCACCGGACTTCCTTTCTCGTAGTCAAGTGTGTAAAGGAGGTTCCCCGAATCGTCATAGTAATTCCATGTGCCGTTTGATTGGTCATCCAGGTATGTGCCGCTCATCATCAGCGTGTTGTTTGAGAAGTAAACCTCGTAGGGTCCGTTGAGCATGTTGTTTCTGTAAAACCCTTTCAGCCGGATGGAGCCATCTTCGAAATACTGATTCCAGGGCCCTTCCCGGCTGTTCTGTTCCCAGTTTACAACTTCCGAAACTCCGCCTGTATAGTAATACCGAAAGGAAAGGCCTTGCAATTTGCCCAACTGGTAGCTTTCACGGATCCGGACCGTACCATCATATTCAGAATAATAGGTCCATACAGAGTCCTTCAATTGCCCGACATACATTCCAATCGCAGCTTTCTTTCCGCTTTTGTAGAACATCTCTGCGGTGCTTCGATCCTCATCCGCTTGGAAGACCATTTTTGCCCGGATCACATTGTTATCATAATAGCGGGTCATCAGACCCACAGGCCTTCCCTCATGGAATGTGGCTTCATAAAGGGTATTGCCGTTGGGGTATTCTACCCGCCAGGGTCCGGTCTTTCTGCCCAGTTCATCCAGCTGGTTTTGCCCCGAGACGCCGAGGGCACCCATCATCCAGACAAGAAGTATAAAGGAGTTCTTCATGGCAGCTCAAATATAATCAAAAAAAAAGCTGCCTACCCGGAGGAGACAGCTTTTCATGAACCGCAAAGCGGTGATTGTATCTATTTTACTTCTTCGAAGTCGACATCGGTAACTTCACCATCATCTCCCTTGCCCTGAGGGGCATCCTGCGGTGCTTCTCCGCCTGGCTGCCCGGACGCTCCCGAAGCCTGCTGTGCATTATAGATGTCCTGGGATGCAGACTGCCACGCTGTGTTCAATGATTCCGTGGCCTGGTCAATGGCTGCGATATCCTCTGACTTGTGGGCTTCCTTCAGCTTTGTCAGAGCCTCCTCAATGGGGGCTTTCTTTTCAGCCGGGATCTTATCTCCAAACTCCTTCAACTGCTTCTCTGTCTGGAATACCAGGCTGTCGGCACTGTTGAGTTTTTCGATGCGTTCTTTGGCTGCTTTGTCTGCTTCCTCATTCTCCTGGGCTTCCTTTTTCATCCTGTCGATTTCAGCATCTGACAGACCCGAGGAGGCCTCAATGCGGATGCTCTGCTCTTTACCGGTTCCTTTGTCCCTGGCCGAAACATTCAGGATCCCGTTGGCATCGATGTCAAATGTAACTTCGATCTGTGGGAGTCCACGGGGTGAAGGGGGTATACCGTCCAGATGGAACCTGCCGATGGTCTTGTTGTCTTTGGCCATGGCACGTTCTCCCTGCAATACATGGATCTCCACCGACGGCTGGTTGTCAGCTGCTGTGGTGAATGTCTGGGTTTTCTTGGTGGGAATGGTGGTATTGGACTCAATCAGCTTTGTATTCACTCCTCCCATGGTCTCGATACCCAGTGAAAGGGGAGTCACATCCAGAAGCAACACATCCTTTACCTCCCCTGTAAGCACACCGCCCTGGATGGCAGCTCCTACGGCAACCACCTCATCAGGATTCACACCTTTCGATGGCGCTCTTCCGAAGAAATCCTCTACAACCTTCTGAATGGCAGGGATCCGCGTGGATCCGCCTACCAGGATCACCTCATTGATCTGTGATGCACTGTATCCTGAGTCCTTCAATGCCTTTTTGCAGGGTTCGATGGTGGACTGGATCAGTGAATCGGCCAGACTCTCGAATTTGGCTCTGGTAAGACTTTTCACAAGATGTTTTGGGACGCCATCAACCGGCATGATATAAGGAAGGTTGATCTCTGTCTGGGTGGAGCTGGAGAGCTCAATCTTGGCTTTTTCAGCAGCTTCCTTCAGGCGTTGCAGTGCCATGGGATCTTTTTTCAGGTCAAGACCTTCGTCCTTCTTGAACTCATCGGCCAGCCAGTCAATGATCACCTGGTCGAAATCATCACCACCCAGGTGGGTGTCGCCATTGGTGGATTTTACCTCGAATACGCCATCACCCAGCTCAAGGATGGAGATGTCAAAAGTACCTCCACCCAGGTCAAATACGGCGATTTTAAGATCTGATGTTTTCTTATCCAGTCCGTAAGCAAGCGACGCCGCAGTAGGCTCATTGATGATCCGCATTACCTTTAAACCGGCTATTTCACCAGCTTCCTTGGTGGCCTGACGCTGCGAATCGCTGAAATAGGCAGGGACGGTAATCACTGCCTCCGAAACTTCATGTCCAAGGTAATCTTCAGCAGTCTTCTTCATTTTCTGAAGGACCATGGCCGAAATTTCCTGGGGAGAAAATTTGCGGTCGTCAATCTGAACACGGGGTGTGTTGTTTTCACCCTTGATGACTTTATACGGAACCCTTGCAATCTCCTTGCTCACTCTGTCAAAGGTCTCGCCCATAAAGCGCTTGATGGAGGAAACGGTCTTGGTAGGATTGGTAATGGCCTGCCTTTTGGCCGGATCACCAACTTTCCTTTCACCATTTTCAACAAATGCAACCATGGAGGGTGTAGTACGTTTCCCTTCACTGTTGGGGATAACAACCGGTTCGTTGCCTTCCATTACAGACACACAAGAATTTGTGGTTCCCAGGTCTATTCCGATAATCTTACTCATAATTATTTTCTGTTTATTAGCTATCTGATTTTTGCTTGTACCTTTTGCCTATCTAAGATTATGCCACAACGTATATTTCCGATCCTGATGCAATAATGACACAATAATGCAAAGTTCATTCCCATTTTGATGTCAGGTTTACTGACAAATTGGCTGCCAATTGGTTTTTTATTGTAAACTTTACACCCGCTAACCCTCTGACGATTTACCTGCAAACATTTACTTATAAACTTTTACCTTTAGCCATTTAACTTTTACCTGAGAAAAACATGACCCTGCACAGCAACGTAAAACGTGTGACTACCCATGTACTTCATGCCATGAAGCTTAAAGGGGAGAAGATTGCCATGCTCACAGGCTATGATTATTCCTTCGCCCGTCTTCTGGACCAGGCGGGGATTGATGTGATCCTTGTGGGTGATTCTGCATCCAATGTGATGGCGGGTTTTGAAACAACCCTACCCATCACCCTCGACAACATGATCTATCATGCAGCCTCAGTGGTCAGGGCCACAAGCCGTGCGCTGGTGGTGGTGGATCTTCCTTTCGGAACATACCAGGGAAATTCCAAGGAGGCTCTGGTTTCGGCCATCCGGATCATGAAAGAGACCGGGGCCAGTGCTGTCAAACTTGAAGGAGGAGTGGAAATCGTTGAATCCGTTGAAAGAATTCTTTCGGCAGGGATACCAGTGATGGGGCACCTGGGACTTACCCCCCAGTCCATTCATAAATTCGGGACCTATGTGGTCAGAGCTACTGAAAGGGAGGAGGCAGAAAAATTGAAATCAGACGCGATTGCTCTGGCGAAAACAGGTTGTTTTGCCATTGTTCTGGAGAAGATTCCTGCTGCGCTGGCCGGTGAGGTGACCCATGGTATCAGCATTCCCACCATCGGGATCGGGGCCGGTTCGGAGGTTGACGGACAAGTACTGGTCCTCCATGACATGCTGGGCATCACGCAGGAATTTTCACCCCGGTTTCTCCGCAGGTATCACAACCTGCAGATGGAGATCAAGGGCGCAGTGTCCAATTATATTGATGATGTTCGCACCAAAAAATTCCCCAACGAGAAAGAACAGTATTAGGACTCAGTACTCAGTACTCAGTACAACGCACTAGCTGAGCACTAAGCACTTAATTACGAACGAAGTGAGTGATTTAATACCTCCGGTTCCGATCTTGTATGAGGACAACCACCTGATGGTGGTGAACAAGCGGGTCTCCGACATTGTACAGGGTGATCAGACCGGTGACCCGTCACTTGACAAGTTGCTGAAGGAGTTTATCAAAATCAGGGATAACAAGCCCGGTGAAGTGTTTCTGGGCATACCCCACCGACTCGACAGGCCGGTCAGCGGAGCAGTGATCTTTGCCAAAACAAGCAAAGCTTTAAGCCGCATGGCCAAACAATTCAAGGAGAAGGAGGTGGAAAAGATTTACCATGCCATCGTGGAAGAAAACCCCAAGCCTGAATCGGGCACCCTTGAACATTACCTGACCCGGAATACCAAGCAAAATAAAAGTTATGTACACGGGAAAGAAGTGCCCAATTCCAAGTGGGCGTCTCTCCATTACAGAAAGCTGGCTTCATCTGACAACTATCATCTGCTGGAAGTAATATTGGAAACCGGCCGTCACCATCAGATCCGTGCACAGCTTGCCGGCATGGGATGGGTCATCAAGGGGGACCGTAAATACGGAGCCCGCCGGACCAACAAGAACGGCGGGATCAGCCTGCATGCACGCAGGGTATCTTTTGTACATCCGGTAAGTAAGGAGCAGGTAGAGGTATTGGCGCCCTATCCCAAAATGGATATTTACCCGGTATTCTTCAAGGGGAAGTAGATCTCAGGGGGCCTTTTTGAACACGAAAGGCAGAGGTAGCAAATCGGTGGCCTGGCGAAGGACCTGTATCTTTTTCCGTCCATAGAGAATGACCTCAAGGGGGACTCCTTGATGCATCTCTTTTTCAAAAAGTACCTGCCTGCAACCTCCACAAGGGGTCACGGGCTCCTCCTGGAATATACCATTTACCATGGCAGCAATGGCGATACTTTTGGCCGGGACATCCGGGTATTGCGATCCTGCATAAAAAATGGCCACCCTCTCGGCGCAAAGCCCCGATGGATAGGCTGCATTCTCCTGGTTGTTTCCAGTGATGATTTTCCCGTTCCCGAGAAGGACAGCCGCCCCCACATGACAGGATGAATAGGGAGCATAGGCTCTTCCGGCAGCCTCCATGGCCTGTCTGACCAGATCAGCCCGTGGATCGGGCAGATCTTCCAAATGGTCATACTCGGCTATCCGTATGGTAAAGGCCCTCTGTTTCATGTGAATAAATTTAAGGATTAATATCCTTATGCGAGAAAATGTTATAAACCCCCGCCAAAGAGGGCCATTTGTTCAAAACTCGAAAGGGGATATGCATTCCATATCCCTATTTTTACGGGGTGTCATTTGGAAAACTATTGGATATGAACGCGAAGAGAAGGTGGCCATTGGTTTGTATAATCATTTGTATACAATTGCAGGGTCAGGGTCAGGGAGGCAAGCAGATGACCCGGGATGCGTATGTGAGTGCCTATTCTGAACTTGCCATGAAGGAGATGATCCGTGTGGGGATCCCTGCCAGTATCACGCTCGCCCAGGGCTGCCTGGAGTCCAATAATGGCAATAGCCGCCTGGCTGTAAAGGGTAACAATCATTTCGGGATCAAGTGTCATGAGTGGACCGGCAGGAAGATTTACCACGATGATGAAACCCGACATGAGTGTTTCCGTGTCTATGATTCTCCTTATGAATCCTTCATTGATCACTCCGACTTCCTGACCACCAAACCCAGGTATGCAACCCTGTTTGAGTTGAAACCTTATGACTACAGGGGATGGGCAAAAGGTTTGAAAAAGGCGGGTTATGCCACGGCATTCAATTATGCTGAATTGCTTATCCAGATCATTGAGGAAAATGAATTGTACCGCTATGATGTGCTGGTCCTGGAAGGGGGAATCGGTATGGGAATTGACAGCACCACGGTGGCTTATCAACATGGCTATCACACTGTGCGGAAAGTTATGGTGAATAACGGGATCGAGTACATCCTTGTGGAGCCGGGTGATACACCCGAATCACTGAGGGATGAGATGGATCTTTACCACAACGAGCTATTCAGGTATAACAACCTGTATAAAGGAGAGAGGCTAAAACCCGGGCAGGTAATTTATCTGCAGCCCAAGAAGCGGAAAGCGGCGAGGGGCAATGAGATCCATGTGGTGAAGGAGGGGCAGACCATGTATGATATTTCACAGCTCTACGGAGTTAAAATGAAATATCTCTACCGGATGAACCTCATGACAGAAGGAGAGCAACCTCTGGAAGGTACAGAGATTCACCTGCGCCGGAAAAAGCATGGGCCCCTCATCAAGCCGGTACCGTTACCGGAGCCACCCCCTGAGGAGATCATGGAGTTCAGATTCGATGAATAGGAGCCCGGATTATTCCAGGGGGCTGACCGGGCCGTAATAGGAAATGGCCTGCCGCCTGGGACTGGTGATGGTCAGGTTTCCATAACCACTGTGACTTACAGATAGTATGGCACCATACCTGTCGTTTTCACCATTGATCTGAAATCTTACAGTAACGGATCTTTTCTTCTCATTGGTGGTGATTTCCAGATTTTCCGGTTCGCCGTCAAATACCACGCCGCCGTCTCCCGTGTAACTTGCCTGGTAGGCCCTTCCGAAATAGGGCAGGTGAGCCTTGAATGTTCCTTCTGTGACAGTCATGGTATAGATGGAGGAGGGATTGATGGTCCTGCCACCTGTCGGGTTCACTGACTGGATTCTGAACGCATAGTTTCCACTTTCAATAAGCGCAATCATCTGCCTGAAGGCTTCATCTTTCTTTTCACTCTTTTGAGCCTTGAGGTTCTCTGAAACTGATGTGAGCAGAACCAATACGAGTAGGGAAATAACTGCTTTTTTCATTCTATCTGGCTTTCTATTATTCCTTTACCCTGTAACCGGTATGGAGCCGGATTGTTTAAAACGTGTTGATTCTTTTGACTGTCAAAACTTTACAATGACCATCCCATGTTTTAAATTTATACAAAAATAGCGATCATGACCGAATCTGAAAGCATGCCCCTGAAGATGATCCTGCCGCCCGACGGAAGGCAGACAAGGATCGACTTTTTTGGAGAGAGCCCTGTAAAAAAGATGCCGGTCGATTGGTGGCATTCACTTTCATCCTGGTTCAGGCATGACCACCATGCGAACAAACCCAATCTTGGGTTCTATGACCAGCAACTTGAAAAAGAGGGTTATTCCCAGAAATCGAGGAAAAGTTACCTGTTCATGATGAAGCGCTTCTTCGATTATTTTGAAGCGCTGAATCCCAAGGAGATTACCATGGCGGAGATCGAGGATTACAACTTTGAGTTTTTTGTTTCGGGCAGGTATTCCAGATCTTATCAGCTTCAGTTCATCAATGCCATCAAGCTCTATTTTCAACTTACAGAGGGGATTGAACTCAACCTGAAACAGCTCAGGAAAACCGGGATTGGAAGGTAAACGGGTTGACGCCCCGCAGGAACTCCACGGTCTCCATTCTACATTTGCCTTCCATCTGTACAGATTGAATGTGCAGAAAACCATCCTTTACAGCCACCTTCATCTCTTTTTTTCCATCGGTGATCAAATCACCGGGTTGATGTGTATGAACGGCTGGTTCAAAACCGGCCTGATAGATTTTGAACAGTGTCTTTTCTTTCTCTGTTTTTTGCAGGTATGTGAATGCACCAGGGGAAGGACTGAGTCCCCTGACCAGGTTGACCACATCCCTCCCGGGCCTGTTCCAGTCAATCAGGCAGTCCTCCTTATGAATTTTCGGAGCTTTGTTGAGCACTTTTCCCTGTTTGATCCATTCATCCTGGGGACGCGATTTCAGATTTCCTTCAGAGAGCTGCTGTAGGGTTTTTAGCACCAGGCTGGCTCCCATCTCCTTGAGCCTGTCATGAAGTTCACCTGCCGTTTCCTTCTCTCCGATGGAGGTTTCCTCCTGCAACAGGATGTTGCCCGTATCGATCTGTTCATCGATCATGAATGAGCTTACCCCGGTCCGGGTTTCACCATTGATAATGGCATGGTTGATGGGAGCTGCACCACGGTAATCGGGAAGAAGTGATGCGTGTAGGTTAAAGGTACCCAGGGTTGGAATGCTCCAGATGACCCTGGGGAGCATTCTGAAAGCAACCACCACCTGAATGTGAGGAGCCAGATTACCAAGTTCTGAGATGAAGCCGGGATCTTTCAGATTTTCTGGTTGCAGCACAGGCAGCCCATGGCCTGTGGCAAATTGTTTTACTGCTGTTTGCCGGATCTTTTTACCGCGCCCTGCAGGTTTGTCAGGGGCTGTGATTACTGCAACCACATTCCATCCGGTTTCCAGCAGTTTTTCCAGAGGTGCCACTGCGAACTCGGGAGTGCCCATATAAACGATCCGAAGGGAACTATGCTCCATTCTGATGGGGATTCTCGTATTTTGCAATGTTAAGGAAGTGGCCCATTTTATTCCGTTTGGTCTCCAGGTAGAATTGGTTGTGCCTGTTGGGCTTTATTTCAAGAGGGATGATTTCAACGATCCTCATGCCATAACCTTCCAGACCGGTTTTCTTTACCGGGTTGTTGGTGATAAGCCGGAGGTTCCTGATTCCCAAGGCATGAAGCATCCCTGCACCGATCCCATAATCACGTTCATCATCCTTAAAGCCCAGTTCCACATTGGCTTCCACTGTATCACGGCCTTGCTCCTGCAGCTTATAGGCTTTCATTTTGTTGTAGAGTCCGATGCCGCGGCCCTCCTGGTTCAGATAGATGATTGCACCCTTTCCCTCCTTCTGAACCATGCGCATTGCTTCATGGAGCTGGTCACCGCAGTCACAACGGTAAGACCCGAATATGTCTCCGGTGACACATGATGAGTGTACCCTCACCAGAACATGTTCACTTTTATCCCATTTTCCGATGACAAGGGCCACATGTTCAAGGCCGTTGGATTTCTGAATAAAAGGGATCAGGTTGAAGTTCCCGTATTCGGTTGGCAGTTGTACCTCTGTTCCTTTGATTACAATGCTGTCGGTATTCAAGCGGTATGCAATCAGGTCCTTGATGGAAATTATTTTCAGGTTGAATTTGCGTGCCAAATCCATCAACTCCGGCAGGCGGGCCATGCTACCATCTTCGTTCATGATCTCCACCAGGACACCACCAGGTTTCAGCCCGGCCAGCCTGGTCAGGTCCACTGCTGCCTCTGTATGTCCTGCACGCCTCAGCACCCCCTGTCTCTTGGCTTTCAGCGGGAAAATATGTCCGGGTCTTGCCAGATCATCCGGACGGGTTACAGGATCCACCAGCGCCCTAAGTGTTTTTGCTCTGTCAGAGGCTGAAATTCCCGTGGTTGTTCCGTGGCCAAGCAGATCCACCGATACGGTGAATGCTGTGGCATGGCTGCTCGTGTTGGAAGAGACCATCATGGGCAGGTCCAGATCGGAACAAAGCTCCTCGGTGATGGCTGCGCAAATCAGCCCTTTGCCCTGACTGGCCATGAAATTTACTGTTTCAGCGTTGATCAATTCAGCTGATGCAACAAAATCCCCTTCATTCTCACGGTTTTCGTCATCTACAACGATGATTGTATTCCCTTGTTTTATCTCATCAAGGGCTTCTTCTATGCTATTCAGACTCACCCTGGTTTCTTCTAGTTGGTTGCCAGACATTGCTTTTTATACCTCCAATATATCTTATAAAACCTGCCAGCAAGGCGAGGTTCATGATTACAAAATGTGAAATAAACCGCAAAGGTATACTATGGATTTTGAATAACCGCAAAAAACGGTCAATAACAGGGACCAGCAAAAAGATGATCTGAAACAGGGCAAATAACATGTAAAGCGGGTGACCCGCTCCCAGAGCGATGGATGTGCCCAGAGTGTTGGATGTGCCCAGGGCGATGGATGTGCCCAGGGTGATGATCACCAGGAACGGGACGAACCAACGGATGACCTTGTGTGAAAGGAAACAGAATGCCACACCGGCACGTCCTGAGAACAGAAGAGAACCAAATTTAAGCAGGTTCTGAAAATTGCCAGCAGAAATCCGTGTTTTTCGGCGGTACTCTTCTTTCAGATCATTGGATACATCTTCATAAACCTTTGCATCGATGTGGCTGATGCAACGGAATCCCTGTTGCAGTACTGACATATTGATATAGAAATCATCCACCAGGAAGTGATCGGGTACAGGACGGTAATTGCGTTTCCTTACGGCGTAACAACCCCCGAACGGACCCATCATGGAGCCCCATAGAACGCTTTCATTGTATTTGATCCTTACTTCACGGCTGATATAAAATTTCTCCTGGTGGGAGATTCCATCTTTCTTCAGCCTGGTATTCACCATACAGGTGTCCACAAGTCCGATATCCGATTCACTGAAGGAACCTGCCAGTTGCTTCAGGGTATCCCTGCCCAGCATCACATTGGCATCGGTGATTACCAGTATTTCCCCCTTTGATTCTGCTGCAAGCCGGTTGACCACACCCGGTTTCCCGGTGCGGGTATTGAATTCAGAGATCTTAACCACCGGATAATCCTTTTCCAGCTGGCGAAGGATCTGGTTGGTACGGTCGGTGGAAGCATCAGATCCCACAAGGATCTCAAAACGGTCAGCGGGAAAATCAGAATTCAGGACCGATCTGATTTTCTCTTCGATGACCTCCTCCTCATTGAATGCAGCTACAATAACAGAAACAAACGGCAGGCTTCTGTTCTCCATTTCCGGGTGGTCCATTGACTTTCCTGTAGCCATCAGCTGCAGAATAAAAGGGAAAAGGATATAGGTATAGAAAATCAGGAAAATACTGATCCAGAAAAACACCTGAAGGAAAGTCATACCTGTTCGTTAAAAAACCGGCTTAGCCGTGCTGAAAGTCCAAAGGTATCAAATTTCTCCTGAATGAGGGTCCTGCCAGCTTCCACCAGTGTCCTGGCTTTATTGTCATCAGTAATCAGAGTAATCACTTGATCTTTAAATGCTTCAGGGTTATCGCTTACCAGAACTTCCCTGCCGGATACCGCAGGGATACCTTCAATGCCAACGGGAGTGGTTACTACAGGACGACCCAGGGCCATGGCCTCTATGATCTTGATCCTGATTCCGCTGCCGGTAAGCAGGGGGGCGATCATGACTCTGTAGGCCTTCATGAATTCCCTGGCATCTTCCACCTCTCCATGGTAGATGATGTTTTTGTCCTGCAGTAGATGCAGCACTGATTTGGGAGCATTCCGTCCAGCCACATGGAACCGGATTCCGGGTATAGCCTCACACAAGGAAGAAAACACATTTTCCAGGAACCATTTCAAGCCCTCCTGGTTTGGAAGCCAGTCCAGTGCACCGATAAAGAACAGGCTGGTTTCGGCAGGAATGGAGGTCAGGGGATAAGCTTCCATGGAGAGACCGGTGGGAATGGTAATGGCCGGCAGGGTGGAACCCTGACCAACAAAATAGGCTAAATCCAACGGGCTGATGGTAACCAGACAGTCGCAATGACCAACCACTTTCATTTCGAAACGTTCCACCCTTGAGGCCATGTTGGCCAGGTACCATCTCTTCAGCCGGTATTTCTCATGGGCTGCCTTCCTTTTCCATATGATATGTTCCACATTGTGGGCCCTGAGAGAGACTTTTGCTTTGCAACCTGCCCTGATTGTATCCAGGTAGTGACCCGGGTAGGGGCCTTCCAACTGGACCAGGTCGAACGCTTCCTGTTTCAGCAGCAATTCCAGTTGGCTCCTGAAATCCTTTTTGTTGAAACGTACGGCAATGTAGGGTTCAATTGAAAACAGAAGATTGATCAGCAGGCGAACCGGTTTGATAGAGCTGTCGCAGTCAATGGCAAGAAATCTGATCCTTCCACTTAGCGCTTTGGGAATCTCTTTCACAGGGAAGTTATGCTTGTGGGTATTCAGAGACATGCAGGTGACCTGGTTCCCTGCATCTGTAAGTCCGGTGAGCATATTCAGTGTGGCTATGGAACCTCCGTCCCTGGGAGGATATGGAAGTTTATTGGTCAGGACAAGGATCTTCATGATGAACGGAACCGTTTTTTCATGCGCAGGCTCAGTTTCTTAAACCAGGTAAAATAGGTGTCTATGTTCAGAATCACCGAATCGTTGGCAGCCTTGTATGTGAGCCAGATGCTTACCGGAACGAGGATGATGGTGGAGATCCACATTCCGGCGAATGTGGGCAAGAGACTTTCCCGGGCAAATTTCTCCCCGATCATGGAGATAACGTAATAAACCAGGAACAGGAGTACGCTGATAATAACAGGCATGCCGAGACCTCCTTTCCGGATAATGGCACCCAGGGGAGCACCAATGAAAAAGAAAATCAGGCAAAGCAGCGAATAGGTGTATTTGCGATGGATCTCTATCTCGTATCGCTTTAGCCTGGCCACTTTCCACTCTGTAGTACTCACGTTGGAAGTGGTTACTGATTTGTTGCTCCTTGCAAAGCTAATGGCCTGACTGATGGCCCTTCTGCGCTCCAGTTTGCTCAGTTCCGAGAAGGCAGAATCCACATAGACCGGCTGGATCTTAATCTCCCTGGCCTCTTCTGTTTTTTTAGCGGAATCGGGATGGAATACGGGCTTGGTGATCAGGATTCCCTTGGGCTTTCCTATAAGGCTATGTTGTATGGTTCTTTGAAATTTGTCCAGGACAATATTCAGATCCTGCGTAAGTGAATCATCGAAATGTTGCAATTGTTCCAGGTTCAACATGGAATAAGAGTTACGGAACAAATTTTCATCGCTCCTGTTGAGGCCAAATCCGGTCATTTCAATGATCATCTCCTGTTGTTCGAATTGGTCCCTCCGGTGGGGATAGCTTTTTACCTGTCTGTTCTGCTCCTTTTCCTTTTGAAGCTCCCGATAGGATTTACCATTGTAGAGAGTGAGCTGCAGATGTTTTTCATCAGTGGACATTTTCATATAACCCGAATCGGCAATGGTTACACTTATATTGCCGCTCTTTCCGGTATGGTCAAAGATCAGGATGTCTTTCAGGAGGCTAGTCTTGCTGTCCCTGTCCCCGATTCTGATGGAATAGCCCTCCAGTGTATTGTCAAATACCCCGGGTTTGATGGTTAATTCGGGTCTTTGCTGCTGGATATCGTAAAGCAATGACCTCATCTTCAGGTTGGAGTAGGGGAGCACATGGTTTGAAAAGAAAAATGCACCCACCGCGATAAATGCAGAGAGGATGATCACTGGGGTCATGATCCGGAACAGGGAGATACCTGAGGACTTGAATGCCAGGAGTTCCAGGTTTTCAGCCAGGTTTCCAAAGGTCATCAGGCTGGCCAGTAAAACGGCCAGTGGAATGGCAAGGGGAACCAGTGTGGCACTGGTATAAAGCAGGAATTCGGAGATAACACCGAATTCAAGACCCTTACCTATCAGGTCATCAATATATTTCCAGAGGAATTGCATCAGAAGGATGAAAATCACAAAAAAGAAGGTGAGGACCAGAGGACCCACAAAAGATTTGATGACCAGTAGATGCAGCTTTTTCACACGAATACGATTCGTTCCTGGATTTTCAACGAAAACAAAGGTAGTTTATTTTGGAAAAGATACTGAGTACAGAGAACTCTCTTCTAATTAAAGTCCGATGGCGTGTTTGAGTTCTGAAATCTGGGAATCCCAGAGGTCAATGGCGTCATCTTTTTCATTCTCTTCAGCGAAATCAGTGATCAGCAGAGCCACATCACCGGTAAGTTCATGGATATGGATTTTGAACTCGAAGAAGGTCTCCGCCTCCTCATCGTCCCAATGAAATCGTATTATTTTATTGGGCTTTTTCTGCATTACCGTGGCCTCCTGTTCCGACCCCTTCCAAATGAAAGTATATTTCCCCTTCCTCAGGTTCACATCGTCGGCAAACCATTCTGATAATCCTTCCGGTGTGGCAAGCCTGTTAAACAGGATTGCGGGCGATGTATTGAGCGTATATTCAAGCTCATATTTCGTCTTCATACGCTGTTGGGATTTGACTGGTTAACTGCCGTACATGCAATATAATAAAATTCTGTGGATTTCAAAATTCAGTATCTCAGGACAATTCACAGTGATCCAAATGGCTAGAATGAGTATAAAAAAAGGGGAGACTGGCGGATCAAGTTGGAAAGTAATTATATTTATGGCTTCCAAACCAGAAATTAAAAACAACCATGAGTGTAAAGAATGAATACAACAAGCGTGTCGTCATTGTGATTGCCAGTATCGCGGCCACAGGCGGTCTCCTGTTCGGGTTTGATACGGGGGTGATCTCCGGTGCAATCCCATTTTTGCAGGACTTTTTTGAACTCACAGATTCACAGATTGAGAACCTAACTGCCCTTGGACTGATTGGTGCCGTAGTGGGCGCTCTAGTCACCGGAAGAATTACGGACTACCTGGGACGCAAGAAGGTGATCCTGGCCTCTGCGTTTATCTTTGCTACAGGAGCCATCTGGACAGGTCTTGCTCCAACAGTTACCCAATTGATGATCTCCCGTTTTTATCTGGGTCTGGCCATAGGTGTTTCCTCTTTTGCTGTCCCCTTGTATATTTCGGAGATCTCACCAACAAAAATCAGGGGAACCCTGGTGTCCATGTTCCAGTTGTTGATTACAGTCGGTATCCTTGTTGCCTACCTTAGCGATAACGCCTTTGCTGACAACAGCAACCTTGAGAGCTGGCGCCCGATGTTGTTAGTGGGGGTTATTCCTGCTGTTGTTCTATTCGTTGGGATGTTCTTCCTGCCGGAAACTCCTCGCTGGTTAATGAGCAAAGGACATGAAGAGGAGGGCGAAAAAGTACTCCGCAGGGTTGAAGATCCGTCCCTAATCGACAATTCCATGGTGGCTATGAGACGTGATCTTGCCATCGATGCGAACCAGGCTGGCTTTAGAGAGATCTTCAAGCCCTGGCTGAGAAATGCGCTGATCATTGCCATGGGGATCATGTTCTTCCAGCAATTTGTCGGGATCAATACCGTGATATACTATAGTCCGAAGATCTTCCTGGCAGCAGGATTTGAAGGCGCTGAAGCAGCCATTGCTGCGTCCGTAATTGTGGGGGCGGTCAATGTATTTTTCACCATTGTCTCCTTGTTTGTCATTGACAAACTGGGCAGAAGAAAACTGTACTTTATTGGTCTGTCAGGGATCGCTATTGCGTTGGTAGGCATGGGACTTGGTTTCATGCTTCCGGGAGCAGGCAAATGGTTCCTGGTTGTTTCCATGCTGGTTTACATTGCCTTCTTTGCGATCAGTCTCGGACCACTGGGATGGTTGATCATTACGGAAGTATTCCCCACCAGGGTGCGCGGACTGGGATCCTCCATCGGTTCCCTTTCAAACTGGGGATTCAACACCCTTGTAGTATGGACATTCTATAAAATGGCAAGTGCCATTGGCAGTGCAAAAGATGTGGTTGTTCCTGAAGGGTCGGATCTTTCCGATATTTGCCCCGGTTGCGTGGGCAGTGTCTTCTGGATTTTTGCATTTGTTGCGCTGGTCGGACTGGTCTGGGGTTATTTCTATATTCCCGAAACCAAGGGTGTATCCCTTGAGCAGATCGAGGAGCACTGGAGGCAGGGCAAAAAACCCAGGCATCTGAAGAAGTAAAATGATAGCATGCAGAAAACCCGGTACTCGTGCCGGAATTATGATTCCAGGCCCGTTGAGGCTGAAAAACTGGAACGGATCCTGGAGGCGGGCAGGGTTGCCCCCTCGGCAGTGAACTTTCAGCCCTGGCATTATTATGTAATCCTTGATCCGGGAAGCCTGAAGAAGTTTTGGGAGGCATATCACCGGGAGTGGTTCAGGGCAGCCCCCTGTGTAATTGTAGTGTGCGGTGACCACGACCGCTCCTGGAAACGGAAATCCGACGGGAAAGATCATTGTGATATTGACGTTGCCATTACGGTGGATCACATGACCCTTCAGGCCACCGAACTCGGTCTTGCCACCTGCTGGATATGCAATTTTGACCCGGATGCTGCCAGGAGCTTGCTCAAGCTTCCCGATCACATGGAACCGGTTGTGATTCTGCCCCTGGGATATCCATTGGATGAGGTTCATCCTGAACGTCATGATGAGAAGCGAAAATCACAGGCGGAAATTGTTACCTATTTGAAATAGTGATTTTTTAGCCAGTGCCTGTAAAAGGGATTGCTAAATATTGTTTCACCCTGATGGTTAACGATGATCTCTTTGCTTAAAATGCTTTTGTATAGCCTTGCCACGTTTCCAGTTGCATTCAGATTGTATGCGGCAATCTTCTCCATGGAATAGGGATGATAATTATCCGCAATAAGAAATTGAAGAAACCTCAGTTGTTTCTCAGTGAACTTTTCCGTAATGGATTCGAATTGTAATCTATAGTGCCCTGTTATCAGTCCAATGGCTTTTTCGACTGTTTCTAAGGTACATCCAGGTTTTGCTCAGCTTTGTCAGGAGAGGAGAGGATTTATACAGATCCAGGATGTTGTGTATTCCTGCAATACATATGATAAGTTTAATTTGATTCAGAACAGCAAATACTTCCGGGAGGTTAAATATCTCTTTTTCATCCAGATAGTCATTCTTATTTATGATAGTCCTAATACCGGGGTCCATTAAGGTTTGAAGGAACAACTCATCTCCAAACTCTTTCTCTGTCATACCTGGTTTGATTTCTACAAAACAAGACCTGTATGATTCATGATAGCGCCAAACCCGGCCAGTGAAGTTTTCGCCCTCCACATGATTATTAAAAACAAAGGGATTGTTCATTTTCCAAAAACAAGACAGACAAAAATCTTTTACATTTCCTTGATGAATATATCACAATTATTTAACTTTAGTTCAGAAAATGACCGGAAGTCATTCAATATTTTTACCTTAAGATTGGATCAAAATGGGAATCGCTGAAAGAAAAGAGAGGGAGAAGCAACAGCGCAGGGAGGAGATCATCCGGGCGGCAGAAAAGGTTTTCTTCTCCAGAGGTTTTAACCTGTCCACCATGGATGATATTGCAGAAATGGCAGAGTTGAGCAAAGGGACCCTGTACCTCTATTTCAAAAACAAGGATGACCTGCATATGGCAGTGGCCCGGAATGCCATTAAAATGCTTTCATCACGCACATTCGCTGCATCTGAGGGCAGCGGAACGGCCCTGGAGAAACTGCAGCGGATGGGATGGGCCTGTGTGGAATTTTCCAGGTCGCATCCTGATCAAATGAGATCCATCATGACCCTTGAGGAGATGGAACCCGGTAGCATCAGTCTCTCTGCAAGTGATGTGCAGGATTTGATTTACAATGAATCAACGGTTGGAACGGTCATGCAGGTGGTGGAACAGGGGGTTGGTGAGAAACTGATCAGATCAGACCTTCCGGTAGCCCTTATAGCGCACACCCTCTGGATGTCGGTGCTAAGTGTGATCCGGTTTGCAACCATGAAGAAAGATTTTATTGAGATGCTTGAGCTAACTCCGGAAGAGGTGTACAAGAGTCATTTTGAACTGGTTATTAACGGAATACGGTCATGAAAAAGAAATCGGGCGTGCTTAATTTCTTGTGGTTGCTGATCCTGATGGTCCACCTGGCTGCGGTATCATCAGCACAAAATCCGGTTCTGGACGCCTATATTACAGAGGGATTACAGTCCAACCAGGGACTCCGGCAAAAACAGCTGGATTATGCCTCCGACCTTGCTGCCCTTAAAGAGGCAAAAGGTTTGTTCCTGCCCGATTTCACTCTGAATGCCCGGTACACGGTTGCAGAAGGGGGCAGAACGATTGTATTTCCGGTGGGTGACCTGATGAATCCGGTCTACAGTACCCTGAATATGCTGACCGCCACAGAGATGTTTCCCCAGATAGACAATGAAGAATTCCCCTTTTACCGGCCAAAGGAACAGGAAACCAAAGTTACCCTTGTTCAACCCATTTTCAATACGGATATCCTCTATAACTACCGGATCAGGAAACAGTATACAGAAATTTCCAGGATTGATGTGGATCGCTATCAGAAGGAGCTTATTAAAGAGATCTCCAAGGCATATTACGGATATCAAAAGGCTTACTATCTTGTGAAACTGGCTGACACCACCATCTCCCTGGTCACTGAGAATCTGAGGGTCAGTCAGCGTTTGTTTGATAATGACAAGGTTACCATCGATGCCGTCTACAGATCAGAGGCAGAACTCAGCAAAGTAGAGGTCCAGCGCGCTCAGGCCAGGAATTTGCTGGAGGCCTCCAGGGCCTATTTCAATTTCCTGCTGAACCGGTCGCTTGATGCACCCATTGAGTTGCTGGATGAGTCTCCTCTCCCGGTTGTTGTGTCCCTTGAAGAGGCCAGTCTGCTGGCTTTACGGAACCGGGATGAGCTGCATCAGATCGAAGAATACCAGAAGTTGAATGAGCGGGTCACTGACCTGCACAGGGGCAAAAATATACCCGGACTCTTCGGGGTTGTGGATTATGGTTTCCAGGGTGAACAATACAGGTTTACGGGAGATGATGATTTTATGCTGGCATCCCTTGTAATGAAATGGAACCTGTTCCAGGGAACTACCAACCACCGGAAGGTGCAGCAATCGAAGATCGAAGGGGAGAAACTGAAGGAATTCTATTCGGAAACCCAACAGCAGATCAAACTGGAGGTGATCAACCACTATTATGCGCTCCAGTCTGCTTATGAGTCGGTACAGTCGGCTCAAAAGCAGGCCCGATCAGCCAGCAAGGCATATGAACTGATCAGCCGAAAATACAGTGAAGGACAGTCTTCACTGCTGGAACTGATCGATGCCCGGACCAGTCTGACCAGTGCAGCCGCCAATTCTATCATTGCAAGGAGCGAATTTTTCAGCCGGCAGGCTGATTTTGAATATGCCATGGCGGCAAACAGTCCGGAAACCTATCAATAAAAACATGAAAAGAAACCCCATCATTGCCATTGTTTTCCTGGCTGCATGTGCCGGTTGTGCACCCTCACCCCAGGAAAAGAGAATTGATATCAAACCGGTCCGGGTGATGGCCCGCCCTGTGGAGTATTTGGAGTATAAGATCCCGGTGAGGACCACCGGATTGCTCGGCACCGCAACGGAAATGAAACTGAGTTTCAAGACGGGTGGAATTATCCAGGAGATTCCTGCCAGGGAAGGAAGATCTGTCACCCGCGGAGAGATCCTTGCAGCCCTGGACTTGTCGGAAATAAAGGCGCAGGTGAACCAGGCCCGCATCGGGCTGGAGAAAGCTCAAAGGGATATGGAGCGTGCAGGGAATCTCTACAGGGACAGTGTGGTTACCCTGGAACAATACCAGAATGCCAGGTCTGCATTTGAACTGGCACGTTCACAGAAGCTGATTGCGGATTTTAACCTCCAGCATTCGCGCATCAAGGCACCCTCCGACGGAACGGTCCAGAAGCTCCTTGTGGAAGCCAATGAGGTGATCGGCCCTGGCTATCCTGCCATCCTTTTTGCTTCCACGGAAAACGACTGGGTGGTGAGGGCAGCCCTTACGGATAAAGATATCGTTAGGTTATCCATAGGAGATTCTGCACGAATTTCCATGGATGCCTTCCCGGATATGCCTTTTCCTGGAGAAGTGACAGAACTGGCGACTGTCGCCGATCCGGTCACCGGCACCTATGAGGTCGAGGTCCTGATCCATTCGGCACATCCTCAGTTCAGGACCGGATTTATCTCGAGGGTTCAGATCTGGCCCATGCTGGTTAACCGTTCTCTGGTAGTTCCCATTGAAGCGCTTCTTGAAGCCAGCGATCACAGCGCAGTTCTCTTTATTTACCAGGAGGGCAGGGCAAAGAAGAGGAGAGTCACCACCGGGACCATCCTTGGGAGCCAGGTGGTGGTTCTTGAGGGCCTTGATGAAGGTGATCTGGTAATCACCGAAGGAGCAAAATACCTTCGGGCCGATGTGGAGGTGGAACTGGTTGGCGGAGCAGAAGGATCACAAACCGAAGGAAGCAGGCCATGAAACTACCCAGGTATTCCATAGAAAACAAGTCCTTTGTATGGATGGTTGTGATCTTTTTGACCATTCTGGGTGTTCGTGCCGTGATCAACATGCCGCGGACCGAAAACCCCGAGGTGACAATTCCCGGATCCTCAATCATTGTGGTGATGCCAGGCTCAAGTTCCATCGACCTGGAGAAAATGGTCGCACTTCCGGTGGAGGAAGCCCTCAATGAGCTGGAGGATATTAAGATGATCTCTTCTGAGGTGAGGGATGGACTTGCAGTGGTCAGTGTGGAATTTGAATACAGCACGGATGCGGATGAGAAGTATGACGAGGTGGTGCAAAAGGTAAACAGTATGCGCAATACATTGCCCGATGAGATCCTTCAACTGGATATGTGGCAGTGGTCCATTGCCGACATGAACATGATGCAACTGGCGCTTATTTCACCTACCGCAACCTATGCAGCACTTGAGGAAACAGCCGAGGAACTGAGCAACCGGATCGAAAAGATCAAGTCCATCAGGAACGTTTCCTTTTATGGACTTCCGGAACAAGAGATCCAAATTCAATTGGATTTTGAGAAAATGGCCATGGTCAACACCTCTCTGGACCACATCACAAAGGCCATAGAAACCAACAACATGAACATCCCGGGCGGCGATATTACACTGGGTACCATCAGCTTAAGTGTGAAGTCTTCGGGATCGTTCCAGGACCTGGATGAGATCAGGAATTGTGTGGTGAACTCTTTCCAGGGCCATTTGATCTATCTGAGGGACGTAGCCCGGGTTGAATTTGGCTATGAGGAGCAGAATCACCTGGTCAGGTATGGGTCCAAAAAGATGAACATGGAACAGGCAGGAGGCATTCGGGCCATCTTTATCGGGATCGGACAAAAGGAAGGGCTGAACGTGCTTGCCACCTCTGAAGAAGTGATGCCCGTTCTCGAAGCCTTTAAATCGGAACTGCCGGTGGGAATGGAACTGGAGATTATTTATAACCAGCCCACCATAGTGCGCAGCCGGATCAACGGGTTTGTCAACAACCTGCTGCAGGGGATGTTGCTGGTGGCCCTTGTGATCTTCATTTCCCTGGGATTCCGCTCCTCGATCCTGGTAGCCATCGCCATTCCCTTATCGCTTATCATTGGACTTGGATTTGTGGATCTGGCGGGTTTCGGGCTGCAACAGATCTCTATCGCAGGATTGGTGGTGGTGCTTGGCATGCTGGTTGACAACTCCATTGTAATGGTGGAGAACATCAACAGGTTTATCCAGAAAGGCTATAAGCGGAGAGAGGCCTCCATCCTCGCAGCTTCAGAGATTGGCTGGCCGGTTATTGCAGCCACCCTCACCACCATCCTGGCCTTTATCCCCATTGCAGCTATGCCGGATCAGGCGGGAGATTTCATCAAGTCGCTGCCCATTACCATCATGGTTACCCTGACGGTATCACTGTTCATTGCCCTCACGCTCACACCGGTGATTACCAGCACCATGTTCAGGGAGCGCGGAGATGCCCCTGCCAGGATCGTAGGATTCAGCAGGATTCTGAATTGGGTTGTGGAGAAACCATTCAGAAGAAGTTTACACGTGGCTTTGAAAAGGCCTGGTCTCATTTTGCTATTGTCACTTATCTACCTGGCAGGATCCTCATACATGTTCAGGTATGTCGGTATCAGTTTCTTCCCGAAAGCCCAGCAACCCAATCTGATGATCCAGGCCACCCTTCCTGAAGGGTCAAGCCTGGACAAAACCGACCAGGTGGCGCACTATTTGGAATCAGTACTTGATACCATGCCCGAAGTGCGTTATTATGCCACCAATGTGGGGCATGGAAATCCGCGCATTTATTACAATGTGTTCCCAAGAAGGTACGATGCCAGGTTTGCCGAAATTTATGTGGAATTATATGAATATGAGCCTGTATCTTTTGCAGGGACCCTGAAAAAGCTTCGTGATGAATTTGACAAGCTACCTGGAGCACTCATCCGTGTTAAGGAATTCGAACAAGGGCCTCCTTTTGAAGCACCGATACAGGTATTCCTGACAGGGGAGGATATGGAGTTGCTTCGACAGATCTCATCGGATGTTGAATCGATGATCAGGGACCAGCCGGGATCCATCAATATTGATAACCAGTTTGTGAAAACCAACACGGAGCTTCTGTTCCAAATCAACAAAGAGAAAGCCAATATGCTGGGTGTTCCTGTCATTGAGATTGACCGGACCATACGCACTGCTGTTACAGGAATGGAAATTTCAAAGTTCAGGGAAAAATCGGGGGAAGTGTACAGGATCATGCTCAAAATGGATCATGAAGGGGAGTTCAGCATCGGGGATCTGGACAAGGTTTATGTTTCGTCCCTTTCCGGAAAGCAGATCCCCATGAAACAGTTTGTTGACCTGAAGATGCAGCAGGTTCCCAGTTCCATCAGCAGGTTTGACATGGAGCGAACTGCTGAGATCCTGGGGGATGTCAGGCCTGGTTATTCCCTGGATGAGGTCATGGACCCGGTGTTGAAAGCGCTGGAGGAGTATCCATTGCCTGCCGGTTACAGTTATCACATTGGTGGAGAACTGGAAAGCCGTTCAGACTCTTTCGACGGAATGACCAATGCCATCCTGATTGCCATCGTTTCTATTTTTTCGGTGCTTGTACTTCAATTCAGGTCATTCAAACAACCCCTGATTGTCTTCATTGCCATTCCCTTTGCCTTCACCGGGATGATTTGGGCCTTACTGATCACCGGGAATACATTCTCCTTTTTAGCCTTTGTAGGGCTCACCAGCCTGGTAGGAATCGTGGTAAACAACTCCATTATCCTGGTAGACTATATCAATGTGCTCAGAAAACAGGGGATGGAGCTTCAGGAATCACTTCAGCTGGCAGCTGAAACTCGCCTTACACCCATTGTACTTACTGCCCTGACCACCATCGGGGGTTTACTGCCCCTGACAGTGGCGGGGGGTTCCATGTGGGCCCCCATGGGATGGACCATCATTGGCGGATTGCTGGTTTCTACCCTGTTAACACTGTTGATTGTGCCTGTGACCTATTATTTGCTTGAAAAGAAGCGTTAACTTGCAAGAAATAAAGCCAGTTCAATTATGAAAACAATCTTATTGCCTATTGTTATGGTTATTTTATCAAGCATTCCGGTTAACGGACAAATGAAGAGCGATGTAATAAAGACCGACCAGGGAGACCTGGAGATGTTTTTCATCGGTCATGGTTCGCTGATGTTTAAATACAACGATCTGGTCATCCACATTGATCCCGTCTCCCGTGAGGCAGATTATGCGGAGTTGCCTGTTGCTGATCTGATCCTGATCACCCACCAGCATGGAGATCATCTGGATGCCAAAGCCTTACATCAGCTGATGAAAGAAGGTACACAGGTGGTGCTGACCCGGACCTGCCTGGAGCAGCTGGAGGATATGGAAGCAACTGTGATGGCCAATGGGGACAAAGAGAAGATTCTGGGCATTGGAATCGAAGCGTATCCGGCATATAACATCAAACACCTAAGATCAGACGGGAATCCTTATCATCCCAAAGGGGAAGGCAATGCCTACCTGCTCTCCTTTGGCAATACCCGTGTGCTGGTGGGTGGTGATACAGAGAATGTCCCGGAGCTGAAGGCGCTGAAAGGCATACAGGTTGCTTTCCTTCCCATGAATTTGCCTTATACCATGACTCCTGAGATGGTGGCTGACCTGGCTGTGGCAATGCAGCCTGAGATTCTCTATCCCTATCATTATGGCGAAACCGATCCCGGGAAACTGGTTGAACTTTTGAAAGAGGAGAAGGGGATCGAAGTCCGGATCAGGGATCTTCAGTAGGCCATCCGGTCCCGGCAAGCCCTGCGGCCCCTTGCAGTCCGGCAGGTCTTCACCGGACCGTCTTTGCGTCGGGCTGTTTTTCTGTGGATAAATGGTTTGAAGTCCTAAGGCAATATCCTTTATATTTAACAGGACCATTATTGCAAAATTGTAGTATCATGAAAATCAGAAAGTTTTTTCTGGTCATGTTTCTGGGGGTGGGCCTAAGCGCCTCCGGCCAATACACCAAGGAATTCAAGCGGATTTATTTCGATGCCAAGTACCTTTATATGACTGAAT
Source organism: uncultured Bacteroides sp. (assembly GCA_964453785.1). Lineage (GTDB taxonomy): Bacteria > Bacteroidota > Bacteroidia > Bacteroidales. Next base: position 111,667 of record CAYVRK010000004.1, read on the forward strand.
TTTATGACGAGGCATTCAGTCGCTATAAGAACCTGCTTACCCTGGATCCGGGCAACTGTAATATATTGTTCCATTGCGGGGCATGTTGTCTGAGCATTCCGGGAAATGAGTCACAGGCAATAACTTACCTGCAGGAAGCGGCAGGGGGGGTGAAACAGAATTATAATGAAAACTCCCACAAGGAGTCAGGCGCCCCGATGATGACCTATTTTATGCTTGGTCGGGCCTACCACCTGAACAATGAATTTGACAGGGCCATTGAGTACTACGACAGGTACAGGAAAGAGGGTATGGACGAAGACCCCCTTCAGCTTGAATATGCCAGGTTGCAGATCGAAGCATGCCACAGGGCTGAGCAGGAGATGATTGAAGCTCCATCCTTCGAATTTCAGAGTGTGCTCGATCATTTTGATGAGGAGCTTCCTTCATGCAACAATCCTGTTATTTCTGGGGACGGAAACCTCCTTATTTTCCTGGTGGATTATCCAAATGACAAAAAGATCATGATGACCCGCCGGACTGACAATGTTTGGTCCAGACCCAAAGTGATCAACCATGAGCTGGGGATGGTCGGTGTGACCTACCCGGTTTGCCTCTCCTATGATGGATTGGATCTTTACCTGGTTCACGAATTCTATTCCCACTCGGATATTTTTGTTTCCAGATTTGAGCAGGGGCGCTGGACCGAGGCAGAAGCGCTGGGAAACAATGTGAACGGAAGGACATCGGAGACGCACGCAAGTATCTCCAAGAATGGGAAAACACTTTTCTTTACCAGCGATGCAAGAGGCGGACAGGGCAGTTTTGATATCTATGTGTCAAAACTGGATGGGAAAGGGGAATGGGGTGTCCCTGTAAACCTGGGACCCGTGATCAATACTCCCTATGAGGAACAAACCCCATTTATCTCCAGCAACGACTCCATCCTGTTCTTCAGTTCCCAGGGGCATAAAACCATCGGCGGGTTTGATGTATTTTATTCAGAACTGGGCAAAGACGGCAAATGGAAAGAGCCCGTTAGCCTGGGTTACCCTGTCAATACAACAGGGGAAAATCTTTTCTTCAATCCGGGATGGGATGAGTTGGATGGCTATTATGCGGTACAGCGCAAAGATGATCCCACTTCCAATACCATCAACATGGTGATCGAACTGGAGCCGGCAGAACAGGTGGCTGTTGCGTCCTTGACTAAGCCTGTGGAAACCGGAAAAGTGAAGGAGGGAACACAAGAAGTTTTGCATGATCTGGAAAAGGCCATCGAACCTGAGGAGACGGAAGAGATTCATCAAGTGCTTAATGCAAGCCCGGTGGCAGGCGAAGTGGTGGTTCATTCTCCAACAACTGTGGGAGCAACCAGGTTGCAGACCAGCGTTCCCTTTGAACACAATGCCTTCGAACTGAGTATGGCAGCCATGCTCGAGGTGGAAAAGGTGGCTGACCTGATGCAGACCTACCCTGAAACCAGGGTGATGCTTACAGGTCATGCCGATGCCACAGGTTCTTCGGACTATAACCTGCTGCTTTCCAACCAGCGTGCCGACCAGATCTCCCGTTATCTTCAAATGCGCGGGGTGGATCCATCGCGGATTTCCCTGGAGGGGAAAGGCGAAAGCGCACCGGTAGCCAGGAACAAATATCCTGACGGAACAGATGCACCCCTTGGCAGATACCTGAACCGCCAGGTGACGGTAACCATCGAGAGTCCCCGGCCCATCCAGGCTGAACTGACAGGTTTTTATGTGCCCTCCAGTTTAAAACCGGCTCCTGAAAACGGGCAGTCTGAAGGCCAGGCTTACTGGTTCACCATCCAGCTGCATGCAAGTTTCACCCAGAGGCAGATGTCATTTTTTCAAGGACTTAGCGGAGTGAGAGAGTATCCGTGCAAGGATAAATGTTATCGGTATGCTTGCGGAGAGTACCGCACTTTCGATGAGGCAAAAACCCAACTGGACCAACTTCAGGATGCGGGCTATCCCGATGCCTTTATCCAGACCCTGGATTGGTATACCAGGGCAGTCCGGTGACATCCTTTTTTCAACAGTCCTGCAAAATGGTCGAGATTCAATGCAGGGATAGTGGTGGATAATCGTATGGCGGCGGATCAAAAGTCAATAAGTTTCATAAGTAATGGGTTGTTATTTAATCAAAAAGTATTTCATTTGTGGAAAATTCGATGCAAAACGTATTTTGCACCGTATGTGATTATTAGCTATGAAATTTTTCAATCATATTAACCAATTGAATTAACGATTATGAGAAAGAGTATCAGATTAGTGTTTACAGCAGCAATACTTGCTGCTTTGCTTTCAGGATGCGCAGATGATCCTGTGATGCCATCAGCTGGTTTCAGCTTCAATCCTTCTTCCGTATCCATGTATGAGACAGTGACCTTTACCAATTCATCCACGGATGCGGATTCATATATGTGGTATTTTGGAGATGGAGCCACATCAACCGAGGAGAATCCAACCTACGCTTATGAAGCAGCCGGAAGTTTCACTGTGAAACTGGTTGCCTCCAATGCAGATGGTGAGGATGAGGCAGAACAGAGCATCGTTGTTGCTGATCTAAACAACCATTATGTGATCGACGGAACTACATACACCATTGATAGTGAGATGTTCTGGTACCAGTCAGGCATGGGGGGGGATCCCTATATCAGGCTGCTGACCACCGTGCCGGGACAGGACAATCCCGATCTGCTGAAACTTTATCCCAACATGGGCCTGAACGAACTGCCCGGTACCTATACCTGGGACAATTCGGATACTCCTCCTGCCGGCACCTATGATGTGGGATACACAGCGGGTTATGCAGGGATGGCCTGGGACTGGATTGGTCTGGGAAAAACCGGTTCCGGTAACCTGGTCATCACCGAGATGATTGAGGGAATCTACAAGATTGAGGGAGCGATGGTCATGTCTATGGGAAATTATAACGATGACTATGAATTTGTTGAGACCTCATCAGGCCCTCTTACCCTGGAGTATGTGGGCGCGATTAACTCGCTTGAAGCAAAATAGAATTTGAAAATATAAGAGGCCGTCTTATGCCCGGGTGTGAGACGGTCTTTTTTTTACCGGGTACCCAGGTACTTGAACTCCACTGTGGGATGATGGTCCTGGCCGTTCAGTTTATAATCGACGATCTGAAGTTTGAAATACATGGTTTCGCCGGTTTCAAAATCAACCTTTTCCATCAGGTATTTTTTATCAGGATCCATGGAATAAATATTCCCCGAATTCTGATCACCCAGCACTTTCCAATCCGCTCCGATGGCGCCTTTCATGTCGGTAAATTCATACGCATCAACAGATGAACGGTCCAGCTCCTCGAAGGAGACTTCCGGGTTGAAGACCCGGGCAATCCGTACACCGTTCTCATTGTTGATCATGATGCCGCTCATGTTAAACGGGGCATATATTCCGGGTGTGCTGGTTTCCCACCAACCCCGGTAGGGTGTAAAAAGGATATCCCACGTTCTGCGATCAGGTTCCGAAGGCACTGTTGCGTGTGTGGCGAAGGAATAGTAGACATAATTGTATCCCGAACTCCGGTAAACAGTAGCTTCGTTTACCTGGGAGAGCGATCGTGCAGAGGCATATTTGAATGTATAGGATTCTTCGTTGCTGGAGACAAACTGAATGGCATAATACGTATCGTCGGTTAAACCCCTGTTTTGAATATAGATTTCTCCGTCTTCCCAATGGTTGGTGAGGGCGAGCGAGTCCATGGTATTCACGAATGTGGGATCGTCAAAAACCCAGTCATCCGAGTTATCGATCAAATCCAGGACCAGATCCTGGCTTACCTCGCTGAAATCATATTTCCCGGTGGCAACAGCAGTGGAAAAACTGGCCCAGCCCAGCAAAACCCGGTATCCCGCTCCGGCCGATTCAAAGGCCAGGTCCCAAAGAAACGGGGAGGTTGTATCTATCTCCAGAACCGTATTCTCATAAAACCTGAAGTAGGACTGAACAGTTTTGATGGAGTATGGTACGGTAAATGAATCTTCAATGGTACGGGGAATGGGTACAGTATCAATCTCCTTGAAGCAGGATTGCAATAAAACAAGCATCAGGATGAAACCGGTATGGATGCTGGGCTTCTTCATGGTTCTATTTGACAAGCTTCACATTCAGTTTTACAAAGTAGGTTCTGCCGTAATTCAACGGACCCAAATATTCCGGTTGGTAGTCACCTTCACCAAAGTCCCTGTACCCCGAGGTTCTTCTTTCATAATTATTGAACAGGTTCTTTCCGCCAAGTACAATATTCATCCGCTCTTTCCAGAGGGATTTTGAAAAGGTAATTTCCAGATCGCCGAACGGATCGGTAAAAACCCTGTAGTATCCCCCTCCCTGTTCTTCGGGAATGGCGGCAAGGGAGGGAGTTTTTCCGTAATATTTCATATTGGCCATCAACACTGCCCTGAGCTTTCCGAAGGCGTATTTTGAATGGATGGAATAGTTGCTGTAATAAACCATCGGCAGGTAATCTCCGGTCCCTTCGCTGTCAAAGGTCTCCCCGATCCTGCTGAACCCTGCGCTTACGGACAGCCCCGATATATGCCCGTATGAGGCGTTCAGCTCACCACCCATTGTGCGTCTTCCGCCCAGGTTTACATTGGTGGCCGAATTTGATTCCGCATCGGTGACGATCAGGGTGATGGCGTTTTTCCCGTTGTTATAGAAAACACTCGGTTCAATTTTAATCCTGGATTGCCCCGGGGAAAGGGTATAGTTCAAAGAAGCGTTATAGCTGTTTGTGGTTTCGGCCATCAAGTCCTTATTTCCTGACAGGTCATGGTTGCTGTCCTTGAAGTCCAGGTAGAGTTCCTTCAGAGAAGGAGCCCTGAATCCGCGCGCATAGGAGATCCTGAAGCCCAGGTTTTCCATCATGTTCCACTGGACATTCATGGAGGGTATGACAGGTGCTCCGTATATGGTGTTATATATCACCCGGATACCCGGCTGCAGCGTCAGCTGTTTGACAGGAGCAACCTGGGCGCTTACATACAAAGCATAATCCCCGATTTCGGCTCCGTCCTCGATCTTATCTCCGTGGCCGTTGTCATAGTTCACATCCCATCCTGCCATGAAAGAGATCTTCTTTTCCACGGGTGCAAAAGTGAAGTTTCCCCTTGACATGATGTTGTTGAAGACCGTACTGGTGGTGCCTGTTACCTCTTTGGTCAGCAGGTACAGGTCGGAGGTAATATGATCAGTTGATCTCCCGAAATAAGTATATGCACCGACAATATCATAGGAAAGACTTTCCGAAATCCTGTCGCTGACCGCCACACTGTTGAGGGAGCGGGTGGTATGATAATCAGCATCATAGGCCAGGATCACCTTTTCAACATAGTTCATGTAATTCTTGAGAAGTGAATTCATGTACTGGGATTTGACCCTGAGCTGGAAGTTGTTTTTCCTGAATGCATATTCGGCATCTGCATTGTAAACCAGTTTGGGTTTGAACTCCATATAGCGGTTATGCCCATCCGCATCGGCAGAATCTACGTTCAGGTCAATATCCTGGCCCTGAAACAGATTCCGGTTGCCCGACAGGGAGAGGGTATGTTTGCCCCTGATCACCGAACCGTACAGTCCGACATGGTAAGTGCCTTTGCTGTCCACATAGGTATTTCCCTTCACCACATTCCGGAAGTAGTTGTTCTTTTTGGTAATGATATTGATCACACCCGCAATGGCACTTGTTCCGTATTGCACCGACATGGGGCCCTGAACAATCTCAATGTGATCGATGTTCTCCATGTTGATCTGTTCCAGGTCAATATCACCCCCAACCCGGCCCACCAGCGGTATCCCGTCAATGAGGTACTTGATGTTTTCTCCGCCCATGCCCTGCATCTCAATGGATGTTCCCGTGGAGGGATCCACCGACAGCCGGATGCTTGTTTCGTTGGATAGCGCTTCAGCCAGGTTGTTGACGCCGCGCTCCTGCATGGTTCTGGCATCCACCACATCGATTCTGTAGATGGATTCGTCCACCTTTTTGGGGGTATGTTGCCCGGTAACCACCACCGCCTCCATGCTGATCAGGTCCGTTTCCAGTTCAATGGTGCGGGTCTCCCCCGGACGGATGGTTCCTGTATAGGTCTTATACCCCACGAAAGAGACACAAATATGGGCCTCCCTGTCCAGGTCAAATTCAATGATGCCATGGTGGTCGGTTGCCCCGGCATCTATGTACAAGCCATTCTGATCGGAGAGGACTACATTGGTATAAATACACGGTTCTTTGGTTTGGGAGCTAAGGACTTTCACCACTGTTTTCTGAGCCATTGCCTGCACAGAGAACAGGGTAACAAGGAGCGCCAAGGCCCACTTTCCGGGTCTGTTAAAAACTCCCATAGACAACTACCGGTTCGTTCTTGTCATGTTTTCCGGAACGCAGACAACGTAACTGGCGATACCCCTGTTTTCCTCTTCAAGCGTTCCAATCTCCTTCTGATTTATAGTACTGATGGTTACAATCTTCAGGTCAGGATTCTGCTGTTTCAGGTGCCAGACAATGCCTTCGAAATTTCTGGAATGATACTCTCCGTTTAAATGGAACATGGTTTTCCCTTTGCTCCAGTTCTTAAGGATAAAGTAAGCCATGGTTGCATCTTTTGCAGCCTGGGCCTTGGGAAGGTTTGCCATGGTGGAGGCACTGTTGCCCGCGCCATGCATCGCCGGTGCCCCGGCTGGCATGGCCATGGCCTTTTCCTCTCCCTGCATGGCTGGGCTTTCAGCGGGTTTTTCCATACCCATTTCCATCATATTCATCATGTCCTTATAGCATTTCACTTCAGGATCGTAGTTCATGGGCAACGGAGCCATGTACCTCCTGGCCTCATCGGAAAGCTCCTCCAGGCCTTCAAAACCTTTGTAATGGACGATGGATGCATACCGGCGGGGTATATTGGTGGCAATGAAAGGGATATGGTGCTCTCTGGCGAATTCCACCAGGGGTTTATAATCGGTTTGGTAGTTTCCCCACAAGCGGATCTCTGCTTCAAATTTGTCCGTTTTATAGATATCATTCAGGTATTCGTCCAGAATGAGCTGGTTGTCGGCTTCGAACATCTCTGCACCCAGGATCAGGCCATCCTTTTTCTGATCGTACAGCGCCCGGGTCATTTCAAGCTGCAGCCAGTGTGCGATGGGGTCTGTATGAAGCTCTCCGAAAAAGATCATATCTGCATCCTCCATCTCCCTGAGCATTTTAGAAAACTTTACCTGTTTGCCTTCCTGGTCAAAGAGGGTATAGGCAGGCTTATCGCACGTAAAGCTTAAGAATATCAGGGCAGAAACAGGGATCAGAAGGTATTTTTTTGTCATGGCAAATCATTTCTCTGGTGAATGGCTGGTAAATATCGGTATAATTCCCAATTTACGCAATGTCAAACGGGATTGAACTAATGGTTACCGGTGAGGGCCTTCCTGAGGGGCAGGGTCTGACTGACCTCCGGTTGATCGGGATAGGGAATCACATGGTCCAGCCGGGAATTCAGCACCGGGAAAATTCCTTTTAATACATTGTCCGGAGCATCTCCTTCGAACCCCAGGTACCCATAACTCCCGTAATGGAAAAGCTTCCTTGACAATCCGGCAATGGCGTCCGGATTGTGCGCACCCATAAAGCCGATGGTAAGATCAGGAGCCAGATTGAAGGGAATGGCGTAAACCAGAGCGTTCTCTTTGGCCAGCTTTGAGATTTGCTCCTGTTCCTCCCCGGTCAGGGCTTCATTGTAACATTCATCTATGCTGATCTGGTCAACCCACCTGTTATCAAAGCCCAGCACCCAGAAAGGTATGTCCGTAGGAAGCTCCTCCAGGTCTGTATCAAACATGATCCTGAGCTCTTTTCCCTGTGCGGCCTGGGTCTCCTTCCAGAACCCGGCCAAGTCCAGGTATTCTGAAGAGAGCGCGCTGTTTTTTGGCACAATGATGACAGACTGGCTCGCTCCGAAGACTTGGGAGAGGGTGGAGGGGACCTCACTGCGGTGGAGCCGCCGCATTATTTGGAACTGGGGATCGATGCTGATCTTCAGGGGCCTTTGGGTGAAATTCAAAGAAAACCTGGCATTCCTCTCCCTCATGTTCACCCTGGTGAAATCTGCCTCCTCTTTTCCTTCAAGGCAGATGGCCACAGGCAGGGTCAGATGGAAGGGATCTTCCTCCTGCACCTGGTCCAGCTCAAAGGACAGCTCATAGCTTTCAGATCCCCTGGTTACCTGTACATTTGATAATATCAGCGAGGGAGCACCTTTCCTGGTGATCCACTGATTGAACATGGCTTCCAGGTTTTCCCCGGTGACCTTCTCGAAACAGCTGCGGATATCATCGTATGAGGCAGAACGGAATTTATTCAGTTTGTAGAACTCCGCATAGGCTTCGACAAAGTCATCGTCTCCAAACTCATCCCGAAGCATATTGTTGAACATGAGTACTTTGCCATAGCCGATGGCCTCCTCGGCAGGATTGTTCCTGGAGATGAATTCAGAGGCAGGGAAGTCATTCTCTGGGTTCACATAATCAGTGAACTTCTGCAGCGTGTTTCGCCTGTACTCCGCGGCGATTCCCTGCTGCTCCTTGATCAGGTGGTCGGCCATGTAGGCGGTAATGCCTTCACACCAGTTCCCTTTGTCATCATCCACATAGACACTGTTGCCCCAGTAATTGTGGAGCAGCTCATGGGGGTAGGAGGAGTGCAGGATCCAGGGGAAACGGATCACTTTTTCCCCCAGCAGGGTGAAAGAAGGCATTCCGAACCCGGTCTCCCAGAAGTTTTCAACCAGTGCAAATTTGGTATAAGGGTAGGGCCCGATCAGATCTGTGTACAGATCCAGGTAATATTTTGTGACTTCCAGGTATCTGTTTGCAAGTGCTTCATCGGGAGTCCTCAGGAATGCCTGCACCAGGATATCCCCGGCCGGCAATGCGTACTCTGTCCACTTTCCGGCGATCAGGAACACCTCATCCATGGGGTCGGGAGAGCGGTACTGAACCACCCGCCTTCCGTTTTCCGCAAGGTTTACAGACCTGGTCCCCTGAGAAACCACATTCCATGGCTCATCCAGTTCCACGGTGAGATCAAAGGTGAAGAAACCGGCTTTTTCAAACCGGGGGACCCAGTTGGTGGCTCCGGCCAGGTAAATTCCATCGGGACCAATGATTCCGTCGGTCTCACTGAATCCGCGTGCATATTCGGCAGCACCGGTGGTGATAGCCTGGTTGATGACCCCGCTGTAGGAAATGATCAGGGATGATTCTCCCTGCTTGCCTGAGCCGGGTAAAATCCTGTAGGTCAGTGATTTTAAGTCCTCAGGCCTGTCCAGCATCTCTATTTGGCAGGCTTTCCCTGAATTCTGAAGGGTGAGGTTTCGGTTCAGGGTAAATTCAAGAGGCCTGTTTTTTTCCAGGAACCCGGGAGGAAACAGAAGCGTATCGGTAACTGTTATTTCACTGGCCTCATGGTTGATGCTTGCATGGATGTTGTGGTGCAGGTACTGGGCATTCATCCCGGCAGTCAGCATCGACAATGAGATATAAAGGAATAATTTTCTCATATTCTTGTGCATGTATACGATGAAGTCGTCAGGCTTCTTCTCAGAGTTACGCCATAAAGGTAGTTTTTCAGCAAAGAGTTGGATGTGAATATCACCTGATTCTGAAGATAGTAAATGGATTTATTTTATGGTTAATTTCCTGATGGGTTTGCTGTCCATTCTCCGGAATCAGATGATCCATCAAAATCTGCGTTCCAGTTTCCGTCTGCGGCGTCACCCTTTTCGCTGAATGAACCGTCAATTGTTATTGTCAATATTTCGCTTTCAAAAGGAGGGGAACCTAAGTTCCAGTTTCCGCTAAACGAAAATCCCCGATCTGTTATTTGCCAACCTGGAGTACTTCTGGTTGTGAATGAACTGCCGTTAAAAGTAGTATTCCCGAGTGTCCCGTTAAGCGTAATACTAAATTCACCGATATGGGTACTTTCCGAATTGACGATAAAATCAAAACTTCCAAATCCGGTAGTCATGGTTGCTGTCCAATTCCCTGATTCTATCTGACCCGGTCCAGTTTCACTGTTATCATCTTTGCAGGAAAGAAGACAGAATAGCAAAACCACCGGAAAGACATAAAATAGATACATACGTTTGGGTGCAAGTAGATTTTTCATTTCTGATAGGGTTTATAAAAAGTTAAAAAAACGATAGCTTCTGTTTTTAGCCAAGGTTTCTGCCTGGTATGGCTCCGCTTGCCTGCTTTAAGATAATTATTAATTTTCAGAAACCATCCCCTGGATGGAGTGTCCAGGGAAAAACTGAAGATTACCGATGTGAAAGTGACCGATCATCCCGAAAAAAGGTTTCCATACATTGAAGGTTTCTACGATCAACCCAGACCCTTAAAAATATGAACATATGAATTGCAAAGGTTTAAAATCCGGGAAAAATGCCTGGATTGTTTTCATTCTCCTTGTTATCCCTGTTTTTGGACATACGGCATCGGTGGTTTCTTACCCTTCTCCGCCGGGTTTGGCCACCAGCCCGGATTTTTCATTGAAAGCGAATGGCAAAACCATCTGGGTTGAACGGATTTACAACGATCCTGAAAAGATCGATTACACGGTTTATGGAAGCAAGGAAATGGAAGATCTGAGCGTGGCCAGTTTTTCATGTTCGGGCCAGACAACCATTGAAATAGAAACCTCGGAAAAAATTGATTCATTTCTCATTCGCCCCAGAAGCCGCCGCATTGCTGCAAAGGCAAAAGGAAACAAAATCACTTTCACTATACAGGGCCCGCAGAAGCTTTACCTGGAAATAAATAATCTGCCCCATCTCGCCATTTTTGCCAATCCGCTTGAAGTTGGCCCACCCAAAGCCGGGGATTCAAATGTGTTGTATTTTGGGCCTGGGAATCATGAGGTGGGGCAGATTGATCTGCAAAACAACCAGACCATCTATATTGAAGGGGGCGCCATTGTGCATGCCGATGTGCGGGGTAAGGATCTTCAGAATGTTACCATCAAGGGCAGGGGGATTCTTCAGGGAAATGTGAAGATTTCCGGAACGTCCAACCTTCGCGTAAGCGGTATATTCATCCGAAACTCAAAGGGCTGGACCAACACATTGACCGATTGCCGGAACAGCAGTTACCGAAATGTGAAAGTCTTCGGTTATGGGGCCGTTTGGGGGCTGGATGGCATCAATCCCGTCTCCTGCAGAAATTTCACAATCGATGATTGCTTCATGCGCTGCCGGGACGATTGTGTGGCCATCAAATCCATGGATTATCATCTGCAGGTAGATTCAATTGCGGTCACCAATTGTGTGATGGTGGGCTGGTCATGCAGCGATGGAATTACACTGGGATTTGAACTCAACGGGGGACCGGTACAAAATGTGCTTGTGAAGAATTGTGATATCCTGTATGCCCGCGGAGGGGGAAGGACCGAGGGGCATGCCGGATTTAGCATTGTTTGTGACGGGCCGGCCTGGGTAAAGAACATCCGGTATGAAGACATTCGAGTGGAAGAGCAGGTGGAGTTTAAAAACCTTGAATTCATCGTCACAGACGGAACATTGTATGGTGATGATCCTCCGGGGCACATTCAGGGGGTCTATCTGAATAACATCAGTTGGGAAAACACAGGCAAACCCTTTGTCCTCAGCGGATTCTCAGCCGGAAACCTGGTTGACGATATCACCTTCGAACATTGCATTGTGGGGGATAAGTTGCTTTCGAACCCCTCAGATGCCCATTTTCAGATCAATCCATTTGTGACCAATATAAAATTTCTGAAATGAGTCTGGCTGTTTGGATCAGGATGAACACAGGGCCATGGCACATTTCACGCCATCTGCGGCACTGGAGATGATCCCTCCTGCAAATCCGCTTCCTTCACCAACGAAATAAAGATTTTCGAAGCCTGTGCACTTCCCGTTTTTATCCCGTGAAACCTGGATGGGCGAGGAGGTTTTGCTTTCCAGTCCCATGAGAAGACCCCGGTCAAAACCATGCAGCTTCCTGCTAAAGTCCGTCAATCCATGTGCAATGGCCTTGCTGATCATGGGAGGGACCAGATGATAAAGAGGGGCGGATTGCAATCCCAGGGGGTAGCTGCTTCCGGAGATACTTTTCGACTCGCGCTTTTGTATATAATCAGCTGCCATAATTGCAGGAAGGGTATAGCTGCCGGAGAAAGTAAAAAAGTTTCCTTCCAGTTCGTCCATCCAATCCAATATTTCCAGGGGCGAGCATGCATGTCCCAACAACATATCGGGATGCACCCCCGCCACACAACCTGCATTGGCGAATGGACCATTGCGCTGATAATAACTCATTCCGTTGACCACACTTTTTTCTTCATATGCTGCAGCCGGCACCACGGTTCCGCCCGGACACATGCAGAAGGTATAGACACCCAGTCCCGATGCAGACTTTGTACTCAAGCGGTATTCTGCAGCTTTTACTCCAGGCAGGCTTTCTCTTCCCCACTGGGCCTGGTTAATGAGCTTTTGCGGATGTTCGATCCGGTGACCGATGGCGAAATTCTTGGTGCCAAACTGAAGCCCTTTTCCCATCAGCATGCGGTAGGTGTCATAGGCCGAATGACCCGTAGCCAGTATGATATGATCAGCTTCAATTTCTCCTTTGCTACTTATAATACCAATGGCCTTTTTCCCTTTGATAGCAAGGTCTGTCAGTTGGGTCTCAAACAGGAAGGACCCTCCATTATCCATAAACCCCTTGCGAAGAAAGGCAACAATTACTTTGAGATTGTCGGTTCCCACATGGGGGTGGGACATGTATCGTATTTCTTCGGGTGCACCGGCTTTCACATATTCCGAGAGGATGAAGCTGCGTTCACGGGAGATGTGTTTGGACCGTGATGTGAGCTTCCCGTCTGAAAAGGTCCCGGCTCCTCCCTCCCCGAATGCATAATTGTTCTGACCGTTGAATTCCCCCCTGCTTTCCAACAAACCAATGGCCCCGGAGCGTTTTTCTACTTCTGATCCTCGCTCTGCAATGCTTACCTGAAAACCAGCCATCTGCAAAATATGGGCGGCAAAAAAGCCAGCAGGTCCGCTCCCGATCACCACCACTTTTTCCGATCGCTTTTTGTATGGAATATCCAGGGATTCAGGCGAACCAAATTCATCACCTTCAATATTTT
>CAYVRK010000004.1:124960-141431 GCA_964453785.1 uncultured Bacteroides sp.
CCGCCGTATGAGTATCCACCCAGCGTTCTGTCCTCTTTCGAGACCGGGTAATCAGATTCAACGAACGGAATCAGTTCATCGCAAATGAAGCTGAGAAAACGGGAGGCTCCCCCCGTTTCAACCTGAAGGGCGGTATCGCCTGTCATTTTTCTCAGGACCCCTTCCCAGTACTCTTCATCACCCGTATTCACCGTTGGAGTGAAATCCCGTGTCCTCCATGCGGCCCAATCCGCCATGTTTTTGATGTCATAGGCGATCCCGACAACGATGACCTGCGGAAATCCGGCGGGTGGAAACCCAAGGATTGTGGAGATATTGGCGACCATGGGGAAGGAACGGTTGCCATCGGTCATATACCATACCGGGTATTGCCTGGAACCGTCAGAAACGTAATCCAGGGGCAGCTGTACATAGATGCGGAAATCCTGGTCCATGATCCCGGAGTGGAACTTTCTGAGCTCGGAATTGGGCAGGGGAACCGGTTCAGGTTTAGCAGATTCCTGGGCAGCAGTGCCCAGCGTGAATGCGAGCAGGGCCGTTATCATCATTGATTTGAACTGAATGGAAAGCATGGTTGGGATGTTTAGTTTGGTTAAAAGTTATTAAAAGAAAGACAAATGAATGTGCCTGCAGGTTTAAGGATTGTTTAATACCATTTATAGGTTCTGAGTCCAATGGAAAAACAGATTATCCCGATTATACTCAGGATCAGTGCATTGAGGCTCACCTGAGCAAAGCCGGCACCTTCAATGAATATGCTCCGTATGGAGTCAGCCATCATGGTAAGCGGAAACTTCTGAATGATGGGAACAGCAAAATCCGGGAAATTATGATAGCTGAAAAATATGCCTGAAAGAACGGTCATGGGCATGGTGATCACATTGATCAGCCCGGTCCCTATCCTCGAATTGGCTGTCCGGGAGGAGATCAGGATAGCAATCCCGCTGAAGGCAATGTTTCCGGCAAGAAATACCATCATCAAGGCCGGCAGGCTCCCCTGAATGGAGATGTGGAAATAGGCAAAGGCAAATATCAGGAGCAGGAGGGCCTCGATGATGGTTATCGAAAGCCGGGCTAAGAAAATGCTGATCAGGAACTCCGATCTTTTCATGGGAGTGGCAACCATTCTTCTCATGAGTTTCTTGGAGCGCATGTCAATCAATGCATAACTGATGCCCCATAGCAGTGAGTTCATTACACCCATTGCGATCAGTCCCGGTATCAGGAAATCAATGTACCGGTTCCCTTTTTGTGTCAGCGGATTGATGCTGGCCGTCTCATAAACCAGATTTTCATCGTTTATGGTGGAACTCAAAAGGATGTAAACCATCTTTGCCTGGGGATTGAGTGGATCAAAAAAGTATTCCAAGCTGTCCGGATACTCCCTGAGGATCAGGTTGACCTGTCCCCGTTTCAGCAATAGGAGCCCGCCATCCCAATCGGTCAGAAGGAACTTGAAAGAGGTTTTCCCCAGTTTCTCATTATGAATTGTTTTTTCAAAGTAATCCGGTCCGTCATTTTTAGGATCGTCGATATAAACGGCATCATTCAGGAACTGGCGAAAATCCATATTCATTTGCAAAGTGTCCTCGATGAAAGCCACCTGCTGGGCCAGTTCGGCCTTTTTTGAAAATGCAATTCCAAGAACCCAGGCCATTAGCACCGGGAAGATAATGGACCAAAATAATATCCCTGGTTCCCGGATGAATTCCCGGTAATGTATGAGTATTAACTGGATCAGGGAGTTTCGTTTCATCTTGCGAACATTATTCAACGAGCCTTCTTCCGGTAAGCGATATGAACAGGTCGTCCAGGGTCATTCTCCGGCAGGTCAGGGCTCCAATACCAATTCCCCTGGATTCTGACCGCTCAATAAGTTCAGGAAGGGCCTCCAGGATGGAGGTAACCATGAGTGTAAGTTTGTTCCTTCCGGCGTCAAAGCTGTATTTCTTCAGCCACGGTATGCTTTCAAGTCCCAGTTTCCCGGGATCCCCTGAAGGAATGAATTCAATGATCTCGTCACTCTGGTTCTGACGAAGCAGATCATCCAGGCTTCCCTGGGCAAGAATCTTGCCCTGATCCATAATGACGATCCGGTCACACAGGTAAGAGGCTTCCTCCATGTAATGGGTGGTGAGGATCATGGTTGTTAGCCGGGTCCTCTTAAATTCCATAAGGATGTCCCATATCTCATGCCTTGAGTTCGGATCCAGCCCGGTCGTTGGTTCATCAAGCAACAGGATGGAGGGTTCGTTCAGCAGGGCAATCCCAAGTGCCAGTCTTTGCCTTTGCCCTCCGGAAAGATTTACTGTAAAGGCCCTGCTTTTATCCTTTAACCTGATCATTTCAAGGACCTCATTCACCCTTGAACCATCAGCCCTGTGGAAGCTGGCGAAGAGTTCGAGCACTTCGCGGGTCCTTAGTTTGTCAATGAACCGGGTTTCCTGAAGTGAAATTCCAAGCTGGCTGCGAAGATGTACTTCATTCCCTTTCCAGGGCAGGCCCAGTATCAGGATTTCACCGGAATCCTGCTTCTGAAGTCCTTCGACCATTTCAACAAGGGTGGTTTTACCTGCCCCGTTCGGGCCGAGAAGGGCAAGGAATTCCCCTTCCCGGATATTGAGACTCACACCATCAACTGCCCGGACATCTTTGAAGTACTTGCGTACCTGATTAATCTGTATTACGGATTCCTTATTCAGACCAGGATTTTTACTTATCTAAATGAACGAAAAACAGCTTTCTTAATATTCAACACGTATATCAGCTTTTCCGCCAAATAATCCAACTGTAACGGTTTCGTTATCAGGATTATACTCACCACCTGTCACTTTGACGGCCTTTTTACCGTCCGGATGAGGTATGCGTATGGTTACCTCCCCGGGTTTTCTGTCTGAATTACATTGAATACTTGCTTCTATATACCCGTGCTTTATCCCGGACTTTACTTTTACATTCAATGGTCCAAAATAGCTTTGTACATCATTTAATTCAATGGTTTTCCCATCTTCCATCCATTTACGGGGAATGGTATTTAACAGTCTCAGGGTGGAACCATCTTCCATGTATAACATCCACCTTGTTTCCATTAAGAACCAGGCTTCTTCGTGCGTCTTATGAGGGCTGGCATGGTATAAATGCTCCCAGAATGTATAGGTTTCCCTGTCTGCCAGGGCGGAAAAGGTATTGTAATAGGTTTTCAAAAAGGGCTTGACCATGCCCTGTTTTGCCTGGATCCAATTGTGACGGCTGTAATAGGGCTGACTAAATACAGCGTTGTTCTGAAAAAACAACTCACTTTGATAGTCCAGCATCATTTTTGATGCAGGCTCATTAACAGATAACACTTCGCAAAAAACAAGATACAATGGCCCCAGCAGCACATCCGGAACTGTAAATGTTCCATGAGAATAAAAAGTCTCTTTTTTAGTATAAAGTGCCCTTGGTCCGATAGCCTCTGCCCACGGAGGTACAGTGGGGCACCAGGTTCCATCACCAAGCGGAACTACCGGAGATAGTGCCATTCCGTTGAAAAATGATTCCCTGATATCCATTTTCCACGCTTCAGCTTCTTTTCTGATACGCTTGGATTGATCAGGATCTATCTCGGCCAACATTTCAGATACACGGCTTAAACCTAGGTAAGCATATCCATTGAGCATAAATTGGTGAAAGTTGTCTTCAGGATCAGCTACTTTACCATCAATCATTCCATATCCCTTGCCACGAAAGCTGTCAACCTTATTTTTTTCCCTCCACCGCAGGAGGTAATCACACGATTTAAGAACTTTTGGCTTTATCTGTTCGATCCATTCCTTATCGTGAGTATATCTGAAATACTCGCCCAATGTCCATAGTACAGCGCCGGTCTCCACCATGTAAGCTCCGAAATTCTGCATGAATCCATCTTCATGCTGCTTGTCCAGAAAAAAGCTTAATGACCGTTTGGCAATATCCTGCCACCCCATGGAATTATAGAATTGAATGATAGGGGCGCTTTCGGTACCTATAGCCGTATACACCCCTATGGCAGGAACAAGTGTACCATCCGGTTCGTTTCCGTAAGTAATTAAATCAAGATGCAACAGCCCTGCCTGTATCATTTCTTCGATCCGCTTTTCCGGTACGTGGATCTGAGCTGCCTTTTTAAGTTTTGCCTGCCAGAATGTTTTACACTCCGTATACTTATTATAAAAAGATTGAGATGCAAGTTTCAAGGCCCGCTCATTGGGAATGGGGGCATGCGGAAGAAAAAATTCAAAAACAGCCTTTTCACCCGGTTGAAGTAAAACAGCCATTTCCTCGTTTGGTAAAGGAATCCCGTTTAGTTTTGAGATACAAAAGACACTGTCGGTAGCATAGGTTGAAAATCCGGTGGCCGGATCAAAAATATAGGGGGACTTCTGCCACCAGGCGTTTCCCGGTTTGATCGTTTTAAACCAGGCATAACGCGGGACTGAACCTTTATTGCTTGCCTCAGATCTGAAATAGAAGACCGTTTCTTCAGTGGTTTTAAAAGCCTCCTTGAGTTCTGGTTTCAGACTTTCTTCCTGCTCTTCAGTAAACATATTTCCCGCACTGTACTTATCTGCAACCAGATAGTGGGTACCCTTTACAGATTGTTCGGTAAGGGAGGAATTCTCCAATGAAACAAAAGAAGTAGAATGGTATTCAATATCATCATCTATGTGTGTGGAATGAAGGATAGGGAGTATACCTTCATCCAATCTGCGGGAGGTATTTATTTCAACACTGACGCCACGGCCTACAGTGTATGAATAAGAGATTGCACTCCTGCCACGTTCTGACAGAATAAGGGGGGACGAAGAAAATAACGGAGTAATTACATTTGCCTCAGAGGGCAGATTTGCTAAACTCTCGGTGATCTGAAAAATACGGAAGTCTCTTGAGATGCCCAACCAGGTAGGAACTGTCTGATTCAGTGTTCGTTTTTCTGCGGAAGAAAAGGATTCTTCAGGTTCTGATTCAATTTTCTGAAGTTTTGTTTGAAGTTTACGAGATAAAATATCAGATTCAACTTCAGCATAGGATCGGTTGTCTGAATCCAAAAGCACAACCACTGAATAATCCGGAATATAAATTGGAAAGCCCTTGCTGACATCTCTCAGGAAAAAGGAAAAAGGAGAATTGTCTGTTTTTACGGAAATGATCGTTGCTCCCGGACCCGGGTTATTTTGAACATCGTCAAATTCAAGTGCAATACGTGCAGGGCCGGTAGTCGTCAATTCAAAACGGTTGTCTTTAATTTTTCCATGTCCTTTAACAATCTCAATTTTCGATAAACTTCCGTTCAGAACACTGATCGTTCCCGAAGGCTTTCCACCGCTCCATTCAATTGAAATCTTTTGTGGGGGAATTTGCATTGTCTTTTCCTGACCCTGCAAAAGAATTGGGAATAGAAAAATATAGGAGAGCCCCCCCAGCAATCCTACCACAAGTGCTATTTTCTTAGGCATGTATTTTCAGGAATTAGGTCTCAGAACATTCGCTGCTTTTGTTAAAGATAGCAAATATTGAGTTTGGGCTTTTCATTTCATATTTGAGAGGAACCTGAAGACTAGAGTACGATTTCGAAAACTGTTTCCGAATCGGCATTGGTTGAGGAAGTGATACTCCCCTTATGGGCATTGATGATCAACCGGGATACAAATAGTCCAACACCACTGCCACCGTCTTTTGAGGTAAAGAAGGGGACAAAGATCTGATCCTGTATTTCCTTTGGGATGGGCAATCCGTTGTTTATCACACATATGCAAACCTTTCTTTGTGCATAAGGGTTCACAGTGACCCGGATGTGTTTCTCTAATGTGCTTTCAGGCGCCTCCCAGGCATTCTTTAACAGATTTACCATCACCTGGTTGAAAAGCCCTTCATCGACATGGATCGTATCGATCTCTTTGCTGATTCGTACATCCAGTTCCGCTTCGTCATTTGAGGTCAATTCCTGGAACAGTACTTTCAGGGTTCCGGCCCATTGCTTCAGATTCAGAGCTCCTGTCTCCGGTTCCGGAACCTGAGAGAGTCTACGGTAATTACTGACAAAGTTCTTCAAACCCCTGCTCATGTTATCGATGATCTCCAAACCGCTGATGGTATC
Organism: uncultured Bacteroides sp.; assembly: GCA_964453785.1. Lineage (GTDB taxonomy): Bacteria > Bacteroidota > Bacteroidia > Bacteroidales. The sequence goes on from CAYVRK010000004.1 coordinate 131,079, forward strand.
GAGAATCATTTTTTCATCTATTTCCTCAGGTTTTACCGGGGAGCCTTCCTGAACGAAAACCGGCCTGAGCGATTTAGAGGCGGAGACAATCGGTGCAATAGAATTCATAATCTCATGGTTAATGACGCGGATAAGTTTTTGCCAGGATTCCATTTCTTTTACATCAATTTCATTCTGAATGTCCTGAAGTGAAATCAGGTTGAACTCCTGATCCTGGAACCTGAGTGGTGCCGAGGAAACCTGGACAAGCCGGGGGCCATCCTTCAATTCGATCTTACAGGATCCCAATGTACCTGGAGGCAAGATCTGGATTTGATGGTACAATCCCGGAAAGGCCTCTTTCAGGTGGGAAACATTCGAAGTATGCAAACTGCCAAGCAAGTTCCTGGCTGCTCTATTCATTACTTCAAAATCACCATGCTTATCCACAGATATAAAACCGGTTGAGGAATGCTCTATCATGGCCAGAAACAGTTGCTCCTTAACTGCATTTTCAAGCATCAAATCCTGAAATACGAGCACGGAATGATTAAGTGAATCAATCAGCTCCTTAAATACAGTACCTTTTCCTTGAGTCGAAAACCGGATGGAGGTATCCTGATTTTCCAATGACTGGAACAGATAAGCGATCTGCCTGTTGATCCGGTTCAATCTGTAGACAGACCCTATCACTTCCATACAGATGAGCACCGCACCCCCGACAAGAATGGCCATGTTCCTGCTTTTTGCCCAGACCAGACCGAGTATAAAGGTGCTGGCCACAATCAGAAGGATCCAACTCACCACAATCAAAAAGTAGCGTTTAGATGCCATATTTTCTGCTCTTATTATAAAGCGTCTGTCGTGTCACTCCCAATTGAGCTGCTGCCGCGGAGTAATTGCCCGTATGCTTCATCAATGCATCAGCTATCATCAGCTTTTCCATGTCCTCGAAGTTCTCCGGAAGTTCTAAAGCCTTTTTGGGAACAGGAGATAAAGGAAGCTCCTCGGGGTGGATGAATTTGCCAGAGCTCAGGATGACTGTACGTTCAATAGTGTGCTCCAGCTCCCGTATATTACCCGGCCAGTGATACTCTTTCAGTTTAGGAAAAACTCCTTTGGTGAAACTCAGTCCTTCCTTATTGTACTTCTGGCTGTATTTCTTCAGAAAATGGGAAGCTAAGACTTCAATATCCTCAATGCGTTTTCGTAAGGGTGGAATCTCAATCTGTATGGTATTGATCCTGTACATTAAATCTTCTCTGAACTGACCGGTTTCCACCATATTGTCAATGGGACTGTTGGTGGCCGATATGAGTCGGAAATCAATAGGGATCTCCTCCCTTCCGCCCAGAGGAATGACTCCCCTGTTTTGCAGGGCAACAAGCAATTTTGATTGCATGCTTAAGGGGAGATTCCCAATTTCATCCAGAAAGAGGGTGCCTCCATTGGCCAATTCGAATTTCCCGATCTTATCGCCAGAGGCATCTGTAAAGGCTCCTTTTTTATGTCCGAACAACTCACTCTCGAACAGGCTTTCCGGTATCGTGCCCATATCTACACTGACCAGTAATTCCCTGCTTCGGCCGGATAAATGATGAATCTCCCTTGCGATGACCTCTTTCCCGGTACCGTTCTCCCCGGTTATTAATACATTGGCATCCGTAGTTGCAATCTTCCGGACTGTTTGCATCAGGTGCAGCATTACAGGAGAGCTTCCCAGGATTATTCGATTCGGCCGGTTGAATTCAAGATTCAGGCCCTCCTTTTGCTTCTTCAGCTTTGTTACTTCCCTTCGGGCATTCACCAGCCGGAAAGCAGACCGCAGGGTGGCAATCACCTTTTCATTGTCCCATGGTTTCTGGATGAAATCGGCGGCCCCCTCCTTGATAGCACGTACGGCCAGCGCCACATCTCCATAAGCTGTGAACATGACTACTTCTGTTTCAGGGCATAGCTTTTTTATCTCTCCAAGCCAGAAAAAACCTTCGTTCCCGGTATTCATCCCGGCATGAAAATTCATATCAAGCAATACCACGTCGTAGGGGGATTTGCTAAATTCGGCAGGAATAGAATTAGGATTGGTAATGCCTTTCACCTCCCCGAATTCGTATTTAAGGAACAGCCTCAGTGCTTTAATAGCATTGATGTTATCGTCTACAATAAGAAGCCTTCCCTGTACCATGAAGCAAAGATAAGGCTCAGAGAAATCCCTATGGGGAAGGTGTGTAAATTTTTTACACTCTTATGTTAAGAATTTTAACACTGTATTAGATTGAGGAAAATGTATTATATTGATATATTGATATATAGGTAGTTCTGGCACAATATAAGCATTGAAGTGAATTGTTCAAATACAGGAAGTATGATCACGCTGAAAGAAGTAACGAGGGTATTCCGGACGGAAGAGGTGGAAACCACTGCGCTAAGGAAGATTGACCTCGAAATCAGGAGTGGGGAATTTGTCGCGGTTACAGGACCGTCAGGATGCGGAAAATCGACCCTTCTCCATATCCTGGGTTTGCTTGATAGCCCTTCCTCGGGGAGCTACTTTCTCAATGATGAAGAGGTTTCCGGTATCAGGGAAAGTCAGAGAACAACCTTACGCAAAGGGCACATTGGTTTTGTATTTCAAAACTTCAATCTTATTGATGAACTCACAGTGTTTGAGAATGTGGAACTTCCATTGATGGCTTTGAAGGTAAAACGCTCCCGGCGAAAGGAAGAGGTGAATGAAGTACTCCGGCGACTGAAGATCGGTCATCGAAGCAGGCATTTTCCACAACAATTGTCAGGCGGGCAGCAACAGCGAATCGCCATAGCCAGGGCTGTTATTTCTAATCCGGAATTGATTTTAGCCGATGAGCCCACAGGGAACCTCGATTCCAAAAACGGTCTGGAAGTGATGAAACTACTTCGGGAATTAAACCACGATCACACAACCATAGTCATGGCCACTCATAACCAGCGGGACGCGGAATTCGCCCATCGTAAAATACAAATGCTTGACGGACAAATAGTAAGAGAGTTTAATAGCTAAGTATCGAAATATGATAAGACATTATTTAGCCATTACATTGAGAAATATAGCAAAGAAAAGAACAGTTTCTTTCATTAATATATTGGGATTAACTACTGGTATAGCAAGTTCCATGCTTATTTTTCTTTGGGTAAATGATGAAATACATTTTGATCAATTTCATGAAAACTATGAAGATATATACCGGGTATATTCCAAAGAGCACTGGTCAGAAGGCACGTATTCCCAATTAGCTGTCCAGGCTCCTTTAGGTCCTGCTTTACAGGCCAAATATCCTGAAATCAAAAATTCAAGCCGTTTTTTTATTCTGAGTAAAACATTACTAAAATGCGAGCAAAAAGGATTCTGGGAAGATGGGATAGCATTTGCAGATTCTTCCTTTTTCGAGATCTTCTCTTTCCCCTTTGTTAAAGGTAATTCGGTAACAGCATTGGAGGATATGAATTCAATTGTATTGACACAGGAAATGGCCGATAAGTATTTTCCTGAAACCGATCCTGTTGGAAAGGTTATCACGATACAGAAATATTCATTGACAATTACAGGAGTAATTAAAGATATACCCGAAAAATCCAGCTTTCAATATGATTTTATTATTCCATTCAACTTCTTACAAAGATTATGGGATATGCCGGACATGAACCATAACTGGAATTCCAGCACGTTTTATACTTACTTATTGCTCCATAAGAATATAGACGTAGAGCATCTTAGAAAAGAATTGATTCCATTTTATAAAGAATATTGTGAATGGGACGACTATGAATTACATATCCAACCATTTAAAGATGTTTATCTGAATCCTGTTGAGGCTGGTGAATATAACCTGAACGGCAATATTACCACGGTCTATCTGTTTTCGTTTGTTGCTGTTTTAATTCTCATTCTTATAAGTATAAATTTCATCAATTTATATACGGCCGCCTCAATTAGCAGAGCAAAAGAAATTGGTGTAAGAAAGTGTGTTGGGTTTAAAAAGACCTCTCTCGTTTTTCAGTTTTTTCAGGAGACTTTCGTATTTATTCTATTGGGTTTCATATTTGCGCTTGGGATTGTCATTTTAGTAATGCCATCCTTTAATGTTTTCACTAACAAAGAAATAATTATTGATCCGGGAAATTATTGGATCATTATTGGTTTTGTTCTGATCTTGCTTTTAACAAGCATATTTGCCGGAATCTATCCGGCTTTATATCTGTCGGCATTTAAGCCCTTACAAGTACTCAAAGGAAATCTTTTTTTGATCGAAGGAAAACTCCCAATCAGAAAAACACTTATTGTGTTTCAATTCTTCATTTCCATTTTTCTCATGATCTCAACAGTAGTAGCTTACAAGCAAATGAATTTTTTGAAAAACAAAGATTTAGGTTTTTCAATGGATCATGTTATCAATATTACACTGGATGATGATACAAACTATCAGCTTCTCAAAAATGAATTATTAGAAAATCCAATCATTGAAAGTGTATCGGCTACTAACTATTTCTCCACCGAAGGAGTTTCAAATACCGATGAGTTATCCTTTGAAGGACAACAAGAAGAGGCGAATTTCAATTTAACCATTCAACAAATCGATTTTGATTATTTTGAAACCTTAGGTATAAAAATGATTGAAGGCAGGGGATTTAAACCTGACATGAAAACTGATGTGACAAGCGCATACGTTATGAATGAGAAGGCTGTAGAAATGATGGGGATAGATAAACCGATTGGTAAGACTTTCAGTTTATGGGGTAAGAGGGGCACCATTATCGGCATTGCCAATAATGCCAATTTCCTGACATTAAAATTAGAATTGGACCCTCGTCTGTACATGATAAAATGGGAAGATGAAAAATATGAAAACGTATTGGTTAAATTTCACCACGACCCATCTGATACAAATCCGACCACTCCGGAGGTTATCGGGTTCATAAAAGATACATGGAAAAATGTATTTCAGGATACTCCTTTTGACTATCAGTTTGTAGATCAGATATATGATCGAATTTACAGAACCGAAGAACGGAATAATAAAATATTTGGTTTTTTTACAATCCTGGCGATTGCTATTTCTTGTTTGGGATTATTGGGTTTAACGCTATTATCTGCTCAGCAAAAAACAAAAGAGATAAGCATCCACAAAGTTCATGGAGCGAGCATAGCGAACATCATTGGTATGCTGAACACTGATTTTCTCAAGTTAATAGCTGCAGCGTTTGTAATTTCCGGCCCTGTTGCTTTTTACACATCTCAAAAATTCCTTCAGTCTTTTGCCTATCGTACAAATATTAGTTGGTGGATTTTTCTTCTTGTAGGAATAGTGGTAATGTTCATCGCAATCCTTACAGTAAGTTATCAAAGTTGGAGAATTGCAAAGACAAATCCTGTGGAGGGATTAAAATATGAATAAATAAAAAAAGCTTTGAAATGGACATTTCTTATCTAAGAACCATTTGGCGGGTGATCCTTAAAAATAAGGCATTTACTGCCATAAATGTATTAGGCTTGGCACTGGGGATGTTCAGCGCAATCATCATTCTGCTTTGGATCAATTATGAAAGTGGATTCGACAAGTTTCATGAGAACTACTCTCAATTGTTTCATGTTGTGAACAACTGGGGTAACGACAAAGACAACTGCTGTCCGGGAGCACTGGCAGCATACGTAAAAGATGAGTTCCCGGAGGTGAAAAACGCGTCTACCTATTCTGTTGATTCCCACATAAAATTATCCTTCGGGCAGGAGAAAAACTGGTTTGCCGGCGGAATGGCCGACAGCAGTTTCTTTCAGATGTTCAGTTACCCTTTTATACAGGGCAATGAGATTAATCCATTTCCCGAACCCAACTCAGTCGTTATTACCAGCGAAACTGCAGGGATTCTCTTCGGAGATGCAAATCCGTCCGGGAAACTAATTACAATGGAGTATGAGGATATGGTATTGGACCTCTCTGTAGCAGGAGTAATAGAGGATATTCCGGAAAATTCATCACTGAAATTTGATTTTCTTGTCTCCTCAGCAATGGCTCCACCCGGGTATTTTGCCTGGACCAACAACTGGCCCGATGTCTTTATTCAATTAGAGGAGAACAGTTCGGTATCTGAATTGAGCAAGCAGATAAAAAACCTTGCCAAACAGCATGATAAGGAAGCTATTAACACCTTCGAACTAAAAGCATTCAAAGAGGAGCATCTGTACAGCAATAATGGAGGGGGACTCATTGTCTATATGCGGATATTCGGACTTATTGCGGTTGTGATACTTTGCATAGCCTGTTTCAACTATATGAACCTATCAACCGCACAGATGTCCGACAGACAACTAGAGGTTGGTATAAAAAAAGCCAACGGATTTTCAGCTTCATTGCTGCGCAAACAATATATGCTGGAAGTCAGCATCACCTCACTGCTGTCTTTTATGATTGCTCTCATGGGAATCCGCATGTTTCTGCCCCTGGTTAACAACATTTTAAATAAGAACATTGCTTTTGAACTCAATCCATGGGTAATTGGAGTACTTCTGGCCATCATGCTTATCACTACCGTTCTGTCAGGATTATACCCCGCATTCTACTTAGCTTCAATAAATCCAATGGCTGCACTAAAAAATTTAACAATGTCCGGCAGTCGCAAACAAGCGACATTGAGGCAAGTGCTGGTAATAAGTCAGTTTACATTTTCCATAGCTCTTATTGCCTGCCTGATAGGATTGTATAAACAACTGGATTATATAAAGGACAAGGAACTGGGCTTCGATTCGGGAGGAATCGTCATCGTCCCTTTACAGGGCAAAGCCAACTCTGGAACAGATTTAATCAGGGAACTGCTGAGCAAAAATCCTGAGATTACCGAAGTATCGGCAAGCGCTTTTCACCCGGTAATGCAGGAAGGCGAAACCTCCTTTGTCGATTGGAAGGAAAGTACAGGAAATGAGAATGTGAGTACCAAATTCAACTATGTTGATTACGAATATTTGGAGACCTTTGGTTTAAAGTTGGAAGAGGGCCGTTTTTTTCAAAGGGAATTTGCAGACGACCATTCAATCAATTTCGTAGTAAATGAAAAGCTTGCTGAAAGCATGGGCCTGAAGAACCCGGTAGGCAAGCAAATGGCCCTTTTTGGGGATTATTACGGTACCATTATTGGGGTCATTAAAAATTTTCATAATGAGCCCCTGTACAATGATATTTACGGATATACCCTGATGCTTGGAAATAAATTTAATTATCTGAGTGTTAAGATCTCTGCACGAAATGTTGCGAAGACCATTGATTTTATTGAAGAGACATTGAAAGGCATTGAACCCTCTTTTCTGTTTAGTTACCAATTCCTGGAGGAGGAGATCGCCAGCAAATATTACCGGGAAAAACTGATTGGCAAGCTTGCAATAATGTCCGCGGTTCTATCAATAATAATCTCCTTTCTAGGTTTGTTTGGCCTGGTTTTGTTCACCATAAAAAGACACTCAAAAGAGATTGGCATCAGAAAAGTAAATGGTGCCAATACCATGGATATTTTATTGAACCTGAATGTGAGATTTTTGAAATGGCTGCTGCTTTCATTTGTTTTAGCATGCCCTCTGTCTTATTTTGCCATCAGGCAATGGCTGATGGATTTTGCTTTTAAAACGACCATAAGCTGGTGGATCTTCCTAAGTGCGGGAACGATGGTATTTGTTTTATCGGTACTTATCGTCAGTGCCCAGAGCTGGAGATATGCACGTCAGAATCCGGTTGATGCGATACGGTATGAATGAAAGGTCTGCTGTAAACCCTGATTTCCCGAAGGTTTCATCTTACATTTAGGAATATTTTCTGCATTTTTCGACACCAAAATCTGACACCAAACCCTACCTGAATCAGAGATAAAATTGAATGACACAAACCCATATTCCTTTGCATCCATGACTCAATTGTTGTTAGATACTGTGAAGGTACTTTTCGCACATTGGAATACTGAAGTGTTCTAAATTGTAATTCTTATCATAGGTGAAACAGTGTTTTGGTAGATGCTACTGGCATTGAAAGTGGAGATAGTTTTCACGGAATGAACATATTTTTATAAATTCTGTTTTTATCTTATTTGAGGATACTTTTATTCTCTAGCAACTTAAAGAATAAGAAGCAATCTATAACATATGCCTTTGTACATGGACATCCATACTGTTGATTCAGATACTTTTTCTGTTGAGGATGTTGTGAAAGCGCATATGGCAGATTTGGCAGTTGAAAAGAGATTCAATGTCACTCAGCATAAGTACTGGGTAAATGTGGAGAATAAAACCATCTTCTGTTTGATGGAAGGACCCGATAAGGAATCGTGCAATGCTGTTCATAGGGAATCCCATGGTTTAACTGCCTGTAATATCATCGAGGTTTCGGATGATGAATACAACCTGTTTTTAGGGATAGGTGATAAAAATGAAGTTGACCTGGCACATACACTTTCAGGGGAAATTGATGAGGGTTATAGGACTATTCTGTTAATAAACCATTCCGATTTTACCGGAATATATGACCATCTTATCAAAAAGGAATTAGACTTAATCGAAGAAAATAAGGGCACTGTAATTCTGCAACCCAATGAAGATATTATGGTTTCTTTTGTTTCGGCTTCCAATGCGATCCATTGTGCCCAAACCTTAAGCAAGCTATTAAGAAGCAGCAATGAAAATTTTGAATTCAGAATTGGACTGGTAACAGGAAGCCCTGTGGACGAGAACGGAACAAAGCTCTTTGAAGAAACCAAAAAAATCTTAAACCAGTTATGTCAGGTAGGATTGAATAGTATTATATCCATCGATGAGTCAACTCTATTCATTGCTGCCAAAGAAGGTAGTACCTATAACCCTGATGCCAAAGAATTCAGGGTTTTTAATACAGAAGATTTTAACTTCCTTAATTCATTAATCCTCAAGGTAAATGAAAATTTGTCTGACGCCGGTTTTAATAGTGAAAGACTGGATAAAGCTTTAGGATTAAGTAAATCACAGGCTTATAGAAAAATAAAAGCACTGACAGGATTTGCTACCAACAAGCTTATTCAGGAAATAAAACTCCGTTATGCGCTGAAAGCTCTAAAAAGTAGTCATGAAACAGTAGCCGAAATAGGATATGATCACGGATTTAACAGCCCGACCTATTTTGCAAGAGCTTTCCGAAACAGATATGGATTAAGCCCGTCAACTTATGCGGGTCTGTTCAAAACCACCTGATTGGCACTTCTTTGGTTCAATTGTTTCAGCATTTGAACAAATTGTGATATGGGTATTCATCCATATGCTGCAATTTTGTTTCATCAAGTTACATACAGAAAATAATTAATGTAACGACAAAATTGTAACACCTCAACTTACGCCAGCATATCTGAACAAAGAAAAAATGGTCGATATAGCTTATTCGGCCATTTCATAAGCTGGAATCATTGTTGCCAAATGCAGGTTCAACTTTGTTGGACACTACTTAAGACCAGATATATACAAATATATTATTAATACTTAAAATCATATATAATGGAAAAAGTAATGGAAAACGTGAAGGAAAAAGTGTTTGATCCAATTCACTACAAAACAACAACCAGAGAACAATGGCAAACTGCTGCTGAAGCATGGCATCGCTGGCATCCCACTTTGAAAACATGGTTAGGTCCGGCAACAAATCTGATGCTTGACATGGCAAAGGTAAAAGAAGGCAATTCTATACTGGATGTGGCTGCTGGAGCGGGAGAACAATCCATAACAGCGGCAGAAAAAGTAGGTCCGAATGGATATGTACTGGCTACCGATCTTGCTCCCAGGATTCTCGAATACGCAATGGTGCTTGCCGGGGAAAAAGGAATAAAAAATATTGACACAATGGAAATGGACGGTGAAAACCTAACCTTTCCGGATAACTCATTTGATGCTATTATTTCAAGGGTAGGTTTGATCTTCTTTCCCGATCAGCAAAAAGCGCTCAAAGAGATGCTGCGTGTGGTAAAACCAGGAGGATATGTGACAGCTATTGTCTATTCTACCGTGGACAAAAATAAATTCTTCTCAACGCCTGTATCCATTATCAGAAGAAGAGCTCAACTTCCTCCTCCACTACATGGACAACCTGGGCCTTTCAGCTTAGGTGGCGAAGGTGTTTTAGATGAGGCCTTTATAAAAGCTGGTTTTGTAAATGTAGAGTCGAAGGTAGTTGATGCACCTGTGTTAATGCCAACTGCCAAAGATTGTGTTCGCTTTGAGTATGAGTCTTTTGCTGCTCTACATCAAATGCTGGGAGGATTATCTGATGATGAAAAAGCAAGCGCATGGCAAGAAATTGAAGAAGAATTAACACAATTTGAAAATGGAAATGGATTTGCCGG
>CAYVRK010000005.1:0-132272 GCA_964453785.1 uncultured Bacteroides sp.
GTATTCAGGCTTACAGGATCCGGCATTCCCGAAGGGTTGTATTTCTCTAAATCAATGTTATTGAAAGCATGACAGTGTCTGGTACCGGTATTCCCGTCGTGATGGGCGTTTTGACCGAAGGGACAAGCGTTTGAAAGGGGTGAGGAGGGGATCTCCAAATGGTGCTGGTGGGGCACAAGGTTGTGACCGATCAGGATTGAAAAACTGACCAGGAGCAGGATGGATATGTGCTTTTTACCAGACATCTCAGTGTGTAAAAATAGAAAAAAGTATTATCTCACAGCTTCCTTCATCTTCTGAAGTCCGGTTGAGGCCACCAGGAAAGGATCCTGTTCCCAGTAGGAAGGGTTGAATAATTCCAGAGAGAACACTTGCACTCTGCTGGTTATAATTAGAATTCATATCTTGTGTTTCACTCAACACATTGCATCATGGCCGGTACTTTGAAGCCAAACGGCAAGGGGAACAGCAACTATGTGAATGTTGCTATTGACCTGATCCTGAAAGTGGGAACCTTTGCCCTGGTAATCTATCTGTGCTTCAGGATCCTGAAACCGTTCCTGAGCATGCTGTTGTGGGGACTGATCATTGCCATCATCCTGTTTCCTTTTTTTCATAAGGTGAATGGCTGGTTTGGAAAACGAAACAAGATATCCTCCCTGCTGGTCATCATTGTGGCCCTGGCCCTGCTGGTTTTCCCCAGTATCTGGCTGGTGAATCAGCTGGTAGATGGGGTTAAATTCCTGGCAGGGAGCTTCCAGGAAGGAAATTTCCAGATACCTCCTCCTTCAGCATCTGTGGAAGAGTGGCCGCTGATCGGGCCCTGGCTTTATGAGAACTGGATGGCACTTTCCCGGAACCTGGGTGAATCCCTCAAAGGATTCCTTCCTCAGATTGCCGCCTGGGGTGAAAAGTTGTTCGGGGCACTGGCCAATACGGGACTGGGGATCCTGCAGTTTGCAGTTTCCATTATCATTGCCGGTGTTTTCCTTATATTTTTTGAAAAAGGATCTGATTCGGGAAAGAAGATCTTCTCCAGGGTGGTGGGTGAACGTGGAGATGAGTTCCTTCATATATCGCTGGTCACCATACGCAACGTAGCCGCAGGAGTCCTGGGAGTTGCTGTTATTCAGACCTCCCTGATGGGTGTGGGATTGATCCTGGCCGATATTCCCCTGGCTGCGGTCTGGATCATCCTGATCCTGATCATGACCATCGCGCAGATCCCGGTGCTGATTTTCAACATCTTTATGATCATCTACCTTTTCGCATATAGGGATCCGTTTCCCGCTGTCATGTGGTCACTATATTTCATTGTAATGGGACTCATCGATAATATTCTGAAACCCCTGATCATGGGAAAAGGTTCCGATGTGCCCATGCTGGTAATTTTTCTCGGGGCCATCGGGGGTTTTATGGCCTTCGGATTCATCGGCCTTTTTCTGGGGGCCATTCTCCTTTCACTGGCGTATAAACTCTACCTGACCTGGGTCTCTCTGGACGTGTAATTAAAAGGCTTGGGAATTTTGTATATGAACATATGTTCACTATCTTTATGAACATATGTTCATAATACATTCATGTCCCCAAGGAGCAAACAGTTTAGAAAGGTGGTTTCGCCACCGGTATTAAAGGGTTTTCAACCCATTGGAGTCCCGTTTAACGATGCAGTTGTGGTATCCCTGCTCTATGAAGAGTATGAGGCATTGCGCCTTGCTGATTATTCTGGCATGAAACAGGAGGAGGCTGCCAGGATGATGAATGTATCTCGTCCGACCTTCACCAGGATTTACAGCAGCTGCCTTCAAAAAATTGCACAGGCATTTACCGAAGGGCGTTCGATCGTCATTGAGGGGGGTGATGTGGAATTTGATAAGCAGTGGTATAGGTGCCATGAATGCACCACTGTTTTTCATCATCCCAATGCGGAACATCAGGAGTGCATCAGTTGCAAATCGGAGAACATTGAGCACATTAATAAAAGCATCCGGGAGTGGAAAGAGGAACAAAGCACAGCGAAGCCGGTATTGCATATTGATGAGTTTTGCATCTGCCCCAGGTGTAATTATAAGATGGCTCATGAACCGGGAGTTCCATGTTTTTCACAAACATGCCCGATTTGTAAAACTTCATTAATCAGGAAACGTGATTAAACACCATACCATCATAAAGATCCGCTATGCGGAAACCGATCAGATGGGTTATGTGCATCATTCGCAATATGCACTCTACCTGGAAGAAGCCAGAATGGAGTTGTTAAAGTCTATTGGGTTCGATTGTATTACCATGGAAAAAAGCGGAGTGATCATGCCGGTTGTGGAAATGGAAACGCGTTTTTCATTCCCCCTGTTTTTTGGGGATACCATCGAGGTTGAGACTACGATTCATCCGCCGTGGGACACCAGGCTGGAGTTTCGTTACAGGATCCGGAATCAACATAATAAACTGGTATCAAGAGCAAAAACATCGCTTGTCCTTGCGGAGAAAGAGACCGGAAAGCTGCTTACGAATCCTGAAAAATACCTGGATTGTATTACCAGATCCCTCACAGGGATTACATCATAACTAACAATTACATTATAAAATTTAATAAAGATGAAAAATACTGACGTATTGGTGATTGGAGGCAGCGCTGCAGGATTGGGAGCTGCATTGGCATCAAAATCCCACTATCCCACAAAGCGTGTGACTTTAATCCGGAAGGAGGAAAAGGTGGCCATTCCATGTGGTATCCCCTATATTTTCGGGACCCTGGAGACAAGCGATCAGGATATTTTGCCTGATGCCGGTCTGATCAAGGAAGGGGTGGAGATTATCGTTAATGAGGTAAGCTCTCTGGATGGTGAGAAGAAGACCTGCCTTTTGAGCGATGGAACACAAATTGCATATGAAAAACTGATCCTGGCAACCGGTTCCACCCCTGTTGTTCCTGACTGGTTGAAGGGAGTGCAATTGGAAAATGTATTTACAGTCCCAAAAGACCTGATATACCTTGATGCCATGAAGAAAAAGCTGGCAAATGTGGAAAATTTGGTTGTTGTGGGAGCCGGGTTTATTGGCATTGAAATGTCAGATGAGTTGAAGAAAGCGGGAAAGAATGTAACCCTCGTAGAATTACTTCCCCAGGTGCTTCCACTGGCTTTTGACCCGGACCTTGCAGGGGAGGCAGAATCCATATTGAAGGAACGGGGGATCGAAATACTGACCAGCCACTGTTTAAAAGAGATCATGGGGGAAAAGAAGGTTGAGGGAGTGAAGATCGAATATAATGATGTGGTCAATATCATAAAAGCAGAGGCTGTGATTCTCTCCATGGGATATATTCCCAACGTCGAATTGGCAAAAAACCTGGACGTGACTTATAACAGGGATGGATTTATTAAAGTGGATGAATATATGCGCACCGACCACCCCGATGTATTTGCTGTGGGAGACTGTGCCGAAAAGAGGGATTTTTTTACCAGAAAGAGGTCCAAAGCCATGTTGGCATCCATCGCTTGTGCCGAAGCCAGGGTAGCGGGGATGAACCTGTACAAGCTCTCCACCCTGAAGACCATTGGAGGTACCATTGCTATCTTTTCAACTGCCCTGAACGGGACTGGATTTGGAGCTGCCGGGCTTACTGAGACTGTGGCAAAGCTGGAAGGATTTGATATCATTGCAGGATCATTTGCAGGTGTTGACAGGCATCCCGGGATGCTTAACAATCCACATAAGCAGATTGTCAAGCTTATTGCAGGCCGCGAAAATGGTGTGATCCTTGGCGGTGAAGTGATGGGAGGATCCAGTACAGGGGAGCTGATTAATATCATCGGTTTTATTATCCAGAACAAGATGAATATCAATCAACTGTTGACCTCTCAGATCGGAACCCATCCCATGCTGACGGCCTCCCCTGCTGCCTATCCGCTTATCAAGGCAGCAGAGGTCATTGCAAAAGAATTCTGGAAAAAACAATAAGCCTCACATGAAACTCATTGTGTTATCAGATACAAAGGCCATGCCCGGATTCAAATTCGAGCATGGCCTCTCATTCCTGGTCGAGGTGGATGAGAAAAAGATCCTTCTCGATACGGGAGCCTCTGATGTATTTCTCCGGAACGCAGAGAAACTTGGTATCGACCTGACCGGTGTGGATGGATTGGTGCTTAGTCACGGTCACTGGGACCATGGCAATGGATTACAGCATGTGGAAGGAAAACCGCTCCTGTGCCATCCGGGCTGTTTCCAGGGCAGAACCAGGAAACAGGGAGGCGGAAGCCTGGGACTGGCTCTCACCAGGGAAGAGATTGAGAAGAGATTCGATCTGACCGTCTCCCGAAAACCGGTTCAGATGTCAGAACATCTCTGGTTTCTGGGAGAGATCCCCAGGGTCAATGATTTTGAAGCCAAAACCACCCGGTACCTGCTTGAAGGTGGAGAGGAAGATTTCATTATGGATGATTCCGGGCTGGCCTGTACGACAGATCAAGGCCTGGTGGTCATCTCGGGATGCGCCCATTCGGGAATTTGCAACATGATCGGGCATGCCATGAAAGTTACCGGAATAAGTAGCCTGGCAGGAGTAACAGGGGGTTTTCATCTTAGTGCCGATAACCATCAAACCCAAAAAACCATAGAATACCTGAAAAACGCAGAAGTTGGTTCTGTTTATCCATCCCATTGTACGCAGGATCCGGCGCTTGGTCTTTTTTATAAAGCCTTTGGAAACAAACAGGTTCTCACCGGGAGCACGATTCAATTTTAATATTCTTTGATTCAACCGTATTGTCGTATATTTACGTCATAAAAGATCACGACATGACATCTCCGAAACTTGAATTATTTGATAAAGAACTGCAAACATCTGCCGCCCTGTTCAAAGCCCTGGCCCATCCGGCCCGGCTGGCCATTCTGAATTATCTGGCAGAGACCAGGAGCTGCATAACTGGAGATATTTCCAGGGAGTTACCCCTGAGCCGGACCACGGTGAATCAGCATCTGACCGAGCTAAAGGATGCCGGCCTGATCAAGGGGGAGATCAGCGGAGCAAAAGTGAACTATTGCCTGAATACAGCGAAAATTTCTGAATTGGATGACCGATTCAGGCGGATGATGGTTCAACTGGATTGTTGCAAAGAATCCGGATGTTTTTGAATGAACGGTTTTAATAACTTAACTGAAAATTCCAACCATGAAGAAGATATTTAGTCTATTGGGCTTATCGCTATTGATCCTGTGGGGTTGTAACCAGCCTGTGAAGGTGGCAGACCAGAACCAGGAAGATGAGTTTACATTTGCTTTCCTGACGGACATTCACCTTCAGCCTGAACGCTCGGCTGTGGAGGGCTTTCAAAAAGCCATTGACACCATCAACAGGATGAACCCCGATTTTGTGCTTACCGGAGGGGACCTGGTGATGGATGCGCTGGGCCAGACCTATGGAAGAGCAGATTCACTGTACAAATTGTATGAAACAGCATCAAAGGGATTCAACATGCCGGTACATAATACGGTGGGCAACCATGAAGTATTTGGGTGGCACCGGGGTGAAGCCGGACTGGAGGAACACCCCGAGTTTGGCAAAGGGATGTTTGAAAAGAGGTTTGGAGAACGCTATTATTCCTTTGACCACAAAGGCTGGCATTTCATCGTACTTGATGCCATTTACAGGAGCGAAGAGGGTCAATATGAAGGAATGATCGATGATGAACAGATCAACTGGATCAAGGAGGATCTTCATAAAACCGGCAAGGAAACACCCATTGTTGTCAGCGTCCATATACCTTTTATTACCTCACAGACCCAGCTAATCCGTGGATCGCTTGAGCCCAATTCCAGGGGAATGGTCATTGTTAATTCCCGGGAGGTACTACTCAATTTTTGGGATTATAATTTAAAGCTTGTTCTCCAGGGGCATCTCCATTTTCTGGAAGACATCAATGTAAACAACCAGGTTCATTTTATTACCGGTGGAGCAGTTTGTGGAAAGTGGTGGAATAACAAGCCGGGAGATCCTCTGGAGGAAGGCTTTCTGTTGGTGCACATCAATGGTGAAAAGTTTGAATGGGAATATGTGGATTACGGATGGACTCCGCCAATTCAGTAATTTTCGTGTGTCATTTGGAATTAATTTGTATTTTTATCTCATTATTGGTTTCCATATCCCGGCAGTGCCGGGGGAATGAAAAGGGAATGCCGTTAGAATCGGCAACAGTTCCCGCTGCTGTGAATCCGTGTATACGCCTTATCAGGGCCACATGGCTTTTGGAGAAAACCACTGTTTTGAACCCGTATTCGACGGGTTGAATGGGAAGGTTCCGGAAGCAAGGACGAGTCAGAAGACCTGCCAATGATACCCTTGTTTTTGCAGCCCGCGGTGAACGGGAAGCTGATCAAAAATCTATCATTGGTCTTGCCTCACTCCGCCCGCTGCGACTTTAATAATTGAATATTAAAATCGTGGCAAAATGAAAAAATGGATTACCCTCCCAACAGGCCTGTTTATCGGGCTTTCAGTCATGGGCCAGACCTACCTGGCCCACCAGAACGGTTTTAAATCGGCCTATCTTCAGTTCGAATCCACGATGGTTTCTGCATTTGATGTGCACGAAAACCTCATCTTCACCAGCGACGTTGATACCATACGGATGCTGGAAATGAATTCGGGAATTCTTCTGAAAAAATATGGAAAACCGGCAAACGATACGGTCTCGGCCTACGCCAGTTTTTTGACAATCTCCTCCGACGGATCATCCATTTGGGCTGGATATACCAGTGACTTTAATGTGGAAGACCGTATTTACCAGATTGATACCGAAAGTGGAGTATGGAACTTAAAGGCTGTCTTTCCTCAGAACTTCGACCTGGTTTTTTGGAATGATACCATCCTTGTTTCAGGGATCTGTACCTCCTCCTGGGAAGATCCCAATGGCATCTTTCTGCTTGATACATCGGGACAGGACAGGCACCGGATGCTTATCGAAACCGGAGGTTACTCTGCAGGGCTTGCCATCGATAAAACAGGAGCGGTTTGTTATGGTACTTCCTATATGATGGATCCCAATGGACTCTACCGGTGGGACAGCGCCCGGCTGGCCGGGTTGTTCAATCAAGAGGGACATGACACACTGCATATTTCGGATGCAGAGAAACTTTCTGACCTGCCGGCCGGAGCCTATGATTGTGATGCGGATGTGGCCGGGAACCTGGTGTTGACCATGAACCAGTTTGGGGGAAAGAAGTTGGTGGCTCAATGGAACGGAACCACCGGTGAAGGGACCAATCTGGATACCCTGGCATTTACAAGCGGTGAGTGGGATTGGATGGCAATGCTAAAAACCGTGGGCGATATAACCGAGCCTGAGGCTGGAAACAGCATCCTGACCTATTCGTTCGGACAGCCGCTTGCAGACGTGCATGCAGCCGACTACCCTCCTTTTGTAGCCCATCCCATTGAAGATATTTCATGTATGTATCATGAGCTGAAAGACGTCGATATCTCCAATGTATTTTCCGATCCGGATGACCCGGATTCCCTGATCACCAACAAACTGGTCTTTCTGAGCAACAATTATCTGTTCGGTGTTTCAGTTCACGGGGACTTCATTTCCTTTCCTATGCCAACTGGCAAGGGCAGTGTGGAAAGCACAGAAACAGATGTTGTGATAGAAGGTGAATCAGCGGGGATTGCTGTAACCGACACTTTTCGGGTGACTATCCAGGTAGTGGGAGGAGTTACGGATCCTGAAAGCTCCTCTTTGGAGGTCTATCCCAATCCTTCCGGTGGCGTTTACCGGATCAATGGGGTGATTTTCGGTCCGGTTGATATCAGGGTTTACGCCACGACCGGTGTGTTGCTAAGTGAATTCCCGGAACACCTGCCCGATCAACCCTTTGATATTTCAGAACTACCCGATGGAGCTTATATCCTGAGGATTACATATGATGGAACCAACATGAGCAAACTGATCCGGAAAAATTAGCCATGTTGTTCAGAAAAATCTTCACGGTTTTGTTGCTGGTCCCGGGCATCGCCTCCCTGGAGGCACAGTACATTTCGGAGGTGATTTCGTATACACCGGCGCCCGGACAGTTCATCAATGAAGCTCCCTGGGGCCTTCCGGAATCTGCTGCTTCCATCATTGGAGGGGTGAACGGGAGCCTGTGCCTGGGGGCATTTGGCGGAGAAGTGATTTTTCGTTTCGAGGCCCCGGTGGAGAATCATCCGGACAATCCCTTCGGGGTGGATTTCACCATTTTTGGAAATCCATTACCCGACTGGTCAGAGCCGGGTGTAGTTTGGGTGATGAAAGATGAAAATGGGAACGGTGCACCCGATGATACGTGGTATGAGCTGGCAGGCAGTGACTACCATTTTTCTTCCACCCGGAAAAATTACCAGGTGATTTATACAAACCCTTGCGATACGGTAGCACGGGATGTACCCTGGGAGGACCAGCTGGGGAACGCCGGGTTTATCCGGGCCAACAGCGCCCATGTACAGCCCTATTATCCCTGCCAGGATTTTTTCCCCGGCATCCCTGCAGAGGAGTATACAGTGACAGGCTCAATGATCCGGGGAGCTGTGGATGTGAATCACCCGCCGCTCCTGAAATCTGCCAGGAGGGCGTTTGGATACGCAGATAACCAGCCCCGGGGAAATCCTCCCTATACCTTGCCGGACAATCCGTATACACCGGAACTTGAAAATGCGGGCGGAGATGCTTTTGATATCAGCTGGGCCTTGGATGCGGATGGAAATCATGTGGAGTTGGACATGATCCATTTTATACGGGTTGTGAATGCGGTTATTCATGAAGGCGGATGGCTGGGAGAGGTTTCCACTGAAATTACAGGTGCCGTGGATATACCTCCTGAACCCGGGATAGATGGAGATCTTGACCTGTTGGTAATCAGGGATCTTCCGCCTGTGATCGGTACCACTTCTTACCAGATGGAGGTGTTTTCCTTTCACCGGGGCAGGCTTGAGAACAACCAGGGTATACAATGGAGCTGTAATGCGGAGTGGGCGCAGATCGATGCGCAAAATGTACTCACGCTTACGGGAACAGGTCCGCTGACACTGACAGCTTCCCTGGATTCTGATCCGGCAGTGAAGGCATCGGTTTCTACCACCGTCAATCCTGGTGGTCTCACGCCCATGAAAGAGAAGGTGGGATGGACCGGGATAAGGCTGTTTCCAAACCCGGCAAAGGAGGAGATCCGGATCACAGGAACAGGGGAGGCAGTCATCTCTTTTTACAATGTTTCCGGCATGTGCATGAAACAGGTTCAGCCTGGTTCAGGGAACAACACCATCCGGATAGGGGAACTCCAGGGGGGTGTTTACATGGTGAGGATTGACAGGGGTGTTTCGGTTGAATGGATGAAACTTCTGAAGCAATAACATGTGGAGAAGGCTGCAAATCATGGTTTTAGGAGGCTTCCTCGTTGTACCGCTCCACTCCCAGGGGATCAGGGACTCCCTGTTCCTGATTGATGCAGTGGAGATCATGGCTGACAGGATCTTCCTGAAGGAGGAAGCCGGGATGAAGCAGACCGAAATCGACACCTCCATTCTTCAGGGGAAAGTCAATCTCTCGCTGTCGGATGTGCTGTCAGAAAACAGTTCTGTTTTCATTAAAAATCATGGCAGGGGAGCGCTCTCCACAGCATCTTTCCGGGGTACGGCCGCCTCCCATACCAGCATCAGCTGGAATGGGATCAACATTCAAAGTCCCATGTTGGGCATGGTTGATTTTTCACTTATTCCGGTGTATGTCATCGATGAACTGAAACTCAAACATGGTGCCGCTTCCATAGCAGACCAGGCCGGAGGGATCGGGGGATCCATCAGCATCAATAATCCGGCTGTATGGAAGAGGGGAACAGAAGTTCAGTATATGCAGGGGATTGGTAGCTACAGAACCTTCGATGAGTACTTTATGGCTGGCTTTGGGAATGGCAAGATCAGGGTTAAAACCAGGCTTTATCACAACTTCTCCCGGAATGATTATACGTTCATCAACAGGGGCATCGGAAATCTGGACCCTGTCACCGGGGATGTGGTCAATCCGGTGGATACCAATGACAATGCAGCCTATTTGCGTTACGGGGTGTTGCAGGAGTTCCACTACAGACCGCATTCCGGCCATGTTCTGTCATTGCTTTACTGGGGACAGTATGCCGACAGGACCATCCCCAGGCCAACCAGTTATGAGGGGCCCGATAATTCGAACCTGAACAACCAGGCGGATACCGATCACAAAGTAGTGGCCCACTGGAAGTACTACGCTCCCTTCGGTAAGATCATGGTTCGGTCGGGATATTCCGGGAAACAACTGGATTATGTGCAGAAGAACAGGATCCCGGGTTTGGGGCTGGTCCCTTCGATCCATTCCATCAGTCAGCAGAACAGTTTCCTGAATACCCTCTCCTATACCTGGGATCCCGGGAAGGATCTTTCGGTGGAAGGCAAAGTGGATTTGAACCATCACGATGTAAATTCCAGGGATACCATCAGCGGGACAGGATATGACAGAGGGCGCAATGAAGTTTCACTCTTCGGTTCCCTGCGAAAGAGTTTTGGAGATCGCCTGAACATGAATCTGATCATCAGGCAGGAATGGGTGGATGGACAAAGGATCCCATTCATACCTTTCCTGGGGCTGGATTTCCGGATTGTTGAAAACAGTGACCTGGTACTGAAGGCAAGCCTGGTCAGGAACTACCACATGCCAGCCCTGAATGATTTGTACTGGCAGCCGGGCGGGAATCCGGATCTTCTGCCGGAGCAGGGATACAGCCTGGAAGCCGGACTGGAGTACCAGAAGGTTTTCAACGCTCATAAAATCAAAGCCGAAGCGACCTTTTACCGCACGGAAATAAACAACTGGATCCTGTGGATTCCTTCCTACAAAGGTTATTGGGAACCCATGAATATCAAAGAGGTGCTTTCTACAGGGATGGAAAGTGAATTGCAGCTGAACGGATCTCTGGGAATAATAGAATACAGATTGTCAGGCACATATGCATATACCCGTTCGGTGAATCACAGCGACCCCCTGGCCCGGGGCGATGCATCCCGGGATAAACAACTGGTTTATATCCCGCTGCATTCGGGCAATCTGATGACCAGCATTTCATACAGGAACTTTTTTGTAAGCTATCAGTATAATGCTTACAGTGAAAGGTATACCACTTCCAGCAACGACCCTTCCCGCCGGGACTGGCTCTACCCATATTTCATGAATGATGTGGCTGCAGGCGGGGAATTCAGGATCAGGAAAACTGCATTTTCAGCAGAATTCAGGATCTATAACCTGTTCAATGAATCTTACCATTCTGTGCTTTACCGGCCCATGCCGGGAAGGAATTATCACCTGGTTGTAAAAATAGGGATCTGACAGGATGTTGCCACGAATCTTCACCTTGGGACTGTTCATCATGCTTTCTTCCTCCGGGTGTATGAAGGATGATGAGCTATGGAACTTTGACAGGGCCCGGTTTCAAAAACCATATCGTGGCGTATTTATTACCAACGAGGGTAACTTCACCTATGGAAATGCCTCCCTTTCCTATTACGATATAGAAACGGGCGAGGTGTTCAATGATGTGTTTTTCAACACCAACGCCCTTCCCATTGGCGATGTAGCCTATTCCATGACCATTCATGACAGCCTGGGTTATGTGGTGGTCAACAACAGTGGAAGGATATACATCATCAATACCTCCACCTTCGAATATGTGGGAAAGATCAACGGATTCACATCTCCCCGTTACTTGCACTTCATTTCAGATACCAAAGCCTATGTGACCGATCTTTATGCCAGGTCCATTGCCGTGGTTAACCCGGTCACCATGGAGATCACTGGGTCCATTGATGTAAGCAATGGTGCATCCCGGTTCTCCCAGCACTCCACCGAAATGATGGTACAATATGACAGGTATGTGTATGTCAATTGCTGGAGTTTCGACAACCAGATCCTGGTGATCGACTCCCGGAATGACCGGGTTGTCGATTCAATCCAGGTGCTCAAGCAACCCAACTCCATGGTTCTGGATGGTGACAATAACCTGTGGATTCTCACCGATGGGGGTTTTCCGGAGAGCCCCTATGGCTACGAGGAACCGGGCTTGCTGAAGGTTGAGCCGGGAGCCATAGATGTCGAGGTTATGTACCGGTTTAAATGGGGGGAGACTCCGTCGGAACTGCAAATAAACGCGTCAGGAGATACCCTCTTCTTTCTGAACAGGCATGTTTATATCCTTCCCATTGGTTCCGGGCAGGACCCTGGTGTATTCATTCCAAGTCCCTACGATGAAACCTATCCGGGAGGATTCTATGGACTGGGAGTGGATCAGGCTACCTCAACAGTATATGTGGCGGATGCACTTGACTTTGTACAACGGGGGATGATCTACCGTTTTTCACCTGATGGGATGCCGGTAGATACTTTCAGGGCAGGGATTGCTCCGGGCTCATTTTGTTTCAAGCCTTTCAATTAAACAGACGATGATGGATAATCTCAGAGAAAAATTGTACTTTGTTGTTGGTTTATCATTGAATTTACATCCATGACAATTCATCAATATCAGAAGAAATGCTCCAAGGAGTACATCGAGAGCATTAAGTTTCCCAAGGAGAATACCTATTTGTATGGCAATCCGGTAGATGTGGTTATACCCATAGAAACGGCCATTGGTAAGGTAATGGTGATCGGGCCCCAGCCTGCCGCCAAAGTATACTTTGTGAATGATATCCCCGACGTTCCGCTCTATGATGCTACGGCCCCGTTTTCCATCGAACCTTACTTTGATGGTTCCAGGGTTAGAAGCTCCTTTACCGGACAGGAACTGTCCGAGGTTATTCTTGAAACCCTGGAAATTCCCAGGGAGCATTGCTGGCTCACCAGTCTGGTGAAAGTGTTCCTGTTCGATGATGATCATGTGAAAAAGTACCACAGGCTTGGAAAGGAAATCAAGGAGAACAGGTCCAAGTACATGGAATATGCCAACAAGAGCCTGCAGTGGATCCGGCAGGAGATAGAAATTGCAAATCCTTATGCCATCATCCTTCTTGGAGAACAGGTTGTTTCAAGCCTGTTGCTTGTATCGGAAGAGAAAGCCCGGAGTTACATGACCGGGGAAGTCATCGAAAAGAAGATCATCTGGAAGAACAGCAACTTCATATGCCTGCCACCTCAGGGTGTGATCCTGGATCGTTCTGCCAAAAATCCCTGGCCCCGGAAATTTGCCATTCAGATTGGGCCTGTGGCCATGAAAGAACTTGAAAGGCTCAGGTCACAACCCAGTATCTAACTTCTATTGATCTTCCAGGGGAATCCGGTTCTGGAGCATGTACTGTCTGACCCTTTCTGCATGGTCCATGTCCATACCGTTCAGTTTCTTGAAAATAGCTCCCGCAGGTGAGTCAGTTGTATTGACCATAAAAGCATTGTAGTGCAGTTCACCGGCCGAGTTTTCAATCTTTAAAGCAAATTGAAAAGCCTTGTTCCTTTCGGGATGGTTTTCAAAGTCATCGTAAGCAGCGCTGATCTCCTGGTTGGATTCCACAAGCTCTTCCATCCCTTCCGGGAGCAACTCCCCGGGAATATCCACGTTCATGGCCCCCATCTGTTTTACGGTCTTTAAAAGAGCCGCATGGTTCTCCTCTTCAAGGGCCAGCTTCCACCAGAATTGGGAATCACCTTCGAACTGTCTGTAAAACAGAAGGTACAATTTACCGACATTAAGCTCCAACCGGATGGCTTCATCGATCAGGGCTGTGAATTCCGGTTTCGGGTGTTTGGCTGAGGTCATGGGGTCGAAATATATAAAAAGTATGGGATTCTTCATCATTGGTATTTCAACAAATCACTAACTTGCCTGTAAACGATGAAAGATGAAAGAGGTCAACCTTCTCTTTTTATGTCTGGCCGCCATCTTTTTCTGCTCATGCGAGGAGAATATCAATGCTCCGGAAGTAGGGGACCAGCAATTTACAACGCAAGAGAACACCCCAGCCGGAACGATCATCGGCGTGGTGCAGGCCTATGATCTGGACCCGGGTCAGGCGCTCTCTTTCAGGATCCGGGAAAGTGATGATACAGGTACCTTCAGCATTGATCCCGGGGGCGGACACATCACCGTGGAGGACCCTGCTCCGTTGGATTATGAGACCAACACGGAACTTGTCTTCACCATCCTTGTGACAGATGATGGTAAACCCCCGATGGAAACAGCGGCACTGATCACTGTTTTCCTGAAGGATGTGAATGAATTCGCCCCTGTTGTGGACGACCAGGTATTTGAAATACAGGAAGGTGCGGTAATGGGAGCATTGATTGGGGTCATAATGGCCAGTGACCGGGAGCAACAACAGCCGCTGAGGTTTACGATCATGTCGGGAAATAAAGGCAATGCAGTTGCGCTGGATGAGGTGACAGGGGCACTCACGGTAAATGATCCTGCCGCTTTCGATACAGGAGCCAACAAACAATTAATGTTTACGGTCCTGGTCAGGGATCTTCACATTGATTCTAAAACCGATACAGCCCTGATAACAGTCAATATCAATCCCGAATAAGAGCTGTAAAACCCGGTTAAAGATGTCTAAATCCCGCTGAAGTCCACCTTGTCAAACACCAGGGAAGGCAGTAGCCAGGATGAGCGGGTATAGACATCGCTACCCACAGCGGCCAGGTTTGCCCATAGCCGTAGGAAATTACCAGTAATGTTCATTTCCGATACCGGCTGGGTCAGCTTCCCGTTTTCAACCAGGAAGCCTTCAATGCCGTAGGAAAAATCACCGGTGGTCCCGTTGCTGTTGCCCCCGTTGAATCCGGTGACCAGAATGCCCCGGCCAATATCTGCCATCAGTCCATCCAGGTCTTTCTCTCCCGGTTTGAATACCAGGTTGGTGGTGTCTCCCGAAGTAGGCTTCATCTCCAGCTTTTTACCGTAATATGTGTCGATGTAGTAATCTTTCAGAACCCCCCTATCGAAAATGGCGCGTTTTTTTAAAGACAGTCCTTCCCCGTCAAAATAGCGGGACCCCCGGCCGGAAACAATCAGGGGATCGTCTACCAGGGAAAACAGGTCGGACCCGATTTTTTCCCCTTCCAGGCCGATGAGGAATGAATTTTTCTGCTGGATGGATCTTCCATGAAGCGCAGACACCATGGGTTGTAAAAGTTGGGCTGCCTGCATGTTCTCCACGATCATGGGCATTTTCGCTGTTTTGATCTTCTCCTGGCCCAGTTTGTCCAGGGCACGTTTCAATGCCTTTTGCCCGATACCCTCTTTGATCAGTTCCGAATGGAAAATGGAAGAATCATACCAGTATGCGCTGGGCCTGGCATCTCCGCTTTTCACCGAAACCGAAGCCACCAGGGAGTAGTAGCTATTCTCTGTGTCCCCTTCGAATCCATTGCTGGTGACCATCACATTCCCTGTCATGCCGTCACTGTAGGATGCGGTGACTGAGATAATGCGGTCGTCCCTTCCAAGCACCTCTTTTTCGGTGGAAAAGGCAAGGTTGATCTTATCCTGCGGATCGATGCTTTTAAAACCCGCATCCAGGGTCTTCAGGTCGTCTCCGCCTCCCTTATAATAGAGTTCAGGGTCGGGAAGGGTACGGAATTCATCTTCGGACAGGTATCTGGCGCCTGCAATGGCTTCTTCAATGAAACGGCCCAGTTCTGCTTTGTTGGTGATCCGGTTGGTGGAGATGCTGGAGTATTTTTTATCCACATAGAGGGAAATCCGCATGTTGTTGCGGTTGGCTTCTTCCAGTTTATCAATCTTTTCATCCCGCACCTCAATCCGGCTGCTGTTGTTTTCATAGATGGATACCTGGGCCTGCTGGGCGCCACTTTTCAGGGCGTGTTCCATGGCCCATTTTGCGATATTGTATTTTTCGTCTTTGGTCATGATTCAATGTTTTTCCAGGTTATGCACTTGTTCCACCCACGGTCAGTTTTTTCACCAGCACTGTGGGAAGGCCCATGGTTACTGGGACCGATTGCCCCCCCTTGCCGCACATCCATGTCCCGTTATCGGTTTTGTAGTCCCCGGCAGCCATGGTGATATCGGCCAATGCCTGGGGTCCGTTCCCAATGATGTTGATGTCCTTGATGGGCTGGGTAAGTTTTCCATTCTCGATCAGATAACCCGATTTCACAAAGAATGTAAAATCCCCGGCACCAATATTCACCTGTCCATTGGTGAAATTATCCACATACACTCCGTAGTCCACACTGGATATGATGTCCTCTTTGGAATGAGGCCCCGGATCCATATAGGTGATCCGCATCCTGGGGAGCGGAACATTTCTGAAGGATTGCCTGCGGCCGTTGCCAGTGGGTTCGACCCCGTAAAAGTTGGCACTGATGCGGTCGTGGATGTAGCTTTCAAGTACCCCGTCTTTCACCAGGTAAACCTTTTTTACATCATTTCCTTCATCATCAATATTAATGGATCCCCGGTTGTTCTCCATGGTTCCGTCTTCAATGATGTTGATGAACTCTCTGGCAACGCTTTTGCCCATTTTATCGCTGAAGATGGAGGTCCCCTTACGATTAAAATCGGCTTCAAAAGCATGGCCCATGGCTTCGTGCAACAGGATCCCCGACCCCCCTGCACCTAAAACTACAGGCATCTCCCCGGCTTTGGGCTTGGTGGCTCCAAACAGGATGTTGGTGTGCTCCACTGCCTCCCGGGCGATTTCCTCAATCAGGTCATCTCCCAACCATTCAAACCCTTTGCGGAAGGACCTGGAGCTACCTCCATTTTCAATCTGCCCGTCTTTTTCCATCACACAACCAACCCTGAAGCTCGCCAGCGGACGGTAGTCATAGGTGAAAAGACCTTCCGAATTATAGAACATGATATAGGCTGTTTCATCGGCCAGTGATGCATTCACTTTGGTTATTTTCTTATCCAGTTCAACCAACCGGTCGTTGATCTTCTGCACATAGGGAATCTTGTCCTCTACCGATACATCTTCCCATTTCCGGGAAATCATATAGTGATTGGCAGGCACTTTCTCCAGAAGTTCGTTCTGGTTGAATGTGACAGGGTCGCCGGCAATATTCGCAGCAGTCTTGGCCACCTTCAACATATCCTGCAGGCCGATGGTTTCCGTATAGGCAAAACCTGTCTGGTCCCCTTTGAGCACCCTCACACCCATTCCGTAATCCACATTGGAATAGGCCCGGTTCACCTTGCCATCTTCGAGGGATAGCGTGTTGGATATCTTATGTTCAAAGAAAAGGTCAGCGTAGTCTCCCCCTTTGGACATGGCTTCTGCAATCACTTTTTGCAGCATTACGGGGGTCACTTCAAAATGGTCAAGAAAATTTTTCACGTCAGTCGAGTATTGGAGATTCTGGCACGATTTTAATATTGGCGGCAACACCATGGTCCCTGCCACAGCAGCGCCTCCGGATCTAATAAAACTTCTTCTGGAAAGAGTCATTGTTGGTTGGCTTTTTTGGAAATGGTCGAAAATACCATTTTTCCATGGAATCGTGAAAGGAATCAGGACGTAATAAAGCAGGATTAACATTTATAAAATTCAGGGAGTCCCTGTCATTTCATGCGTTTTATTACTTTTATTACTCATTCATGATGAACCCAAACCAAAACGAACCCAATGAAACGAACCTTTTCTGTTGTTTTCATACTCTGTATGTTGGCATTGGCCGGCTGCAGCTCAGAAGAATGGATTTCTCTTTTTGACGGGGAGACACTGAAAGGCTGGAAAGCCTCTGAGAATGCAGGATCCTGGAAAATTGAGGATGGAGCCATTGTCACAGCCGGCAACAGATCCCACCTGTTCTATGATGGGGATGTAATGGACCATAACTTCAGGAATTTCGAATTTTCGGCGGATGTAAAAACGAGTCCCGGTGCCAACTCGGGGATCTATATCCACACTGAATTTCAGGAAGAAGGCTGGCCCGCCAAAGGATATGAATGCCAGGTGATCAATTCCAATCCTCCCACTGGAGAGGGAGGCTATGTCGAGCACAAGATGACAGGGAGCATCTATGCCATCAGGAATATATGGAAAGCGCCTGTTCCCGATGATGTATGGTTTAATTACCGTATCCGGATCCAGGGCAAAACCATCCAGACCTATATCAATGATATGCTGGCAGCAGAGTATACTGAACCCGTGGAGATCTACCGGCCTGAAAGTATGAGCGGCCGTTTGCTGGGCTCCGGGACCTTTGCTCTCCAGTGCCAGGATCCGGGAAGCGTTGTCAGTTATAAGAACATCAAAGTAAAACCCTTGCCCGATGACCTTCCTACTCCCGGGACACCTCCGGATGATCTGGAGTTCGAAAAGAAACTCATCGACCTGGCCTCACAGAATTTTCCGCTCATTGACCTGCATACCCACCTGAAAGGTGGCATGACAGAGGAACAGGCCCTGGAGCAGGCCCGCAGGTATGGATATACTTACGGATTGGCTGTAAATTGCGGAATCAAGATGGGATTTGAGACGGATGATTCTCTGAAAGCTTATCTGGACAACCATACACATTCACCTTTTACCTGGCATGCCATGCAGGCTGAAGGCAGGGAATGGCTGGAGCTGTTCAGCAAGGAGAGCCGGGATAGGTTCGACTACGTTTTTACCGATGCCATGACATGGACCAATGACAAGGGAAAACGGATGCGTCTCTGGATCAAGGAGGAGACCGAGGTGGGAGACCCCCAGGATTTCATGGACCAGCTCACTGACCAGATCGTAAAGATTGTATCCGAAGAACCCATCGATATCCATGTGAATCCCACATATCTCCCCCCGGAGATTGCCGACCGCTATGATGAGCTCTGGACGGAGGAACGGATGGACAGGGTGGTGGCAGCCCTGGCGGAAAGCGGGGTGGCCCTGGAGATTAACAACCGCAACCGGATCCCAAGCCCGGCATTCCTTAAAAAGGCCAAGGAAGCCGGGGTAAAGTTCACATTCGGGACCAACAACGCAGGGGCCAATGACCTGGGGAGAATGGACTACTGCATTGAGATGATCGGTGAATTGGGTCTCACATCCCAGGATATGTGGATCCCCGCGAAATAGCATATTAACATTTTATTCACTTTTCATATAAAGGGTTTGCTTTAACTTACCTGAAAATTTTATTGCGATGAAAAAATTTGATCTAAGCCGCCGTCAGTTTATGGGAGCACTTGCCCTGGGAACTGCACATCTCATGTTTAAGAATCCGCTCTACGGGGCCACGGGAAGATTTACCTCACCCGATCCGTTGCAGTTTGTTCCCCTGGGGAAATCGGGATTGAATACAACCCTGATTGGCTTCGGGACTGGTGTCTGGGCCGGGAACAGGACCTCCTTTCTCACCAGGCAGGAGAAGGATAAAAGCATTGGTTTGCTTCGACATGCCTATGACCGGGGCTTCAGGATGTTTGACTGTGCTGACACCTACGGAACACACGGGATCATGGCTGAAGCCCTGAAATCAATGGATCGGGATAAAATGGTGATTACCTCCAAAATGTGGACCCGCAAAGGAGGGATTCCGGAAGATAACCGTCCCGATGCAGATGTGGTAGTGGAAAGGTTCCGCAAAGAACTGGATACCGACTATATTGACCTGGTCCAGATCCACTGCATGGTGGATGAGGACTGGACCGATAGTGAACGAAAGCAGATGGATATACTGGACAACCTGAAAGCAAAGGGAATCATCAGGGCCCACGGAGTGTCGGTTCATTCACTGGAAGCCATGAAGACGGCTGTGGCTGATCCCTGGGTGGATGTATTGCATGCACGGATCAACCCGTACGGCATAGCCATGGATAAGCCCGACCCGGAAGAGGTCGTGGAGGTGATCCACAAGTTACACGCTGCAGGTAAGGGAGTGATCGGGATGAAGCTGGTCGGCAATGGTGAATATACCGACAGCAGTGAGAAGATCGATCACAGCATCCGCTTTGTACTGGGACTGGGTAGTGTGGACATGATGATCGTCGGATTCGAAAACGAAGGACAGGTCAACAACTACATGGACCGTGTGGGCGCAGCTCTTACAGTACTTAGTGCCTAGTGCTCAGTGCCCAGCGCGTTGAATGCAGGTCGCACTTTGCACTAATGAGGACTATGCACTGCGTACTAAGACCTCCGCAGGAGGTCGCTGGCTGTGTTGTAGCCGTTGATGAAAGCTCCTGAGAAACCTCCCCCCAGTTTCCCCCATGCGGATGCAATGTGAATGTTATCAGGAAGGGCAGAAAGGTATTCCATGGATTTTCCCGGGTTTTGGGCAAAGCCATATACTGCTCCAGCGGGGTTTAGCGTAAAGCGTTTCACGCTCAATGAAGTTGCCACCTCCACATATTCCACAACATCCCTGAACCCCGGGATGAATTGCTCACACCGGCCGGTGATGGTATCGGCCACATCAGACTTCATCCGGTTATACTCTTCCCTGCTCAGACCTTCCCAATCGGTAGGATAATCCACGGCACAAACGGCACCCACACTCTTCCCCTCAGGGGCCAGCCTGGAATCCACCTGGCTGTAGTCCACAAAAGTGAAGCTACGGGTACTGAAATCGGTTTTGTTGTTGGGCAGGATATGGGCCTGGGTACGGATGGACGGATCAAATACAAACGTGGCGTAATTTCTGTTTCCGATCTCTTTCAGGGATCTCCTGAAACCATAATAGACAGTAAGCAGGGAAGCACCAATATTGTTATCCCTGATGGTGGCGCCCAGTTTTTTCCCGTCTGCTGCTGAAAGCAGGTGATCAGCCAGGTTGGGAATGGCAGCATTGACAATGATGTCAGTTGCCAGGTCGGAACGGGAACCCCGCTCCCTGCCTTTTGTGTCGGAGTAAGTCACACCTGCGGGTTTACCTCCCCGGTAATCGATCCCGGTGACCAGGCAGTTCAGCTTCACCTCTCCTCCGTTTTCCCGGATCACATCCATCAGTGCGTTGGAAAGTTGCTGGGATCCCCCCTGTATGTAGTTGGAGCGCCCGCCGTAATTGCTGTTCTGGGCTGACAGGTAGTAGAACCAGGACAGGGTGTAGGGATCGTCGTGGTAGTATCCAAGGTTTCCAAGGAGCACCAGTTTCAGTTCATCATCGGTGATGATCTCATCCAGGAATTGCCCGATACTTTTTTCCGGCTGGTTGCGGTTCAGTACCATCACACGTTTGGCATTGGCCATGTGCCAGAAATAGGCATCAATCCCCGCTGCTTCCAGCGGGAATGCACGCTTGAGGATCCCCTTTGCCTTTTCCACATCGTGGGGGATTACCAGGTCCTGCCGGCCGTTGATAAACCTGTAAAAATCAGGCAGCGGGAGGAATATGACCCGCTCCAGGATTCCCAGGTCCTCGAACATTTTCATTTTTTGGTCTCTTGGATAGAGGCCCTCCATCTCATGAAGCCCCACCTCCATGGTAAACTCCTTTCTATTGAAGGTGGTGGCACATCCCCCGGGCCTGTCATGCTGTTCCAGAAGCAGCACACTTTTTCCCTCTTTGGCCAGCTTGGCTCCGGCAGTGAGTCCCCCCAGTCCGCCGCCAATGATGATGAAATCGTATGTCATGCTGAATCTTTGGCTTTCTTTTCTTCTTCAACCGGGATGGGGTATCTTTTAAACTCCTTATTCCGGTCAAACAGGTACCTGTAGGTAATGTAATGTTTTACCGATTTGCATCCCACCCCAATGAAGATTTTCCTCATTTTCGGATTGAAGTCACCCACCCAGGAGAATTCTATTTCGGTGTAATGGGATTTCCTTTCAAAGACCTTTACCAGATGGAGGATGATGGCTGCCTCCACACCCATTCCCTGGAAGGCGGGGATCACGCCCATCAATACCCCCCGGGCCCGGGTCATGGTCTTCCGCTTCTTCAGGTAAAGGAATTTCAGCATGGCCGGAAGGGTAAGCCTGCCATTGAGGTGCTTCAGGATCTGGTTCACATCGGGGTACATCAGGTAAATGGCAATGGGTTTGCCCTTGTTGTAAGCGATCCAGACAAACTCCTCGTCGATAATGGCCCGGGCTTTCTGAATGGTTTTTTTGATGTAGGATACCTCCAGGGGCTCAAAATTTTCCTTGAAGGAAGCCCAGGCTTCATTGAATACAGTTACAAAATCCAGGACGAACTTGTCCGTATATTTCCAGTCAAGGTGTTTAAATTCATAATCGGGTTTGCGTGAGATCCACTCTGCGATTTTCTGGAACCTGGGTGGCAAAGGTTTGGTAATATCCAGGTGAAATCCTTCCTGCCGGAAATAGGTTTGAAACCCGTATGATTCGAACAGTGTCTGATAGTAAGGGTGGTTGTATGCTATTTCATAGGAAGGATGGGTGAAGCCTTCCACCAGGAGTCCCCAGTACTTGTCGGTTTCCCCGAAATTAATGGGACCATCCATGGCCTCCATTCCGCGCGTCTTGAGCCAGTCACGGGCAGTATCAAACAGGAGGTTTGCCGCCTCCTGGTCATTGATGCACTCAAAAAAGCCCATTCCACCTGTGGGCTGATCATGCTTCCCGGCCGTTTTGGTGTCAATGAAGGCTGCTACCCGGCCAATCAGGTTCCCGTTGTCGTCCGGCAGGATCCAGCGGGCTGCCTCACCGTGTTGAAAATAGATGTTCTTTTGAGGGTCAAAAATGGATTCGATCTCTTTGTCCAGGGGGCATACCCATGTTTCATCATCCCGGTAAAGAATTTTTGGGACGCGCAAAAAGGCCTGTTTCAACCTTTTGCCGGATACCTCTGTAACCTTCATGGCAACCAGATAAGGGATTAAATTTGCTTTGGATATATGGACTCAAGCAAATCAGTATATCTTTTCTCCACCACTTTCCGTTTCAGCTTCAGACTGGCAGAAAGCTCACCTGTGGCCGGGGACCACTCATCAGCGACCAGGCGGATACGGTTGATCCGTTCCCATTCCTGCAGGCTTTTGTTGATCGAAGCGACCTCTTCATTGAATATGGCTGTAACTTCCGGCAGCTTGATCAGTTCTTTGTTGGTTTTGCCGTTTATTAGCCCTTTCTCAGACCTCCACTCTTTCAGGTACTTGAAATCGGGGACCAGCAGGGCGCTGGCAAATTTCTGATGTTCTCCCACCACCATGACCTGGTCGATGAATGCCGACTCCTTCAGGCGGTTTTCTATGACCTGCGGCGCTACAAATTTTCCGCTGGAGAGTTTAAAGATCTCTTTTTTCCTGTCAGTGATCATCAGGAATTTCCCGTCCAACAGGTGGCCCACATCACCGGTATGGAACCAACCCTGGTCGTCAAAAACAGATTTGGTCTGGGCTTCATCCTTGTAATACCCCAGCATCACGCAGTGTCCTTTACAGAGGACTTCTCCATCTTCGGCTATCTTGATCTCCACACCATCGATCACTGAACCGACAGTACCCAGTCTGCAAAGCTTCTTTTCCATCCGGTTGATGGTGATGATGGGTGATGTTTCGGTAAGTCCGTACATGTTGATGATTTTCAGACCGCTGGCCCAGAAAATGCTTTCCAGCCTTGACTGAAGGCTGGCTCCGCCACAACCCACCAGTTTGGCATGTCCGCCCAGCGCTTCCCTCCATTTGCTGAAGATCAGCTTGTCGGCAATTTTCATCTTCTGTTCATAGAACCAGCCATTCTCCCCAAAGGGTTTGTAGCGCAGCCCCAGGTCCACGGCCCAGAAGAATAGCTTCTTTTTCATTCCGGTCAGACTGCGGCCTTTGGCAATCACGTTGTCATAGATCTTTTCCAGGATCCGGGGAACGGCATCAAACCCTGTGGCCTTGATCTCTTTCAGGTTTGCGGCAATGGTCCCCATGTTCTCGGCATAGTAGATGCAGGCCCCTGAATACTGGGTCTGGTAGTTGCCCATGCGGCCTCCCACATGGCAACTTGGGATGATGGCCAGGTAACGGTCCTCGGAAGTCAGTTGAAATACATCTGCAGCTGCCAGGAAATTCTTGACCAGGTTTTCATGGGAGAGCATCACACCCTTCGACTGTCCGGTCGTACCTGATGTATAGATAATGGAAACAAGGTCTCCGGGGACGATCTTATTCTTGATTTCTTCCAGCTTTTTCCTTGTATCCTCTCCCGCTTTTTCTCCCATTACAAGGACCTCAGTCCAATGTCTCGCACCTTCAATTTCATCGAAAGTGAAGATATCTTTGATGGCTTTCAATTTTTTCGATTCAGGGGAAATCATTTCGTACAGTTTCTTATCCGAAACGATAACCATGATTGCATCGGAATGTTCCAGGATGTAACCGTACTCCTCGGCGTTCATGGATGTATAGACCGGTACATGCACCACTCCGGCCAGGGCCATTCCCAGGTCCACAAAATTCCACTGGGGACGGTTGTTTGTTACAGTAACAATCTTGTCTCCTTTCTTAAGGCCAAGCTCCAGAAGGCCCAGGGCAAAATTGTGGGCAATCTCATGGTACTGTTCAGAGGTATAGAAGGTCCATATGCCATCGATCTTTTCGGAAAGCACATTTTTACCGGGGAACTGATTTATAAAACGTTCCAGCAGGTCGAAATTGCGAGTAGGTATCATGGTTCAAGGTTTGGGTACCTGCAAGATAAGGATTCTATTTGACATGATCTTTATTGGTTTTGCAGGGAGGCCTCCCATCCAAGGATGGCATATTTACGGTCGCTGCCCCACCTGTATTCACTGATCTGTCCGCTCTTTTTAATGACCCTGTGACAGGGGATAAGCCAGGCAATGGGGTTTTTGCCAATGGCACTGCCCACAGCCTGCAAGCCTCGCGGATTATGAATGTATTCTGCAATAACCTGGTATGATACCATTTCACCCGAGGGGATTTTCAATAGGGCTTCCCATATCTTTATCTGGAAGGGTGTCCCCCGGGCCAGAAGGACAAGCTGTTTGGATTCTCCGGATTGAAAGAGGGTTGCTGCCACAGCTCCGGTCATTGACTGGTCCGGCACCAGCTTTGATCCGGCCCAAAGTCGCTTCAGTTCTTCTATGGCTGTGGATGCATCTTCGATGAATTGAAGGGAACAAATCCGGTTATCCTGTGTGACCGCCAGGAGATATTGTCCAAAAGGGCTCTGGTGAATTCCGTAATGGATTTGCAATCCGGCCCCTTGTCTTCGGTACTGGTCTGGGGTCATTCCCTCTATGGAGATAAAAAGGTCGTGCAGGCGCCCGGTTCCGGAAAGACCGGTGCGTTGTGCCACCTCTTCCAGGTTCAGACTCTTATTCAGTTGATCTTTGGCATACGCCAAAGTCAGGTACTGCAGGAATTTCTTGGGCGAAATTCCTGCCCAACGGGTAAAGAGCCTCTGGAAATGGTATGGGCTCAGGTGAATATGGGATGCGATCTCATCCAGACCTGGCTGATGCTTACGGCGTTCCCGGATAAATCCAATGGCCTTTTCAACCCTCTGGTAATCAAGAAAAGCCTGTTTGGTATGCATGCGCTCCACTCTTTAGCTTTCAAATATAGCCGGGGTTGATGGGTTGGACAACCCGTTTCTTGCGGTATTGATCAGTTCCCTTTCGATGATGCAGATCAGAAATAGCTGGAACCGTCCCAGCAATGGGTGCAGAGTTTCTCTTTGGGAAGACCAATGGCCTGAACCAGGTCTGTCAGGTTCTGGTACATCAATGAGTCAATTCCCAGGTTTTTTGCAATCTGTTCCACCATGGCCCTGTATTTTTCTGAGGAGGGATCGGCATACTCCTCCAGGTACTTCTCTTCGCCTTCCAGTTGCTGGATGGCCTTTCGGGTGGCAAGTTCCATGGTTGACCTGGATTGTGAAAAATTGAGATAATGGCAGGGAAAGGTCAACGGCGGACAGGCAATCCTCATATGGACCTCCTTTGCTCCGGCCTTCCTCAGGTCAATGGTATTGTCCTTCAGCTGTGTCCCCCTTACAATGGAATCATCACAAAAAACCATACGCTTGCCTTCAATAACCTCACGGTTCGGGATCAGCTTCATTTTGGCCACCAGATCTCTCATATCCTGGCTCTGGGGCATAAAACTCCTGGGCCATGTGGGTGTATATTTGGAATAGGCCCTTTTATAGGGAAGGCCATTTGCATTTCCATATCCAATGGCATGTCCGACACCCGAATCGGGGATCCCGCATACAAAATCCGCATCTACCGAATCCCGTTTGGCCAGGGCTGCTCCGCAACGATATCTTACCTCATCCACGTTGATCCCTTCATAATGGGAGGGTGGATAACCATAATAAACCCACAAAAAAGCACAGATCTGCATCTTCTCCCTTGCCGGTCTGAGGATTTGGTATCCACCGGCAGTGATCTCAACGATTTCACCGGGACCCAGGAAATATTCGATTTCGTAACCAGTGTTGGGGAATGCGCAGGTTTCAGAAGCAACTGCATAGGAACCCTCTTTCCGGCCAATAATAATGGTGGTTCTGCCCAGTTTATCCCTTGCGGCAATCATCCTGTCGGAGGTAAGAATCAGCATGCTGCAGGAACCTTTCACCTGGTCATGGACGCTTTCTATTCCCGAAACAAAATCGTCTGCTTCGCAGATCAGGTTGGCAACCACCTCTGTGGGATTTACGTTCCCTTCAAAGTTCTCAGTGAAGTGATTCTTCTTTTTCAGGAATGATTTCTCCAGCTCATCAAGGTTTACAATGCGGCTTACTGTAGTCACCGCAAACCTGCCCATATGTGAGTTGAAAAGGATAGGTTGCGGATCGGTGTCACTGATGACTCCCATACCGATGTTTCCGCTGAAATGGTCCAGGTCCGATTCAAACTTGCTTCGAAAATATCCGTTCTCAAGGCTGTGTATGGACCTTCTGAAACCTTCCCGGGGATTATAAAAAACCATTCCCGCCCTTTTGGTTCCCAGGTGTGAATGGTAATCGGTTCCATAGAATACATCATAGACACAATCCTGGCTGGAGATTGCTCCGAAAAAACCACTCATATGACGTTGAAATTTTGGTGTATGGTCTGATTAAAACTATACATAATTGTGTTTGGAATGAATGCGAATTAGGGAGGTGGAAATTGACCCGTTATCTCGATACAAACGATCCTTGAATCATTGCGGACATAGACCCGGTTCCCTGAAAAGGCGGGATGTGCCCAGGTCACTCCGTTCCTTGGATTGGGTGATATTTTTATGGGATCGATGATCCTGACCCGGCCCAGATCCCGGTAACCTTCAGGACAAAATAAACCCAGCAGAAGTTCACCGGCCTCATTAAAACCCCATACCCGGTCACCCTGCTTTACCAGGTGCACATTGGCCCATCGCTCCCTGGGTACAAGTGTCAGGTTTTCCCATATCCGTTCACCGGTAAGAAGTTCAATACAACGGGTTTCTCCATAGGAACATATTCCGTACACATAGCCATTTTGCAAAATCGGGGTGGAGATGGTACTGTGGAGTGCATCGGTTTCTCTTTCACTTTCTCCGTAACAATGATAAATCAACCTTGCGGTTGGTTTGTCCTCGCCCAGTGCAAGAAGGTAAGAGCCGTCAAAAAAAGCGGTTAGAAAGAGGTAGGGAGGATCATAAACCGGATCAGCCACATTCATGATCATCTGCAATGGTTGAAAGGGTACCGACCAGTAGATTTCTCCGTTGCCCGGGTTCAGACCGGTAATACTTTCACCGGTCCAGCAGACCAGTACACGCCTGCCTGCCTGGTTGATCAGTACGGGTGCAGAATAAGATGCCTCATCATCCAGTGCCCTCCAAGCCTCCTCTCCTGACTCCGAATGAAAAGCCACCACACAGGCCCCTTTTGCTCCTCCCACCTGGACTACCAGGAGGTCATCCACCAGGATGGGATGGGAGGCCATCCCCCATGCTGGGATCCGGCTTTGAAAATGTTCCATGGTGTTGATGGACCAGACCACAACACCTGTGAGGGCATCCAGGCAATGCAGGTGACCCATGGTCCCCCAGGTGTAGGCCCGGCCATCCCTCACCAGGACCGAGGTCCGTGGACCAGTAGGGTAACCCACATTATAGGCCACGGGACATACATGGTCCCACAAACGTTTCCCGTCCCGGGCATTCATGCACAGGATTCTCTCTTTTCCGTTCCTGTAATCCATGACATAGACCCGGCCGTCTGCCACGGTGGGGCCACTGTATCCGCTGCCTATGGGAACCTCCCAGATTTTATGTATCATTCCAGGGGTCAGGGAATCCACCTCCGGTCCATTGTACCAGGTTCCGGACCGGTCAGGGCCCCGCCACTGGGGCCAGTCCATTGTAGCCAGGTTCGCCTGGCAGAATGGTTCAAGGATAAGTGGTCCCGCTAAAAGAGCAGCACTTAAAAAAAGACATGCAAATCGCGCCATGGGCTGCATTATAAAAGTAGAGGTTGTTTTTCCTGGTTTCTCCAGCCAGCCTGAGATTCATACTTCACAAAATAGATCTTCAGGTCGGCCTGAGATTCGTAGTCCACAAAATACACTTTTTTATCTGCCTGTGATTTGTACTTCACAAAGTACCAGAGGCCGGCCTCTTTGGCCTGTGATTCATATTCCACCAGGTAGACTTTCAGGTCGCACTGGGACTCATATTCCACAACGAACACCTTGATATCAGCCTGCGATTCGTACTCCACCTTAAACACCTTCTGTCCCTGCATCAACAACGGGATAAGAAGAAGGAGGGCGATGGAAAGGATTGGTTTCATGTTTCAGGTCTATTGGTTTATAGTTCCTGTTCAAAAATCAATCCAAAGTGGTTGGCTCCTCACCGGATTTGACAGGCAGGGTTGATTTGCTCTTTTTCCGAAAGGAGGAAGGAATAAGGTTAAACCCTTTGATCCCGAATTTTCGGGCCAGTAGTTCCAGTCCCACCAGGGAAACCACACCGCCCGGAAGGATCACCAGGGTGGCAAATATGGAGAACCGTCCTACATCTTTCAATTGTTCTATGGCTGCCCTGACCTCCTCTTCCGATGGAGGGTAGGTTCTGCCGCTCAGGTCCAGTTTTGCTTCAAGCATTTTGAAAAACGAGTGGGCCATCCGTTCTGTCTCGCCGGCCTCCTGTCCCACGGCCCTGACCCCTTCATGAATGAGCTGACTGGTTTTTGCAGCATATTTTCTGGCAAAGCGGTGGCTTCGTGAATCCTTCACCGGAAGATTCCATGCTGCCTCCTTCAGCTCCCTGAGTTTAGTGCGTATTGTAGATTGCTTTAGCATCTTCAGGATCTTCAAGGGGCAATTGGCAAGCATTGTCCCTGCAAACAAAGATACGGGTTTTATCCTTCTGAAACCGGTCCTTGAACAGCGGAAGGTCACTCTCCCTGACCGATCCGGCAATGATTATCTGGGGAAGGTAATCCTTTGAAAGATCCTCAACAAACCTGGTGGCATTCAGACCTACCACGGCGATTTCGTAAAAGGGATGCTTCTGCATCAGCCACACGCGACCCCAGCCCGCAAATCCGCCGGGATACTGTTCGATTCTGTCAGACATTCTGTTCACCATGGATTCCGAACGTTCCAGGTATTCCCTGTTTGTAAAGAAATGTCCCATCCGAAACAGGTTGTGTGCCATTACCGAATTGGATGAAGGGATCACATTGTCCTGCGTCTCTGCGTGGTGGGTAATCAGTACTTCAGAGCCCAATGCATTGTAATGAAACATGCCGGATTCCCGGTCATAAAACAGATCAAGAGTCCTGGCAGTCAGGGTTGAGGCCAGCTCCAGCCAAGATGCATCCAGGCTTACTTCAAACAGATCAAGGCAGGCACAGGTATAGAGTGCATAGTCAATGTGAAATCCCGGTATGGACCTTTTCCCGTTTTTATAATTCCTATATAGAATCTTCTCACCATCCCAGATCTTCTCCCGGATGGTTGTGGCGCACCTTGTTGCCATCCGGAGGTACGAAGGATTCCCAGTGGCGCGGTATGCCTTTGCCAGTCCGGAGATCATCATGGAATTCCATGAAGTAAGCGATTTATCATCCAGTCCCGGCCGGATCCTTTTGCCTCTTGCTTCAAGCAGGATACGGTTCCAGGTATCTGTCTTTTTAAGGAAGGCTTCCTTCTCCAGGGACTTTTCAATAGCAAACTCACCTGGGTCTGATGTTCGGTACAGTATGTATTTACCATGTTCCCAAAGTCCGGTGACATTGATGTTATAGTAATCTGTAAAGAGCCCGAAATCGTTGTCCAGCAGTTCCTCAAGCTCTTCCCTGCTCCAGGTATAGAACTTTCCTTCTTCCCCCTCACTGTCTGCATCCAGCGCACTGAAAAAAAGACCCTCCCTGCTCATCATCTCCCTCCCCAGGAATTCAACACTCTGCTCCACAACCCTCAGGAAGTTTTCATTTCCGTATACCTGGAAGCCTTCGGCATATAGACCCACAAGCTGTGCATTGTCATTCAGCATTTTTTCGAAGTGGGGAATTTTCCAGATACGATCCACCGAATACCTTGCAAATCCGCCTCCTGCCTGGTCATATATGCCGCCCCGGGCCATTTTTGTCAGCGTGGTTTCCACAAATTGAAGCACAGCAGTATCGCTGTACTGAACCCCGTAATGAAGCAGAAACTCCAGGTTGACAGGCATGGGAAACTTGGGGGCCCTCCCCAGGCCCCCGTTCTCCTTGTCGAACTGTCCGGACCAGTTTTTAACAGCTTCCTTAAGACCGGAATCATCGAGCGAACCGCTGCCCTTATCAGCCATGAACAATGAGTTCTGGCGGATGCCATCGGCCAGTTGGGATGCATATTGTTCAGTTTGCTCAGGATGCTCACGGTGGTATGCTTCAATCTGGCTGAGCACATTGAGCCATTGCTCTTTGGGCAGATAGGTACCACCCCAGATGGGACGCCCGTCGGGCAAGGCAATGCAATTGAGCGGCCAGCCCCCTTCCTGGTTCATCATATGTACGGCGGTCATATAGATGTGGTCAATATCGGGACGCTCTTCGCGGTCCACCTTGATGCTGATGAAATGATCATTCATCAGTTTTGCTACTACGGAGTCTTCAAAGCTTTCATGCTCCATTACATGGCACCAGTGGCAGGAGGAGTACCCAATGCTCACAACAAGGAGTTTGTTCTCTTCCCGGGCCATTTGAAGTGCCTCCTCCCCCCAGGGAAACCAGTTTACAGGGTTGTGTGCATGCTGAAGGAGATAGGGGCTTGTTTCATTGACAAGTGCGTTGGTATGTGGTTGATCCATCTGGGTTCTTTTTTGAGATGTACACGACAATTGGATAATCCAAACAAGGATGAGACCGGATACAATGGTTTTTAACCGCATTGTTGTTATTGAGATTTGGTAAGAGAAAAACAATTGTGCATTCAGATTGTTCCTTTTAATTGAATTACCTTTGTACGCTTTAAAATATTAGAAGTAAGGCCATGAGTCAGAAAAAAGTAATGTTGATGATCCTCGATGGATGGGGGATTGGAAAAGGAGATAAAAGCGATGTGATCAGCCAGGTACCCACACCCAACATGGACCGGTTGAAAAAGAAGTACCCTTCTTCCCGCCTGTTTGCATCGGGTGAGGATGTGGGACTGCCTGACGGACAGATGGGCAATTCAGAGGTGGGTCACCTGAACATTGGTGCAGGCCGCATTGTGTATCAGGACCTGGTGAAAATCAACATAGCCATTCGTGACAATACCATTGTTGAGAACCAGGCGTTGGTTGAGGCTTTCTCTTATGCCCGCGACAATGGGAAACAGGTTCATTTCATGGGATTGCTCTCCGACGGGGGAGTGCATTCACTGGACAAGC
This sequence comes from uncultured Bacteroides sp., assembly GCA_964453785.1. GTDB lineage: Bacteria > Bacteroidota > Bacteroidia > Bacteroidales. Next base: position 31,753 of record CAYVRK010000005.1, read on the forward strand.
ACCTCTATAAGCTTTGTGACATGACCGCGGACTATGGAATAAATCATGTGTTTATCCATGGATTTGGAGACGGAAGGGATACGGACCCCCAGAGTGGAAAAGGTTATCTGGAAGACCTCAACAGGCACCTGGCCGGCTCCAACGGGATAATAGCTTCCTTTGTCGGCCGGTATTATGCCATGGACCGGGATAAGCGCTGGGAACGCGTAAAAGTGGCTTATGACCTGCTCGTACACGGAAAGGGAAAGCCAGCCACTGATGTGATTGCCGCCATCCAGGAGTCCTATGATGAAGGCGTAACCGATGAATTTGTGATGCCTATCGTGGTGGTGGATGATGCTGGCAAACCGGCAGGAAACCTTCAGGAGGGTGATGTGGTGGTCTTCTTTAACTTCAGGAATGACCGGGCCAAGGAGCTAACCATCGTACTGACCCAGAAGGATATGCCTGAAGCCGGAATGAAGACCTTACCCCTTTATTACTGTACCATGACTCCTTATGATGCGACATTCAAAGGTTTGCATATCATCTACGATAAGGACAATGTGACCAATACCATGGGAGAGGTTGTTTCCCGGGCCGGACTCAGCCAGCTGAGGATTGCCGAAACGGAGAAATATGCCCATGTGACCTTCTTCTTCTCGGGTGGGAGAGAAGATGTCTTTGAAAATGAAAACCGGATTCTGGTCCCGTCACCCAAGGTGGCCACCTATGACCTTCAGCCGGAAATGAGCGCCTATGGAGTAAAAGATGCAGTCATCAAATCCATCAATGAAGATCAGCCCGCATTCATCTGCCTCAATTTTGCAAATGGAGATATGGTCGGGCATACCGGTGTTTATGAATCCATCAAAAAGGCGGTGACTACCGTGGATGACTGCGTTGGACAGGTGGTTGAGGCTGCACGGAAGCAAGACTATGATGTGATGATCATTGCCGATCACGGGAATGCGGACCATGCGGTGAACTCCGATGGTTCTCCCAATACAGCTCACTCCCTGAATCCTGTACCATGTATCCTTGTAAGTTCGGATTATAAGAGGATTGAAGAGGGTATCCTTGCCGATGTGGCCCCTACGCTTCTATATATCATGAATGTGGAAAGGCCGGTAGAGATGACCGGCAAGGTATTGGTGTCATAGCATCGAACGGGATTTCAGTGCACCCACAATGATATTGGTCATATCTTCCTGCTCCAGTGTCATGCAGTTCAGTTTGATATCGAACCGGGTGTAATCATTCCCCTTGCCCTGGAAATAATCTCTGAAAAGTGACCTCTTTTTATCGATGTTCTGAGCGTAGGTACGGGCCTGTTCAATGGTGTAATTGTGTTTTTCTGCTACCCTGATGGCCCGCCATTCAAGGGGAGCTTCAAGGAATATATGAAGTGATTTTGGGATATCCCTGGTGATGGCCACCCCTCCCCTTCCCACAATGATGGCATTGCCTTCATTGGCAAACCGGCGGATCACCCGGGCGATGGTGGTTCTGATCTTCAAATCCGATTTATAGTAGTCCTTGGACTGCGCCAGCAACAGGTCTTCAAGCACCCCCCTGCTTTTATATTCGAATACATGCTGGATCTGGCTGGAGTCCACCTCCAGTTCCCTGGCCGACTCCTGAAGGATCTCTTTGCTGATCCAGCGCCAGGGATGATCCTTGGCTTTCACTCTCTTTTGTGAGTTGAGCCGTTCGGTGAGGCTGATTGCAAGTGTTTTGGCAGGACAGCCAAGTTCTCTGGAAATGGTGACGACCGGTCCAGGGTAGATGTTTTTTGCCGGTTCTTCCTTATACCAGTCGGCCAGGTATTTAGTAAGATCTATGTTCGACATTGGGGCAAAGCTGGAGTTCCTTGTCAAATTACCATTTTTACAGCTAAAAGTCAAGTATTCTGCACCGGCATGCTATAAAACAACACGACATACAAACAAGAAAATGTTACATTTATACACAAGTGGTCCAACAGCCCATTGAACCATTTTTTTAATAGAACGTTAACCTAAAAACCCTGAATTATGAACAAAATTACCGTAATCGGTGCAGGAAACGTAGGTGCAACCTGTGCCAACGTAATTGCCCACAAAGACCTGGCGAATGAAATTGTCCTGATTGATGTGAAGGAAGGACTGGCGGAAGGGAAAGCCCTGGATATATGGCAAACCTCATCCATCAACCACTTTAACACCCGTGTGACCGGTTCCACCAATGATTACCTGAAGACCAAAGGATCAGGCATCATTGTAATCACCTCCGGCATTCCACGTAAACCTGGCATGTCACGAGATGACCTGATCAAAACCAATGCCAGCATCGTGAAGGATGTGACCGAGAAAGCCATCAAGTATTCACCTGATGCTATTATCATCGTGGTTTCAAATCCGTTGGACGTGATGACCTATGCGGCATTCCTTGCAGCCAATAAGGATCCCCATAAAGTATTCGGGATGGCCGGTATTCTTGACACCGGACGATACAAAGCATTCCTGGCCGATGCCATAGGAGTCTCTCCCTCTGACATCCATGCCATGCTCCTTGGGGGACATGGGGATACCATGGTTCCGCTTCCCAGGTATACCTCTGTAAGCGGTATCCCGGTGACTGAACTGCTGGGCCCGGATGTGATTGACAAGATCGTGGACCGAACCCGTAAAGGGGGTGGTGAACTGGTCAGCCTGATGGGGACTTCCGCATGGTATGCTCCGGGTGCTGCAGTATCACAGATGGTGGAGGCCATTGTGGATAACCAAAAACGGATCTTCCCCGTATGTGCCTATCTCAATGGTGAGTATGGCCAGAAAAACATCTACCTGGGTGTACCTGTAAAGCTTGGTAAAAACGGAGTGGAAGAGATCATAGAAATCAGCCTGAATGCAGAGGAAAAGAGTTTGCTGAAGTCTTCTGCCGAAAGTGTGAAACAGGTGATGAAAGTGCTGGATGACCTGAAATTGTTCTAAAGAGAATCTGTAACCATCCGGTTTACAAACGGTTAGAATACAGGAATTACGCAACCGGGGCATGATCCGGTTGCGTAATTTTTTTTATCTTCCTTCAGAAGTGCGGAAAATAAGTGCTATATTTGCGGCCTATTCAAAAAAATAACCAAGTAACTATTAATAAACTAGTTAAAAATGCAGAATAAAGGTGCTATCAGGTTGTTTACCATCATTCTGGCCATTGTCAGTGTATACCAGCTCTTGTTTACTGTTTTCTCGCAGAAAGTAGAGAAGGATGCAAGGAACCATGCAAATGGAGATGTCAGGATTGAGCGTTCATACCTGGATTCCATGAAGGGCGAGGTCGTTTATAATGTCCTCTTTAAGAAATATACTTATCAGGATTGTAAAGAGAGGGAAATCAACCTCGGACTTGACCTGAAAGGTGGAATGAATGTGATCCTTGAGATCGCAGTCGAAGATATTGTAAGGTCCATTGCGGCTCCGCAATACCTGACCGATCCGGTTTTCACCGAAACAATGGCCCTGGCCCATCAGAAGAAGACAAACAGTCAGAGCGATTTTATAGACCTCTTTTCTGAAGCCTTCGAAGAGTTGAACCCTGGGGCTCAGCTGGCACAGTTTTTTATGACACCGGAGACCAGGGGTGAGATAGATTTTAATACCTCCAACCAGGAGGTGGTGGATTACCTGAAGATTGAAGCTGAGTCGGCCATTGACAATTCATACAATGTATTGCGGAACAGGATCGACCGCTTTGGCGTGGTTCAGCTGAATATCCAGAAACTGGAACGCCAGGGGCGTATCCTTGTGGAACTTCCCGGTGTGAAAGAACCTGAAAGGGTGGCCAAACTGCTCACAGGAACGGCAAACCTGGAATTCTGGACCACCTATTCTGCTCCTGAAGTCTGGACCTATCTTGAACGCGCAAACAGTACCCTGGCCACGATTTTAAGTGCTGATGAGCCGGCAGCAGTGAGTAAAGCGGACTCATCAGCACCTGCTGAAAGCAGAGAGAAGGAGTCACTTCTGGACATTCCCCAGGACGAACTGCTTCTGGATACTGCCGGGCTTGACCTGCTTTCCGGCCTGGATTCAACGTCGGTCCTGGACGACCAGGAAGCAGAGTTTTACAAGGAGAATCCGCTGATAGCAGTTTTAACACCATACCTGGACAACGAACGAAATTTTATTCCCGGATCCACAGTGGGTGTGGTCCTGCTTAAGGATACGGCCAAAGTAAATGCTTACCTTTCCATTCCCCAGATCAAGCAGCTTTTCCCTTCAGACATGAAATTCTCATGGCACTTCCAGCCTGATGGAACAGAGCAGCAATTTATAAGGCTTCATGCACTGAAGTCCACCAGGAATGGCCAGCCTGCCCTTGATGGCAAGTATGTAACCGACGCAAGGGTTGGTACAGATCCATATACCGGCGAGTTCAATGTGAGCATGAATATGAACTCAGAGGGTGCCAAAAGATGGGCAAACCTGACCCGTGAAAATGTGGGAGAAGCCCTGGCTATCGTCCTTGATGGATTGGTATATTCCGCTCCGACAGTGAGTGAAGAGATCAAAGGAGGAAGTTCATCCATCTCAGGGAATTTTTCCCAGACTGATGCGGATGACCTGGCCAATATCCTGAAATCAGGGAAGATGCCGGCACGTGCAAGGATCGAATCCAGCGAAGTGATTGGTCCATCGCTGGGAGCCAAATCCGTCAGGGATGGTATGCATTCATTCCTGATCGCTTTCGTGGTGATCCTGGCATATATGATCTTCTACTACAGCCGCAGAGCGGGTCTGGTAGCTGATATAGCCTTGCTGGCCAACATGTTCTTCCTCGTTGGCGTACTTGCTTCACTTCAGGCTGTCCTGACGCTTCCTGGTATAGCTGGGATTGTGCTTACCATCGGTATGTCGGTGGATGCCAATGTGCTGATTTATGAAAGGATACGTGAGGAACTGAATGCAGGAAAGAATTTAAAAACAGCCATCAAGGATGGTTACAAGAATGCTTATTCTGCCATTTTCGATGCCCAGCTTACCACCTTCCTGACCGGTCTGATCCTGTTCTTCTTTGGAACCGGACCCATCAAAGGATTTGCAACCACCCTGGTTATCGGAATCCTGACCTCCATGTTCAGTGCCATTATACTGACCAGGCTGATGTATGAGGGGATGCTGTCCAAGGGAAGAAACATCACTTTTGACACCAGGCTTACAAGGAACGCTTTTAAAAACACCAAGATCGATTTTATCGGAAAAAGAAGAATCTTTTATCTGATCTCAGGAACGATCATGTTAGCCAGTGTGGTATCCCTGGCTACACGCGGATTGAACAAGGGAGTGGACTTTTCAGGGGGACGTAACTATGTTATTGCTTTCCACCATGATGTGGAAACTACAGAAGTGCAGAGTAGTCTTGCCGGCGCGTTTGGTGAAGCCCCCATGGTTATTACCTACGGAAACAAAAGTACGGTAAGGGTGACCACCAAATATTTAATTGAAGATGAAAGTCCCACGGTTGATTCAACCATTGTGGCGCAGATGTATGAGGGATTGAAGCCTTACCTGGATGACGGCGCCACCCTGGATGAATTTTTAAACGGGCAGGAGTATATCATATCAGCCCACAAGGTTGGTCCAACCATTGCGAATGATATCAAACGGGTAGCGGTGATTGTGATCTTTGCTTCGCTGTTGATCATTTTTCTATATATCCTGATAAGATTCCGCAACTGGCAATTTGGACTGGGCGCCATTGCAGCCCTGATGCACGATGTGCTTATTGTGATCGGGCTCTTCTCTCTTCTGCATGGGATTATGCCCTTTTCGCTGGAGCTTGACCAGTCGTTCATTGCGGCAATCCTTACGGTGGTGGGTTACTCCATCAACGATACCGTGGTTATTTTTGACCGGATCCGTGAGTATGTGGGGCTTCAGAAGAAACGTGAACGAAGCGAGATTTTCAATTCAGCGCTGAACAGTACATTGAGCCGTACCTTCAGTACCTCGTTGAGTACCTTTTTTGTTTTGCTTTCCATTTTTATTTTCGGCGGCGATGTGATCAGGGGCTTTATCTTTGCCTTGCTGATCGGTGTTGTGGTGGGTACCTATTCATCCCTGTTCATTGCCACACCGGTGGTTTATGATACCATCAAGGGCGATGAAACCGCACGGATGCTGAAAGGGACTGTCAGGAAGTAACTATTGCCGGAACAATATCTTACCGGGGGGTGAGGGAGGAAATCTTAAAGATGAATCCCACACCCCTTTTAGTGTCCAGTGAAACCGAGGGTTCCGATTGCAGGTATTTTCTCAACCGTGAAATAAATACATCCATGGAGCGTCCGAGGAAGTAATCATTTTTACCCCAGAGTTCCTCCAGGATCTGTTCCCTTGTAAGCAGCGTATTGGGATGATCCATCAGGTACCTGAGCAGTTCTGATTCGCGTGGAGTCAGGTTGTAATCTTTTCCCTCATCCTGAATCAACAGCTCGTTGAATCTGATCAGTAGCTTTCCAAGCTGAACAGGTTCCGTGTTAACCACGGTCACTTTTCCTGTACGCCTGAGGATATTGTGAATCCTCAAAACCAGTTCCTCCGCTTCAAAGGGTTTTGTTATATAATCATCGGCCCCGATCTTCAAACCTTTCAGCCGTTCCTCTTTCTGATTCTTTGCGGTGAGGAACACAATGGGCATCTGGGGATCCAGGGCCCGTATTTCACCGGCAAGGGTGAAGCCATCCATTACCGGCATCATCACATCCAGGACACACAGATCGGTATGGTGTTTATGAAAAACCTCAAGGGCATGCTTCCCGTGGTGTGCTGTATTTACTGTAAATCCTGACAGCTCCAGGTATTGGGCCAGGACTTTCTGTAAATCGATATCGTCTTCAACCAGTAAAATGTCCATTTGATAAAGGTATTTTGATGATAAATTCAGTTTTCTTCCCCGGATCACTGCGGGCAAGGATGGTTCCCTGGTGTGCTTCCACAATCTGTTTTACATAATAGAGCCCCAGTCCCAGTCCTTTGATCACCCTTTGCCTGGATTCCCGGCCACGGAAGAATTTTTCGAAGATGTGTTTTAGTTCATCTTTCCTGATCCCGGGTCCGTTATCTGTTACGGAGAGGATCAGGAATCCTTCGTGTTCGGTAACGGACAAATTGATCAAACAAGGCGGCCGTCCATATTTCACCGCATTGGACAACAGATTGTTGATGGCCGTGGACATATGCACCTCATCCAGGCTGATGGTTTCGCTGGGGAAGTCCACCTCCAGGGTGAGTTCCATCGAATCCCGGTTTCGTTCAAGAAGGAACGCATCAGTAAGATCCCGGATCCAGTTTTCCACATGGACTACCTGCCTTTTCACCCGCACCTGGTCTTTTTCCCATATTTTAATATCCAGGATGCGGTCGATCAGTTCGGTAAGGTGCCTGTTCTGTTTCTTAATCAGGCCAGAGAGCTCTGCCACCTTTTCCTCATGCCGGATCACAGACCGGTTCTCAAGGGTACTGGATGCCACAGCGATGGTGGAAAGGGGCGTTTTCAATTCATGGGTCATGTTGTTAATGAAATCGGTTTTCATTTCCGACAGCCTCTTTTGAAGCAGCATATTTTTCAGGGTCATAAAGTAGACAAAGAACACCAGCAACAAGGTAGATGTGGAAAGGATCATGATGAGCCACATTTCTTTAAAGATCATTTGCGTCCGGTTCCTGAAATTGATGTAAATGTCATAGGAGATGCGAAAAAAATTCCGTTCATGGGTATAGGCCCCAACCAGAAGTGCTCCATTGGGTGGAGGATCAAAAAGGAGACTGTCAGGATAGACCTGTTGCTCATAACCAGCATCAATCAGGAATAATTCTTTCATGTGAAACAGGTAGGTGAATTCAGGATTTTCGCCCGCCTTCCGGATGGCTTCCTTCATGAAATCCTGAGGTTCCAAATAGCTGGCCATGATTTCATTGAATGCTCCGGCAACGGGCTTCATGATTGAATCAGGATCGGGGAACTGGTATTCTAAAGCCAGGTTATCAAGGAGATACAAAACAGAATCGAAGGCAAAGTTGAAATCCTGGTTGTTGAAATCGCGGAGGGCCTCCCTGGCCAGGGTTCCGTACCTGGCATCAAATTGTTTTTGTTTGGTTACGTACGTGTCGGATACAAACATGAACTGTACCGCGATGAGTACAAGGAGGGCCAGGGCAGATAAGCAAATCAGGAAACGGCTCTTCATCCGTATCAATTTGACAACTAAGATAATATCTTTCATTTGTCGTTAACCTACCGTTAACACAGCATTAACCAAGTTGTACGGCCAGAGGGGTTATTTTTATCATATAAACCATTTGTTATTAAAACTCATTGCCATGAAAGCAAGACATACAATTCTTTTTTTTCTCTCTCTGTTACTCGTAATTGGCATAGGCCCTAAAATCCTGGCACAGCAATCCAAAGATGAACAGGCCATAGATGTAGAGAAAGAGAGGAAGATGGAGGCGAAGGCAACCCAGGAGGCTGAGCTAAGAGCCAGAAAAGAGATGCTTGAACAGCAGCAAGATGAAATGCGCAACCAGGAAATGGAGTATGCCGAGCAGGCCAGGGAGGCTTCCCGGGCCAGGGAGGTATACCGTTCCAGCAGGGTGGCGGATGTGGAGCCTGTTCCCCGTGTAGCTCCTTTTTATTTCCAGGAGACCCAAACCCAATTGACCCTGCGCAATAGTTTCAGGGGAGGTACGGATTCTTCAAAGGGTGAATTTGATGTGGAATCAGGTACCCGATATTTCAGGTGCATGATCAACGGGAGGGTCAACTCCGGGGAGATTTACATCAAAGTATCCTACCCAGGCGGAAAGATATTTAAAGAACTGACCATCAATTCATCGGCTGAGATCAGCTTCAGCCAGTCATTGAATATCAAGGAAGGAGAGGAGAATAAATACGTCGGTTCATGGCAGTATGAAGTGAAAGCCGAAAAAGCTGAAGGAAATTACATGCTCCAGATCTCCTACAACTAGCAAGGCCAGGAACAGCAACGAGATAAATATCCCATCGCCCCATTTCTCAGCCAAACAATATATACCGAAGAAATACTACGGAATTGCTATATTTGCGTAAATCTAGGCAAAGATGTTTGGGACATTTCTATTTATCAGCGGGCAGGAGGTTATTTTTGCTTTATTGATCGCTTTATTGTTGTTCGGATCCAAGGAGATCCCAAAATTGGCCAGGACTTTCGGGAAGGGCATGAAAGAGTTCAAGCGGGCCACCGAAGATATCAAGCGGGAATTTGAGGAGAGTACGCCGGAGGTAATGGAAGATTTTAAGCAGATAAAAAGCTCCCTCACCAAGGATGCCAACGATATTAAGAAGAATATTACCAAGGAGGCTGACCAAATTGTAAAAGGGGTGAAGAAGAACATGGACCTTAATTAGTGCCTTTCCCTGATCCATGATACAAGTCTATCTCTTGCTGCTTCTTGGTTTGCTGCTGCTTTTTGTATGCGGAAAGTTCCTTGTTGACAGCAGTGTGGCCATCGCCAGGCGCTTAAGAATCCCCACCATGATTATTGGCCTTACAGTGGTTGCCTTCGGCACCTCTGCTCCTGAACTACTTGTCAGTCTCCAGGCTGCATTCAGGGGATACCCGGAAATAGCAATGGGTAATGTAGTTGGAAGCAATATTTCCAACATTCTTCTGGTCTTGGCCATCACTGCCATCATTTTTCCCATTCCTGTTCCGCCCTTATCGGTGAAGAAAGACTGGCCAATCCTGATGTTTGTCTCCCTGATGTTGTTTGTGTTTTCACTGGATGGAACCCTGCAACGGTATGAAGGCCTTATTCTCATCATTTTGCTGGTTATTTACCTGGGGATGGCGATGATCCAGTCACGTAAAAATCCCATGGTGCGGGATCCCTTAAAAGGCCGGTCACCCGTAATGAAAATATGGGTTGCAGTTCTCCTTTTCGTAGCTTCCTGCGTGGGTCTTGCCCTGGGTGCAAATCTGCTGGTGGAAAATGCAGCTACCATAGCCGGGAGAATGGGCGTTTCACAACGGGTCATTTCCATTACCATGGTGGCGGTGGGAACCAGCATTCCTGAACTGGCTACCAGCGTCATAGCTGCGCTTAAAAAGGAGACCGACATATCGGTGGGGAACATCATTGGTTCCAACATCATGAACATCCTTGCGGTACTGGGTTTGACCGGGATGGTGGGGAACATCAGTGTAGACCGGGCCATCGCCCGTTTTGACATACCATGGATGCTGGGTGTCACCTTGCTATTGTTGTTCCTGATGGTGCCCGCAGCACGTTCACGGATCACCCGTTGGGAAGGTATCCTGATGATTATAATCTATCTTCTGTATATTTACCTGATATTATAGCCAGGGATGATTAAAGCGGAAAAAATCACCAAATCTTTTGGAAGCCTGCAGGTACTCAAAGGGATCGACTTGGAGATCGCTGAGGGTGAGGTAGTTTCTATTGTGGGTCCTTCCGGGGCCGGCAAGACCACCCTTTTACAGATTTTGGGCACGCTGAGTCAGCAGGATGGCGGCGTGGTATCCATCAACGGGATCCGGACCGATACCCTGGCGGGAAACCAGCTGGCCAGGTTTCGAAACCGGCACATCGGTTTCGTGTTCCAGTTCCACCAGTTGCTTCCCGAGTTTAATGCGCTGGAAAATGTAAGTATTCCCGGGTACATTGCACGGACGCCAAGAAAAGAGGTAGAGGACCGGGCCAGGGAGTTGCTCGATTTCCTGGGTCTCGCTGACAGGCTGGACCACAAACCCGGTGAATTGTCAGGCGGGGAGCAGCAAAGGGTAGCCGTTGCCCGTGCACTGATCAACGACCCACGGGTCATCCTCGCCGATGAGCCTTCGGGAAACCTGGATACAGAGAACAAGCAGGAGCTTCATAAGTTGTTCATCCGCCTCAGGGAAAAATTCAATAAAACCCTGGTGATCGTTACCCATGACAGGGATCTGGCTGGAGTGTCAGACCGGATTATTACCATGAAAGATGGCCGGGTGGAACAGTGAGATCGATCAGGCCGAACTGAAGTCGTTCCTGGACGAAAAAGCCAAACTGTACAATAACCCCCGGTTCATCCAAACAGACCCCATCCAGGTTCCCCATACATTCACTGAATCTGCAGATATTGAGATATCGGCTTTTCTCACTGCAGCACTTTCCTGGGGCCGCAAGGCTACCATTATTTCCAACGCACGGAAATTGATGACCATGATGCCCGGGGGGCCCCATGCTTTCTTATTGGATACCGGTGAACGTGATCTGGCGAAGTTCCTTCCATTCGTGCACCGTACCTTCAACGGGATCGACTGTATCTATTTTTTGAAAGCCCTCAGCAGGATCTACCGTGATTTCGGGGGACTTGAAACGGTTTTTTCCAAAGGTTATGCTGCCCATGGAGATCTGGCCGGAGCCATCATCGGATTCAGGGAGGTTTTCTTTCAGGTTGCCGACCCGGGACGAACAGCCAAACATTTGCCGGACCTTCAAAAAAATTCGGCAGGAAAGCGATTCAACATGTTCCTCAGGTGGATGGTACGCAGGGACCCGCAGGGGGTGGATTTCGGGATTTGGGATCAGATACCCATGCATGCCCTCTATATTCCCCTGGATGTACATTCAGGATCAGTGGCAAGGAAGCTGGGATTGTTGAATCGGAAACAAAATGACTGGCCAGCCGTGGAAGAACTTACTTCAAAGTTGCAGGAACTGGATCCAGCCGATCCTGTCAGGTATGATTATGCCCTGTTTGGCCTGGGTTCGTTTGAGCAATTCTGATCTCCTCCTCCACAAAACCGATTCCGTATTTTTTCAGCTCATCAAGAACCGGATTATAGATTCCCGGATGAATGGGTACCTGTACTCCGGGTTCGCGGAATTTGCCTTCCAGGATACGTCGGGCGGTCATGGCCAGCGGCAATCCAACAGTTACAGCCATGGCGGTATTTTTTGTGTCCTGACCCACATACACCATGGTGGAATACCTCTTTCTGTGTATTCCGTCCAGCCTGAAGTCAAACTGGTGTTGCATCACAATCATGTCCTTGTCCTCCGGGTCAAGCTTCCATTTCTCCTCGAGGATCATTTGCAGGATGCCTGCAGGGGTGAGCCCCGCTATCCCGATCCTTTTGTTATCGAAGATATCCAGCCACCTGAGGCGTTCCATCATTTTCGAATCTTCACTGAAACCAAGGTACCGGGCAAGTTTTGTTTCCACAGGGATACTGGTTTCATAGGCCATGAAGCTGTTGATGAATTCCCGGTAGGTCATATTTTCCGTATTCTCCATTACAAAGGAATCATCGGTGGCGCCAAGCTGAACAAAAATGTCCCATGCTTCACAGAATCCGGGCCTGCGGATGGTCCCGCGGAACATGGTTTCCAGGTTATTCAGGCCATAGGTTTCGCGGTATGTTAGTGAGTCCCGGTTTCCGTACACTTCAAAAGTACCCAGGCTGGGGACCTGGATGGTTTCAATCCGTCGGAACACTTTATGGTATGGTATGTATTTGAATTTACCGTTGTGCAGGAAACGGGAGCCTTCCTTCCCTGCCAGTACCACATTCCTGGGGTTCCATGTGAATTTATACTGCCAGGGATTGTTTTCATACCCCGGTGCCACCAGTCCCCCTGTGCTCGATTCAAAGGCCAGCAGTTCCCCCCCTTCACCCCTGATCTTTTCGATCATCTGTACGGCCGACATATGGTCGATTCCGGGATCCACCCCGCATTCATTCATCAGGACGATCCCTTTTTTACGGGCGGCCTTGTCAAGTACTTTGATGGCGGGAGAGAGATAGGAAGCCGTAACCATGTCCCTGCCGATCTCAACACACGCCTCGGCAACCAGATGGTGCATTCTGGCCGGGAGCAGGCTGATGACTATACCCGCCTTCCGAATCTCCTCGTAACACTGTTCAACCCGGTGAACATCGAACAAGAATGCCTCTCCCGACGGATGACCCTCAATCCGGGACAGGGCGCGTTCAAGGTTGATATCACCCACACGTACCTTCCAGCCCTGATCGGCATGATCCAGGAAGTATGTGATCAGGGAGGTTGAGGAGAGACCTGCACCAAGAACAAGAATTGTCTGCATGGATGATGATTTGAAGACCAAATATACAAAACAGGGTTCTGCCTGCAGACTTCCGGGTCACTACTTTAAAACATATGGAATTCTATTTTCCCAGCTGGGATTTCAGGATCCTGGCAATGTATTTTCCAATGATATCGAATTCAATATTCACGACCGTGCCCACCTGGAACTGGTGGAAGTTGGTGACCTTATAAGTGAAGGGAATGATGGCCACCTGGAAGGTGCGGTCCTTTGAATTAACCACGGTCAGGCTCACCCCGTTCACAGATACGGAACCTTTTTCTACGGTCATGTGTTCTTCGCTCAGGGGATCATATTCGAATGTAAAGTACCAGCTCCCATCTGCTTCCGCCACTTCGGTACAGGTGCCGGTAAGGTCCACATGACCCTGCACCATATGGCCGTCAAGCCGTGAATCCAGCCTTGTGCTTCGTTCCAGGTTAACTTTGTCCCCGGTCTTCAGAAGTCCCAGGTTCGATTTGAGGAGGGTCTCCCTGATGGCAGTCACAGTGTATGTTTCATCCTCGATCTTTACAACGGTAAGGCATACCCCGTTGTGTGAGATACTTTGATCGATTTTCAACTCTTGGGCAAAGGAACATTGCATGGTGATATGCAGGTTGTCCTGCTCCTTTTCCAGCCGAACCACCCTGGCGGCCTCTTCCACAATCCCTGAAAACATATCTTTTAAAGGTTAAAGGCCTTTTTAAAAGTTTCAACGTAATCCAGTTTTTCCCAGGTGAAGAGCTCTACCTCGATGGTTTTCTCTTCCCAGTACTGGGACGTGAACACTTTGGTGACGGTCACCGGTGTGCGTCCCATGTGTCCGTAGGAGGCTGTCTCCGAATAGATGGGATTGCGTAGCTTCAGGTTCTTTTCAATGGCAGCCGGCCGGAGATCGTAGAGTGTAGAAATTTTTTCAGCAATCTTTCCATCGCTCAGATCTACCTTTGATTTCCCGTAGGTATTCACAAATACACCTATGGGTTTCACCACTCCGATGGCGTAGGAGATCTGTACAAGTATTTCATCTGTGATCCCGGCAGCCACAATGTTTTTTGCAATGTGCCTGGCAGCGTAGGCTGCAGAACGGTCCACTTTTGAAGGATCCTTACCCGAGAAGGCTCCACCTCCATGGGCTCCCTTACCGCCATAGGTATCCACAATAATCTTTCTTCCCGTCAGGCCGGTGTCACCGTGGGGCCCGCCGATTACAAATTTCCCGGTTGGGTTCACATGAAGGATGAAGTGATCATCAAAAAGGGATTGGAGTCTTTCCGAAAGCTGACCTGCTACACGGGGGATCAGAATATCTTTCACGTCCGAACGGATCTTGTTCAGCATTCGCTCATCGTCGCTGTCAAATTCATCATGCTGGGTTGAAAGGACGATGGTGTGAACCCTGATGGGGGAATCATTGTCATCATACTCAATGGTAACCTGCGATTTGGAATCAGGCCGGAGGTAGGTCATCACTTTTCCTTCCCTGCGTATGGCAGCAAGTTCGATTAAGAGCCTGTGACTCAGCTCAAGTGGGAGGGGCATGAAATCATCTGTTTCGTTGGTTGCATAACCAAACATCATTCCCTGGTCGCCTGCTCCCTGGTCCATGGGATCTCCACGGTCAACACCACGGTTGATGTCCTGGGACTGTTCATGGATCATGGTCAACACACCACACGAATTGTATTCAAACTGGTAGTCGCTATTTGTATACCCGATCCTTTTGATGGTATCCCGCGCCACTTTTTGTACATCGATATAGGTGTCGGTATGAACTTCTCCGGCAAGGACCACCTGACCGGTGGTTACAAGGGTTTCACAAGCAACTTTCGAACTGGGATCGAAAGCAAGAAATTCATCCAGCAATGCATCTGAAATCTGATCCGATACCTTGTCCGGATGTCCCTCAGAAACTGATTCGGAAGTAAATAGATATGCCATATTAAAAATGATTAGTTGTGTAAATAATAACCAGGGAGAGAAAAGTTGATAATCAGGAATAACCTGTTTTAGCATTTTTTAATGTGGTTGCAATCAGCCAAATCTCTCCACTGAGATGGAACAAAGGAAATAAATTTACAGCAAGCGACAAAAAAAAGCAGTGATAAATACACTGCTTTTGATGTTTTCCCTAAAATCTTGGACTAATTGCAACCGGGGACGGATCCCATTTTCTTCTCAGCCCTGGACAGGAAGGGTTCCTCAACCACTTTTCCATACGCTTCACAGGCCTTTTCATATTCAACAGTGTTCTCGTAGGCACTTCCCAGTTCGTAATTGATAGCGGAAATCCAGACAGGTTCTGTTTCGGAAAGCAGTGCTTTCAGAGCATATTCTATGGCAGCATCGTACTCCACCTTCTTATTGCTGATTAACGCCAGGTGGTAGAGGGCTCTTGGATTGGCGGGATTGACAACGAGCGCTTTATCACAGGCTTCAATGACATATTCATAATCGGGATCTTCCGGATCGATCATCTCCATCTCGTCGATGATGAATTTGTTGTAATAGGAGTCAATTTTTGCATCGATCTGTTGTACAGTATTTGTGTCATTATCAGCCAGGGCACCTTTTTTGGCCAGGGCAAACTCTTCCAGCATCATTTCGTTCTCCCCCTTTTCAAGGAAGATCATTCCTTTTCCTAGATGCGCCTGGTAGAGGGTTTCATCCATAGTCAGGGCCTTGTCGAAGTAGACCAATGCATCCTCATAGGATTCATTTTTATAGTCGCGCTGGCCCTCCATCATATAAGACTGCATCAGGTATTTGCTGGCTTTCTCACCGGTCTCCTGGTTGTTGTTGAATTCAGCAGCTGTCTGTACAGTATTTTCCAGATAGGGGATGGCATTATCAAACTGCCTCCTTTTCATGAACAACGTGGCCTGCCTGTAATAAGCCAGCGGGATCTGTTCTTCGGCTTTTGCCTTCATTTCATCAGCCTCGGCACCAACGGATTCGGCAAGAGTAAGCACCTGGTTAAAATGCTCCAGGGATGCATCATATTCCTGGTTGTTGACTTTTTCAACACCTGCATTGAATTCGTTGATCACGTCCGTAAGGGTTTGGGCAGATAACGAAGCTGCAATCAGTATTCCTCCTAAAATAGCTATCACTCTTAATTTCATAGGGCAAACATTTGGTTAACAAATTGAATCGGTAAATATATAAATAATGTAAACAAATACAATGCCAATTTGTTTTCGTTGCATCTAACAATTAATCAATTGATTAACCCTGGGTAATTTCCCGGAATACCTCTTCGAGGCTCATTTCCTTCAGAGAAAGGGATAGAATTGTAAGGCCTTGATTTACAGCAAAATTAAAGATTTCGCCTCTGATGTCGCTGGCTTCACTGGTTTCCAGAAGGAACTGGTTCCCTTCCAGGGATCTGACGTGGGTGATAAAACCGAGATGATTCCATAGTGCGGGATCAACAGACGTACTCAGTTCCACATGAATGGTCTGGATCAGACCGGCGCCTTTCTCTTTCAGGGAGGCCGATTGCCCGTCCGCCACAATTTTTCCCTGGTTGATAATAAGCACCCTGTCACAGATGGCATCGACTTCCTGCATAATATGGGTGGAAAGGAGGACTGTTTTCTCTTTTCCAATGGATGAAATCAGGGACCTGATTTCCACCAGCTGGTTGGGATCGAGACCAGTAGTAGGCTCGTCCAGGATAAGAATCTCGGGATCATGGATGAGGGCCTGGGCAAGGCCAACCCGCTGCCTGAATCCTTTGGAGAGTTTCCCAATCTTCTTATGGACTTCCGGCGTCAGGCCCGTCATGCGGATTACCTCTTCTATACGTTCTTTTTTCTCCCTGCCTTTGATTCCGTAAAGACCGGCTGTATAGGCCAGGTACTCCCTGATATACATCTCCAGGTAAAGCGGATTGTGCTCGGGCAGGTATCCAATGATCTTCCGGATCTCTTTCTGGTTTTCAGAGACAGGGCGTCCATTCATCTCCACGCTTCCTTTGTCGGGCCGCACGGTCCCCGTGATGATCTTCATGGTGGTGGATTTACCTGCACCATTTGGTCCAATGAAACCAACCACCTCTCCGGTATGAACACTGAAAGAAACATGATCAACCGCCAGTTGGGAACCGTAAGCCTTGGTAATACCCTCTACAATGATTGACATGATGAAAAGTTAGGAGTTCGCTTCGCGAACGTTAGGGCTTAGAAAACCAGCTGCGCTGGCGATAGAATAACCTAGCCATACATGAACTGGCTCACCTTGGCGAAGTTGGATTTGGGATTGACACACATGACCGGGATCTTTTCGTTGTTGGAAAGAAGGTACTGCTCCTTGGCCCCAAAAATGTAATCTACTTTCGTGATGTGTTTGGTTGTGGTGATCAGGATCATGTCTGCCTGGATCTTCTTTGAAAATGAAAGGATCTCCTTTTGAAAATTCCCGGACTTCTTGGATTCGTGGATTTCGTAGTCAATATTGTTCTGGATCAGAAACCGTATGGCAAAGTTCAGGTTTACATTGACTTTTTTCTGAAGGTTTTTATCAGCCACCGGTGCTTTGTAAAGGTGAATTTTGGAGTTCAGGTATTTACCCAGAAAGATGGCCCATTGTAGTTTCTCCTTGTTTTCTGATTTGAAATCAATGGGGAATACAATATCGGTATACCTGTCTTTTTTTGGCGGCTCATCCTGAACGACAATGAAAGGGACTGCTGATCCTGCGATGACCCTGAGAGCCCAGCTGCCGAATAATTTTTGGCCACCTTTCATCCCGTGGGTACCCATGATCACAAAATCAACCTTGTTATCTTCATTGGATGCAAAGTCGGAGATCTCTTTGAATATCTTGCCATGGTGCACATAGCTGCCAACTTCCACGCCCAGGTCATTCTTAATTTCAGCAACTGTTTTTCCTAGCTTTTCAACGGCTGTTTCTACTTCCGAAGGATTCTTCACAATATGAAACAACAAAATGTTGTATTTCACAATTTGTGACATCCTGATGGCATGCTTGAGCGCATTATAGGAAACAGTAGAAAAATCCCAGGTGACCATGATGGTCTTCTTCACTTGCTCCATGGTGTAAATTTTTGAAACTGTGTAAAATTAGTCGAATCTTTTTAGATTATAAAGTTAACGATTGGAATTTGATAAAATTGTACTTTTGTAGCTTGCAAAAAGAAAAGCAGATGAAAAGATCAACGGTGAAAGAATTGCTGACATCCGGGGAAACAGACAGGGATGTATTGCTGAAAGGATGGGTGAGGACCAGGCGTGGAAACAACCAGGTGGCTTTTATTGCTGTCAGCGACGGGACCACCATACACAATATCCAGGTGGTTGCTAACCTGGAAGCATTTTCCGATGAGACCATGAAACGGATTACAACCGGTTCAAGTATCAGTGTAACAGGGTTGCTGGTGGAATCCATGGGAAAGGGACAACGTGTGGAGATTCAGGCCAGGGAGCTGGTCATCCTTGGAGATTCGGATCCTGAAAAGTACCCTCTGCAGAAAAAGGGACACTCTTTTGAGTTTCTCAGGGAGATCGCTCACCTGCGTTTCAGGACCAATACCTTTGGTGCTGTATTCCGGATCAGGCACGCCCTGGCATATGCCATACATAAATTCTATAACGACAGGGGTTTCTTTTATCTGCATACCCCCATTATTACCGCTTCCGATGCGGAAGGAGCCGGAGCCATGTTCAAGGTAACCACCCTGGATCTGGACGGTGCTCCTAAGAATGAGGACGGTGGAATCGATTTCACACAGGACTTTTTCGGAAGACCCACGAACCTGACTGTTTCGGGCCAGCTGGAAGGTGAACTGGGAGCACTGGCCCTCTCTTCCATTTATACATTCGGGCCCACCTTCAGGGCAGAAAATTCCAATACCCCAAGGCATGTGGCCGAATTCTGGATGATTGAGCCGGAAATGGCGTTTTATGACATCACCGACAACATGGACCTGGCCGAGGATTTTCTGAAGTACCTGATCAGGTATACCCTGGAGAATTGCCCTGATGACCTTGAATTCCTCAACAATATGGTGGATAAGGGACTCCTTGAACGGCTCAGGTTTGTACTTGACCATCCATTTGTGAGGAAAACATATACCGAGGCTGTCGATATATTGTTGAAATCAAATAAGAAATTCGAATTTCCTGTGAAATGGGGGCTCGACCTGCAGGCAGAACATGAGAGATACCTGGTGGAGATACATTACAAATGCCCGGTGATCCTGACCGACTACCCGAGGGACATCAAAGCATTCTATATGAAGCAGAACGATGACGGGAAAACAGTAAGGGCAATGGATGTACTGTTTCCCCAAATCGGTGAAATTATTGGTGGTTCGCAGCGTGAAGAAGTACTGGAGAAACTGCAAAACAGGATGCGTGAAATGAATATTCCTGAAGATGAATTGTGGTGGTATCTGGAAACTCGTAAATTTGGAACTGTGGAACACAGTGGATTTGGTCTTGGTTTCGAACGATTGATTATGTTTGTGACAGGGATGAGCAACATCAGGGATGTGATCCCGTTTCCAAGGACACCTAAGAGTGCCGAGTTTTAATTTGACATAGATGCTTAAACAGAGGCTTCAGCAAAAATTACTGCAAAAACTTTCCCCGCAACAAATCCAGATGATTAAGTTGCTGGAAATCCCTGCAATACAGCTGGAGCAGCGAATAAAGAAAGAACTTGAAGAGAACCCGGTGCTTGAGGAGGGGGCTGAAGATCCTTTTGCGGAGCAGGAGAATGTTAAAGAGGAGACTGCCACCGAACAGCAGGATGAGTTTTCGCTGGAAGATTATATGCAGGATGATGAAATACCAAGCTACCGGCTGAATTCACAGAATTATTCCACCGATCAAAAAAGGGAAGAGATTCCTTTTACCATGGGAAGTTCCTTCCGGGAGCAGTTGAAGACACAGCTGGGATTAAGGAAGCTTACAGAAGAACAGGAGTTACTTGCAGAGTATGTGCTGGGTAACATTGATGACGACGGATACCTGCGACGGGAGCTTGAAGCCATTGCGGATGACCTGGCATTCTCTGTGGGAATGGAAACTTCCTATGAGGCATTGCATGAAGTTCTGATGATTATTCAGGAATTTGACCCTGCCGGGGTGGGCGCCAGGAACCTGCAAGAGTGTTTGCTGCTGCAGATAAACCGGAAAGACCTTGATGACCCTGCTACAAAACTGGCCCTCAAGATTCTGAAAAATCATTTTGAGGAGTTTACCAACAAACACTACGACAAAATCATCCAGAGGCTCGGCATCACTGAAGCCGAACTGAAGGGTGCTCTTGAAGAGATTCTCAGGCTTAATCCAAAACCGGGTGGAGCTATGGGCGATTCCCAGGGAAAATCTTTTCATCACATTGTCCCTGATTTCATCCTGGAAGAGGACGACGGAGAGCTTCAACTCTACCTGAATTCCAATAATGTGCCCGAACTGAGACTCAGCAGAACTTATTCCGACATGTTTGAGAGTTACAGCGCCAATAAGGCATCAGCCAGCCGGGATGAGAAGGATGCCATTACATTTGTGAAACAGAAACTGGACTCGGCCAGGTGGTTTATTGATGCCATCAGGCAGCGGCAAAACACAATGCTGCTTACAATGAATGCCATCCTGGAATATCAGCTGGAGTATTTTTATGAAGGGGATGAAACCCGGATGCGTCCCATGATCCTGAAAGATATTGCAGATGTTACCAACCTGGATATATCTACCATATCAAGGGTTGTAAACAGCAAATATATTCAGACCCATTTCGGGATTTTCCCACTGAAGTATTTTTTCTCCGAAGGGATGCAGACAGATAGCGGGGAGGAGGTCTCTACCCGTGAGATCAAGAAAATCCTTCAGAATTGCATTGGAAATGAAGATAAAAGGAAACCCCTTACCGACGACAGGCTTATGGCCATTCTGAATGAAAAGGGATACCAGATCGCCAGAAGAACGGTAGCCAAATACAGAGAACAGCTGGGGCTGCCGGTTGCCAGACTCCGAAAGGAGTTATAAGCACGAGAAATGAATTCAGCAGCACGTATTATCTCAATCCTTTTTCATCCCCTGCTCATGCCCACGCTGGGCCTGTTGCTGATTCTGAATTCAGGAACCTACCTTTCATTGCTTGATCCGGCTGCCAAAAAGGCGATCATCTTTGTGATGGCACTGGGCACCATCTTTTTCCCGATCATGATGCTGCCCATCCTCTATTACAGAAACCTGATTACTTCCTTTAAGGACACCTCCCGGGAGGGGAGAGTGATCCCGTATCTGGTCATCCTTGTCCTTTACGTGATTACCTTTGCATACCTGGGGAAGTTGCCATTGAGCAGGTTCGTTCACGCTTATGTGTTGTCCTTGCCGGTCCTTTTGTTTATTATACTTCTTGTGGGTCTGAAATATAATATATGTGCACACATGGCTGCACTGGGGGGTATGGCAGGATTGATAGTAACCCTTATTCTGCTCTATGAGACCCCGCTTCAGTGGGTCCTTATTTTCTCCCTGATTGCCTCGGGATTGACAGGAACTGCAAGATTGATTACCGGTGTTCAGCGTCCTTTGGAGGTCTATTCTGGTTTTCTGCTTGGATTCGTGGTGGTACTGGCTACTCTTCTGCTTTACTGACCTCTTCCTCCTGGTCATTTTCATCCATCATGATATTCAGCTTTCTGAGGACTTCGCTGTAGACCTGGTCAAGCAGTTCGGGATGCCTGCTGTAGGCATACATGGTGGTATCGAACTCTTGCAGGGTTATGTGGTGTTTTTCCAGAATAGGGCCCAATACATCAATGGAATCTACCTGGCTATACCTCCGGTAGAACCTGCGGTCGTTGGTAATTCCGTCCACAAGGTGAATATCCACCAAAACATCCACCAGTACCTCCTGAGGTACAAACGCTTTTCCGGAAATCTCCTTCTTGTTTAAGCATCCTGACAGGAAGACAAGAACCAGGAGAAGAAGGATAGGCAGTTTACGGATCGACATCGCTGTTATTTGATATCGTTAAAACGGTATCCGATCATGATTTCGTGGGTGCCTGTATTGTATTTTCGAAGGGCGGTGATCCCAATGTCGTAGGCATATCCAAACAGGAATGTTTCTTCATAGCTGTATCCGATCAGGATGGATACGG
Source organism: uncultured Bacteroides sp. (assembly GCA_964453785.1). Classification (GTDB taxonomy): domain Bacteria; phylum Bacteroidota; class Bacteroidia; order Bacteroidales. Next base: position 54,011 of record CAYVRK010000005.1, read on the forward strand.
CGTCCTGGAGGCGGTATGAAACACCACCCCACACCATTTTTTTCCAGTCCACCCTGGCTGTTATATCGAAACTCAGCTCCCTGGGTGCAGCTCCCTTGATCATCACCGAGGGCTCCAGGCTCCAGTCCCTGTCAATTTCGTAGCGGTAACCTCCCGTTAAATTGATGTGAGTTTTAAGCCTGTTAAGCCCATCTTTGTTTTCATAGATTTTCACATTGTTATTCAGGAGTTGTGCGAGCGAGAGTCCCACATAGAATTCTTCTGCGTAGAGGTAGGCGCCCAGTCCGGCATCAGGCATATAGGAGGTACTCACCATGTTCAGGATGCTTGGATCAGAGACATCTTTCGGATTCAGCTGGGTACCGTCGATCCGGTACTGCATCATACTGAGGTATATTCCCATGGAGAGCCGTATCTCCGTGTTGATGGCAATGTTGTATGCATATGCACCTGTGAATCCAGTCCTGCTTGTAGGACCCGTCACATCGTTATAGATGTATCCGCCGTAACCCATGTCAAGCTTCTCGTGCGGACCGTAGAAAGAGATGGAGTTGGTCAGTGGCGGGTCGGTCAGCCCTACCCACTGAAAACGGTGGTTGGTCCGTATCTGGTAGTAATTATGAACGCCGGCAATGGCCGGATTGATTACAAAGTCATTGAACATATACTGTGTATATTGGGGCATCTGTTGTCCCCACAGGCTTCCTGAACCTGCAATCAATGCCAAAAGTAGTATGGTGGTGTTCTTTCTCATACTACCTGATTATTGTTACGTTACCTGTTATGGGACTTGCTCCTCTATAGGGAATGATTACATAATAGTATGTGCCTATGGGAACATCCTTGCCTCTTGATGTTCCGTCCCAGAGATTTCCTTCATCATAGCCTCTGGTGGAATAGAGAAGCTCACCCCAGCGGCCGTATACTTCAATCATGATTTCCGGGAAGCGCTCTCCATTTTCTATCTCGAAATAATCATTGAATCCGTCACCATTGGGCGTGAAAACGTTGTAAGCCCTCAAATCTTCTATGACTTCGATAAATACCGAATCCGTCTCCTCGCAACCATACTCATTGGTGGCGTAAGCCAAATAGCGGGTTGACACCTGTGGTGAAGCTACCGGGTCGGAAATATTACTGTTGTCCAGTCCCGTGGCCGGCTCCCACCGGTACGCGCTGAAGGGACCACCCACAGCCTCCAGCTGGATAAATGTTCCCCTGATGATAAATGTATCTTCGGTCACCTCCAGTCCGGTAAGGGGATATACCGAAATGGTTATCGAGTCTGTGTTAAAGCATCCGAAATCACTAACCTCTTCGGTGATGGTCAGCACATAGGTAGTAGTTTCAGTGACCTGGACAGCCATGGGATTGGCTATATCCGGATCAGAAAGGAAAGTGACTGGCGACCAGGAGGCGGTATGTCCGCCCAGTCCGTTTAGCTGGATGGTAGCTCCGTAGCAGATGGTGGTGTCTTCACCTGCGTAGACATCCACAATTACCTGGCTGCCAACAAGCATGGTATCCATCCGGGTACAGCCGTTTGCATCTGTGGTTTGGAGCATATACGATCCCGCTGCAACATCTGTTCGGTCTTCATCTGTACTGCCGTCCGACCAGAGATAGGTATACGCTCCTGAACCTCCCGAAACCGAAATATCGATGGCACCGGTCTCGCTGAATGCATTACATTCTGCCGGAGAAGCCGACCACAAAAGGATGATCTCAGGAGGTTCTGTAATGGTTACGGAATCATTGAATACCTTCCCGGCAGCATCAATGGCAACCAGGTAATAGGTGACATTACCGGAAAGATTTTCAAAAAGCGCATCCGGACCAAATGATACCCCGCTGTCGATGGAATAGTTCACAGCCCCTTCGGCGTCCTGTGGCACGAATTCAATGGTACCGTCAGCGGCACCAAAACAGGTCACAGGGGTGGATTGCACCTCCACATCCAGGGGCAGTACATCCAGGATCATTACCTCCTCTTCATAAGTGCATGTGTTGGCATCCCTGACAATGACATGATAGGCAGCTGCCTCCAACTGGTCATAGAAGGTCTGGGAAGAGAAAATGCCTGACGGACCTTCAATGGTGTATTCATAGGGTGATGTCCCTCCTGAAGTGTTGGTGATGGCAATGGTTCCCAGATTGCCAAATGTGGCATCTGTTTTCTCTATGGTGGCCAGGACGGGAGCGGGCTCATTGATGGAAACCGGTTCGGTCACGAAACAACCTCCTTCATCCCTCAGGTAAACTGTGTAAGCCCCGGCAGTCAGATTGACAAATGTACCGCTATCCTGAAAGTCCAGTCCGTTCAATGAGTATTCAAGTATTCCTGTTCCTCCTGTTCCCATGGCCTCAATGACTCCGATTGTATCCCCCGAACAGGTGGAGATGTCAGTGGTGGTTATCGAAAGTAAGAGTTCGGGTGGATCACTCATGGTGAAAGATCCGCCATATAGCTGACATAGATTGGCATCCCGGACATATACCTCATAGGTGCCCGGGGTAAGACTGGTAAACAGTGAATCAGCCCCCCAGTTGGCCTGGTTGTCCACGGAGTATTCATAGGGTGACACGCCGCCTGAGACAAATATGGTGATGGTTCCGTCCCCCGCACCGTAGCAGCTGATGTTGTCATCCAATATGGAATCGAGTACCAAAACGGGAGGATCTGTGAGGGTCAGTGGTGAGGAATTCACTGGGCCGCAACCCAGGGCGTCATCAACGGATATGATATAGGTATCGGGTGCCAGGGAGTTGAACATACCTGAGGGATCTGAGATTCCTCCCGGATTCAGTGTGTAATTGATTGGCGGAGTCCCGCCTGAAACGCCGATCTCAATCATCCCGTCAGCCGCACCGGCACAGGTGATCGGGGTGACTATCTCCGAGTTGATTGTAATGGGCCCCGGTTGTGTGATGGTGATGACCGTATCCAGGGTACAATCATTTCCGTCCATGAGTGTAATGGTGTGGTTCCCGGCAACAAGTCCGCTAAAGGAGCCGCTTCCCTGGAATGTGCCTCCATTAATGGAATAGGTGATAACACCTGTACCGCCCGATCCGGTAGCAGTAACGGCTCCATTGTTGTTCCCGAAACAACCTGTAACATGTGTAATGGTCAAATTGTCCACAACGATCGCAGGTGGGGTAAGGATGACCACCGATGTGTCATGTGTACATCCATTCACATCACGGATTCTGACCACATGCGGGCCGCCCGGAAGGTTTTGGAAATCACCGGAAATGCTGGGCAGGGTGCCATCCAGCAAATAGGTCTTGGGTCCGAAACCTCCTTTACCGGAGATCACAATCCGGCCTTCGAGGGCATCTGCGCAAGTGGTGATTTCTTCCTGGAGGTAGGTGTCGATCACCAGCTGCGTGGGCTGGGTTATGACATTCAGATTCCCGGAAGCCTCACATCCGCTTGCATCTTTTACAACCGTCTGGTAATTTCCGGCCGGAAGGTTCAGGAAGGTATTGGTGGGATAAAAATCAATCCCGCCGTTGATGGAGTATTCATAGGGCAGAACACCTCCTGTGACGTCGTTGATTGTAATGGTTCCGGAGGCATCTCCAAAGCAGAGGTTTTGGCCCCCCTTGATTTCACCCAGGATCTGGATTTCCTCAGGTTCCAGGATGGAAATGGTATCGGAGAACACACATAAATTTGCATCCCGGGTCCAGATGGTATAAAAACCCGGCCCCAGCCCGCTAAAAACCGGATTGGACTGGTAGGCGGGATTAAAATTGCCCGACCTGGAATATTCATACGGTCCGTTGCCCCCCGATGCGGTTACTGAAATGGTTCCGTTTCCATCCCCGTAACAAACAATATCTGTTTTGGCCAGTGAAGCCGCAAGGATCGGAGGTTCGGAAAGGGTTGCCATGCCGGGGAAAGAAGCGGCACATCCGTTCACATCCGAAACAGCCAGGGAATAGGTCCCCGCAGGCAGGCCGGAAGGATCTTCATCGGTGGATATGGTTGTTCCTGAACCATCGGTCCAGTCGAAGATCAGCGGTGCAGTGCCGCCTGCCACATCGATTTCAATGGATCCTGTTGCATCTCCACCGCAAAGCACATCCACCTGCGATACATAGGTGGCTGTGATGGCCAGGGGTTCAATAAGGGTCTCCACCCCGGGGAAGTTGACCGTACACCCGTTGCTGTCTGTGATACGCAGGTCATATGTTCCTGCCTCAAGTCCGTTGATGTCTTCTGAAGAGGAGGTAAATCCTCCGGGTCCCGTCCAGTCAAATATATAGGGCAGAACACCTCCCGTGACAGTCACCTGGATGGATCCGTCGGATAATCCCGCACATGAAACGTCTGATTTTAAGGATGTAACCAGGATCTGGGGCGATTCTGAAACAGTGGCTATGCCGGGGAAGGATGTCATGCAACTGTTGGCATCTGTAATGGCAACGCTGTATGCACCGGGGTCCAGTCCGGATAGATCTTCCGTGGAGGCAGAAAATCCTCCGGGCCCTGACCAGCTAAAGGTATAGGGGGATACGCCTCCCGAAGGCGTCAGGTTTACTGATCCGTCAGCTGCCCCGAAACAATCGATATGTACAATAGAGGCAGAAGCCGCGATCGGGGGTGGTTCAGTAAGTACCTGATCGGGCATTACCTGGATACAACCCAGGTCATCGGTGACAGTAAGCCGGTAAGCACCGGGAGTCAGGCCGGATATGTTTCCGGTGGATGCTGTATATCCGGATGGGCCGGTCCAGCTATACAGGTAATCTGGTGTTCCTCCGGAGATGTTGGAATTGATGATACCGTTGGCAGCCCCGTTACAGGTAATATGGGTAAGGGTGAATGTGGCCGTGATGGCCGTGTTGGTGATGATGGTGGCCACATCTATGAAATCCTTGGTACAACCACGGGCATCGGTTATCGTGAGGCTGTAATTTCCTGCTTCAAGATTTGATATATCCTCGGTACCCGCCGTAAAACCGTTGGGCCCGGTCCAGTCAAAGGAGAGGATGGGCGTCCCTCCCGAAGGTGTAATGTCGATTGAACCGGAGGATATGCCATTGCAATCCACGGGAGTCACATTGTCTACGGTGACAGCGATGTCAGCCGGCTGGATAATGGTCAACAGGTTGTTGTAAACCTGAGGGCATCCATTGTTGTCAGTTATGGAAAGGTCATAAGTATCAGCAACCAGGTCAAGGGGATCTTCAGATGTGGAGGTGTGGCCTGTTCCATCACCAAGCCAGATAAAGGAATAGCCTGGTGTTCCGCCTGTTGCTGTGATACTGGCCGAACCATCTGCACCGGCATAGCATGTAACTTCTCCTGTACCGTTGACAGTTACAGTGATGGGAGGAGGTTCGGAAATGGTAATAAGTGCGGGAAAGAGCTCGAAACATCCGTTTGCATCTGTGATGGTCAGATCAAAAGCATCGGCTGGCATGTTCACCGGATCCTGATCTGTGGAGCTGTATCCGGAAGAGGTGCCCGACCACAGGAATGTATAGGGAGCTGTTCCGCCGAAGGGTGCAATTTGAGCAGAACCATCTGTTCCTCCGGGGCAGCTCACATCATCGGTTCCTGCCACATTGATGGCAAAGGGTGCCGGTTCGTCAATGATGGCGAAATCTGTAAAGGTATGGGAGCATCCGCTGGCATCGAACAGGGTAAAATCATAGGTGTCGGCCACCAGGTTGACCGGATTCTGCAGGGTGGAGATCAGACCGCTTAATTGCCCGTCCCATGAGAAGGAATAACCACCTGTACCTCCTCCGGGGGTCATGGAGCCCGTTCCGTTATTCCCTCCGTTGCAGGTTACATCGGTAGTGCCTGTAAGAGTGGCGGTGAGTTCACCTGGCTGGGCTATGGTGATGGGCCCTGCATTGGCAGAGCACAGGTTTTTGTCGAACACTGTAACGAAATAATCTCCCGACTCCAGGTTGGATATATCCTCGCTGGTTGCTGTAAACCCTCCCGGTCCGGTCCATGCATAGGTGTAACCGGATCCTCCTCCCCCGGGGGTGCCACCGGAGGGTGTGATCCCGATGGACCCGGAATTGTCCCCGTAGCAAACCACGTGGGAAGTGTTATCTATGGAAATATTGATGGGTGCAGGATTATTGATGGTCAGTGGCGGAGTTACATCGGTGGAAAGGCATCCATCCTTGTCGCTCACGGTCACAGTATGATTGCCCTGGGAAAGCCCGGTAAAGATACCTGTTTCATTGTTCTGGGGATCAGGTCCGGCCAGGTCAAAAATGTAATTCCCTCCCTCTCCGGTGGCACTTACGTTGATGGTTCCGTCAGCGAAACCATTACATGTGATATCTGTGGAAATGGCCGAGGTAATGGAAATGGGATTGGGTCCGCCAATGCCGGCCCATTCCAGTCCGTCACCCGTCACAGGATTTTCATCCGAGACGATAATCAGATAGCTTGCGTATTTGATGTGACCTGTAAAGGTATAGGTGTTTCCTACGATAGGCCCTGCCGATTCGGCCGGGAATGTTGATCTGAGAAGCAACACGGAGTACTGCCCGACTCCCCCTGAAATGGAGATCGTAATGGTACCGTCGGATCCGTTCCCGCAGGAAACAGGGGTGGTGGATTCCACAGTAACGACCACATCCTGAGCCTGCAACAAGATCAGGGATGAAAGAAGAAGGAGCAAACTGAATGAAATCCTGGCTCTTTTCATAGAGACATACCCGGTTTATCTACAATACAGTTATATACTGCTTAAGGTTGCATGGTAAAAATAGAGCATCTCCCTTTAGCTGGAACACAAAGTTTTAAACAATTCCGCCCGGCTCCATGCTTTTCAGGTACTTCCTGGAGATCTGTTTTACCGGGTACCTGGCTGTGATCCATCCGATCAGCAGTACGGTAATCCAGATGAACATGATGTCTGTCCCTATAATTTTCACAGGATAAGCATCGATAACAAAGGATCCGCTTCCCGACAATTTGATAATGCCAAACCGTTGCTGTATCCAGCTGATCACAGTTCCCAGGGCCAGCCCCAGCAGGCTCCCGGAGATGGATATCAGCCATCCTTCAACAAGAAAAATCCTCTCAATCAACCGGTTCCCTGCTCCCATGTTACGCAGGGAATCGATATCTTTTTTCTTTTCGATGATCAGCATGCTCAGCGAGCCAATGATGTTAAATGAAGCGATAATCAGAATAAAGGTCAGAATCAGGAAAATAGCCCATTTCTCTGACTTCATGACCTTATAAAACAGTTCGTTCTGCTGTTCCCGGTTTTTTACATGGTATCCCTGTCCCATCAGGGATGCGATTTCCTCCTGAACATGATCTGCCGGGAAAGCAGGATTCAGTTTGATTTCCAGGAAGGAGACTTCATTTTCGTACGAGAGCAGTTTCCTGGCAAACTCAATGGGAACAATCACGTACCTGGAGTCGAATTCCTGCTCAATAGCGAAAATACCCGACGGATAGAGGTAGTCTCTGCGAATGGATTCTTCGGGTTGTGCCATATTAAACCTTGATTTCCGGTCAATGGTGTATACATAAAGGGGATCGATAAAACTGAGCCCGATCCTCAGGTTATAGGCTACACCCTGTCCTACCACCGCATAAGAGCGGTTTTTGTCCTTCAGTTTCATGGACCCGTCATAGATCATTGTATCCAATCCCGTTACGTCTATGAATGAATCATCCACACCCATGATGGAAGCAATGTGCTGTTTCTCACCGTAGAGCAGAAGCACATTTTCCTCAAGGACTTCCGAGACAGCTTCCACGCCCTGTAAATCCCGGATATGCATCACCCTCACCGGGTCGGGGACAAAGGTCTTCCCTTCCATGGCAGAAATCCTGATATCCGGATCAAATGTGCTGAAAAGCGACTTGACAACCAAGTCAAATCCGTTGAATACGGACAACACAATGACCAGGGCCATGGTTCCAACGGTGACGCCGACCACCGAGATGGCTGAAATAATGTTGATGGCGTTCTGGGATTTTTTCCCAAGCAGGTAACGCCTGGCTATATAGAAGGAGAGGTTCACTTCTTGCACTTCACGATAAGACCGGTTCCGGTGGAGTGATCTCCCCTGACATCGGCCATGTTCAGGAAAAAACAGAAGGGATAAACAAGCAGGTAATAAACCGGCAGCAGCAGCAGGAACAGCCTGTTTATATTGGCCAGCCTGATAGGGAACTTCATGGACAACTTCCAGGAGATCTTACCCGGCCTGCCATAAGAATAGCGAATGTCAACCTCACTGAATCCTGCAGTACGGAGTTTTTCATCGATTTCGTCCACCCCGTATCCATCCCTGACGTGTTCATCTATGAAAGACGCCTCATGTTCATGATGCACATCTGACCCACCCTGGTCTGAAGGTGTGGAGATGAGCAGGATTCCACCTGGTTTCAGTGACTGGCAAAGGTGCTTCATCACCCCCCGGTCATCCTCAATATGTTCCATTACATCAATGGAGAGAACCAGGTCAAACACCTCTTTCCTGTCAAGACCGGTCAGATCCGCGTATTCAAACGCTACAAGGTCCTGTTTCCCAATGGAAGTAAAAAAACGATTGCAGTCATCCACCTGCTCCTGTTTGATGTCCAGTCCGGTGATCCTGGCTTCTGGATAGTTCCTGGTCAGATAGTAGACATACTGTCCGAATCCCGACCCGGCATCTCCGATTTGGACCGGATGAAAGCCCTGTTTGTTCAGTTTTTTAAGTTCCCTGCGGACATGCCATGAGCGCAATAAAAGAAGATCCAGTAAGCGGTAAAACAGGATTCTGAGAAAAGGGGTTCTGTTGAAAACGCTGCCAAGGCTGCGCTTGATGGGATCATACTGCATGCTTAATCGTTTAAGAGATTCTCGATCCTGTTGATGTAATCGAGGGAATCATCCAGGTAGAATACAAATTCAGGAATGTGTTTCAATTGATTTCGCAGCCGTTTGCCCATTTCACTTCGAACCATAAGTGCTTTTTCTGAAATTGCTCTGATGGTTTCCTTCAATTCCTGTCCGGGAAAGATGCTGAGATAAACTTTGGCTACACCCAGGTCGGGGCTGATTCTTACCACTGTGACAGTTACCATTTTGCCCCCGGTAATCCCCGGACCATTACGCTGAAAATATTCAGCAAGCTCCTTTTGCAGGAGCCGGGATACTTTATTCTGACGGGTGGTTGACATTCGGGTAAAAGTACGGTTTTTCAATAACATTTTATAGTTTTGCAGCATGGATACAGTATTAAGCGGGATCAGATCCACGGGGAATCTTCACCTTGGCAACTATTTCGGAGCCGTGAAGAATTTTGTGAAGATGCAAAGCGAGAACAGGTGTTTCTTTTTTGTGGCTGACTATCATTCACTGACCACCCATCCCAAGCCGGAAAACCTTCATGACAACATCCGAAAGGTGATTTCGGAGTATCTGGCCGCCGGCCTTGATCCCGAATTGGCCACCCTGTATGTTCAGAGTGATGTCCCCGAAATATCAGAGTTGTATCTTCTGCTCAATATGAATGCCTATGTGGGGGAATTGGAGCGCACCACCACTTTCAAGGAGAAGATCCGCAGGCAGCCCGAGAACATCAATGCAGGCCTGCTGACCTATCCTGTGCTGATGTGTGCCGATATTATCATTCACAAGGCAGATAAGGTACCGGTTGGAAAAGACCAGGAGCAAAACCTTGAAATGGCGCGCAAATTTGCCAAGCGGTTTAATCATATGTACGGTGTGGAGTACTTTACACTGCCTGAACCTTACAATTTCGGGGAAGAACTGATCAAGGTACCGGGGTTGGACGGTACCGGGAAAATGGGAAAAAGCGAAGGAAATGGAATTTACCTGGCCGATGAACCGGGCGTGATCAGAAAGAAGGTCATGCGGGCGGTCACCGATACGGGACCCCAGAAGCCCAACTCGAAGATGCCCGAACCGGTGGCCAACCTCTTCTACCTGCTTGAGCTTCTTTCCACACCCGATACCGTGGAACACTTCAGGGCCAGTTATAACGACTGCACCATCCGCTACGGGGACCTGAAAAAGCATCTGGCTGAGGACATTGTCACCTTCACCCGCCCCATTCGTGAGCGCATCAATGAGATCTACAACGATAACGACTACCTGCGCAAGGTGATAAAGATGGGGGCTGAGAAAGCCCGCGAATCCGCATCGAAGACGGTTCGTGAGGTTCGCGAGATCCTGGGATACCGACCGTTTTAACTACCCCTCCATGAAAACATATTTTGATTTTACACTTGAACCCAAAAAGTTCCTGAATATCTGGCTTCTTTTCTATCTACTGGTTCTGGTTCCCTATGGCTGGTTTATGGTTCGTGCAAGCTCGGGGACACTTGATATGGATCACCCGGGCAGGATACTGTTGTTAATGATCCTGGTGATTCTGTTCGCCCTGGGAATATATTTTCACTTCATTACGATTTTCATCGAACACCTTAGGCTTGGAGAGAAGAAGGTGATATTTACCTCTACGTTTTCCTCTTATTTATATAAAGTCATTCCTGGCTTCCTCCTGAGTGTTCTCTCCCTGGGCATTTACCTGGCCTGGTTTATAAAGGACATACTAATTTTTTTCGCGAGAAGCAGCCAGCTTGATGGTAAATACTTTCAGTTCCATGGCCAGGCGGGGAGGCTCTTTGTTATTTTATTAGGAAGCATGTTTGTTCCGATCCTTGTGCTGGCAATGATCACTATTCAACTGTCCCCGGAAGTGCTGGAAAGTACATGGTTTTCTTTTGTTAACCGGGCCCTTATCATGATTATTCTGGTTCCATACACCTATTTGATCTGGGTATGGATGATGAACTTTCAGCACGGGGACCGGTATATCTATTTGAATACTCATTTCGCCGAGTCCGGTTTGATTATTCTGAAGGAGCTGGGTCTTACCATCATCACGCTTGGCATCTATTTTCCAATGATGTATCTGCGGCTTTATGAACATTTTGCAGTAAGAACCATTGTGGCAAGGGAAAAGTCCTACAGAACCTTTGGCTATGATCTGGAGGCGAGGGAAGATTTTTTATTTATCTGGGCCCAGACCCTTCTGTGCATTGTGACCCTGGGGATTTATGTACCCTGGGCCTTTTGCAAGGTTGGGGAAAGGGTTTTATCAAAAACCTATTTAACGGAGTCTATACCGGTAGAATAGATCAGAATTCAAATCCGAATCTGAAATCAGGTTGAGGAAGAGGGATTATACGGTCAGGCAGGTCCGGGTAAATCGGGAGAAAAAAGTACATGCCGGTCTGTATGAAAAATCCTTTATTAAACCGGAACCGATATCCTGTGTGAAATGCAAAGACATAGATCCTGTCGGTAGAGGTTCCGCCTGTGTAATATGATGAAAGAGGATCATAGTAATATACCTTGGTTGTCCGGCTATATTCCATCAGGAGTCCGGCATAGAGTTTGCCCCAGTTTCCCTCTTTCCCGAAAAAGCCCATAATCCCGCCACCTATGCCATATCCCTCTATTCTTTCCGGGGAAGATGTGATGACATGGTATATAAGACTAAATCGAGGGGTGCGTACATGTGTATTGAATCTAAGGTGTTCCCCAAGACCGACTTCAGCGTTGAGCATAGGACCAAAAAATAATGCCCCGGCTGGATTGACCGAAAGACTGAATCGTCCCATTTTAGAGATACCAGCCTCCATTTCCAATCCCATGTCCATCAACCCATGGGTATTCAGACTATCCTGTGCGTGTATATAATTGACAGATGAAAGCAGCAGAACGATGAGGAGGCATCGTGCATTCATGAGGGTTGAGGCTTGATTTCAATCCCAATTTAGTAAACTTCTGGAAACCAGTTATACCGGAGAATATTTTTTTAGGAGGCTTGCTGTTGGAGGGTTATCGGGTGCCGATGCCTTCTTTTTAGCGCAGCTAAAAAACAGCGAGGCAACGAAAACCCGAAAAAATAAAAGTCCGCCTGTATGAGACGGACCTGGCCCTGGTGTTCAAGGGAATATGATTGGATGAACTGTCACCAAACAAGCATCAAATAGCGTGCCAAAGCACTATACTGGTTATCAGAAATGGTTCGCGAACGCAAATGATGAGAATGCTACAGCGACCAGTTGATGGGATCAAGCCCATTCTGTACAAGGTATTCATTGGTCTTTGAAAAGTGCCGGCACCCGAAAAAACCGTTGTAGGCAGAAAGGGGAGACGGGTGGGCTGCCTTCAGCACCAGGTGTTTCCGGCCATCTATCATGGCTTCTTTGGCCTGTGCATATCTACCCCACAACAGGAACACAACGCCTGTTTTCATCGCGGAGATCTTGCGGATCACCGAATCGGTGAATGTTTCCCATCCCCGGTTCTGATGGGACCCGGCTTGTCCCGAGCGGACAGTTAATGTGGCATTCAGCAGCAGGACGCCCTGGTCTGCCCAATTCACCAGGCTGCCGTGTGACGGAACAGGAATTCCCAGGTCGGCATTCAGTTCCTTTAAAATGTTCATCAGGGAAGGGGGCTGGCTGATTCCCAGCGGGACAGAAAAACAGAGTCCGTGTGCCTGGCCCGGTCCATGATAGGGGTCCTGCCCGAGAATCACGGCTTTGACCTGATCAAACGGAGTGTGACTGAATGCACTGAAAATCTGTTTCCCGGGCGGAAAGATGGTATGGGCTAAGGTCTCTTTTACAAGGAATGCTTTCAGCTGGCTGAAGTAGGGAGATTGGAATTCATCCCAGAGGATTTTTTTCCAGCTCTCTTCAATATTGGGATTGATGGCTGTCATGGAATGGAAAGATACCAAAAGTTCTTGTTAGCAGGCCTAGAGGGCATATCTTAGGGTAAGGATGAAGTTCCTTCCGGGTGCACTAATTCCGGATGCATAGGGTTTGTAAAACTGATCAAACAGGTTTTCGACGGCCAGCATCAGGTCCAGGTGGCTGCCTGCCTGCACACCTGCATTCAGGTTCAGTGTCCACCATGAAGGGAATCCGTATTCGGTGGCTTCTCCCTCATTGTCTTCTCCAAAAGGAGAAAAATCGGCTGCATTCTTCCATCCCTGGTAGATCACATAGGTGTCCAGGAAAAAATGATTCTGCCTGTAGGTGAAGGAGGTACGTCCGAAAATGGGTGGAATATGCCCAAGCGGAACATCATCCGTAATGTTATATCCATACGCATAGTTCAGTGTGCCATTCAGGCTGAAGTTCCTGTTCAGGGTGGCTGCGAGTCGCAATGAAGCGCCATATATGGCCCCCTGTCCGGCGTTACTATTTGTGATAATGCGGTAAGGATCTCCGTCATAGTAAAGCGTATCTTCTCCATTAAGCTTAAAATCTGCCCGTACGATGGCATCTTTCAGGTAGGTGTAGTAACCCACCAGTTCAATTTTCATAGAACCTTCCAAAACCCTGCTCAGACCGATCTCTGCGTTATAGGAGTATTCGGGTGAAAGGTTTTCATTGGGCACAGTGACCAAATCATCCTTTGCCCTGACCTTTCCGTAATCATCCACATTGGGGTTCCTGAACCCGGAGGAAATGATGGCATTGATCTGCCAGTTATCAGACGGGGTAAATATCAAACCCATGCTTCCGGTGAGGGCCCCATTGTTAATCCGGATCCGGTCGTAGGGAAGAATCCCGCTGGTGAATTCGGACGAGAGGGCGGAACGACTGTACCTGGCACCACCATTCAAAACAAGTCTTTCTCCGAGAATCCATTTGTAACTGGCATAGGCCGATGCACTCCAGGTCAGGCTTCCCCCTTCGGGATACCTGGTTTGGGCAGATGTCTGTGCCCCACTGAAACGATCTTCATACCACGCCTGGGAACCCACCCGGTTGTGGTTCAGTTCCAGCCCGTAGTTCAGTTTGTGCCTGGGACCCCAGATCTTAAGCAGGTCACTGTTCAGGCTGAAGACATACACATCTTCCAACTGGGCAAGAAGCTCATCTGCCCCGAATTTCCTGGTATACCGGTCCTCATCGATTTTCTGGAAGGCAGCAATGTTGGTCATGTTGGTGAAAAAGGGATTGTCCTTCTTCAGTACATTTTTAAGTGAAACAAAAATCCGGTTCTGCGGACCATAGTAATGTGAAGCATATTTCAGATTGCTCCTGCTGTAGTCATTCAGCATGTCAAGCCGGTCGATGTCCGAGGAGGTGGAGTACTGCAGGTTCAGAATCCAATCCACGTATTTGGAGGGTGCAAACCTGATCTTCTGAAGGAGATCCAGCTGGCTGTATCCCGTATTTTTCTGAATCAGTGGATTTTCATTGACCACGGTGGAATCCCGTCCATCGAACTGGTCCACATAATGCATCACCTTGCCCCAATCGCCCAGGAAAGGGCTTCTGCGGGCTCCCATCCGGATATCGCCCAGGTCTTTGTACGTAACGCTGGTGAGAGAACCCCATTTTTTTCCTCCCGCGGAAAAGTCCAGGTGTCCCGTGATTCCCCTGTTTGCAGAGGAGTATCTGGTATATGCGCTTGCCCCGAAAAGGGATGACTTATCTGAAGCCAGTTCAGGATCTCTGGTATAATAGTGGATCACTCCTCCCAGTGCATCGCTTCCGTAAATGATGCTGGTGGGGCCGAATATCACTTCTGCCCTTTCCAGAATGGATGGATCGATGGTGATGGAGTTTTGAAGGTGTCCGTTGCGATAGATGGCATTGTTCAGTCTGACTCCATCTAAAACAAGCAGGATTTTGTTGGCTTCGAAACCCCTGAGGATGGGACTTCCTCCGCCGCCCTGGGTTCGCTGGACCATGATGTTTCCGGTACCTTCCAGGATCTCAGCAGCAGTAAGGCCTGAACTCTCTTTCAGCATCCGTTCCTCAAGCACATCCACCATATAGGGAATGATCAGCTTGCTTTCCCTGTATTTTGAGGCAGAGATCACATACTCATCGATCAGGATGTTTTTCCTTTCCAGCCCGACGGTCTTTCTATCCGCAAGATCCTTTATAAAGAAACGGGATGTCATGTAGGAGGGATGCTGAAAAACTACCGTGTCAGTGGGGGAAAATATGGAGAGGTCCATCATTCCGGCCGAATCGGTGATGGCAGCTTTGTCTCTGAAGGTATTGAATACGGCCACATGTTCAATGGGGGACCGGTCAGAAGTGTTGATGACCCTAATCTCCTGCGCATGAACAGAAAAGCATAAAAATGACACGCTTATTATGAAGCCTGCACGAAATATCATGGTATAAAAAAGCATGTAAAATTAATTAAAAACTATATCAATTATCCTTTGCGGGATGCTTATTCCGGACAAGGATCGGACTGTGTTGGTAATTTTCCCCACAACCTGCTTGTGAAATTCCTAATTTTGATAAAATGCAGCTGTTTATGATCAGGAAGCTTATCTATGTAGGGCTGTTTACTGTGGTTTGTGCCGGTCTGTTGAGTATCATCCTTTTAAAGAGGATGGATAAGATAACGCCCGTTGAAGAACTGCAGGCGATCCCCGGCGATGCCCTGCTTTTCATTGAGGATATCGATTATGAGTACATGACCGAGAAATTCCTGCCAGCCAGCAGGATCTGGGTTGATTTTATCAATACTTCAGGTAAAAACCGACTGGACTCCTTGATCAACGGGCTTATCTCCCGTATTCATTCCCATGAGGCTTTCCAGGACCTGCTGTTGAAGGAGGGCTTTGGTATATCTCTTCATTTACAGGGAAAGGAGCAGCTCACTCCGCTGTTTTATATTTCTTATGCCAGCCATCATACCGACCACGAATTTGAGCAGATGCTTCTTTCACTCATGGATGGTGAAACCATGGTGAATGACCGGAAATATGAAACGGAGGTCTTGTATGATGTATCCGGGGATCCGGAGAGCACTCCGGGGAAATTCACTTTTACCTGTGTGAACGGATTGTGTCTCATCAGCCCCTCGGCCATGCTGGTGGAAGAATCTGTCAGGACCATCCATTCAGATGAGAATCTTTTGGAGGATACCGGCCTTCAGCAGATCCGGGGGACGGCCGGAAGGTATGTGCACGCCAATATCTATATCAACTATTCGCGGATTCATTTGCTGGCTTATCCGCTTGTGAAGCAAGATTGCTGGGGATTGCTTGAGGGACTGTCGGAATTGGCCACCTGGGGTGAACTGGACCTGGACATTAAGGAGGATGCTGTTGTACTGAACGGGATGACACTGGCAAAAAGGGAAGAACCTTTGATCCTGGGGACGCTGGTCAAACAATCACCTGTCAAAATAGAGCTCCATGAGATGATGCCTTCAGGAACTTTATATTTCATGCACCTGGGGATCAGCGACAAGTCCGAATTCAGGAACCAGATGGAAGACTATCTGACAGCTAAGGGTGAGTGGTCAGGAGTGAAGGCGGCAACAGAGAATCTGATGAAAAAGTACGGAATTGATCCCCTGAATGACATCTTTTCCCTCATGGATGATGAAATGGCATGGTTTGCCATAGAAGGAGAGACCGAACGTCCCGAAGATGAGGTGGTCATGATTGAAACCAAGAGCCAGAGTGAAACCACAGAGGTGGTTTTGCAATGGATTGAACAGTACCTCCGGGTGAACTCTTATGATATGCAGGTTTACCGGAATGTGTACAGGCTTGATAATCAAACCAGTTTTCAAATTTACAAGATACCGGAAGCTTTTTTTGAAGGACTCTTGCCTGGAAGGCTCTTCAATAACTATTTCACAGTGTATGAGAATTGCCTGATCTTTGGCCCGTCGGTGGATGTGCTTTCCAGGGTGATTTATCAGAATGTCTTACATAAAACCTTTGTAAGCGATCCGGTTTTCAAGGAGATGTCAGATTATCTCTCGAACCGAAGCAACGTCACCCTTTTCTTCAGGCCGTTTGCCTACATGAAGTATAAGGAAGAGATTTTGAATGAGCGTGCCACCCGGCAGATGAAAGTCACAGAACTATTTCTCCGCAGAATTCCGGGGATTGTTGTCCAGTACAGCTCGGAAGAGAAATTGTTGTATCATAGTGTCAGTTGCAAGTACACTTCCCAGATCAAAGAAAAAGCAATGACTGTATGGGAAAGTCTGATGGATTCTACAGCAGTGATCAAGCCTGCCCTGGTGATTAACCACAACACCCAGGAGAAGGAAATTTTCGTACAGGATGCATTCAATAAAATCTACCTGATCAACAGTACAGGAAGGATCCTGTGGGAACGGAAGCTGGAGGAGCCGGTCATGGGAGGCGTTTACCAGGTTGATTTTTATAAGAACGGAAAGCTTCAGTATCTGTTTAATACAGCGGATCAACTTCACCTGATCGACAGGAACGGGAATTATGTGGAAAGGTACCCGGTATCCCTTCGTGCAGCAGCCACAGCCCCCATGGCCCTGTTTGATTACGATAACAGCAGGGATTACAGAATCTTTTTGGCGAGCGAGGACAGACATATTTATGTATATAATATCGAAAGTAACCTGGTGAGCGGGTGGAAATTTGGGAAATCGGAATCAATCGTGACCAAAGTACCACAGCATTTTAGGATCGGCGATAAAGACTATATTGTGTTTTCAGATCAGAATCGCTCCTATTTTCTGGACCGTCAGGGAAAAGAGCGGGTGAAACCGAAAGAGCGGGTGGTTTTCTCACCTGGCAACTGTTTTTTCCTGGATATGAATATCCGGGAGGAAAAGCCCAGATGGATCTCTACAGATACAGCGGGCAATGTGGTGTGTGTCTATCTGGATGGGTCCGTCACCACGCTGCTAAAACATGATGCTTCGGCCGAACATTTTTTCAGGGTGCAGGATATGAATGCGGATGGAATTCCCGACTTTGTTTTCGCTGACGGGAATGAACTGACTGTCCTCAACCAGGAGGGGAAGAGGCTATTCAGCTATAAGGTAAGGGACCGGATCAGTATCATGCCGGATATTTACAAATTCTCATCCTCTGATATCAAGATCGGTCTTACAGACCGCTCAAGGAACAGGATCTATCTGATCAACGCCGACGGATCACTTTATGAAGGATTCCCACTGGAGGGTTCAACGCAGTTCAGCATAGGCTATTTTGCAGGTTCCGACAGCAGGTTTAACCTGATTGTGGGTAGTGCAAACAACTTTTTATATAACTATTCAATAGAGTAGGCTATGAAACGAAATCGCATCTTTGGATTCATCTTTCTCCTGGCAGGGGTT
The DNA here is from genome assembly GCA_964453785.1 of uncultured Bacteroides sp. Taxonomy (GTDB): domain Bacteria; phylum Bacteroidota; class Bacteroidia; order Bacteroidales. Next base: position 72,151 of record CAYVRK010000005.1, read on the forward strand.
TTTTTATTGACCACATGTCATAAAGAGGCATTTGATCTGAACCGGCTTTCAGATGAAGTTGAGATCGATCCCCAACTGGTGGCGCCCCTGATCTACGGGTCTGTGACCATGAGTGATATTACCGAAATGTTTGATTCCGTTGAGTATATAGGGGAATTCGAAGACAGCCTGATCTACTTTGCATATTCAGATACAATTGTCTCGGTGGTGGCGGGCGAAGTGCTTGTCATGCCGGAAATGGATGCGGTGGAAGTCTACCTGGATTCGGATTCGGATTTTGATATCTGGCTTTCCGTACCGGTTGGCGATACGGCAAAAATAGATACCCGGGTTAAAATCATGGATTTCGCAATGCAGGGGGATAACCGGCTTGACGAAGTATTGGTCAAAGGAGGGAATGTTGAGCTCCGGCTGACCAGCACTTTCAGGCATTCGGGTCAGCTTACCATCAGCAGCAATGAGATCTGGGATCAATTTGGGAATAAATTTTCAAAAACCCTGCCCATAGAGGATGATCCATCGGGATTCTACGAAACATCAGAATTGATCCCGACGGACAGTTTTTTGTTCATGCCCATATACAGGAATGATTCCAACCTGGTTTTCATGAATTTTGACCTGGCGCTGATCAACTCGGGGAATCCCATTAGTCCGGGCGAGTACTGTACGGTAAGTGCCACTTTCCTGGACATGGATTTTTATAGCATTTTCGGGTTCATTGATTCAAAGCCCCTGGTGGATGAAAGCGGCACACTGGATATACCCCTCTGGAAAGACAATCCGGATCTGAAAGCTGTCACTTTTGCAGATCCCAGGATCGGAATCACCACTTTCAGTTCAGTAGGGGTTCCCTTCGAAATAGACCTGGACAGTCTAATTGCAGTGGGATCGGATGGTAAGGAGGTATTCTTAACCCTGAATGATGGCAATACGATGGAGTTCTATGCTCCCGGCATGGACCAGATAGGGGAGACAGTGACCACAGAAATCAAAATCAATAACACTACAAGCAACATCGATGATTTCCTTGCCCTGGGCCCCTCAAGCATCACCTACAGCATTGAGGGCCGCACTTCAACCACGGGTGATGATACCACCCATTTCGTTCTGGATGACAGCCAGCTGGATCTGTACCTGGAACTGCTCATGCCCCTCGATTTCAAATCCACAGGTTTCGCCCTGACCGATACCATGGACTTTACCCTTGAAGCAGGGATTGATACAAGCGTGGTCAAAAATGCGGAAATATCCATCACCACAGTCAACGAATTACCCGTGGAGCTCATGCTGCAGGTCCTGTTCCTGGATGATCATTACCAGGTGATCGATTCGGTATTTGATGACAATGCACCGATCCTGGCCGCCTCTCTGGTGGATGATCTAAGCGGAAGGCTTGTGGAGGCTTCGGAGGAGACCAACACAATTGAGTTCCCCGCGGAAAAGATGGGGAAACTGGAACAGGTAGCCCATGTACAGGTCCGTGCCCGCCTGCTTACATCCAGCGGAGGGGTCCCATTTGTGAAGATATATTCCTATTATACACTTGATTTCAAGATCTCCCTTCTGGCTAATTTCCGAATCAATTCCCGAGAACTATGAAAGCATTGAGCCGAATTATAATTGTCACGGGGCTTGCGGTCTGCCTGATCCCCCCGGTTCACGGTCAGATCAACAATACCTTGTATTTTATGAAGGGCATCCCCCAGGCAAACAGGTTCAATCCTGCTTACCAGCCCAACTGCGGTTTTTATATAGGGATGCCCCTTGTATCTCCTGCCAGGGGTGGTGTTTATTACACTTCTCATGATTATAAGGATCTGATTCAGCAACACCCTACCGAGGATTCCCTGATTACATTTCTTCACCCCCTTGCAGACCGGGAGGCTTTCATGAGCCGCCTGAAACCGCTCAATCTGGTGATTTCCAATTTGGGAACCTCACTGGCATCCATGGGGCTCAGGACCGACGCCGGTTTCTTTTCACTGGGGGTGGCAACCCGGATGGACGGAAGCATCAGATATCCCGGGGACCTGGTGAATCTTTTGGTTTACGGAGCAGAAGACGGGAAAATCTATACACTGGACGGACTGGGAGCAAATATGTCCCTTTTCAGTGAGATCACGGCAGGCTGGGCCAAAACCATTTTTGATAATCTGGATGTTGGGGTCCGGGCTAAAATGTTGTTCGGGATCGGAAATTTGTACACCGAGAATTCCGAAATATCCCTTCAAACCTCACAGGAGGCCTGGCACATCAAGTCGGACTTCCTCATCAAGACTTCTCTTGGATTTGCGGATGTCCAATATAACGATGAAGGAATGATAGATGAGATTGTACTAAACGAAGATCTCCGCGACCTGAATCCCTATCAACTGGCCAGATATGCTTTTGGCTCAGGCAACCTGGGATTTGGCCTGGACCTGGGAGCCGTTTACCGGCCCACAGATGAGCTTTCTTTGAACATCAGTGTGGTGGACCTGGCTTTCATCAGGTGGAAAGAGGAAGTACACCATCTGGGTTACCAGATGGAGTACGAATTTGAAGGAATTGAACTTAATCCATTTGGATTTTCAGAAGGTAATAGCATCGGTGATTATCTGGACAGTACCTTTTCGCTGCTCGCAGATAGTCTGAGTGGTTTCCTGGAAATGGGTCCGGGCCCCATCTACACAACAAGGCTCAATACAAAACTTTATGCGGGGGCATCCTATTGGCTTACACCCATGATCAATTTGGGGATTCTCTCCAGAACAGATTTCCGAAAGAAGTTTGTTGCTGAAAGCGTGACAGCATCTGCAAACTTTTCAATCGGACGGCTCCTTAACCTGACCCTGAGCTATTCGTATATGAATTCGAGTTTCAGGAATGCAGGAGCGGGTTTCTCCTTCAATGTGGGGCCCCTGAACCTCTACATGGTTTCGGACAACGCATTGAATGTTTTGCTATGGCCCGATTCATCCCGTTCGGCGAATGTCTGGGTTGGACTGAACCTGGTATTTGGCTACAAGGATAAGGTGGATCGTCCTTTGGTGAACTGACCTTCTGGAACTTTCTATTTCTCCTTGAGTCGCCTTGCCATGTTTGTGGCAAAAACGAAGTTGTTAAGGGCCTCATTGTCTGATTTCAGGACCTCATGGCCCGTTCCTTCCCAGCACTTGCATCCCTCGTAAATAAAGACCACATTATCGCCTATCTCCAGGACTGAATTCATATCATGGGAATTCACAATGGTGGTCATGTTGAACTCCTGGGTAAGCTCTTTGATCAGGTTGTCAATCACAATGCCGGTTTCCGGATCCAGTCCTGAATTGGGTTCATCACAGAAAAGGTAGCGTGGATTCATGGAAATGGCCCTGGCAATGGCCACCCTTTTTTTCATCCCCCCACTCAATTCGGCGGGAAAGAGTTTGTTGGACCCTGAAACCTTTACCCTTTCCAGACAGAAATTCACACGCTCCAGCTTTTCCGGGCCGGACATGGAAGTTAACATATCCAGGGGGAACATGACATTCTCAACCACCGTCAGGGAATCAAAAAGAGCCGCGCCCTGGAACAGCACTCCCATTTCCTTTCGGATGATCTGCCGTTCTTTCGTATTCATATGGCTGAACCTTTGATCATTATACCAGATCTCCCCCTCATCCACCTCGATCAGTCCCACGATGGATTTAAGCAACACGGTTTTACCGGAACCACTTCGGCCGATAATCAGGTTGCACTTACCCTGCTCGAATTTCACACTTACGTCATTCAGAACGAAATTACCATCATAGCTTTTGAATATGTGCTTAACTTCGATCATTGAAGAATGATTCTGGTTAGAACGAGGTTTGCCAGGAGGATCAAAACACTGCTTTGAACCACTGCCTTTGTGCTTGCCTTGCCTACCTCAAGGGCTCCCCCCTTCACATGGTATCCCAGGTAAGAGGAGAGTGAAGTAGTAATCAAAGCATAGAATGCCATTTTGGTTAGGGCGTAACTGATATAATAGGGCTGAAAGGCATACTGGATACCTTGAATATATTGGGCGGGAGGTATTACATCGCCCAGAACACAGGAAAGATAACCCCCTGCAATGCCAACGATCATGCTGAGCAGACAAAGAATGGGGAAGAACAGAACTGCTGCAATCATTTTCGGCAGAACCAGGTAGGAAGCAGAATTGATTCCCATCACTTCAAGGGCATCGATTTGTTCTGTAACACGCATCATTCCCAATTCCGATGCAATACTCGATCCTACCTTTCCAGCCAGGATCAGGGCCACCATGGTAGAGGAGAATTCAAGCAACAGCGAGTCCCTGACAGTGACCCCGATCAGGTACTTGGGCAGAAGCGGATTTTCAATATTGAAATTGGTTTGGATGGTGATGACAGCTCCCACAAAAAGAGAGATAATTACAACAATGGAAAAAGAGTTGATGCCTACTTTTTCGATCTCCCGCATGGTTTGCCGGTAAATAGCCGAAAACTTTTCCGGACGGCTGAAAGCTCTTCTCATGAGAAGAAAATAGGATCCAATATGAAAGAGAAACCGCATAACGCAGGAAGAAAACTAAATATATCAAATATTGTATAAAACATACTTCCATTACGGGGTGTTAATTAAAAACCAGCTATATTTATTAAATATGTTACACTCTATGACACCACTTATGAATTCAAATAATTACTGCGTGATCATGGCGGGAGGGATCGGAGCTCGCTTCTGGCCCCTTAGTAAAACACAGCGCCCCAAGCAATTTCTTGATATTCTCGGTGTAGGCAGGACCCTTCTACAGCAAACGTACGACCGGTTTATCCGGTTGATTCCTTCCGATCAAATTTTTATTGTTAGCAACCAGGAGTACAAAGCGATCATCGCCGAACAACTGCCGGATCTCCCTTTGGAAAATATCCTTCTTGAGCCCCTCAGGAGAAATACGGCGCCCTGTATTGATTTTGCCAATTTCCGGATCCACATGAAAGATCCGGATGCAAATGTGGTGGTTGCTCCCTCCGACCACCTGATTGTTAAGGAAGGGGAGTTTCTCAGGTATGTGAAGGAAGGGCTTGAGTTTGTGAGTCAAAATGAAGCCCTGCTGACCATGGGGATTGTCCCCCACAGACCGGAAACAGGTTACGGGTATATACAGTCCATTCAAGACAAGGTGAAAGGATATGAGAACACCGGCCTGAGGAAAGTGAAAACTTTTACTGAAAAACCGGATCTGGAACTGGCCAAGGTTTTCCTTGACAGTGGGGACTTCTACTGGAATGCGGGCATCTTCTTCTGGTCGCTGAAATCCATCATGAAGGCATTTGAGACTTTTCTTCCTGAAATTCACTCCCTGTTTAAAGAGGGCGGTCATGTATACGGGACCGATCAGGAGGCGGCATTCATTGAAGATACATACAGCAATTGCCGGAACATAAGTATCGACTACGGTGTGATGGAAAAGGCAGAAAATGTCTATGTCCTTGTATCAGAATTCGGCTGGTCTGATCTGGGAACATGGGGGTCACTCTATGAACAGATGGAGAAGGATGATCTCCAGAATTCGGTGACAGGAAAGCATGTTTTTATGTACGAATCGGAAGGGAATATCGTCAATGTGCAGGACGATAAGCTGTTGGTTTTACAGGGACTGAAGGACTATATCGTGGTTCAGAATGAAGGCATCATTCTCATCTGCCGCAGGGAGGAGGAGCAGAAGATCAAGCAGTATGTCAACGAGATCAAAACCGAGATCGGGGATGGTATGATGTAAAATCACCTCCTTTAACACACCTTTCGTCGTATCGTTTACATCATAGCATATATGGGGAGAAAGCCTTTCAAGATGAGGGGCTTCTTTGTTTTCAAGGCGTTCTTCCTTTTCACTCAATCCATTCATTCCAAATCAGCTGCATCAAGTTGCGGCTGTTTTTTCAATTACAAAGGGTACGATTTGCCTTTGTATCAGACAAGCTAATTCTGAAGCTTATGCCGGGATCGCCGCCTTCTTTTTAACGAAGTTAAAAAACAGCAAGATCACGGCATAAGCGAAAGAATTGAAGAGGCCAGTACCCTGAACGAAATTCCTGTGTGACGGAAAAGAAAAAGCCGCATCGGGCAGGACGCGGCTTTGATATGATGGATTGGTAGTTTCCTAGTATTCCCAGAGATCATGTTCCATGATGAACAGGTCACTTTTGATCTTTTCGGCCTCGAGCAGGATGTCCTGCCCGGTTTTAAACGTTGCAAGTTCCCTGTTTCCATATACGTTTGATTCAGCGGTAATGGTACTGGCAAACCTGCGCTGGAAAAAGGTGTCATCAAAGGATATGGGTTGTGAATCATTGTTCGGATTGTAGACGGCATGTGTTGCAAAGAGCCTTCTGCACTGAGGGAAATGGACAATAAAAGGGACTTGCCTTCTCGGCACCTGAAGTGGTTGATCAAATTCATCATACAATGAAAAAAACACAGGAGCAATAGCGATGATACGTACATTCATAACAGAGTGTTTCTTATCAAAGAACCACTGTTCCTGGATCATAAATTGCCATATCTGGTTGCTTGCTGTACGAACCTCTCCACTAAAAGAACCATCATCATTGGGAATGCTATCGCCATCGGTGGCTTCATAAATGGAAGAGAGTGTGGTGATTTTTGCAAAAGGATCCTTCCATCCCACATTGGGTATCCATTCATAAGGAGTGATTTCCTCGGTTTTGATTCCTTCCATCAACAGACCGAACAGGCTATACCTGTCTCCGCCAGACATGGAGCCCTCTGTAGGATACCTGAGTGGAAAGTTCATCCGCTGCCTCAGGTCAATGATCCTCCATATGTCCTTGGACCACATCACATCGGCTTCCCGTATATAAGGATAAGGAACAGGTTTCTTTTCAGGGACAATGGTCTCCTTTTTGTATACATCAGTGGAAGGAGCCTGCTGCTCAGACATCACTGGTGTACTTCCGGGCGTAATGGAAGTATTCACGTTCTGACCGGATACAATCAATGTAAAACCAGTTATTACCGCAGCTCCCAGTATGATCTTTCTTGCCTTCATTTTATCTAACCGTTATGTTTATTGGACTAAGTGACCGGACTTTTCCATCTGGCCCAATGGCTTTAATATCCTGGAGGGTAATCCTGCTTCCGGCTCTCATGGACCTGAAGAGCGATTTCATTTCGCCGGTGAATTCATTGCCATCTGATTTTTTTGATGCCCAGATGCCACTTGCATCGGTAAATCCCATGCTGAATTCAGTCACTTGAAAATCTACTTCGAACAGGAAATCCTCTGCTTCCGCTTCTACTACCTGCAATCCGACCAGGTCGCTCACCCTCAAGGTGGCCTGGCCGCCCTTCGATCCCGTGATCTTGGCAATCGGAGTAGGTAAATCGAGTACCCTGAAATCCATCCGCGTCATTAGTTTGGACACTCCGTTAATTTCAGCAAACACGCTTACCGTGGCCTTGTCTCCCTGCACGCCTGGTTTCACCACATACTCTCCCGGACGGATCCTTTTGATGGAGTGTGGACTGGTGATGGTTGCCCGTACTGAGCTTTCAGCAACACTTCCCGCCGAAATGGCTACCGGGTTATTTAATCCACGGTAAAAAACGTTCATGGCGGTGGCTGAAATGGTGGCGTTGGCCTCGGCCACTTCGTAAGATGCTTCGAAAGGACGTTCGATATAGCTGCCGTCATTTTCAAGCTTGATTGTCCCACCCCAGGTTTTGACACCCAGAGAGTTTGAGGAGGTCTTGTAAATGCCCTGACCGTTTTCAATTTCGAGCATGGTACCATTTTCCAGCTGGACCTCGGGGGCCTTGGTGGAATCATAGGCTGCAAGGAATACCCTCGCCCTGTACTCCTCCCCCGGAAATACCAGGCTCCGGTCGGGAATCACCACTGCTTTCAAAGAGTTGAAACCGATGTCACCGGCCACCACCTGCTTAAGAAGGAAATCGATCATTTCCGATTCGGCATTCCGCACGTTGGCCTGCATATTGGAAAGCAGGGTAATAACAGAAGCCAGAGGCAGCATATCAAAATAGGAGGTTTCCCAGGTGGGAGTAACCTTCTTGCCTCCATGTTCTAAGTGAACATCAGGGAGTTCAGTATTCAGAATCCCCTCAATGGCCTCTACCGTACCGCGATATTTCTCTTTGTCTTCGATCAGGGACAACATATATTCCCTGTGCTCATCAATTTTTCTCTTAAGTTCAGTGGCTTTTCCCTCCACGATCATCACCTGTCCGGGATGGTCCATGTTATCTTTGCCTTGTACTTCATCCCAGTCGATCTTGGTGCTGTTTGGAATGATTGCATCTTCCTCCTTGATGATCAGGATGGAAGTTTTGCATTCATGCAGGAATAAGTACAACTCATTGGAACGTCTCTGGACCTCTTCGGCTTTGTCCTTCCAATCACCCACCTTTGTGGGATTCAATTCATATTCCTTCGCAAAAGTTGAATAAAGGCCCTGGTTTTTTGCCGCAAAGTTCTCAGTGGTGGTAACCAGACCTTCATCAACCAGGATGAATGCATTGAGCACTTCCTTGGACACGTTCAATGCAAGCATGGCGGTCAGCACGAGGTACATCATGCCAATCATTTTTTGTCTCGGTGTTTCTTTACCGTGTCCCATAGATCAGAATTAATGAATGATTACTTTTTTCTGATGCTCATGGCTGTGAGCATGTTGCCATACACATTATTCAATTCAGAAAGGCTTTCGCTGAGTTTTACGATTTCGGTCTTGTATTTTTGAGTCTCTTCTACTGATGCCTGCAGATTGGCAATCATTTCATTGAGTCCTTTGTAAACCCCTGAAGTCCCCTGAAGGTGTTCCTTGCTTCCTTTCAACTGATCTGTGTAGGTAGTGTTCAGCTGGGCAAGGTTTTTTGTAAGTGTTTCCAGCTGGCTGTTGAATTGCTTCTGGCTTTCAGAAATTTGCGTATGTTCCTGTTTCACCTCACCGGACATGGCTTCGTAAGTGGCGGTCAGGTTGGCACTGGAGGAAGAAAACTTTTCTGCAATATCCTTTGCCTTCTGGTCTATCAGGGATGCTGAATTCTTGTATGAATTGGCCAGCGAATTAACGGACTCATTGAGCACCCCGGTATTGGTTCCATAGGCTGTGGCCACAGTATCCATATTTTGTGCAGCAGTTCCCATCTTATCGAAATACTCTTTGGTGGCCAGTGAGGCCGAGGTGATATCACCAATGGTTTCGGTGGTGGCAGAGATGGTATTCAAATGTTTACCAAGGCTCCGCACATCCTCTGCATTGATCTGGGATTGCTGAAACAGTTCATCAAATTTCTGCAGGCCCACATTCCGGTCTGCAATGGCTTGTTCTTTGTATTCATCGATTTCATCCGGATCGGACATTCCTGCCAGTTCCGGGTAGACCAGCGTCCAGTCAAGCTCTTCATGGAGGGGCTCAAACGCCGAGAAGAAGAAGATAACCGCTTCAATCAAAAGGCCTGATGTCAGTGCGATAGCGGCACCAGGCCAGTGCATGATCTTGAAGAGAGCTCCGATAATTACTACAGAAGCTCCGAAGCCATAAAGTTTGGCCGTAAAATTCTTCCAGCCCGAACTTTGAACTAATTCTGTAATTCCCATTATATCAAATATTTAATTAGTTATCACCTAAATAAGAACGAACGCATCTGAATCCAATGAAGGACTTGGCAGAATCCTGATATTCGTAGTCACGGGTACTTACCTGCAGATAACGGGCGATGTCTTTCCAGGAACCTCCACGGATCACTTTCCTTTTCATTACAGGCGGATCATCAGGCTTTGCATTGTAACTGTAATAGGGGTTCATGTCATGTGAAAAAACGTAGGCTGACGGGTCGTAGGCTGTGATGGTCCACTCTGATACATTCCCCGCCATATCGTAAAGTCCGTATTCATTGGGATTCCCTGCGTAGTGAGCCACCCTTGTGGGATACATGGACCCATCATCTGTATAATTGCCCCTGAGGGGTTTAAAGTTGGCAATAAAACAACCGCTCATGTTTCTGAGATAGACACCACCCCATGGGTACATGCTTTGGTCCAGTCCCCCGCGGGCGGCATATTCCCATTCAGCTTCAATGGGAAGCCTGTAGTCCTGAACAACGGGTTGTCCGCTTCTTACAAGTGCCCAGTTCAGGTAATTGGTCCTCCACACACAGAACGCATTGGCCTGCTTCCAGGTGATCCCCACCACCGGATAATGATCATAAGAGGGGGACTTGAAATACATATTGGACATGGGCTCATTGTAGGAATAGGTAAAGTCGGCGATCCATACCAGGGTATCGGGATAGACCAGGACCCAATCCTTGTTCACGAATGAAGCCCTGCTGGTTACCTCCTCCTGGGTTCCATCCGGTCTGGTAACGGTTCCTCCGTAAGAAACAACCGGATCGGCTGTACCCCCGGAATAATCCAGGTTAAACCTGTTGGCTGCCCTGGAGGCCTGCATCAGGTCAACCCAGTAATAGTTGTAAATAAGCTTGGTAACATTGATCTCCTTGGTAATGTATGATAGCCGGTCGGCCCCGCTGTAGTAAATTCCAAGGTCGTCAATGATCTGCTGAATATTTCCCTCTTTATCCTTGCTGGCATCCAGGGGAGCCTCCCAGTCGATCACCGGTTGTCCGTCCCTGTCCTCAAAAGGCTGTCCCTCATCATCTTTCTTTATAAAATCTTCAACGCCCTGAATGGCAAGTTCCTTACGGATAATGGAATCACGAACCCAGGACACATACTGCCTGTATTCGTTATTGGTAATTTCAGTCTCATCCATCCAGAATGCATCTACAGCGACTGTTCTCGACATTGCATTCTGGGTCCAGGCTACATCCATATCACTGGGACCCATAGCAAAAGAGCCGTTCGGAATAGGCACCATACCAAATGGTATCGGTTCAGCATAAGCCTTCCTTCCTTCAACGCCTACGAGTTCACCGCTGTTGTAAGTGCTACAACTACCAATGAATGCTCCCAGGACAACAAAAAACGCGATTCGTTTCATAGTACAATGCTTAATAGGTGCAAAAACCAGCCTTTTACGAAATGTTTAAATTATAAAAAACTATTTAAATATAGGTAAATTTTATAAAAATCTTATACTCTTATACTTTTGCGGACTCTTGTCAATACTGAGATCGAAGCAATATCGAACGGTTACCTCATGGGACCCGCTGTTGTAATTTAACAGGGGTGAAAGTTCGAAATCATATGAATATCCGATCCTGAGTCCATTGTTCAATTCTATCCCAAAAAGTGCCGAAATAGCACCCCCAACTGAATAAGAAACTCCTCCCCAGAACTTTTTATTGTATCTCAAACTGGTATTCAGATAGATGTGGTTTGATCTGGCATCGGTCTGAATCATCAGGGAAGGCATAATCTCAAACATGGGATTGGTCAGCTGAATGTTGTAACCTGCCATCAAATAGTAATGTCTGATCAGTTTGGTCTCTTCGTTTTGTTCGGGGTAGATAAATGAGGTCTGGTTCAGGTGGGTTGTGGACAGGCCCACAAAAAGGTTTTCGGCAGTGTAATAAAGACCCAGGCCCATGTCAAATCCGAACACACTTCCACCGGAGCTGGGTATCGAAGGGTCAGAATCCGGGGTAATGACATCAGCCCCGTTCCAGCTGGGCTCCAGAGACTGGTTGGCCACCCCTGCGTTGACCCCGATACCCAGTTTGCCCGTTCCCAGGTCCATCCGGAATGCATAGGCAGCACTGAATATAAAATCGTTGTTAAAACCAAGCCGGTCATTCATCAGATTGATCCCAACTCCATGAGTCCGCCCCAGCAGATTGAAGGGCATATGGGCCGTAAAAATTGTGGTTGTCGGAGCATCGGGAAGCCCGGTCCATTGGTTCCGGAAAGCAGCTGCGAGGCAGATTTTATCAGTACTTCCCACGGCACCCGGGTTGTAAAATGGTGCCAGGAACATATTCTGAGTAAATTTCGGATCCTGCTGGCCATAAAGCCCTGCAGCCAGGGTCCCGAAAATGAATATGAATACCACGCTTTTCATAGGGCTTTGAATTCTCTTGCAGGCTTATCTCTCTTAGCTTTAAGGCTCTGGTAAAATAAGTAAAAATAGTTCTACCAAGCAAATATTATTAACAGTGAAATGTTCATAACCCGGGTCATGATAAAGGGGCAAAAATCAGCGGAATTATACTCCGTTTCGCAAATAATAACGTGATTTATTCTGATTCATTACCCAACCTGTTCAAATAACGCCACCAGCGATCCGGTATCTCCTGATTACTGGCCTGCTGGTAGTCCTCATACGAGCATGAAACAAAAAAGTTATATCCGGTAGCCGGATTCTTCACCGGGATTTCCATCCACCATCTTTCAGAGAGCGTGCTTTTGTGAAATGTAATGTCGTGTCCGGCAGCATTCAGGTTGACGATAAATTTCTTGATGTGCTCAGGCGTATCCACTGGATTTTCACGGATTCGGTGGGCAAGACCGTCCAGAAAGTACCATGCGGCCTGTGCCGTGATGTGGGCAGTTTGTCCGTTCAGGTCCCGGGAGGGATTAAACTCGAAAAAACCGACCGTGCCAACTTGCTCGCTTAGACCGGCATACCTGGTAAACTGGCAGAGTTCATCACCAAAAAAACCATTGGGAGACGGGATGGAAGCTCCCGGAGCATCGGAATGTCTTACTGCACCCAGATCAATGCTCACAAATTCGGAGTCGCGGATCAATGGTTCTGCCTGCTTCATGTTGCTGCGAGCCATGCCCAGGCGGATGCTTTCCAGGTGGGATTGCTCCAGCTGCTCCAGCTGGGAGCTTGTGGTGAAATATACCTGGTGTCCCAGGTTGGTGAAACTGAATTTTTTCTTCCATCCAGGCTGAACCAGCTGGTTCAGGTAATTCCGTGAATGCTGGGATTCCGACGACTCCGAAAAGTCCAGCATGGAATCGATGGTGAGTATATGATGCAGACCTTCCTTTTTTTCAAGGGCAAGAAACACGCCGCGGCAGAGGTCCTGGGATCCACCAATGATCAACGCGATGATCTGCCGTTCCATTAATTCAAGCAGGATGTCCCTGAGTGCAAAATAGGTGTCATTTACTGCCCCCCCGGTTTTTATATTTCCAAGGTCATAGATTTGCAGTTCCCTTTCGATCCTGGACAGCTGGTAGAGTTTATCCCTCACGGCATCAGGGGCATCTTTGCTGCCCTGGATAAATCCGTTGCGATCTTCAGGCACACCGAAGATGGCTACCCGGTATTTATCCAGTTCCCGGATGGGATGATCTGGAGTATGTACAGAAATGTGGTGGCTGAAAGCCTCCCTGTCGTCCAGGTACTCAAATTCCGGCCTTTCCAGGCTGACAGGGTCAAAGTATCCGTTGAGGTCCATAAGTTAGTGCCTAGTGCCCAGTACTTAGTAACTGGTACTTAGTACTCACTGAGTACTATGCACTGAGTACTGAGCACTGAGTTGTTGTTATTTCTTTGGTTTACTGCCTGCTTTTTTGATAATCTCCCGGCACTCTTCAAGGGTCAGTTCCTCCGGTTTCTTCCCTTTGGGAATCCTGTAGTTTTTCTTCTGAAATGAAATGTAGGGACCATACCTGCCATTCAGTATCAGAAGATCAGGTTCTTCATCGAACTGCTTGATGTTTCTGTTCTCCTCCAGTGTGCGTTTTTCCAGAATGATCTCAATGGCCCGTTCCTCCTTGATGGTATAGGGATCATCGGAACCTGTCAGACTGAAAAACTTAGATTTATGTCTTACATAGGGACCATACCTGCCCACTCCGATCACCATTTCTTCATCTTCGAACAGACCAATGCTCCTTGGAAGCCTGAACAGTTCAAGGGCTTCTTCAAGGGTAATGGTCTCCAGGCTCTGACCTTTCAGAAGGCTTGCAAAACGCGGTTTTTCTTCATCACTGGCCTCGCCAATCTGGGCAATGGGCCCGAATCTGCCGATCTTTACGCTTACTGGCTTTCCGGAATCGGGATCAGCTCCAAGGAATTTCTCTCCCTTGGACCGCTCCGAATTTTGTGTGGCCGAATCTACTTTTGTATGGAAAGGCTTATAAAACTTTCCGATCATGGTGGACCAGTCCACACTTCCTTCCGCGATCTCATCGAACTCCTTTTCCACTGAAGCCGTGAAGTTGAAATCCATAATGTTATCGAAATTTTGCTCCAGAAAGTCATTGACCACAGCACCGATATCAGTGGGGAAAAGTTTCCCCTTTTCAAAACCGAAGTTTTCTTTCACCCGTTTACTTGAAATGGAATCGCCTTTCAGAAGAATCTGCAACATCTCGCGCTGGTCACCTTTGCGGTCCTCCTTCACCACATACTCCCTTTGCTGGATGGTTGAAATGGTGGGGGCGTAAGTGGACGGGCGTCCGATGCCCAGTTCCTCCATTTTCTTCACAAGGCTGGCTTCGGTATACCTGACGGGTTGCTGGGTGGATTTTTCTGCAGCCTCTATCTCTTCCCGGTTCAGCCTGTCATTGATCTTCATTGGGGGCAGAAGCCCTTTGGTTTCCTCCTCCGGGTCCTCATCGGTGGACTCCATATAAACTTTCAGGAATCCGTCAAATTTCAGTACTTCTCCGGTGGCCACAAAACTTTCAGCCGCACCCGATACATTGATATTGATGGTTGTTTTTTCGAGTCTGGCTTCACTCATCTGGGAAGCAATGGTCCGCTTCCAGATCAGTTCGTACAACCTTTGTTCGGCCCGGTTTCCTTCGATGGATGACTGGTTCATATAGGAAGGGCGAATGGCCTCGTGGGCCTCCTGCGCCCCTTTGGTTTTGGTGCTGAAGTTTCTTGATTTCAGGTACTCTTCACCGAAAGCTTCCCGGATCTTTCCGGCAGCAGCACCAATGGCCAGTTTTGAAAGGTTTACCGAATCGGTCCTCATGTATGTGATCTTTCCCGATTCGTAAAGACGCTGTGCCACGGACATCGTCTGGTTCACTGAAAAACCAAGTTTTCTGCTGGCCTCCTGCTGGAGGGTGGATGTAGTAAATGGCGGAGCCGGTGATTTCTTCAGGGGCTTTTTTTCAATGTTATCTACGGTAAACACACTCTTTTTGCAGCTTTCCAGGAATTTTTCAGCCTCCTCCTTCGAGTCGAAACGTCTGGACAGGTCGCCCTTTAACCTGGCCGATTCCCCGTTTCCTGTGTCACCCGAAAATATACCTGTGATCCTGAAATACCGCTTGGAACTAAAGTTCTGAATCTCGCGTTCCTTTTCGACGATCAGCTTCACGGCAACAGACTGAACCCTGCCGGCTGACAGGGATGGTTTTATTTTTTTCCACAGAAGGGGTGAGAGCTCAAAACCCACCAGCCTGTCCAGGACCCTTCGGGCCTGCTGTGCATTGACCAGGTTTGTATCTATGTCCCGGGAATGATCAATGGCTCCCAGGATGGCATCTTTTGTAATTTCGTGGAATACGATCCGGCGTGTCTTTTCCTTTTCAAGCCTCAGTTCCTCGAAGAGATGCCAGGCAATGGCCTCCCCCTCCCGGTCCTCATCAGTGGCCAGCCACACCATTTGTGAACTTTTTGCCAGCTCTTTCAGCTCTTTCACCACATTTTTTTTATCTGCCGGTACGATGTATTTGGGTCTGAACCCCTCATCGATATCGATACCCAGGTTTTTTTTGGCCAGATCGCGGATATGGCCGAAGCTTGATTTAACCGTGTAAGCCTTGCCCAGGAAACCTTCTATGGTTTTTGCTTTGGCTGGTGATTCAACAATGACCAGATTTTCTATCATATTTTTGATACTCCCCCGTTAATAAATCGAACACAAAATAAGATAATTACTATTTTTGACGCAAATTACGCTGTCCATGGTTCAAAAACCCGGCAAAACTACAAAATATTTAATCATCCTCTGGTCGTTATACACTTTACCGATAGTATTGTTCATAATCATCATGATTTTGATCGGCCATGGAAAGGTAGGTTTTATGCCTGAATTCGCCCAACTGGAGAACCCTCAGACCAACCTGGCCACGCTGGTCATTACGGAGGATGGTGAGCAATTGGGCAAATACTTCATAGAGAATCGCACCTATGTCAGTTATGAGGATCTGGCCCCGCACCTGGTTGATGCACTGGTAAGTACGGAAGATGTAAGGTATTTTAAACATTCGGGGATCGATGTGAGATCCCTTGCCAGGGTCATGGTCTACTCGGTGCTGCTTGGGAAGCATGAGGGAGGAGGGAGTACCATTTCACAGCAGTTGGCCAAGAACCTTTTCCCGAGGGATACAACCATCATGCGCTCCAAAATCGGCAAGGCCGGACACCTGGCCATCAACAAGTTCAAGGAGTGGAATACGGGTGTCAGGCTCGAGCGCAGCTATACGAAACAGGAGATCATCGCCATGTATCTCAATACGGTTCCCTTCGGTGGGGAGTCCATTGTTGGGATCCAGTCGGCATCCAAAACCTTTTTCAATACAAGTTCCGATTCCCTGACCATTGATCAGGCAGCCATCCTGGTGGGGATGCTCAAAGCACCCACTGCATATAACCCGCGAATTAATCCGGAACGATCCTTTCAAAGAAGAAATATCGTGATCAGTCAGATGGAGAAATACGGATACCTGGAACCTCATGTAGCCGATTCGGTGAAGATGCTGCCTGTGGTGGTGGATTACAACCTGGCCAGCCATTTGACAGGCAATGCCAGGCATTTTCGCTCTTTCCTGGCCGGGTTCATGAATGAAACCAAACCGGTTGAACCCAGTGAGAATGCCGGAGCACTGGCCTGGGAAAGCTACAGGCGTGATTCCATCAGGTGGGCAAGTGACAACCTGTTTGGATGGATCAACAAGAATTTTAAGCCCGACGGCACCCAGTATAACCTCTACCGCGACGGCCTGAAGATATACACCACAATTAACTCCAAAATGCAGCAATATGCTGAGGAGGCAGTTGAGGTGCATTTGAAAGAGGTTTTGCAACCCGCCTTTTTTAAAGAGAAAAAGGGCAGATCCAATGCTCCCTTTGAAGATCTCACCAGAGAGGAGAGCCGGAACATCCTGTACAAAGCGGTTCGTTGGACCGACAGATACAGGTACCTGGTTACCTCGGGCGCATCATGGGATTCCATCCTTTATGTATTCGACCAGCCTGTTCCCATGAGTGTATTTTCCTGGAACGGCCCCATCGATACGGTGATGTCGCCCATGGACTCCATCAGGTACATGAAGCATTTTCTCAGGGCGGGATTTATGGCCATGGATCCTGCCACCGGGCAGGTGAGGGCCTTTGTTGGAGGACATAATTACGGCTATTTCCAGTATGAGCAGGTGTACCAGGGACGCCGCCAGGTGGGTTCCACCATCAAGCCCTTCCTCTACCTGCTGGCCATGCAGGAGAACTATTCTCCCTGTGAGATGATTCCCCTGGTTCCCATCACCTTTGAGGATGTGGTCAATGATTCTACCTACACCCCCAAGGCGACCAGCCAGCGGTTTGCTGGTAAAATGGTTTCGCTGAAATGGGGACTGGCCAACTCACACAACTGGGTGTCGGCCTGGTTGTTCAAGAATTTCAATCCCGAGAATGTGATCAAACTCATGCGTAAGATGGGGGTTACTTCCAACATTGACCCTGTACCCAGCATGATTTACGGTACAGCCGACATCTCCCTTGAAGAGATGGTGGGTGCATTCAATACATTCTCCAACAGCGGAATCTATGTGGGGCCCAACTATGTGACCCGGATCGAGGACCGCTACGGCAATGTGATCTCTACTTTTCACGCCAAGGAGAATGAGGCCATCAGCGAAGAGACAGCATACCTGATGCTGACTCTGCTCCGGAATGTGGTGGATATGATTGGCAGATACCAGGGCGAGGTTTACTCGGGAACCGCCTATGGGTTAAGAAGCAGGTATGGGTTCACGGGTGAACTGGCCGGAAAAACAGGAACCACCCAGAACCAGAGCGACGGATGGTTCATGGGTCTGGCGCCTAAACTTTCCGCTGGTGCATGGGTAGGGGCCGAAGACAGGTCCGCTCATTTCGATATGCTGGGTATGGGAGCAGGAGGAAGAATGGCCCTCCCCATCTACGGTGAATTCATGAAACGGGTTTATGCCGACACCACACTGGGCATTTCGCAGGAAGATGAATTTATCAAACCACTTGATTTTTACGTGGACCTTGATTGTCCCAACATCATGGAGCCAAACAGCTCCAGCGAATTTGATGATTTTTAGATCCTTTGCCGGTGCGCGATTACCTTATTTCCCTCTTTGTGGATCGTCCATGAAGGGTGCATGATGTCACGTGCTTTCCTGTAATAGAGCAAAGTCCGGATACTGGTTTCCCGTTGCTCATTGCCCTTTTTGAATTCCCCGCTGAATTCGTAGCTAACCGAATAGGGGTGGTTTTCGTGGAAAAGCCTGATGATCTCCACAACGGTAGCAATGACCCGGTAGACCTCCCCTCTGTTGGTCTCACTGTATTCATCCTCAAACTCCTCATTCAGCACGCTGAAATTCACAATGTGCTCCAGATAGCTTGCTCTTTTTCTGGCAAACAATACCTGGTAACGCAATCCGCTTTCGGTATCAAAATAGTAAGCCTCCCCGGACCTGATGTTGGGGGGCTCCACAGGGTAGTGGTCCACCTCTGGTGTAAAGTCTTTCCTGAAAATAGGGATACTTTGCTGACCGGGATCCTTTTTCATCCGAAAAGGAGTTTGGGAATTTCCTGGACCCGGGAAACCTCAACAATCTCAAGATCGAATCTGGAAGCATCGACCCTTTTCCGGTTGAAGGCCGGCATCAGGATTCGTTTCATTCCAAGCTTATCGGCTTCACCCAATCGCTGTTCGATCCGGTGCACGGGCCTGATCTCACCGGATAGTCCAATTTCTCCGGCAAAACAGGTGAATTGATCCACTGGTATATCGACCGTGGAAGAAAGGATGGCCGAAACCACAGCCAGGTCAATGGCGGGATCATCCACCCTTAGTCCGCCTGCTATGTTAATAAATACATCTTTGCTGGCCAGTTTGAAACTGGCCCGTTTTTCAAGTACGGCAAGCAGCATGCTCAGCCTTTTGGTATCAAATCCGGTTGATGTGCGCTGGGGTGTACCGTATACGGCCGAACTGACCAGGGCCTGAACTTCAATGAGAATGGGCCGGACCCCTTCCACATTGGCTGCGATTGCCGACCCGCTCAGGTCGGGAGGCTGCTGGTTGATCAGCAATTCAGAAGGATTACTGATCTCGATCAGGCCTTCACCGGTCATCTCAAACACACCTATTTCGGATGTGGATCCGAACCGGTTCTTGCTGGCACGGAGAATCCTGTAAAGGTGGTGTGAGTCTCCTTCAAACTGAAGTACGGTGTCCACAATATGCTCCAGCACTTTGGGGCCGGCTATGCTTCCGTCCTTGGTAATGTGGCCGATCAGTATCACCGGCATATGGTTCTCTTTGGCTTCCCGCAACAACCGGGCGGCACAGTCCCTTACCTGGGAAACTGTTCCGGGAGCCGATTCCAGCTCTTCTGAAAAGAGGGTCTGGATGGAGTCGATGATGAGTAACTGTGGCCGGGTCACCTTCAGGTGGTCAAGGATTACCTGAAGGCTGGTCTCGGCCAGCACCTGACACTGCCCCGATCCGGCCCCGATCCGGTCGGCCCTCAGTTTAAGCTGCTGGGGGCTCTCTTCACCTGAAATATACAGTGTGTCCCTGTCGATCTTCAGTGCCACCTGGAGAGCAAGGGTGGATTTCCCGATGCCAGGCTCTCCACCAATGAGGATCATGGAACCGGGAACAATGCCACCACCCAGAACGCGGTTGAACTCCTGGTTTTTCATATCGATCCGGGCCACTTTCTCCGATGTAACCTGTTCGATGAATTGAGGAGCCACCCTGATTTTGTTCTCCCGGGAAGAGGAACGAACCGGACCTTGGGTGATTCGCTGTTCCATGAAAGTGTTCCATTCACCGCAGGAGGAGCACCTGCCAAGCCATTTGGCCGATTCGGCGCCGCAGTTCTGACACAGGTATACCGATTTTGTTTTAGCCATCTTGCTGTGAGTAGGTTTTAAAGGTAAACAATCAGCGGGGATATTTTCTAGCAAGGTGCTTATTCGCTATGCGAAAAATGCCAGCTTGCATCTAAAACATCCCCGCAGTAGTGGGTTTTGCCTTTATTTGCGATGTAGAAGGGAGGTGGTGCTGTACCCTTCAAGGGTAGGGATGGTGATGACCTTTCCGCCCCATGATATGACCTCCCGGTATCCCACAATATCTTCCACTTTGTAGTCTCCTCCCTTCACCAGGATGTCAGGTTTCACAGTGATGATCAGCTCCAGGGGCGTATCCTCCCCGAACAGGATGATGTAATCCACCATCCCGAGTGCACCAAGTACTTCGGCCCTGGCCTGCTCGCTGTTTACAGGGCGCCCGTCACCCTTCAGACGGGTGACCGAACCATCACTGTTCAGTCCGACCACCAGCACATCGCCCATCTCCCGCGCCCTGGAGAGGTAGTACACATGTCCCCGGTGCAGCAGGTCGAAGCAGCCATTTGTAAAAACAATCCGGTTTTTCTTTCTGAAACCGGGTGAGAACATCTCCCCGGCCTCCCGGGGGGTGATCAGTTTGCGGAGAATGGTTTCATAGGTCAGCATCTTATGTATTGATCTCTCTGGAGGTTCTTTTTTTTACAGAAAGTATAAGGAGTATATAGGAAATCGTTCCCAGAATGATGGTAAAGAGGGAGTTTGATTCGTGGGCCAGAATGGCATAGGCGCCTCCCTGTTCAAGCGAAAGACCATATACATAGACCAGGCCCCTTGATGTGATCCAGTGGAACGCACCGAAGCCTGCTGTTACGGGGGCTGACATTCCCAATCCTCCGATCACCAGGAGAAATATGCCGTCCACAAATGTGAGCGAAGAAGTCTCTTTCAGGGCAAATACCACCACCCAGGTCATCATGATATATAGAAACCAGATCAGGAACGAGTGAAGTATGAATTCCCCTTTTCGTTGCATCTTATAAATGGTTTTTAATCCGTCCAGGATACCCTTCAGGAATCTGCTTATCCGGAGAACCAGACTGAATCTGCTAAGCTTTTTTCTGAACAGGAACAGCAGGAAAACCACCAGGGCCAAGGATCCCATCACAATCAGCCAGAAAACGAACATCCCGCCAAGTGTATCCGTTATTTTCTGACGGATGGGTTCAAACACCTGCTCGCCAAAGAAGGTACCGAATTTCTCCATCCAGCTGAACAGCAGGAACAGCATGATCAGCAACAACATCAGCAGATCAATGACCCTTTCTATGATTACTGTACCAATGAGGGAATCCACCGGGATTTTTTCCCGGTTCCCCAGCGTGACACACCGTGTCACCTCACCCAGGCGTGGGAGGGCAAAGTTTGAAAGGTAGCCGACCATGAGGGAGTGGTATGTGTTTTTAAAGGAGGGCTTAAAACCCAGCGGTTCGATTAGTAAGACCCAGCGACGGGCCCTGGATAAAAAGCTCAGGAAGGCAAACATCAGGGACATGCCTATCCAGGCAAAGTTGGCATTTCTCAGGGTAAGGCTCAGTTCATCCAGGGCGATGCCCCGAAAGGCAAAATAAAGCAACAGCATTCCCAATGCCAGGAATCCGGCAACTTTCAGGATTTGGAAAAGTGGTTTCTTCAAAGTGGGGGTCAGGTTAACTTGTTGGTGCCGGTATCCGGGAATACAAGTGCCGGTTTAAATGACCTGGCCTCTTCGAATTCCATGGAGGCGTAAGAGATAACAATAATGATATCCCCCACAGCCACTCTTCTGGCTGCTGGTCCGTTCATGCATATTTGTCCACTCCCTCTTTCACCGGTGATCACATAGGTTTCCAGACGTTCCCCATTGTTGATGTTCACAATCTGAACCTTCTCATTTTCAATCAGATTTGCTGCTTCCATCAGGTCCTCATCAATGGTGATACTTCCTATGTAGTTGAGATCAGATTCGGTGACCGTAACCCTGTGCAATTTTGATTTGACTACTTCAATATTCATGATGGTATCCTTCGCTCTGTAAAGTTAATCAAAAATCATATTATCTATAAGTCTCACCCTACCCAATACAACAGCAATGCAACCCACTTTGTTCACCGCATCACTCCATGCTTCTACTGTTCTAAGCGCTTTATCTTCAACGATTTCAAAGTAATCAAGTTTGAACCGGGGTTGTTTGTCGAACGCCTCCCTCACCCAGGCCTTCACTCCGGCAGGAGAAAGTTCGGTCCTCAGCAGGCTGGCCATTGAGAGGGTCTGGTATATGAAAGGGGCAATTTCCCTGTCCTGCGGGCTGAGACGGACATTCCTTGAACTCATGGCCAGTCCGTCGCTCTCCCGGATAATGGGACAGGCCACAATCTTGATTTCCAGGCCCATGATTTTCACCAGGTGCTTTATGATCACCAGTTGCTGGAAATCCTTCTGTCCGAAATAGGCGTTTTGGGGTTTCACGGTTTCAAAGAGTTTGCTCACGATCTGTGCGACTCCATTGAAATGTCCTTTCCTGCAGGCCCCTTCCATGACCAGGTCCAGTCCCTGCAGGTCAAAAGACCGCAGATCGGGTTCAGGATACATCTCCTCAACTGAAGGCATAAAGAGAAGATCCACAAGGTGTTTTTCCAGAAGTTCAAGGTCTTTTGCAGGGGTTCTTGGGTACATCTCCAGGTCTGAGGAGTCATTGAACTGGGTGGGATTTACAAAGATGCTGACCACAGTGGCATCATTCTCACGGGATGATCTTTCTACCAGGGAGAGATGGCCCTTATGGAGGGCTCCCATGGTGGGAACCAACCCAATGGTAAGGCCCTGTCCGCGCAGTTTTTCCAGGTGCCTGGCCAAATCTGTTTTGGTGTTGTAAACAATCATCCGGGAAGCAAGGTCTTAAAGATAGATAAAAATGGAATCAATTTTTTTAGTAAATTTGCATGATTTTCACAAGCAGGCAACTACCATGGAAAGCAAAAAGGTATTATTTGTATCTCAGGAGATTACACCCTACTTGCCTGAAACCGAACTTTCCCAAATCAGCAGAACCCTGCCCCAGGCAATTCAGGAGACAGGTAAGGAGATCCGTACTTTCATGCCCAGATTCGGGAACATCAATGAACGCAGAAATCAGCTCCATGAAGTGATTCGGCTTTCAGGAATGAACCTGATCATTGATGATACGGACCATCCCCTCATTATCAAGGTGGCTTCCATACAGGCGGCCAGGATGCAGGTCTATTTCATTGACAATGAAGATTATTTCCACCGGAAATATACCCTAACCGATGCCAAGGGCTCCTATTTCAAGGACAATGATGAGCGAATGATCTTTTTTGCAAGAGGTGTACTGGAAACCGTGAGAAAGCTTCGCTGGTCTCCCGACCTGGTCCATTGCCACGGGTGGTTTACTTCCCTTGTTCCGCTCTATTTGAAGAAGGCTTACCGGGAAGATCCGCTGTTTGCAGACTCCAAAGTGGTATTTTCCTTTTACGACAACGGATTTGACAAGCCTCTGAATCATACTTTTACAAAAAAAATCCTGGTGGATGGGGTATCTGAGAACCATATAGTTCAGATAAAAGATCCCACCTACAATAATCTGGTCGGGCTGGCTGCAGCATATTCCGACGGGTTGATTCAGGGAAGCCACAATCTGCCTGAAACTGTCATGAAGGAATTGAAAAAATCGGGGAAGCCATTTCTCGAATATAGGGGTGAAGAAAAATATGTGGACGCGTTTTCCGTTTTCTATGACAGTATCCTCAACGTTTAATTACTTTCAATTTCAATCATGAAGAAGGATTTGTGGGTTATTGGGATCATACTGATCACATTGGGATGGTTATCATCATGTTCTGCATGGGAGCAGGAACTTGGCAAGGACCTGTTGCCCCAGGGTGACAGGGTGTTTCTGTTCCATGATACCATTTTTGAAATACACGCTTACCCGGTGACAGGGAATCCTGTGGTCTCTTCCGAGATCTCCTACGACCCCACCTCCAAGTATCTCCTGGGAAGCCTGGAAGACACCATCGTGGGGAGTTCGGAGGCCGCCCTGTTTACCCAGTTCAACATCGGATCATTCAAGCACGGTCCCAATACGGAAATTGATTCCATCCTGTTGCATTTATACATCGGTGACTATTTTGGAAGCAAGGATGGGTTGGTTACCATCCAGGTATATGAGGCCACAGAACGTTTCTACATGGATTCGGTTTATCATTCCAACTATGAAGCTGAAGGCAGATACGATCCTGTGTTGCTGGGGGAGAAAAGATTCAAACCCGATGTGGATGACACCGTTGATATCGCATTGATGGAGAATCCTGCCTTTATTCAGAAATTTCTGGACGCAACGTCCGATACCACACTGTTCCAGAACGATAGTCTGTTCAAGGACTATTTCAACGGACTATACTTCACAGCCACCTCCAGGGCCCAAGGGGGAACCATGGCACAGGTGGGGCTTTCCGATCCGGTGACAAGGCTGACGATCAGGTACGCCAATGACAGTACCGAGATAGACACCATCGAGGGCAGGGATTTTGTCTGGGCCACATTTCCCATTGATGAATATTACTGTCAGAAGATCAATGTATTTAAGCACGATCATTCCATGACATACCTGTCGGGGATCATTGACAATGACAGCGCCCTTTCCCCTTACTGTTATGTTCAGGGCATGGCGGGCGTTAATACCAGGTTCTCTTTTACAAACCTGGATAAATGGCTGGAGGGAGGAAAAGTGGCCATCAATTCAGCCAAGCTAATTTTTGAAGTGGTTCCTGAAGAATTAAGCGGAATCGCCATGGATGAGCTTCCCAGCAGGTTGATGCTCTATACTGAACTGGAGAATGGAGAACTGCAGAACATCTATGATTATTATGCCGTTTACCAGTCGGATCCCAAAATTTTCGGCGGAACCCTTCAAACCGAGTCCAAAGGAATGTTCTTCGACACCACCTACAATTACCAGTTCAACATGACATTGCACTTTCAGTCCATGATCGACGGAACGAAAGCTGACAATAATTTCAGACTTAAAATATATAACGGCGTAAGAAATCCCGGAGTTTCCAAACTTTGGAGTAACCTTTATACTGACCCCAAACGTATAAGATTGGAGCTTGTTTACCTTAAATTGTAATAAAAAATGTGTGGAATAGTCGGATATATCGGGAGCCGCGACGCCTATCCCGTACTAATAAAAGGCCTTAAAAGGCTCGAATACAGGGGTTATGATTCAGCTGGAGTAGCATTGCTCAATGGGAAAACCTCCATCTATAAGAAAAAAGGCAAAGTCCAGGAGCTGGAAGATTTTGTGAGGGGGAAAGAGACCAAAAGCACGATAGGTATCGGGCATACAAGGTGGGCCACGCACGGAGAACCCAGCGACCTGAATGCCCACCCGCATCATTCGGAGAAGGGATTGTTCACCATCATTCACAATGGCATCATTGAAAACTATGCGGTCCTGAAACAGGGACTGATCGACCATGGCATGTCTTTTTACAGCGAGACCGACACTGAGGTCCTCGCCAACCTGATTGAGTATATCTATACCTCCCAGGATGTAACCGTAGATGCGGCCGTTACCCTGGCGCTGCAGCAGGTAATCGGGGCGTACGGGCTCGTTGTGATTTCCAGTGAGGATCCCAATCTGATGATTGCAGCCCGCCGAAGCAGTCCCCTGGTGATCGGACTGGGCGACAATGAGTATTTCATCGCTTCCGATGCCACTCCCATTGTGGAGTATACCGACCGTGTTATTTACCTGAACAACGATGACATTGCCCTGATCCGCAGGGATGAACTGGTGTTGAAGAACATGATCACCGACGGAACCAAGGTGAACATCAAGACCATTGAATTGGGTATCTCTGAGATCGAGAAGCAGGGGTTTGACCATTTTATGTTGAAGGAAATCTTTGAACAGCCGCGTTCAATCAAGGACACCTTCAGAGGAAGGATCAATCCGGATTCCAATGAGATTCGTCTTGGGGGTCTGCACCAGGTGAAAGACCGGCTGGTGAATGCAAACCGCATTGTGGTGATCGCCTGCGGAACTTCATGGCATGCCGGACTGGTGGGAGAATATCTGATCGAAGACATGGCCCGTATACCGGTTGAGGTGGAATATGCATCTGAATTCAGGTACAGGAATCCACTGATAGGTCCGGACGATGTGGTCCTGGCCATCAGTCAGAGTGGTGAAACCGCAGATACCCTGGCCGCCATTCACCTGGCCAAGGAGGCAGGAGCGCTGGTTATTGGCATCTGCAATGTGGCAGGATCCAGCATATCCCGGGAGACCGATGCTGGTGTATATACACATGCGGGGACCGAAATCGGAGTGGCTTCCACCAAAGCTTTTACCGCACAGGTGACAGTACTGACCATGATGGCCATGATGATCGGCAGGGAGAAAGGCCTGATTGACGATGCCCGTTTCTCAGAACTGATCAGGGAACTGAATGATATCCCCGGGAAGATAGAAAAGATTCTGGAGCATAATGACGAATTCAAGCGGATTGCAGAGATTTACAAGGATGCCACCAATGCCCTCTATCTGGGACGTGGCACTTCATTCCCGGTGGCCCTGGAAGGTGCCCTGAAACTGAAGGAGATCTCTTATATCCATGCAGAAGGATATCCTGCTGCAGAGATGAAGCATGGCCCCATTGCACTTATTGATGAAAAGATGCCGGTGGTCTTTATTGCCACCCGTGACAGCTCCTATGACAAGATTGTGAGCAACATTCAGGAGGTGAAAGCCAGGAATGGCGTCGTTATTGCCATTGTGACCGAAGGAGACACGACCATCCGCCAGATGGCCGACCATGTCATTGAGATTCCTGAAACCCACGAAGCCATGGTAGCCATTCCGGCCGTGGTTCCATTGCAGCTCATTGCCTATCACATCGCTGTGATGCGCGGATGCAATGTGGACCAGCCAAGAAACCTGGCCAAGTCCGTAACAGTCGAATAGCAGTTTTTTTAGCGCTTGCCGTACTGGGTGTCGTAGTAAGATTGATATGCTCCGGATGTAACCCTTTCCATCCACCCCTGGTGGCCCAGGTACCATTCCACTGTTTTTTCCAGTCCCTCCTCGAAGGTGACCGTGGGCTTCCATCCCAGTTCATTTGTGATCCTTGAGCTGTCGATGGCATAACGGAGGTCATGTCCGGCCCTGTCCTTCACATAGGTGATCAGCCCGGCAGAGGTACCCAAAGGACGATTAAGTTTTCTGTCCATGATCCGGCAAAGCAGCCGGATCAGGTCAATATTTTTCCACTCGTTCAATCCGCCAATGTTGTAGGTTCTGCCGGGGATTCCCCTGTGGAAGATCAGATCAATGGCAGCAGCATGGTCCATGACATAGAGCCAGTCCCGTACATTCTCTCCCTTTCCGTATATCGGGATCGGTTTCATGTGGATGATGTTGTGAATGGCCAGCGGGATCAGTTTCTCCGGGAACTGATTGGGCCCGTAATTGTTGGAGCAGTTGGAAAGCACCACGGGCAGCCCGTAGGTATGGTGGTAGGCCCTGACCAGATGATCTGAGCTTGCCTTGGATGCAGAATAGGGACTTCGCGGGTCATAGGCAGTCTCTTCAGTGAAGAGCCCTTCACCGCCCAGGCTTCCGTATACCTCGTCTGTGGAGATATGGTAAAAACGTTTCCCCTCTTTCCCCTCCCATGCACTCCGGCATGTATTCAGCAGGTTTACTGTCCCGATGATGTTGGTATGGATGAAATCCATGGGACTGATAATCGAGCGGTCCACATGGGATTCGGCAGCCAGGTGGATCACCCCGTCAATATCAAATTCACGGAACAGCTTTTCCAGGAACGGGGCATCCACGATATTTCCCTTTCTGAACAAGTAATTGGGATGGTCCCTGATATCCTCCAGGTTCTCGAGGTTTCCTGCATAGGTTAGCTGGTCCAGGTTGATAATCCTGGCGTCAGGGTGGTTCAGGACCATTCTCCTTACTACGTGGGATCCGATAAATCCGGCGCCACCGGTGACCAGAATGGTTGTCATGCTCCGGATTTATTTTTCCTGATTTGTTTTTCCCATTTCCAGGCCGATTTCAGGGTCTCCTCGATGCCTATCTCGGCTTTCCAGCCCAGCTCTTTGTTGGCAAGGCGTGTATCAGCGAAGACCTGTTCTGTGTCGCCTTCCCGGCGCGCCACCACCCTGTAGTTTACAGTTTCCCCGGTGGCCTTTTCAAAAGCCCGGATCACTTCAAATACGGACAAGCCCCTTCCTGTTCCCAGGTTAAATACTTCAAATGAGGCAAGCTGCTTTTGTTCCAGAAGGCGCCTGATGGCCACCACATGGGCCCGGGCCAGATCCACAACATTGATATAATCACGGATGGCCGAACCATCCGGAGTATTGTAGTTATCACCAAAGACCTGCAGTGTGTCATGAAGACCCATCACTGTCTGTGTGATAAACGGGACCAGGTTGGCAGGCACACCCAGCGGTAACTCCCCGATCTTTGCGGAGGGGTGTGCCCCGATGGGATTGAAATAGCGCAGCGAAACTACCCGCAGTCCCGGTTTGGAAGCGGCCACATCCCGAAGGATCTCCTCTGAGATCTGCTTTGTATTCCCATAGGGAGATGTGGCTTCCTGGACGGGAGCCTCTTCGCTGACGGGAATGATTTCCGGTTGACCATAGACGGTACAGGAGGAGGAGAAAACAATGTTGTGTACATCATGCTTCTGCATGGCCTTAAGCAGGTTGATCAGCGAAAGCAGGTTGTTTTCATAGTAGGCAAGAGGTTTTTCAACACTTTCACCCACTGCTTTGTAAGCGGCAAAATGGATCACTGCCCCAATGTCGGGGTATTTTTCAAAGAGGGCCAGCACAGATGCTTTGTCCCTCAGGTCAGCCTCTTCAAAACAGGGTCTGGTACCTGCGATCCCGGCAATGCCATCGATCACTTCCCTTCTGGAATTTTCCAGGTTATCCACAATCACCACATCCATTCCGGCTTCCAACAGTTCAACCGCGGTATGTGAGCCGATGTAACCCGTTCCTCCCGTGACAAGTATTGAAGCCATTTTTTTTCCTTTAAAGGCTCCAGTAGTTGAATGAATCCATCTTTCCCCTGAAAATCCCTTTCAGGTCGGCAAATACAGCACCCGGATGGGTGATGGACTTAAAATAGGTCTCATCCAGGTCTGTGTACTCTTTGTGGTTGACAGCCACCACGATACCATGGAATGGTCCCCGGATGGTGTCGGCCAGTTCAAAGCCATACTCTTCCTTGATCTCGGCGGGCGATGCATGGGGATCCACCACCTCCACGGTGACCCCGAATTCCTCCAGTTCGGCGATCACATCCGCCACCTTTGAATTTCTGATATCACTCACATTCTCTTTAAAAGTAGCACCCATTACAAGTACACGGCAATCCTTCAGATTGGGAAACGTGGATGAGAGTTTCAGTGTGACTTGTCTGGCCACATAAGCTCCCATGCTGTCGTTGATCGCACGTCCTGCATTGATAATCTGGGCATGGTGCCCGAATTTCATGGATTTATAGGTGAGGTAATAGGGGTCTACTCCGATACAATGCCCACCCACCAGGCCGGGAAAGAATTTCAGGAAATTCCACTTTGTCCCGGCCGCCTCAAGCACTTCATAGGTATTGATGCCTATTTTATTGAAGATCATGGAGAGCTCATTCATGAAAGCAATGTTGATATCCCGCTGGGTATTCTCAATGATTTTGGCGGCTTCCGCCACCTTGATGGAAGAGGCTCTGTGCACTCCGGCTTTGATGACCAGCTCATAAGTTTTGGCGATCTCCTCAGCCGACTCCTCGTCACAGCCCGAGGTTACCTTGGTAATCTTTGTCAGGGTATGCTGGCGATCGCCAGGATTGATCCGCTCCGGAGAAAACCCTACTTTGAACTGCTCCATATATGTAAGCCCGGAGACCGTTTCCAGCACGGGAATGCAATCTTCTTCGGTGCAGCCGGGGTAAACCGTTGATTCGTACACTACATAATCGCCTTCAGAAAGCACTTTTCCAACCGTGTTGGTGGCCGATAAAAGCGGGGTCAGGTCAGGTTTTTTATGGATGTCTATGGGGGTCGGTACAGCCACAATGTAAAACGAGGCCGCTTTCAAATCTGCAAGGTCTGCAGTGAACTTGATGTCACATCCTTCAAAGTCCTCTTTGGAGAGTTCATTGCTTGGATCGATCCCCTTTTTCATCATTTCCACACGTGCCGGTTTGATATCAAATCCGATGACTGATATCTTTCGGGCATATTCCAGGGCAATGGGTAAACCAACGTAGCCCAGGCCGATCACGGCCAGTTTTTTCTTCCTGCTCAGCAGGTCATCATAAATCATTTTGCTATGTTTTTAATAATAGGATGATAATCGCCCCTGATTCCAACGGGCGCTGTATTTCTTATGTTATATACGGTCTGAATGGCTGTTCGTCCGGCTTCAAGCCCGAAGCCGTTTCCTTCCAGGATTTTCTCATAGGAGATGGTATGCAGATCGGTGAAACCTCCGCTGAATTCGATCTCCTTCCCGTCCATGGTGATGGAACGGTATGTACGTTGTCCGTTCTTCTTGATCCCCTTTGGAATATCGTTGTAGTCAATGCTCAAAAACCACCGGACACGGGCCTTTTCCAGTTCCAGGAATCCGGCTGCCTTATTCTTTTGCAGAAGGTGTACCACGTTTTTATTCACCTTTCCGAAAATCCATGAAAGCATATCAAAAAAATGGACCCCGATGTTGGTGGCGATGCCTCCCGATTTCTCCACATCTCCTTTCCAGGAGTAGTGGTACCAGTTTCCCCGGCTGGTGATGTAAGAGAGGTCCACATCATAAATTTTATCGGGTGGGCCATTTTTAACCAGTTCGCGCAGTTCCAGGATGGAGGGGTGAAGCCGGAGCTGAAGGATGTTCCACACATTTTTTCCGGTCTCGTTTTCATAATCCTTCAGTGCATCAATGTTCCAGGGATTCAGCACCAGGGGTTTTTCACAGATGGCATCTGCACCGTTCCTGAGCGCAAAACGGATGTGTGAATCGTGCAGGTAGTTGGGGGAGCAGATGCTTACATACTCGATCTTGTTTCCCTGTCTGTTCAGTTTTGCGATGTGCCGGTCAAATCGCTCAAACTCAATGAAGAAATCTGCTTCGGGAAAATAGGCATCGATGAAACCCACACTGTCGAACCGGTCCAGCGATGCCAGCAGGTTGTTCCCGGTTTCACGTATGGCCCTTACATGCCTGACGGCGATGTAGCCGGCCACACCAATGAGTGCAAAATTCTTTCCTGTTCCCTCCATCTTATTCTCCAGTTTTTCTTACCTGGTCTTTCTCCAGTATATATTTTTCGTTGCTTTCCGGACAGGTTGCCCTGCCATCCAGGTCAAATTTTAGTCTGTGACCGTATTCGCTCATCCACCCCACCTGTTTTCCCGGGTTTCCCACAACCAGGGCATAGGGTTTCACTTCCCGGGTTACCACTGCTCCTGCACCTATAAACGCAAAATTACCAATATTATTCCCACACACAATGGTGGCGTTGGCACCAATGGTGGCGCCTTTTCCCACCACCGTTTTCATATACTCATCCTTCCTGATGATGGCGCTGCGCGGATTGATTACATTGGTGAAAACCATGGAAGGCCCGAGGAATACATCATTTTCACAGATGACCCCGGTATAGATGGATACATTGTTCTGGACCTTCACGTTGTTTCCCAGGGTCACCTGGGGGGAGACCACCACATTTTGCCCCAGATTGCAGTTCTCGCCAATGACACAACCTGTCATAATGTGGCAGAAGTGCCAGATCTTTGTGCCGTCACCAATTTGTACTCCCTGGTCAATGACAGCCGTTTCGTGCGCGAAAAAGTTTTGCATGGGTCAGGAATTAAAGTAAGCCCGGATTTGTGCACAGATATGTTCCAGCTGGTCCTCTTCAAGTTCAGTGTGCATGGGGAGGGAAAGGACCCTGCCCGAAAGTCCTTCAGAAACCGGCAGGTCACCGGGTTGATACCCCAGGTCGCTGTATGCCCGCTGGAGGTGCAGGGGAACCGGGTAATAAATCATGGAAGGGATATGCTTCTCCTGCAGCCGCTTTTTTAGCCCTTCCCTGCGGTCTGCCGCTACCTGGATGGTATACTGGTGGAAAATATGGGTGGAGAAGGTTGAACGTACAGGGATCTGCACTTCTCCGATCCCCGAAAGTGCCTGGTCGTAGTAGGCAGCAGCTTTTTGTCTTGCAGAGTGGTATTGGTCCAGATACCTCAGTTTCACCCTGAGGATGGCTGCCTGGATCGAATCAAGCCTTGAGTTCACCCCCACCTGGTCGTAATAGTAGCGTTCCCGGCTCATGCCGTGGTTCACGAGTGAGCGGAGCAGGTTCCCTAAGCGATCATCCCTGGTAAACAATGCTCCTCCGTCGCCGAATGCTCCCAGGTTTTTGGATGGGAAAAAGGAGGTGGTTCCAATATGTCCGATGGTCCCGGCTTTTCTTCGGGTGCCGTCTTTGCCTGTATGATCGGCCCCAATGGCCTGTGCGTTATCTTCAATCACATAGATCCCGGTGCTTCTGGCAAAATCCATGATCCGGTCCATGTCTGCACACTGCCCGAAAAGGTGCACAGGGACAATGGCCCGGGTATGTTTTGTCACTGCCTGCTCCAGCAAGTCCGGATCCAGGTTGAAGGTATCCTCCCTCACATCCGTAAGTACGGGTTTTAGCCCCAGAAGCCTGATTACTTCAATGGTGGAAATAAAGGTGAAAGGAGTGGTAATTACCTCGTCTCCAGGCTTCAGTTCAAGGGCCATCATGGCCACCTGCAGTGCATCGGTTCCGTTCCCGCAGGCAATGGTGTGCGGAACACCCATATAGGTGGATAATTCGTCCTGGAACAAACCCACGTCCGGGCCCTTGATAAAGACCGATGTATCAATGACCTCCTGCAGGGCTTCATTGATTTCTTTCTTAATTTTAAGATACTGACCCTGAAGGTCTACCATCCTGATCTGGTTCATAGTCTGTTCGTTCTTTGGTAGTTGCAGGAATAGTTTACGAATATACTAAAAAATGCGGGTTGATAACTTCGTTTTGAAAAGCTCTGCTGTCTGATTATTTTTACCCAACAAAAGGCTTCAAAGTGACCATAGGTAAAACCATCAGACAACTCCTGGAAGAAGGTAAAAAAGTGATCCTTCCCGGTTTCGGAAACCTTGAAATCACAGAAACCGGTAGCGGGATTCCGTCGTCGGGAAAAAGGATCGATCCACCAGGGAGGGCCATTATATTTGACAGCAGCTTCAGCAAAGATGACGGCCTTGTAGCTTCCACCTTTGCCGGAAATGAGTCCATGGACCCGGAAGAGGCAGGGCAACAGGTACTTGAACTTGTAGATGCCATTAAATTTGCCCTTGATAAGGGTGAATCCTGGGCAGTGGAAGGTGCCGGCACTTTCAGCAGGGATGCTGACGGAAAGGTTCATTTCCAGGCGGAAAAGGGTTGGATCCTTGAGCCGGATCAGTATGGTCTTGAATCGATGGACCTGCTTGAACTTGAGGATGAACGCCCGGAGGAGGAAGCAGCTGAAATACCGGGGCAGAAAGAGAAGGCTCCTACAAAATCTCCTGACGATAACGAAGTTAAACCGGAAGAGGTCACAAAGGTAAAACCTGTCGCCCCTGTGGTGAAGAAATCTCCCAAACCTGCCGCCACTGTACATGAACCCTGGAAGAATGAGAAACCGAAAAGCAGGTTCAGCCCCTGGAGGGTGATCTGGATTATAGCCGGTACACTGATTGCTATTCTTGTTGTCCTGATCGCTGTTCCCGCAGAAAAGCTTCAGATATTCCAAGGCCGGGATGATACTGAAAAGACCGTTCCGGAGGAGAAACCATCCGTGAACGAAGAGCAACCCGTATTAAAAGATACACAGGAAGCGGCCGAACCCCGGGCTGCAGAAACAGAGAAGCCGCTTGTTGCTGAGCCTGAACAATCTACACCTCCCGGGGATGTTCCGGCCGAACACAAATATTTCCTGATTGCCGGAAGTTTTAAAAACCTGGCCAATGCCAGTGAGCTGCAGGACCAGCTTAAAGCAAGGGGATACCATGCAGAAGTAATGGTTACTGAAAACAGGATGTACAGGGTAAGCGTCACTTCCTATGCCAGCAAAGCAGAAGCCGAAAGGGGTCTGGAAAGAATCAAATCCGTTCCGGGACTTGGGAACTGCTGGCTTCTCTCCAATGAATAGGTTCCCATCGGAAGTCAGCTGATCTGCGATCCGTTGACAGCCTCTTCAGAAGGCTCCACAAAGTGAAGTGACCCGTCGGGATTTTCCGACAACAGGATCATTCCTTTTGATTCAATGCCTTTGAGATTTCGTGGTTCCAGGTTGGCCATCACGGTTACCCGCTTCCCGGGAAGAGACCCGGCTTCGTAGTAACCGGCAATCCCCGAAACGATGGTTCGCTTTTCGAAACCAAGGTCTACAATCAGCTTGATCAGCTTCTTGGTTTTGGGCACTTTTTCTGCCTCCAGGATGGTTCCGCACCGAAGGTCCATCCGGGCAAAATCATCAAAGGTGATCTCCTCCCTGGGAGGCGCCAATGCTGTGTGATCCTGGTTGTCTTCTTTTGTTTTCATGAGCTTGTCGATCTGTGCCTGGATCTGGTCATCTTCGATTTTTTCGAAAAGCAGCGAGGCTTTCTCAATGGTATGACCCGGTTTCAGAAGATCGGCGGTACCCAGCAGCCCCCAGTCGGTTCCGTTAAACCCGATGAAACCCCTCAGCGTATCCATGGAAAAGGGCAGGAAGGGATCCAGAAGCAGGGTCAGGTTGGCCGTAATCTGCAGGGATATATTCAGGATGGTCTTTACCCTTTCAGGATCGGTTTTAATCACCTTCCAGGGCTCTGTGTCAGCCAGGTATTTGTTACCCAGGCGGGCCAGGTCCATGGCGGTTTTGATGGCCTCCCTGAAGCGGAACTGTTCCAGGCTCTGTTCGGTGCTGGCGGCGATCTTCCCGATCTCAGCGAGCACCTCCTGATCCGTTTCCGTAAGGATGGTCACCTCGGGTACCTTCCCATCGAAATACTTTTGGGTAAGAACAAGAGCGCGGTTCACAAAATTCCCCAGGATGGCCACCAGTTCATTGTTGTTGCGATTCTGGAAATCCTTCCAGGTGAAATCGTTGTCCTTGTTTTCAGGGGCGTTGGCACAGAGAACATACCTGAGAACATCCTGTTTGCCGGGGAAGTCCTCCAGGTATTCATGGAGCCATACTGCCCAGTTCCGGGAGGTGGAGATTTTATCACCCTCCAGGTTCAGAAATTCATTGGCAGGCACGTTGTCCGGTAGAATAAAACTGCCTTCGGCCTTGAGCATGGCGGGAAATACAATGCAATGAAACACAATGTTGTCCTTGCCGATAAAGTGAACCATCCGGGTATCTTCGTCTTTCCAGTACTTCTCCCAGTCGGGTGTGAGCTCTTTGGTGGCTGAGATATAACCAATGGGTGCATCAAACCAGACATACAACACCTTTCCGCCGGCACCCTCCACCGGAACGGGGACACCCCAGTCCAGATCCCGGCTTACCGCCCTTGGTTGCAGACCCTGGTCCAGCCACGACTTGCACTGTCCGTAAACATTGGGCTTCCACTCCTTATGTTCATTCAGTATCCACTGACGAAGCCAGGGCTCAAATTGATCCAGGGGAAGATACCAGTGTTTGGTCTCTTTCATTTCGGGTTTACCTCCGCTGATGGTGGATACCGGGTTGATCAGATCGGACGGGCTCAGCGAGGTGCCACACTGTTCACACTGATCACCGTAGGCTGAGGTATTTCCGCAGTGGGGACATGTACCACAAATATAGCGGTCAGCCAGGAAGCTGTTGGCCTCCCGGTCGTAATATTGTTCGGATGTCTTTTCAATAAACACACCCTTTTCATTCAATGTCCTGAAAAATTCCGAAGCTGTGTCGTGGTGCACCTGGTTGGAAGTGCGGGAGTAGATATCAAAAGAAATACCGAAATCTTCAAAGGCTTTTTTGTTCATGGCATGGTACCGGTCCACCACTGCCTGCGGGGTAATTCCCTCATTTCGGGCTTTCAGCGTGATGGGCACACCGTGCTCGTCCGATCCGCAAATGGCAATCACATCCCGGTTCTGCCTGCGCAGGTACCTCACATAGATATCTGAAGGCACATATACCCCGGCCAGGTGTCCCAGGTGAAGCGGCCCGTTGGCATAGGGCAGGGCAGAGGTAATCAGGTATCTTTTGAAGGTCTTGCTTGTCATGTTCAGATGGTTTGGGATCGCACAAAGATAGTGATAAAATGGTGCGGCTCGCAACCGGAACTGGCTGATTGAGGTACCGCTGATCACATCAAAATGAAAAAATCCGGAGCCATGAATCAATATGAAAAAGGAAAAAGGGCTGAACAACTGGCAGCCAGTTACCTGCGCGCCAGGGGATACCGCATCTGGAAGGCCAACTGGCGGTGGGGGAAAAGGGAGCTTGACCTGGTGGCCCTCTACCGCGATGAGCTGGTCATTGTCGAGGTAAAGTCCCGCAACGGAAACGGGGTGAATGTTCCCTCCGAAGTGGTCAATCGCTCCAAGCAACGCAACATCATCCTGGCCACCGATGCCTTTATCAGGCTGTACGACTGCAGCCGGCCCACCCGCTTTGATGTGATTGCCGTGGTATACGGCAAGACCGGCGTGGAGATCGAACACATCGAGAATGCTTTTTTCCCTGCTGTTGAATAAATAATCTATTGGTCCCGGTCGGCACATTGGGTTTTCCACTATCTTCGAGGGAAATGATTTAATCTTTCAGACATGAAAAATTTATTTTCAGTAACAGGAATAGCGCTGTTTTTGATGTTGTCCATGACCGCCTGCAGTGATCCGGATGCCACCACACAGCTCACAGACGGAATCTGGAAATTCAAAAACATGACCACCGACAGTGAGGATGAAACCATTAAAGGATGGATCGCCCTGGGAAAAGCATTGCTGACAGATGCCACCCTGGAATTTCAGTCCGATAAAACTTACATGATGGATTCACCGTTGATGAGTGAACCGGAAACCGGTACCTGGTCTCTGATCGGAGATGATCAGCTGATTCTTTCACCCGATGACGGAGTACCTTCCACTGCCAATATTAATGAGCTGACAAAAGACAAGCTCCAATACATCGAAACCTACTCGGACGGGCAGATGAACACCTATTCGTTCACCACCACCTGGGTAAAGAAATAGCAAAATATTACAGGAGTCGTTTCGGGGAACGCAGAAGCAGGCACTGAATGAAAACCAGAAATTTACGAGGCGATATTTTTGGTGGATTAACTGCCGGGATCGTTGCCTTGCCACTGGCATTGGCTTTTGGCGTACAATCGGGACTGGGCGCAAGTGCCGGCCTGTATGGAGCCATGATCCTGGGGCTGTTTGCTGCCATTTTTGGCGGGACCAATACCCAGATCAGCGGCCCAACCGGTCCTATGACTGTTGTATCAGCTACGGTTGTCTCCATCGCTGTTGCCAGGTATGGAAATATTGATGGGGCCTGGGGTATGATTCTTCTTACCTTTTTTATGGCAGGAGCATTTCAAATTGTATTTGGCCTGCTGAAGATCGGTAAATATATCAAGTACATTCCATATCCTGTTTTGTCTGGTTTTATGAGCGGGATTGGAATTATCATTATTGTTTTTCAACTCTTCCCTGTCCTGGGATTGGCCTCGCCAGGTAAAATAGCAGCAGTATTTGCAGAACTTCCGGACGCTATAAGCAATCGAAATGATACATCCATATGGCTGGCTGCAGGAACGGTCCTTATCATCTATGTTTTCCCCAAATTCACAAAACTTGTTCCAGGCACATTGGTTGCTCTGTTGATCATCACTTTGCTAAGCTTTCTGTTTGCGCTCGACACCCCTTTGATTGGAGAGATGCCCTCCGGATTTCCCTCTTTGAAAATATCATCATTGGCTCAATTGAGTTTTTCCGATATGGGGCTGGTATTTCTGCCAGCCATTACGCTGGCAGGTTTGGGATCAATCGACACGCTGTTAACCTCTGTGGTTGCCGATAACATTACCCGGACAAAACATAAAAGTAACAAAGAGCTGATCGGCCAGGGTATAGGCAATATGGCATCATCACTGTTTGGCGGTATTCCGGGAGCCGGGGCAACCATGAGAACCGTCGTCAATGTTAAATCAGGAGGAACCACCAAAATGTCAGGAGTGATTCATGCGCTTCTTTTACTGCTGATTGTTTTGGGACTGGGGAGATATGTGGCCTACATTCCACTTGCAGCACTTGCAGGCATATTAATAACCGTTGGGATCGGGATCGTGGACTCCAGAGGGCTGAGAAATATTTTCAAAATATCCAGGTCTGATGCGCTTATATTGATCACTGTTTTATTGCTAACCGTTTTCGTAGATCTGCTGCAGGCAGTTGGAATTGGCATGGTGATCGCTTCTGTCATCTTTATGCGTAAAGCAAGCGATATGGTTGAGGCAAATACTTCTCTTACAAAAGTGGACAGGTATGACAGGGAAGTGGCTTGGGAGGATGAAGCAAATCTACCCCTGAACAAAGATCGTGTCTACATTAAAAGATTTGATGGGCCCATCTTTTTCGGAGTGGCTGCAAAAGTGCTGGAGCGGGTCAACAAGATACCGGCCGACGCAGAGGTGATTATTTTTAGGATGAAGAAGGTGCCATTCATTGACCAATCAGGCCTGTATGCACTTGAAGAGGTAATTAAAGAGATGCAAAAAATGGGCATTGTTGTTGTTCTTACAATGACACAGCCACAACCATTAACTTTATTAAGAAAAACCAAATTTATACCAGATATTCTACCGGAGAAGTATCTGTTTGATAGTATTGAAGATTGTGCGGTCTGGCTATCGGAATATTCCCGGAAAGAGGCAGATGCATTTGCCCGGATGGGCGAACTGGACTAAAAACAATCAACTGGCCAATAGTTGTTTTGGATTATTCAGATATTTGTTTGAATAATAATGACTAAAATAATTCCATACAAAAAACTCATTTCAATAGTCCTGGTCCTTGTATTGGTCAGTCCTTCATTCCTGAAAGGAGCACATTTCCTTTTTGTACATCATGAGCACCATCATATCTCTTTTTCA
The DNA here is from genome assembly GCA_964453785.1 of uncultured Bacteroides sp. Taxonomy (GTDB): domain Bacteria; phylum Bacteroidota; class Bacteroidia; order Bacteroidales. The sequence continues at coordinate 111,417 of CAYVRK010000005.1, forward strand.
GACAGACCAGAAATTGAAATCGGGCATACAAATTGCCCGATTTGTGCTTTTGATTTTGTCGAATTCATCGATAATAAACATTCCCGGGACACCGGCACCCCGGAATTCTTTTCTCATGTTTTTACTCTGCACAGTCAAAGCGCATGGGTATTATTAGCTTCCTATTCATTTAACCTTCGGGCACCTCCTGTTTCTTTATAGTGATAACAGCAATATTCATCGTTATTATTATTTAGACTTATTAACAGGTTGTTGGCTATCAATGATATAGCCAGCATATAAATCTATATTATCCATGATAAAAATTAGAAATTCATGGTTCATTATTTTGCTGTTTGCAATGATGAACCAAGCCGGCTTTGCACAAAACAGCATCAAAGGAAAAGTAATCGATAAAATGAATAATGAGGCTTTGTCCTTGGCCAGCGTTTATCTTCCTGAACAGAACAAAGGTACATTAACCGACAGTAGCGGTCAATTTATATTGAGCAATGTACCCAAAGGAAAACTCATTATTCAATTCTCATACATGGGTTACAAAACCATTATTAAAACCATTCTGTCCAATGGTTCGGATACGACATTAAATATCGAAATGGAACCTGCAATATTACAGGCCGAGGAAGTTGTGATCTCGGGCGGAACTTATTCAATGCAACATGAGAATGCAATTAAAATTGATTTGATTAAAGGTGGAAAAATTGCTTCTGCCGGCTCACCCTCCTTTATTGAAGCCCTCACAAATGTCCCTGGAGTAGATATGATTGCCAAAGGGACAGGTGTTGCCAAACCGGTTATTCGCGGCTTATCGATGACCAACATCCTGATGCTTAATAATGGGTTCAAATTGGAAAATTTCCAGTTTTCGGAAAATCATCCCTTCATTATTGATGAATTCGGAATAGACCGCATTGAAATCATCAAGGGGCCCGCCTCTTTGCTGTATGGCTCAGATGCAGTCGGGGGGGTTATCAATGTGATTAAGGAAAGACCTGCCCCAACAGGGAAAATTGTAGGAGACTATACGATGCAATACCACTCGAATACAAAAGGAATTGTTAACAACCTTGGGATAAAGGGGAGTACCGAACATCTATTTTGGGGCTTTCGTGCCGGAATAAAAAGCCATGCCGATTATAGGGACGGAGACAATGATTATGTGCCTAATACCCGTTTTAATGAACATGTTCTTAAGACCAGTTTTGGAATAAACAAATCATATGGGCTCTTCCGGTTTTATTATGATTATAACCAACCTAAGCTTGGAATGTGTGTAGGGGACGCTGTTGCTTTTACAAAGGAAAACGGACGGAAAAACAAAGTATGGTATCAGGATCTGACAAATCATCTTTTAGCTACCAGGAATACCCTGTTTCTTAAAAAATATAAAATTGAATTAAATGCAGCTTACCAAATGAATAACAGGCGTTTACAAACCGATCAAACCAAACCTTCATTTAAAATGGTAGATATGGACTTAAACACGCTTTCTTATGAAATAAAAACACATTTGCCGTCAACAACACATTCTGATTATATTTTCGGAATCCAGGGAGCCAATAAAACAAATAGAAACAATGAAGCTCCCAATCATGTATTGCCAGATGCTGATGTGTATGATCTCTCTCTGTTTGGATTGGCTCAATACACTTTTTTTAAGAAGATAAAAACACAGACCGGAATAAGGTATGATTTTCGTTCTATATCAACTGTAGCAGAAATAAACAGAGAAGCGGTTCAGGAGGATTATGGAAATGTAAGTGCTTCCCTTGGAGCTACTTATGAAATTAACCAAAACTTCCTGTTGCGCTCAAATATTGCATCAGCCTACAGAACACCGAATATCGCCGAATTAACTGAAAATGGCTTGCATGGAGTAAGATACGAGCAAGGGAATCCTGATCTGAATTCACAACGTAGCTATGAAGCCGATTTAAGTGCTCATTTTCACTCTAAAATACTGATGGTTGATATTTCAGGTTTCTACAACAGGATCAATCATTATATTTTCCTGACCCCTACGGATGATACCATTGCCAGTGGCGAAAAAATCTACAGGTACGCACAAACCAATTCTAAAATATATGGTGGCGAACTGGCTATTGATTATTTGCCGGTTCACTGGCTAAATATCAATGCAATTTATTCATATCTGATCGGTAAGCAGGATCATGGTGGTTTTTTGCCTTTCATTCCACAAAACAAAATGCGTTTTGAAATTAAATTTCAAAAAGAAAAAATGTCATTTTTAAGAAATCCCAGTCTAAAAATCGGAGGACTCTATGCGGCAAAGCAAAATAATCCTGCGATATTCGAAACCGAAACCGGCCATTATTTTCTGTTGAATGCCGGAATAGGTACAGAAATAAGTTTGGCCAACCAGGTAGTCTCTTTATCTGTACAGGCAAACAACCTCTTAAATGAGACTTATACGGACCATTTGTCCACATTAAAGGAGATAGGCTACCAAAATATTGGAAGAAATATAAGTATCAATCTTAAATTTCCATTTGGAATTAAATAGAAAGGAACTTATGACCCTGCCCTTTTCCCTTGGTAAGGTCCGTAGATACTATCAACGGATGGATCAGGAAAACTGAACACTCTTCTTGTTTCTAAAATACCTAATAATGGTTAGCATGGGCCATTTAATTTTAACTAGTTTTGATCAATCGTGAAAACAACTGTTAGAAGAATAACAATAAAGGCCACTACCCTGTTAATGATAGGGATTATGGGATTGTTGATTGTCAACAAAGTCATTTTCCTTCATATTCATATATTGGATAACGGCACAATCATTGAGCATGCGCACCCATACAATAAATCAAAGGATAGAGAACCATTCAAGTCTCACCATCATTCAGATGCCCAGTTCTTAATCTTTGAACAATTAAAGATCCTTTTTCTGAGCATTTTTGCAACTCCTGCTCTGATTGCTTTCATGAAGGCAGAGAAATTCTTCTTCGAATGCATTTCAGATGATACAGTTGCCTGCATTATTCTTCATCAGGGCAGAGCACCTCCTTTTTCATAATATCAGTTACGTCATCACATTGAAGTAATAGCATTTAAGAATGCTGTTATTCGGCACTTTGTACTGTTGGTATGATCTGTTGCCGATAAGAATATATTGTATACTCAAAATACCAATACCCCAGATATTATGAAAAAAATAGATGTTTTACTAATGGCTATTTGCCTGTCTTTTACACAAATCGGTCATGCTCAAAAAATAAAGACCGATGCAAATCTTGTGGGACACGTTATTTGTAACGGAGAGCACCTTCCCTTTACAACTGTATCGGTTAAAGGGACAACAATTGGAATTACGACTGATGAATCAGGACATTACCAGTTGATCAATCTCCCGGAAGGCACTTTAACAATAGTTGCCCAGACATTGGGATATAAGCCCCAGGAAAGAGATGTCACAATGAGTGCGGGAGAAACCAAGGAATTGAATTTTGAATTGGAACAGGATGTACTGGGACTGAAGGAAATTGTAATTACCGGTGACAGGAATGCAACAAACAGGATCAAATCTTCAATCATTGTCAATACCATTACGCCTAAGCTTTTTGCTTCAACCCAATCCGTCACCTTAAGCGAAAGCCTGAACTTTTCTCCCGGTCTCAGAATGGAAAACAACTGCCAGAATTGTGGATTTTCGCAGGTCAGGATGAATGGAATGGAAGGGCCCTATTCCCAAATATTGATAAACAGCCGCCCTATTTTTAGCGGATTGGCGGGGGTTTATGGTTTGGAGCTTATTCCATCCAGCATGATCGAACGCATTGAAGTGATTCGGGGAGGTGGATCCTCGTTATACGGAAGTAATGCCATTGCAGGCACCATAAATCTCATCCTAAAAGATCCCATAAACAACAGCTATGAATTCGGTGTGAACAGTGGACTCGCTGGAGTTGGCCTGGACAACTCCGGAAAACCTGCGCAGGACTATTCAGTGCATATGAATACATCATTGGTTTCTGACGATAATAAAACAGGTATGGCGTTATATGGATTCTACCGCCGCAAAGCACCTTTTGATGCAAACAATGATGGTTTTTCGGAAATGGTCACCTTAAAAAACACCACCATTGGAACACGGTTATACCATAGGTTTGGAACAAGAAATAAACTGTTTGCTGATTTTTTCAATATTAACGAAGACCGGCGGGGTGGAGACCGGTTTGATTATCCTGTACATGAAGCAAATATTGCTGAAGCAGTAAGTCATAACATCACCACAGGAGCATTGACCTATGAACAGTTTTTCAGGGAAACTGATCTGTTCTCTATCTATATTTCGGGGCAACAGGTAAACAGGCAATCTTACTATGGGGCGGAAAAATCGCTTAGCGATTTTGGAAGCACCCGGGACCTATCTTATACAGTTGGTACTCAGTACAATGCAACATTTGGAATTTCAAATCTGGTAGCAGGCATTGAAACAAATGGTGCTTGGCTGAAAGATAATAAACTGGGATATCCCGATATTAAACAAGCAACCATTGTTAATGACAGCATTTTGAATATACCCCATACCGACAATGTTGTAATTGCTGACCAGACTACCAATACCACCGGGATCTTTGCGCAATATGAAATGGATTTGAACAGATTTCAGGTTTCAGCGGGGGCACGCTTTGATCATTACAAAATAGAAGACAAAGAGAATTCCGGCTCTGTTAAATCAGGAAATGTACTTAGTCCAAGACTGACTTTTAAGTATGACATAAAAGCGTATTTGCAAGCCAGGGTGAGTTATTCACAAGGATATCGTGCCCCACAAATATTTGATGAAGACCTGCACATCGAAACATCCGGTTCAAGAAAAGTCCTCCATGAAAACAGCCCCGATTTAAAACAGGAAACAAGTCACAGTTACATGGCATCACTTGATTTCAACAGGCAATTAGGAAATGCAAATGTTGGTATGCTGGTTGAAGGATTTTACACCCGACTTCTGAACTCTTTTGCAATTGAATTTAGTAAACCTGACGAAAACGGAACCATCGTATATACACGTGTTAATGCTGACGAAGGGGCAAAAGTACAAGGAGTAAATATTGAATTTAACCTGATACCTGCCGATCTTGTATCTTTGAAAGCGGGCTTCACAATGCAAAGGAGCGAATATGAACAGGTACAGGAATTTGACGAAAAAAGATTCCTCCGCACTCCTGAAGATTACGGTTACCTGAACCTTGACTGGCAGGTATCAAGAAATTGGGGCATCTCGTCAAACGCCAACTATACGGGAAAAATGCTTGTCCCCTATTTTGGATTACAAGCACCCAACCCGGAGGATGGTGTGTTGATCGAAACAGATAGATTTTTTGATTTAGGCTTCAAAGCGCGGTACAATATTAAATTGAACGGCGCCACTTTGCAGCTATTTGCTGGAGTAAAAAACATGTTCAATTCCTATCAGAGCGATTTTGACAGTGGAATCGATCGTGATCCGGGATATACTTACGGACCTATGAATCCAAGAACAGTTTATTGTGGTTTAAAAATCGGTAATTTTCTTAGATAGAATTATCAACAGGATTTTCACTGTGCTCAGTTCGGTTTCTTTTTCAAATAGTCCTGTAAAGTTTTCACGTAGACGAGCTTGTCATCGTCCGGCGCATAAAAATTCTTGAACATGGCTTTGAGCATATACTGGTTCTTTTCGTAGAAGGCCCTGGTGGGATTGTATTGCTCTTTCGAAGAGGTCTCCACATAAATTCCTTCTCCGCCTAACCCGAAGATGGCCTTTTCGGTTTCCTGCAACAGGTATTTTCCGATACCGCGGTTCATGTATTCCCGGTGGGTGGCAATCCAGTAAAGATCGTAGCTGTGGAGGGTGCAGGGGATCAGGCCATAACAGCTGTAGGCAACAGTCTCCCCGGCGATTTCCGCGAACAGGAATTCATAACCGCTGGCAGCCCCTTTCAGAAGTCTCTCTTCCGCCAGTTCTGCAGCTACCAGGATTTCATCTTCCCTGAAAAACCCGGTTGAAGTGACAATGGTTTTTATTGTATCGGGATCCCCCGGGCAGATTTCCCGTCGGAGGATGATTTGTTCTGTTGTCTTCATAATGCAGCGGATATGATCCTTTGAACCATTTCTTTATAACCGACACCTCCCTGCTGGCAGGCTGCCACAAAACCGGCATCGGGCGAGAGGCACGGATTGGCATTCACCTCCAGGACCCAGGGCCGTTTCTGATCATCAACCCGGAAATCGACCCTGATGTATCCTTTCATATCAAAGAGTTTCCAGCACTGCAGGCTGAAGTCCGACATCCTTTCCACCAGCGTGCGATCCTCCGGGGAGATATCGAAAGTGCGGATTGTTTTGTGGTACTCAAAGGAGGACTCGTCCCACTTGGAGGCATAATTCAAAATCTTTGGTTTTCCTTCCGGGTAATCCATGTATAACATTTCAGCAGCAGGCATCACCACGGGGCCCTGACCGCCTTCGAGCAGGGACAGGTTAAATTCCCGTCCATCAATATACTCTTCCAGGAAGACATCCTTTAATACACCTTCCCGTGACAAGCTGGTCATGTCAAGCGCTTTCCCCTCCAACACAGAATCATCTGAGATTCCGGCAGAGCCATCTTCCCAGATGGGTTTAATGATGTACTTTTTATCTGTGGCAGGTTCCCGGCCCTCGCCCGGCAGGACCCAATCCGGTGTAGGAATTCCATGATCGTTCAGGATCTGTTTTGTCCGTATTTTGTCTGTGGTAACCATCAGGGCATAGGCACCGGAACCGGTAGAGGAAATGCCGAAAGCATCCAGCAGCGAGGGACAAAGATGGATCAAGGCCCCTTTCCCGCCGACAGATTCAACCAGGTTAAAAACAAGATCGGGGGGGTGGTTCTCAAGGATTCGTACCACCGGTTCAAGATCAAGACCGAAGGATGCCCGCCGCGATTTATACCCAAGTTCTGTCAGCGCCCGTTCAACCGCTTCAGCCTGCACCAGAACATCCAGTTCATCCTGTGTGGATGGATCAGATATGGAGTTGATCAGCAGGAGCAGGTCATGCATGATGGACGATTTTAATTTTTCTGACGGCAGAAGCCATGATCATCTTCATCAGTTCACGGTAATGAATCCCGTTTAGTCCGGCCAGGATCGGCAGATCGGAGTGTTCGGGGTGCATACCGGCCAGGGGATTGATTTCCAGGAAGTGTGGTGTTCCCTGGTGGTCGAAACGGATATCAATCCTGCCCCCATCTTCGGCCCGCAGGCATTTCCATGCCTGCAGGGCAAGTTCGGAACAGGCATCCACGGCGTCCTGATCGGTCAGGCTGTAAATGATCCGCTCTTCACACTCCTCCTTGTTCACATAGGAGTAAACACCCTTTTCGGCATTGTCTTTCAGGATGATCTCAATGACCCCGATGCATTTTGCCTCCTGGCCTGTCCCCACAATTCCGGCTGTAAATTCCCGCCCGCTCAGGTAGGTCTCCACAAGAACGGGCTGATGGTAGCGGTTCAGGAGTTCAGTACATTTCTTTTCCAGTTGCTTCGGGCCGTCAACCACCGATTCAGGGTCAATACCCTTGCCGGTGCCTTCTGCAAGGGGTTTTACGAATAGCGGGTAAGGCAGCTTTACTTTTCTTATGTCGGACCGGTCATAAATAACCGCATGTTCCGGTGTTGCTATACCGGAGTCCTTTACAATTATTTTAGTCAGGGCCTTGTTGAGGGTCAGCGCCAGCACGAGCGGACCGGAAAACACGTAAGGGATTCTGTAGGCATCCAGCAGTGCGGGTACCTGGGCCTCCCTTCCTTCTCCGTATAAACCTTCGGCGATATTGAAAACAAGGTCCCAGCGGTCTCCCCGGTTCAACCGGCTGACAAGATTTTTAATATGCCCGATCCGGTCAGTCTGGTATCCCAGTTCAGCGAGTGTTGCTTCGATTGAAGAAATGGTATCCTCACGGTCAAATTCTGCAGTTTCATCTTCGCTGAAACCCATACTCAGATATTCATCCCGAAGGTCATAGGTGAGTCCGATAATCATTTCAAGGAGGCTGGTTTGTTATTGATTGCGTCATGAAAGCCCCGGAAAAAATTCCGGGCATTGATGCCAAGTACCCGGTTCCGGTAGCCCCCCTCCTGCACCACCAGGGTCGGAATTTTAAATTTCCCTATCAAATTCCCGTTCCTGTAAAAATCTTTGGATGAGAGGCTCCAGGTCCCCGTAGGATCACCCTTCGCAGTATCGAGCCCAAGGAGGACAACGAGATAGGACGGCTTAAACCGGCTTATTCTACCCAGCGCCTGTTCAAGCACCCTGCGGTATTCATCCCCTGTCAGCTGTTCCTTCATGGGATAATTTACGTTGAATCCCAGGCCCTCACCTTCTCCTTTTTCCTCTGCAAAGCCGCAGAAATAGGGGTAGGCAAATGAAGGGTGTCCGTGTAAACTTACCGTAAGCACATCCTTTCTTTCATAGAAAATATCCTGCTGGCCATTCCCATGGTGGTAGTCCACATCCAGCATGGCCACTTTTCCATACCGGCTCAGGAAATTGGCGGCAATGGCCCCTGAATTGAAATAGCAGAATCCGCCGAACACCTTCCTTTCCGCATGATGTCCGGGGGGACGTACCAGGGCATAAACCACATGGGTACCTTCCAGAAGTTTGGCAGAACCCGTCAGACAGCAGTCCACTGCCCGCTTGGCCGCAAGGAAGGCATTTTTATTGAGTGGTGTGAAGGTGTCAATACAATAATAACCGGCCAGGACGGTATCATCTGCCGGGGCGCGTGTGTTGTTCCGGACCGGAAATACATAGGGATAGATGGATTTTCCTTCAGGCAGTTTTTCACAGACTCTTTTAAAATAGTCAATGTATTTTTTTTCATGAACCAGGCGGATTTGATCTTCAGAGAAACTGGTAACGTGAATTTCACGAAACAATCCACTTTTCTGGAGTTCGGCCAATATACTAGAGATTCTGACAGGCGATTCCACATATCCCCGGTCACGCACATGATGAATGGCATGTTTATCATTGACTATCAGAGTGATGAGCTTCGAAGGCTTGCCATTTGGCGTGAGCGGCGCAGCGACATATTTTTTCACATACCTGGGAGGCCTGAACTGAACAGGGTCGTCTGTTACCGAATCCACCACCCCCTGGATATAATTCTCGGGGCATAAATAGGCGTATTTTCTTTCAAGAATGGCCCGGATAATCTTTTTTGCCTCATTTTTGCTGAGGGTGGAACCCGGAGCGAGCAGGTCACACACCAGATAGGGCGGACATTCATCTTCTTCCGGAACCACAGCGGTTTCATAAAGCGTATGAATAATGGGGAAGGCTCCAAAACGCTCGTAAAACCTAAGCCTTTGCTTGTTTTGTTCGATAAGTGACTCGTTCTTACAAACCCCGGGCTCGTCGGGAAGACATTCAAAAAATAATCCGGTCGCCCCCAGTTCACGGGCGTATTCCCGGACGCTTTCGTACAGCGAACTTCCTATTCCGCTTATCACGATGTCTTTTTTTGAAGCAACAAAATCGAGATAGCAAAAATTCAAATCGGAAGCATACAACACCATGGCAAAGCCCTGAACCATTCCTTTCCGGTTTTCGGCAACAAGCAGGGTTGAGCGAAACCGAAACTTCAAAGGATTCTTTAAATGCTCGGGAATTAAATCTATTTCCTCTTCACGAAGGTCAGGGAACCTGGTTTTCAGAATCTCCTGTACCTGTATGATGGCGGTTTTATCAACGGGCATCACACCATCGGAGATCCGTCTGATTATTAACATGGTGATGTTATTATCATTCCAGGGATTCCTTGTAGAGGTAGCTTTTTCCCTGGTAATTTTTCAGGACATATCCTTCCTCATTCTTTGCTTCAATATAATTTGGAAGGATCGGTATTTTACCGCCTCCTCCGGGTGCATCAATCACCAGGTGTGGTATGGCATATCCTGAAGTAAATCCGCGCAGTCCCCTGATCATTTCAAGCCCCTTTTCCACCGGTGTTCTGAAATGTGCAGATCCCGGTATGGGATCACACTGGTAGAGATAATAGGGCCTGACCCGCACCTGAAGCAGATGATGGTACAGGCTTTTCAGGATTTCAACCTGGTCATTGATCCCTTTCATCAGGACGGTTTGACTTCCAAGGGGAATCCCTGCATCTGCAAGCTTGTTGCATGCAAATTTCACTTCGGGGCTTATCTCTTCGGGATGGGTGAAATGTATGCTCATGAAGAGCGGATGATATTTCTTGAGCATCCGCAACAACGCGGGGGTAATACGCTGGGGGAGCACTACCGGTACCTTGGATCCGATCCGGATCATCTCCACATGCGGAATGGCCCGGAGTCGCGAGAGCAGGTATTCCAGCCTGGCATCCGACATGGTCAGCGGGTCCCCACCTGAAAGAAGGACATCCCTGATTTCGGGATGTGCCCGGATGTAATCAAGGGCTGTATCCCATTCAGCAATTCGGGAGTGAACCTTGTCTTTTTTAGAGACCATGTGTGAACGGGTGCAGTACCGGCAATACGCAGCACAAACACCGGTTGTAAGAAAAAGCACCCTGTCGGGGTAACGGTGCACGAGTTGTGGTACAGGACTCTGGTTTTCCTCCCCCAGTGGATCTGCCATCTCTTCTGGCGAAAGAATCATCTCGTTATAAACAGGGATCATGGTCCTGCGGATCGGATGATTTGCATCTTCCGGGTCCATCAGACTTGCATAATAGGGTGTAATCCTGATGGGAAGCTTCTTTTTCAGTTCAGCCGAATGCAGTTCATCCGGTGAAAGCTGAATGAATTTTGCAAGCTGATCCCAGGAGTTTATACCATTTTGGAGTTGCCAGGTCCAACTGTTCCAATCCTGGTCGGGTATGTCCGGAAAATACAATCTCCTGAAACGAATGGTTTTCTCGCTGCTATGAGATAACAAAACAGTTCCGTTTCTTTTTGATTTTCTGGGAGGTTCCTTGCCGGATGGGGGTTCAAAAACCTGAGACTCTGTTTCATTTTCCTCGCTGAGCGAGTGAGAAAATGAAAACGATCTGGGCGAGTTCATTTTTTTCGATAATGGATATAAAGTATATCGCTAGAAAAGTGCTTTAATTTTCTGCAATATTAAGCATAATTTAAGTTCAAAATCAAACATGCAAAACTTTGTATTCAAATTATTTCAAATAGTTATGAGTTTCACAAATACTGATTATTTATATAACAGATAATTAACCATTTATGTTCATCGGCAGAATTAATTTACTTTGATGCAAACGATGCCAGGAACACACATTTTTGTCCCCATTGCACATCGTGTCCTGCATAAATTTCATATTGAAGATGAAAACGCAGCATAAGAATCCCAGAATTGTGATCGTGGGATGCGGATTTAGGGGGCTTGCACTGGCGAAAGAGCTGAGCAAGCTACAGGTTGAGATACTCCTGGTAGATAGGCATAACTATCATACATTTCAGCCCTTGCTCTACCAGGTGGCAACCGGCTGATTGGAAGCAAGCACATTTATGCCATTGGAGATGTAGCTGCCGTTGCCACTGAAAGCCATCCAAAAGGTTTGCCTGGTTTGTATGGATGTTCATCCACCTGATGTCCCTGATCGGTTTCAGGAACAAGCTCAGGACATTCATCGGTTGGAGCCATAGCAGAATTGGAAAATATTTCTACATTTAGCTTTTCAACATTTTAACCTCAACAGTAATTCATACAAAACATGAAAGCAAATCTTCTTTTCCCTGTGCTTCTGCTCGCACCGTTGTTCGTCTCCTGTAATAAAGTTGATACCATCGGTGGAGCCCAATCCCCCATTGGTGAAGTAGGCATAACCCTTTCTTCCAGTTCTGCTTCGGTGGCAGGGGTAAGCAACATCAGCGCAGAAGTAATCGGCCTTGAAGACGGGGTATCGGTCTATTCCGGCACTGCAGTAGTAAGCAATTCCAATATCAAGAACATCCTTTCCAATTTCCCGGAAGTTGACGTGGAGGGCAATTCAATAACCGTTTCGGATATAAAAATAAAAAGTACAGTGAAGGGCATTGAAAGTGTTAGCGGTCTTGCCACAGGCACGATTGTTGATTATGACGCCAAGGTTGGCGACGAGTATAAAACCTCGGATGGAGTCCGGACCGTCGTAAGCAGGTCTACCGATGATGATTATTTTTATGGGTTTTTTATGATCAAGGTCATCGAGGTGGAGGAAAATGTCAACAATTTCGGAATTAAGAAGATCAGATACTGGGCAAATCACCGCTTCGGGCTTGTGGGCATGGAATTTACCTTCGATGATAATTCCACAGCATATTACCCTGTATACGCAAGTGCCGAGAACTGAACCAGTTTAAGCCTCACATTTTATGAAAATCCTTTACGTAGGGGATCAGAAGAAATTGATCCCGCGATACCCTCATCATAAGAACAATGTATACCGCTTATACAGGTTTTTTCATGTAAAGAACCTTTTTGATTTCCTTACCATTGATGGCTACGGTCAGGTGTTCAGTAAGTTATACATGAATTGGAAGACCAAGACCGTGGTTCCGAGGGTGATGCTTATCGATCCGACCACCTCCTGCAACCTGAAGTGCACCGGTTGCTGGGCCCGGGATTATGAGAAAAACATCAATCTCTCTTATGAGAAGCTGGATGAACTTTTTACAGATGCAAGAAAACTGGGGGTTCTCCAAATCATATTCACAGGGGGTGAACCGCTGATGAGAAAGGACGATATCCTGAAACTGGCGGAAAAACATCACAAACTCAACTTCGGCATGTTTACAAACGGCACCCTGATCGACGAAGCCTTTGCCGCCTCCATGGCACGGTTGGGGAACCTGAATGCCTATCTCAGTATCGAAGGGTTCCGGGATGAAACGGATTTGCGACGGGGCAGTGGGGTTTATGACAAGGTTATACGGGCCATGGACCTGCTCAAAAAATACGATATTGGATTTGGCTTTTCAGCCTGTTACCATTCCCAAAACTATAAGACCATAGCCAGTGATGAATTCCTGGACTTTATGATTGAGAAAGGAGCCTGGTTCGGGTGGCTGTTTAATTACATGCCCATTGGGAGTGATGCGGATCCGTCTCTCTGTTGCAATGCTGAACAACGGGCAACCGTGCTGCAGAAGCTCGAGGATTACCAGAAAAAGCATCGATTCACCATCATCGATTTTGCGAACAGCGGACACAAATCCATCGGTTGCGTGGCAGCGGGAAATGACTATGCGCACATCAATGCGAATGGTGATTTGGAACCATGCGCTTTTTGTCACTACTCCGATGTGAATATACACGATGTGCCTCTGGAGGAGGCATTGCGCTCACAATTCTTTAAAAAGTTCAGGCAGAAGAAACCTTTCTCTGACAATTTTTTGCGTCCCTGTCCCATGATCGATGTTCCCGATGCCATCGTCGAAATCACCAAAGGCGAGGGAGTCCGCTCAACGCACCTTGCGTTTCCGGAATCAGCAGAAGAGCTGGCTGCCAAAACCCGGCACAATGCTGAAATGTGGGAGCCGGTTGCCAATAAACTCTGGGAGGGGATGCCGGCAGCTGAGAAAAAAAGGTTTGGAATACTGACAAAAGTAATATTCTGGGGCAACCGTGATAAATTTGTTAAATCATAGATTCAGAATACCGGGAATCATGCTGGTTGTGACAGGTGTGATTCTGTCTGCCATCTATTTCCTGTTCGACTTCCGGTTTGAAGTGCCTGTTTTTGCCGTGTTTTCATCCTACATGAAAACCAGCTTCCTCACCACGTTCAAAACCAATTTTGCGGATGAGACCATCATGCTGCTTCTGCTGGTTGGTCTTTTTATGTGGGCATTTTCAAAAGAGAAGCATGAAACAGAAGGTTTATGGATCATTCGCACAAAGGCCCTGAAGAGGACCATTATCACAGATACCGGAATACTCCTTTTCTCGGTACTGTTTATCTATGGGAGCGGATTCATCGGCATCCTTCTCCTGAACATGATCCTGCCCTTTGTATTGTATCTTTCCTATTTCAGTTTCTTAAAAGCAAGGAAGAGAAGAAAAACCGACGTTGATTAAGCCCCTCTTTGGGAATGGCTCTTATCCATTCCCGCTTCCCTGTATTTCATCCGGCAAGTTATTATATATAAGATTTGGATATATCGAATATAAATATATATATTTGTAACATGATATCAAAAGACTTACTCAAAGGAACGTTGAAAACCATTGTTCTGAAGCTTCTCGAGGAGCATGAAAGAATGTATGGCTACGAGATTACTCAAGAGGTAGAAAGACTGACTGAAGGCAAGGTGCAGCTCTCATGGGGGGCCCTTTACCCGGCGCTTCATAAACTGGAATCGGACCGGCTGATCACCTCCGAAGAGGAGAGCATCGGGAGAAGGGTGCGTAAATATTATCGTCTGACCGAGTCAGGCACCAGCGCAGCCAGGGAGAAAATCCAGGAATTCATTGATTTTGTGACCATCATGGGGCGGGTCCTGGACACGGATCCCAGCCTGAACCTGGCATAAACAAATGGCCGAACTGACCAACAGGGAACTAGATATTCTCAGCAGGGAGATCGATAAGCAGGGTTTAACCTATACCCGGCTGCAGAAGGAACTCCTCGACCATCTCTGCTGCGATATTGAAGCAAGGATGGATGAGGGGATCGAATTCATTAAGGCGCTCGAGGAGGTCAGGAAAGAGCTTGAAAACGACAGGATCCAGCAGATCCAGGAAGAGACTTTGCTACTCATAAACCAAAAATACCGGATGATGAAAAAGTTCATGTATATTCTCGGAACCGTTGCTCCTTCCCTGCTTATTGTGGGAGCCATTTTTAAAATGATGCACTGGCCCGGTGCCAGCATTCTTATAACCCTGGGCGTTTTCCTGCTGGCAGTAATCTACCTGCCTGTCTTTGCCATGGTGAGCATCCGCGATACCCGGGAAAAAGGGAAAAAGGTCAATAAGCCCCTCTATATCATCGGTGTAATCACCGGATTTATTTTCCTGACTGGGATCCTCTTTAAGATCATGCACTGGCCGGGTGCCGGGTTGGCCCTTCTCGTCAGTGTCCTTATCATGGTAGTCTTTTTTATACCCTTCCTGGTTATCCACGCGCTCAGGGACAAGGAGAACCAGATTCAGAATTTCTCCATCCTGATCTTTATCCTGGCCATGATGGGCGTGAATATCATGGTAATTGCTCTGAAGGTTTCTAAAAATGTCCTTGTCTCCATGAAGGTGACTGCCGAATCCTCCATGGTGATCAGCGGGACCCTGGAAGCCAGTAATGCCTGCCTCCTGAACCAGACCTCACAACCGGAACAAGCAGGAATCATCAGTGAAAAGAGTGATGCACTGGATTCAACCATCCAGGACATCATGGCCGAGATTGTGTTGCTTACCCATGAAAAGAACCGCTCTGCTGTGGGAACGGATCATTCCATCGACTTGAATAAAGCCGATTATTTCGATGTTGGCAGCAGTGTATCCCGGGTTATTTTCGGTGACGAGAAAACTGCGGGAAAAGGAGAAGCCCTGGTGGCTTCCCTGGAATCATACAGGGATCTGTTGCTGGAAAATGTCGAACCGGAGCTTGCTGAGTCCATTGACCAGTTGCTTTACACCGGTCCCATGGGCGAAGGCCAGGAATCCTGGTTGTCTTACAATTTCAACCAGGCTCCCATGATCGGTGCCCTGAATGTCCTGACCAACCTGCAGGTCAGCCTCCGTTTTCTTGAGGGAGAGGTGCTAAGAGAATTACTTACGTACTAGGCTGCTAAAAATTTAATACAAATTACCCGTCAACATTTTCCCAGTGCTTTATACAATTCTATTTATACATTAATTTGTATATTGATAGTCCCCAGCGCCCCTCTTCAATGCTCAGGCACTATTTCAAAACAGCGGTAAGGTTCTTTAGAAGGAACAGGCTATATACCGGAATCAATACACTGGGTTTATCCATAGCACTGGCTGTCTCCTTTATTATCCTGCTCTTTGTGATCAATGAATTCAGTTACAACCATTGTCATAAAAACAGAAAACAGGTGTACAGGGTAGTAAGCTATTTGAAAGAATTCAAATCAACAGAGGCGGGAACCCCATATGTGCTGGCCAATACATTGAAGGAGGAGTTCCCTGTGGTGGAAAAAGCCATCAACGCCAGGTACCTGAGGGGTTTTAAAATAAAACAGAATGAGCAGTATATAGACATCCGGCTCGCCCTGGCCACAGAATCGGAAGTCTTTGACATTTTTACAATTCCGTTTATTGGAAGCCAGTTGTCCGATGAGCCTTTAATGGACCTGAACTCTATTGTGCTTTCCCGCAAACTGGCCGATCAGTTCTTCCCTGAAATGGATCCGGTGGGTAGAGAATTGGACGTTCTTATCAATAACTCTGAGCAGCTCTTTACAGTAAGTGGAGTGTTCCAGAATTTCCCCGGGAATTCTACTTTCAAAGCCGAATGCATGGTGAACGGCCAGTGGACCCTGGCTCCACTGAATGAAGCTTTTCAGAGAAATGATATGGATGTAAACTGGGGTTTTAACTTCTGGAACACCTGGATCCTGCTTTCAGAGGATGGAGAAGCAGCTGACCTGGAGGCCCAATTTGAGGCATTTGAGAAAAAGCACATCAGTGAAGACCCTCAAGTTCATTTCTCTCTTCAAAACCTCCGGGATGTTTACCTGAAATCACAGGATATTGCCAATCCCGGACCTACGGGGAACATAAAGAACATCAGGCTGTTTTCAGGCATTGCATTTCTGATTGTGCTGATTGCAGCCATCAACTACATTATATTGTCTGTCGTTGTATCCACAGGAAGGGCCAGGGAGATTGGAATCCGGAAAACAGCCGGGGCCAGCATCCGGCGCATAAGGACCCAGGTACTGAGCGAGTCCATCGTACTGACGATGCTTGTTTTACCGGTGGCGGTATTGTTTATGTGGTTTGGAAAACCATTTGCAGAGAAGCTGTTCCAAACTTCCCTGAAAATCATCCCATCCAATGTAGTCATATATATCCTGATTTATATGGCTCTGGCCCTTTTCATAGGTCTTGCATCCGGACTCTATGCATCCACCTACCTCTCCCGCTTAAAGGTGCTGGATGTACTCAAACAGAAAGTGAGTTTTGGAAAGCAGCGGAAAATCTTCCGTTCTGCCCTGATTGTGATTCAACTGGTGATCTTCTGTTCCTTCGTTTCAGCGACGCTAATCATACGTTCACAATACCGGTTTGCCCTGAACAAGGATCCCGGTTATTACAACACAGAGATCCTGCAGGTTGACCTGGGCCGTGATTTTAAAGGTTACGATGCATTTCTGAATGGGATCAGATCTATTCCGGAAGTGATTCATGCTGCAGGGGCCATGGATGGCCTTCCCATGGATGGATGGATGGCTTCCATGCACTCACACTTCCGGGATAAAGAAGTAAAGGTGAGAGTGGAAGGATATGCCGTGGACTTTGATCTGTTGGAAACCATGGGGATCACTCTGCTGGAGGGCCGGACTTTTTCACCGGACTATGGCAGCGAGCTTTACCATTCGCTGATTTTGAATGAAACGGCTGTTAGAGAACTGGGAATTGTGGATCCCGTAGGTCAGATGCTGGATAGTATCTACGATATAGTCGGGGTAGTAAAGGATTTTAACCTCCATTCGATCCATACAGAAATTCCTCCACTTTCCATTTCCCTGATCGACAAGTATCTCGACCACATCCTGGTCCACTACCGTCCGGGGGCCCTTGAGGGTTTGATCCCAAAATTGAAAACAGAATGGGAGAAAGTGGAACCTGACCGCCCCTTTATTTATAAGACCATTGAGGAGATCTTTATGGATACCTATTCTGCCGAAAAAAATTTGATTACCATTCTGACTATTTCTTCACTTTTTGCATTAATGATCGCAGCATTTGGATTATTTGGCCTGACCCTTTTTGTGGCCAGGTCCAGAACCAACGAAATCGGAATAAGAAAGGTGTTTGGTTGCCCGGAAGGGACCATTGTATACTCATTTCTGAAAAGTAATTTCCTCATGGTCCTGGTGGCCGAACTGCTTTCTGTCCCCGTAAGCATTTACTTCATGAGGAAATGGCTGAATAATTTCCCCTACCGGGTGGATATTGGCTGGTGGGTATTTGTGATCGCTTTTGTAATAGCCATTGTGGTGGTGCTGGCCACGGTCTATATTCACGCCAGCAGAATCTCAAGGATAAACCCTGTTAATGCGTTGAGGTATGAATAATATTTTTTAGAAGTTTTATAAAATGAACATCGAAGAAATCCGCGAATATTGCGTTGCCAAACCCTGGGTCACTGAAGGGTTTCCATTCAACGATACTGCGCTGGTATTTCCGGGTTGGGAAACAACGCGTAATCCTTGGAAAATGCGGCCCATGGAGCTCTGATATTTAGTATATTTACTAAATTGTTTTAAACGTCTGAAATGGATACACATTACATAGAATTAGGCGGAAAGCAAAACAGGGTACGATTGCGGAAGTCATTGTTCTGGGATGTGCCTGCAGACACTCTGGACTTGGATAGAAACAGACGACTAATTCTTGAAAGAGTGTTCTCCAGGGGCAATATGGAGGAGTTCCGGTCAATAAATCAGTATTATACGAGAGAGGAAATTATAGAAACAGTAAAAAAAATTGGTTACCTGGACAATAAAACACTCCATTTCATTTCAAAAACGTACCAAATTAAATCCGACGATTTTAAATGTATCAGAAGGAATCTGTAGATAGAACAGTTTTTGATCTGATCTGTGCTCTTCAGGGCAAGGACTATCTAAAAGATTTTACTCTGGTGGGTGGCACTGGACTCGCATTATTAATTGGTCACAGGAAATCAATTGATATTGATCTGTTTACATCAAAGGATTTTAATGCAGAGCACCTGCTGGAAAAGCTTGAATCTGATTTTTCCTTCCAGATGGATTACATAGGGGAAAATACCCTCAAAGGAAATTCAGCAGGAATCAAGGTGGATCTTCTGACTCATAAGTATCCTTCAATTGGTGAAACGATAATCCTTGATAATATCCGGATTGCATCTATGGATGATATATCAGCAATGAAGATTAATTCTGTTGCTAATATTGGTACCAGGGTTAAAGATTTTATCGACCTGTATTTCCTGCTGACTGAACATGATTATAATGTTGAAAGGCTACTGAGAAACTACAGTGCAAAATATTCACAGCGGAATGCACTGCATGCATTGAAAAGTCTCAGTTACTTTGAAGATGCAGATGTAAGTGACTGGCCCGAATTGATAAAGAATAAAGACATAAGTTGGGATGAAATCCGGGAAATCCTGGGCAACGCCTGTAAAGAATATATCGGGAAGATCACCTGATAAGAATCATGAACATTGAAGAGCTCCGCGAATACTGCATCGCCAAACCAGCCGTCAACGAAGGATTCCCTTTCAATGAAATGGTCAAAATTATACATCAATGAATTACAAATCATTATATCGGAAAAGAAAGGTCGTTATTGTGGGTGCAGGAGATGTTGGATCTACGCATGGTTTTGCTCTGGCACAATCTGGACTTTGTGAAGAAATTGTATTCATTGATAAGAATGAGGACCTGGCAAACGGGCAGGTGCTTGATCTGGTTCATGGACAATCCTTCTTTCCTACCGTGTCAATCCGTACTGGAAATGGTAAAGACTATACAGATGCACAGGTGATAATAATTACAGCTGGCGCATCACAGGCAAAAGGGGAGACACGTCTGGATCTGTTAAAGAGGAATGTTGGAATAATGAAGAGTATTACAAGAGATATAGTTCATAGTGGCTCTGAGGGCGTTGTTATTGTTGTAAGCAATCCGGTAGATGTATTAACCTATGTTTTCCTGGAAGAGTCAGGATGGGACCGGGGACGGGTTATTGGATCGGGTACTGTATTGGACAGTGCCAGATTCAGATATCTGTTAAGTAAACAATGTGGTGTAAATGTCCATAATGTACACGCCTACATTTTAGGAGAACATGGTGATAGTGAATTTGCTGCCTGGTCAATGACTCATATGGGAGGAATTCCCTGGGTTGAATATTGTCAAATTTGCAGAAAATGTGATCATTGTTCAGATGTAAGAGCCGACATTGAACAACAGGTTAAGGACTCGGCATATCACATTATTGGATACAAGGGATCGACATACTTTGCGGTGGCAATGGCATTGATTGAAATTGTAGAAGCAGTATTAAGGGGTCAAAATAGCGTATTGACGGTTTCTGTGTTGCTGAAAGGGGAATTTGGTTTGGAAAATGTCTGTTTAAGTGTTCCTTGCATTGTATCGGATGAAGGAGTTAAAGAAATTATTGTTGGACACCTGAATGAATCGGAACAGCAACATTTGGTTCATTCATCAGACATTATTAATCGTGCGATCAAGGAGATTAAGAAATAAAGTTGCGGGAGCAGCACCCTGAGGTTACACCCGCCTGGCATTTTAATGAGATCATTATCCCTTTTTTATATACGGTATGTTTCATTTCTTGAGGTCATCATGCCTGAATCCAATTCTCCTTCGATCCTGAAGTTCTCTAGTTTCCTTATCCTTCTCCATGAGGTAGTTGATTGCAGCATATATATCCTGGAATCTCATATTATAGGTTTTTTCAAGCTCATTTAGTTTTTCAGTTAAGTCTTTATGAGTCAAAGAATACTGTCGTAAAAAAACAAAAGCTCTCATGATTGCAATATTAACCAAGATTGCTTTATCACTATTTAATACGCTTGATATCATAGCAACACCCTGTTCAGTTTATGTAATCAAATAGATTATGTAAACATTCATAATAACACCAAGTTCC
>CAYVRK010000006.1:0-67326 GCA_964453785.1 uncultured Bacteroides sp.
GCAGTCCGTAGGGGAATCGAACCCCTGTTACCAGGATGAAAACCTGGCGTCCTAACCCCTAGACGAACGGACCGTATTGTCAAGAACTCCGGCCAAAATTCAACCGGAGTGCAAAAATAGAATCAAAAATCTTAATTGCAAAGGGAAAAGCGAAAAAAATCACAAATTAACCACCTCCATGGCTAGGTCCTTGATATTCAGGCCCGAGAAGTTACCTGAGGTCATCAGCAGAAGCAGGCAGGTGCCTTCTCCAAGGCTTTTCAGGTCATTCTCCAGTTGTGCAGCATCGTTGTATACCCTCAGGTCCTCCTTTCCGAAATGTTTCTTTATCTCTTCGGGTGAGAGTTCCGGAAGCCGCTTGTGTTTAACAACCTTGGGATTGTAGTAAACCATGGCCTGGTCAGCCTCCCTGAGGGATCCGTTATAAAGGGGGATGTACTCCATGTTCAGGCTGCTGTAGGTGTGCAATTCCAGGCAGGTGACAAGTTTCTGATCCCTGTAGGTTTCTTTGAATGCGCTGATGGTTGCCTCCACACTGGATGGGGCATGGGCGTAATCCAGGTAGACCGACCGGTTGTTCCCGTTGGCCAGCAACTGCTGTCTTCGTTCGGCTCCTCTGTAGGTCTGGATGGAACTGTAAAACTGATGATCTTCAATACCCAGGTCCCGACAGATCAGTTGGGCACCCATGATATTCTGCATGTTATACCGGCCGATTACGTTCAGTGGAACCGAACCGTACCTGGTATTGAGTACGAATCTTTTATCTTCAACATGGTAGGGATGCTCCTTGTACGGAATCTTAAGTAGCGACCAGTGGCTTTTATCTACCACATCCCCCAGAACCGGGTCCCCGTCAAAGTAAAAGACTTTTCCACCTCCCGTGGCGATGCGGAGAAATTTCCGGAACTGCTTCTTGTAGGTCTCAAATGTCCGGAATACATTCATGTGATCCCAGGCGATTCCTGAAAGAAGGGTCATGTGCGGATTGTACTGGTGAAATTTGGGTGTGTTGTCGATGGTAGAGGAGAGATATTCGTCTCCTTCCAGGAGAATGAAGGGAGCATCATCGGTCAGTTTGACCATGGCCTCGAATCCGGGGATTCTGGCACTGACCATATAATCAAAATCTTTGCCCTGTTCATGCAATACATGCATTACCATGGCAGTAATGGTGGTTTTACCATGACTGCCGCCGATGACTACCCTTTTTTTGTTCTTGCTGTGTTCATACAGGTATTCCGGGAAAGAGAAGATTCTGATTCCCAATTCCTGGGCTTTTTTCAATTCCTTGTTGGTCTTTCTGGCATTCATGCCCAGGATCACAGCATCCAGTCCCGAATGGATCCTGTCACAATCCCATCCGTCCTTTTCAGGAAGGAGACCGTTGGCAGCCAGTCTTGATCTGGAGGGTTCGTAGATCTCCTCATCGGATCCGGTAACCGTATATCCTTTGTTGTGAAGCGCGATGGCCAGATTGTGCATCACCGTTCCGCCAATCGATATAAAATGGATGTTCATTTGATGGGTTTCAGGGTCCAGTTGTTTAGGTTCATTTATAAAAATAGGTGATATTATGGGTCATTCTCCGGGAACTTTTCAACTGCTCAGGGAGAATCGCTGGCGAAATGTTTGGTACATTTGAGCGTGATGGAAATAAAAATTTTACCCTGTGGAACCCTGAAGGTCAATACGCGGGAGATGCATAACAACCGGCCCTCCGGCAGGATAAGCAACCTTTACAAAACGGATCAGGAAGGAAATATGCGGATCTCCATGAATGCTTTGCTGGTGGATACAGGAAACCGGGTGGTTCTGTTTGATCCCGGTTGTGCTGATTTTCTCCCATCCAGGTTTATTGCCTCCTATGGTCTGGAGATACACGAGCCTCTTGAGAAGGTTCTTGACAGGCGGGGTTATGAAGCCGGTCAGGTAACCGATGTGGTTTTTACCCATTTGCATTTCGATCACGCAAGCGGAGCTTTTGCCCGGAAACCCGGACAGATCTGCAAGCGCTTTCCCAATGCAGCCTATCATGTACTGAAAGCGCATTACAATTATGCCTTTAAACCGGACAAACGGGAATCCAATTCATTTGCAAGCTCATTTTTCAGGTACCTGGATTTTGTCTCCTGGCTTGAGGATTGGGAGGAGGATTGGATGGTTCTGAAGATATTCAATGGACACACAAGGGCAATGGTAGTCCCGGGAATAAATTCAGGCAAAGGATGGATTTGGTATGTAACAGACCTGATCCCCATGCAGAGTTTTCTTGAGCCCGATGTGAACAGCAGTTATGACCTGGATCCTGAACTAGCACTGCGGGAAAAGAATGATTTCCTCGCTGGTTTGCCGGCTGAATCAGAGCTAATATTCTTTCATGATCCACTCACGGACAGAATGTTTTATTCGTAGGATTCAAGTAAAACTTTAAGAACACTTTTACCTGCTTCCGAGATTCTTGTCCCCGGTCCGAAAACGGCAGTAACCCCCGATTTATAAAGAAACTTATAGTCCTGTGCAGGGATCACACCACCTGCAATGACCATGATATCTTCCCGCCCGAGTTTTCTCAGCTCCTTGATTACCTGGGGGATAAGGGTTTTATGTCCGCCGGCCAGAGAGGAAATACCAAGCACATGAACATCGTTTTCAACGGCCTGTTTTGCTGCTTCTGCCGGGGTCTGAAACAGAGGGCCGATGTCCACATCAAATCCCATATCTGCATATCCGGTGCTTACCACCTTGGCTCCCCGGTCATGTCCGTCCTGGCCCATTTTTGCGATCATGATCCTGGGTTGCCTGCCTTCCCGTGCGGCAAACTCGCTGGCCATTGCACAAGCCTCGGCAAAGGTAAGATCCTGTCCCGATTCCTGTGAATAGACCCCTGAAATGGACCTGATGGTAGCCTTGTACCTACCTGAGATCTTTTCAATGGCAGTGGAGATCTCACCCAGGGTAGCTCTTTGTCTGGAAGCTTCAATGGATAGTTCAAGAAGATTCCCCTTACCCGTTTTGGCACATTCAGTTATCGCTTCCAATGCAACCTTCACTTTCTCCTTGTTCCTTTCCCCTTTCAACTTCTTAAGGCGTTGCAGCTGGGACAACCTCACCGCCGTATTGTCCACTTCGAGAATATCAATGGGGTCCTCCTTTTCAAGACGGTATTGATTTACTCCGACGATCACATCCTTTCCACTGTCGATGCGGGCCTGTTTTCTTGCTGCAGCTTCCTCAATCCTCATTTTCGGCAAACCGGTTTCAATGGCGTTGGCCATTCCGCCAAGTTCTTCAATCTCTTCAATAAGTTCCCACGCCCTATGTGCAATCTCATGGGTAAGGGTTTCCACATAATAAGAACCAGCCCAGGGGTCGAGCGACCGGCAGATCTCTGTTTCCTCCTGAAGGTACAGCTGGGTGTTTCTGGCAATTCGGGCAGAAAAATCGGTTGGCAATGCGATGGCCTCATCCAGTGCGTTGGTGTGAAGTGACTGGGTATGTCCAAGGGCGGCGGCCATGGCTTCCACTGCGGTTCGGGCCACGTTGTTGAAAGGGTCCTGTTCAGTAAGGCTCCATCCTGATGTTTGGGAGTGGGTCCGCAGGGCCATGGATTTGGGATTCTTGGGATTGAATTTTTTTACAATCTTGGCCCACAGCATCCGGGCAGCCCTCAATTTGGCAATCTCCATAAAATGATTCATCCCGATGGCCCAGAAAAAGGAGATCCTGGGAGCAAATGCATCGATATCGATCCCTGCGTCCACCCCGGTACGCAGGTACTCCAGCCCATCTGCAAGGGTATAGGCCAGTTCGATATCGGCGGTGGCACCGGCTTCCTGCATGTGATAGCCCGATATGCTGATGCTGTTGAATTTGGGCATTTTTACGGATGTGAAAGCGAAGATATCCGCTATGATTTTCATGGATGTGGAGGGGGGATAGATATAGGTGTTCCGTACCATGAATTCTTTCAGGATATCATTCTGAATGGTCCCGCTCAGTTCTTCCAGGGAAGCTCCCTGTTCGAGGCCGGCCACAATATAAAATGCCATCACGGGCAGGACTGCCCCGTTCATGGTCATGGAAACGGACATTTTGTTCAGGGGGATCTGGTCGAAAAGAATTTTCATATCCAGGATGGAGTCGATTGCAACGCCTGCTTTGCCCACGTCGCCAACCACCCGTTCATGATCCGAATCGTATCCCCTGTGTGTGGCCAGGTCGAAAGCCACGGATAATCCTTTTTGTCCGGCCGCCAGGTTCCTTCGGTAAAATGCGTTGGATTCCTCCGCTGTGGAGAATCCGGCATATTGCCTGATGGTCCACGGGCGCATGGCATACATCGCGGAATAGGGGCCGCGAAGAAATGGGGGCAAACCTGCTGCATAGTTCAGGTGTTCCATACGCTCCAGGTCTTCCTTGCTGTAGGAAGGTTTGATCCCGATATGTTCCGGGGTTTCCCATACAGGGGTGTTGTCCTCAGTTTTCCCGCGAATTTTCAGGTCTCTGAAATCTATGTTGCCAAAATCCGGTCTGTTCATCATTAGGTAAAAGGTAAAAGTGACAGGTTTAAAGGACAAGTTTATTGAACTGTTTCAGGGTTTCCAGCAGGTTGCTTTTAACGTGAATGAAATGTTCGATTCCGGCTTCCTGCAATGCTTGAATGATGTCAGCGGGGTAACCGGCTACAACCACAATGGTTTTGTCTTTCAGGGCTTCCACTACCGGAGGAGCCATGGATGCATAGGAGTCATCCGAACTGCATAAAACCACGATCTCCGCCTTTGCATCTCTGGCAGCTGCAATTCCCGATTCCAGGGATTCAAAAGCATGCGGGTCCAGGATCTCATATCCTGCACAGGCAAAGAAATTGCCGGAAAAGGCAGCCCTTGCTGAACCCCAGGCAGGATTTCCGTATTTAAAAAGAAGAACCCGGGGTCGTTTACCGCTTGATTCGGTTTCGAGCCGAACCGCTTCTAACAAAGCGGCTGGCCGGAACGGCCTGAGTGGCACCATGGGAGCATCGGTCACTTCTTCCTGTACCCTCCGACCCAACTGTTCGTGGATAAACTCATGGAAGTTTGGATAGGCATTGGTTCCCAGGATATGGCTTCTGCCTGAGGCGATCAGGTCACTCTTTCTCTTTCTTGAGCTTAAGACCAACTCCTGGATCCATCCGGATTGGAAGGCTTTTCTGAATCCCCCTTTCGCCTCGGTCTGCCTGAACAAGTCCCATGCTTTTTCAGCAATTGAATCGGTGAGGCTTTCAATATAATAGGAGCCGGAGGAGGGGTCATTCACCCTTTCAAGATATGCTTCATCCCTGAGAATGATCTGTACATTCCTTGCGATCCGGTCCGAGAAAGCATTGCTGTTCAGGAATGGATGATCAAAAGGCAGCACTGAGATCAGATCTGCCCCGCCCAGGATGGAGGACATGGCCTCGGTGGTTCCCCTGAGCATGTTTACGTGTGGATCGTATATGGTCATGTTCCACTGGGATGTGGTGGAGTGAATGCGGATTTTTCCGGATTCCGTCTCCAGGCTGTATCCTTTGCATATTTGCGCCCACAGCATCCTGGCTGCCCTCAGTTTGGCAATTTCCATGAAATAATTGGAACCGGAAGCAAGGCTCAGCTGCATGGATCCAACCACATCGGCTGCTTCAACTGCCTGTCCGGTAAGTATGGCCATATATTCATTGGCCATGGAAAGAGAAAAGGCCAGCTCTTCCACCAGGGTTGATCCGGCATTTTGAAAAAGGGCCCCGTTTACATCAATCACCCTCAGGCCCGGAGTGCGGCCCAGTGATTTTTTAACCAGGTTGCCCAGGTTTTCAGTAATGGCAAGGGGTAATCCGGAGGATGCCATCTTTCCCAGGGGATCTGCACCGATGAGACCCTTCAGATCATCGGGACTGATCCCTCTTGTGGTTGCAATCTCCACGAAATGATTGTAAAGGGCATCAGCTTCCGGGCAACCGTTGAACAGGATCTCTGTCTCATCCAGGCGGACGCCGTGAAAAAGCTCTTCAAGCATGATTTTCCCTGGTCCGGGTATGTTTCCCAGCTGAATCCTTATGGCCTGTGCACCACCCTTCAGGGCTGATTTGATCCGCTGGTTGGCTTCTGCAAGGTCTTTCCCCGGAAATATATCCTGGCAGATGGTCCAGCTGTTGGGCGTGCTCCCTGAGAACCTGAGCAAAGAGGTATGGTCCAGGTATGAAAGATTTTGCAGGTCTTCATCCCGGTAATAGGGTTTCACAGGGATCCCTTCATCGGTCTTCCAGACCAGTTTTTTCTCGTAATCGGCACCTTTCAGGTCTGCCCTGATCTTGTTATCCCAGGTCTCAGTTGATATGGCAGGGAACTCTTCAAAAAGCCGTTTCTTGGGTTCTTCCTTCATGATACATGAATTGTGGTACAAAGTAAGCACTTTGGCGTCAGCTTATCAATGTTAAATATTATGAAACATAAACCAATTCGATTTCGTATTATTGTTGTATAAGAAGAACCATTAGAATCAATCAGATGAAGTTTACTGCTCTGCTTATCGCGCTTATAGTCACAACCCTGACGGCTTATACTCAAACTGTTGAAAACATCAGGGTTGTACAGGACGGGGATAACCTGAAGATCACCTATCGCATTGGCGCATCCTCCGATGCACAGCTTTACAATGTTTTTCTCTCCTGTTCCATGAACGGTGGAAAACGCTTTGAACCCACTGCAGTTATTGGGGATGTGGGCGAAAATATCATTGGTGGAAAAAGCTTCTATACCATCATCTGGGATGTTTTTGAGGATGTGGAGGAGGTGGTAAACCCCGAGTTTTTTATCAAAGTGGACCTTGTAAGCGACGCATCAGTGGCTCCAGTACCGGCAATTACCAGGTCGCAGGAGCAAACGAAACAGGAACCTGTTCAGCAGGAAACCAGGCAGGAAACCACCCAACAGGCCAGCCAGACTGAAACTGCTTTTAAGACAGAGGAAACAAAAGTGCGTTCCGGATTTGACCGGAATGGATTTTTCTCCTTTTCATTCGCCTCAGGAGTAGGAATACCATTCGGGATCAGTTTCGGCTCGCTTAATAACTGGGGATATTATGTTACACCCCTGAGGATTGGCATTGATGCATACGACGTGACCTACTATGACTATTACTGGTCACAGTATGAAACAGAAACGGAGGTTGATTTTCATTATATGCTTGCAGCAGGGGTCACCAAACATTTCGTATCTGCCGGCTTTTACAGGTTGCATGGGTACTGGGGATTTGGGTCGCATATCTATGCTTCAGATCTCGCGGGAGTGTTGTATGACCCGGCTGTTAACGGATATGGCATGCTTGAGACCGGTATTATCAATGTTTTGGGTAAATTTAATATCACGATCGGGCTTTCCTATTCAATAGGTCTTTACTATAATCCTACTAGTTTCGTTTTTGGAGCAGGTTTTGTTTTCTAAATGATGAGGGTCATGAAAAAATGGGTTATCTTATGTGTGGTCATGGCAATGACAGGGGTTGGGTCCCTGGTTGTTGCACAGACCGCTGAAAAATCCAGCGGCCAACTGCAGATGAAAATGAAGAAGAAGGAGGAGCCTGTGCAGGCACCGACCAGGACCAATGAAACTTCCCAGTCCACCAACATCCGGATGGTGAAGGCACAACCCCCAAAAATGTCTGTTGAAACCACTGGAGTTCAAGGTTTTAGCTGGAAGAGCCCTGCTTTTACCAGCGTGAGAACCTCCGAGAGTTCCTATCATATTGAAGCCACGGTAAATTCGGCAGAGAACATCAGGTTTATAAACCTGTTTGTGAACGGAAAATTCGTGAAGAACATCATTCCGCCGGTTCCAACCATCAAGCAGATGGCCATCGAAGAGGAAATGGGATTGACCCTGGGGGCCAACCAGATTAAAGTTGAAGCGGTTACTGTATCGGGGAAGAAGATTGAAAGCAGCCTGGATATTGTATACGACATTTCAAGTGCCAAATACTATGCACTTGTAATTGCAGTTCAGGAGTATGATGATCCGAACATCAACGACCTGGAACATCCCATTGAGGATGCCACCCGTTTTATTAACACCATTTCATCTGAATACAATTTCAATAAGGAAGATATCAAGTTCCTGAAGAATCCCACAAAGGCCGACATCATCGGGACATTGCATCATATGCGAAGCCAGGTGACCAATCAGGACAACCTGTTGATCTATTATGCCGGACACGGACACTGGGACGAGGAGATGACCACCGGGTACTGGCTGCCCAGGGATGCAGCCAGGGATAATCCGGTAAACTGGCTTCCCAATACCGACCTGACCAATTACCTGAATGTACTAAAGACCAAACATACCCTGCTGATTGCTGATGCCTGTTTCAGCGGAGGGATCTTCAAATCGCGGGCTGCCTTTAACAATGTAATGGCTGTGGAGCAACTGTACAAGCTGAGCAGCCGCAAAGCACTAACCAGCGGCACCTTAAGCGAGGTTCCCGATAAAAGCGTATTCATCGAATACCTGATCAAGCGACTTGATCAGAATACAAAGAAGTATCTGCCCTCTGAACAGCTTTACTCCAGTTTGAAGGAAGCTGTGATGAACAACAGCCAGAATATACCACAGTACGGAACCATCCAGAATGTGGGTGACGAAGGAGGGGATTTTATTTTTATCCGGAAAGATTAAAGGGATCCGGTCATCTTCGAAGGATCCACCCAGAGATCAAATTCCTCGCCAGTCAGATACCCCAGTTCAAGTGCAGCTTGCTTCAGGGTTGAACCATCCTTGTGTGCTTTCTTGGCAATCTCCGCTGCTTTTTCATAACCAATGTGCGTATTCAGCGCTGTGACCAGCATGAGGGAGTTGTTCAGATTTTGTGTGATCCTTTCATGATTGGGTTCAATCCCCACAGCGCAATTCACATTAAATGAGTGGCATGCATCGCCCAGCAACCTGGCCGACTCCAGGAAATTCCGGATCATCATCGGCTTGAACACGTTCAGCTCAAAATGACCATTGCTGCCACCAATATTGATGGCCACATCGTTACCCATGACCTGGGCGCAAACCATGGTGAGTGCTTCAGCCTGCGTCGGATTGACTTTTCCGGGCATGATGGATGATCCGGGTTCGTTGGCCGGGATACTGATTTCCCCAATGCCGCAGCGGGGACCTGAAGCCAGCATGCGGATGTCATTTCCGATCTTCATCAGGCTTACGGCCAGGGTTTTCAGAGCGCCATGGGTCTCAACAATGGCATCATGAGCGGCCAGCCCTTCAAATTTATTCCCTCCTGTCACAAAAGGCAAGCCTGTGAATTCGGCAATGTACTTTGCCACCAGTTCGCTGTATCCTTCCGGGGTATTGATCCCGGTTCCCACTGCTGTTCCGCCCAGGGCCAGTTCGGAAAGGTGCTTCAGGCTGTTTAAAAGGGACTGAAGGCCATGGTCCAGTTGGGAGACATATCCTGAAAATTCCTGACCCAGTGTGAGCGGTGTAGCATCCATCCAGTGGGTTCTTCCTATTTTCACCACATCCATATATGCCACCGACTTCTCCTTCAGTGTGTCTCGCAGATCCTTGATCCCCGGAATGGTCACTTCGGTAAGGACCTTGTAAGCGGCGATGTGCATGGCTGTGGGAAAGGTGTCATTGGAGGACTGGGATTTGTTCACATCGTCGTTGGGATGGATCAGCCTGGTCCCCTCACCCAGGGAGTGCCCCTGGATCACATGCGCCCTGTTGGCCACCACTTCGTTCACATTCATGTTGGACTGGGTTCCCGATCCGGTTTGCCAAACCACAAGGGGAAACTGTTCTTCCAGTTTCCCATCAATAATCTCGTCGCAAACCTGCATGATCAGCTTGGCTTTCTCCTGGGGTAAAACGCCCAGGGCCAGGTTGGTTGCGGCAGCGGCTTTCTTCAGATATCCGAATGCCCTGATGATATCCACCGGCATCCGGCCTTCGCCTATTTTGAAATTATCCTTTGAACGCTGGGTTTGTGCACCCCAGTACTTATCGGCAGGTACCTGTACCTCACCCATGGTGTCTTTTTCAATCCTGTAGTCCATCCTGTGTATATTTTTTGTTTTAAATATACCAAAAGCACAGGCAGAAATAAAAAGAAAATGGATGTTGTTGGAAAGGGTCGGCTATGAGTCGGCTTTGGCCATCAAAACAGTCACATAATTAAAGCCTGCAGTGTCTGATTCCACGCCTACACCGCACTGAGTAAGATCCTCAAGGAGGGTAGAGTCGGCACCCGGGATCAGGAGCAGTTCGGTGAGTACCTGGTCTTCATTGTTGGCAATGGTCTTCAGGACCATGGCATTGTAGTTGTAAAAATTGAATTTATTACTGAGTGTAGCGTAGTGCTCGTCAAGTCCCTGAATGCCCACCTCTTCCAATCCACTGGCCATTTTGTAGGAGTACAGCTGTGCCTCGATGACCATCAGGTATTGTTCAGCAAATGCCCCTGTCAGTCCGTTCTCTTCCCTGTACGTTTTGATGTTCACGTAGATCTGGTGTTCGATCTGTTTAACCTGGGTATAACTTCCATTATCGTCGCTGCAGGAGTACAGCATCAATGGCACGGTGATCAGGAAGAGCAGCCTCTTGATTCTCATAAGTTTCCTGTTTTATAAGGGTACGCTTAAGATACGAAAAGGTTGCTTACAGTGCATCGATGTTTTCAACCGGATCGCCTATAACCGCCTTATACTTTCCTTCCACAATGGGCCGGTGGATCAGTTTTGGGTTTTCGACCATTACCTTGATCCACTCCTGATCATTCAGATGAAGACCTTTGAGTTCCTTCCGGTAAACCTCCTCCTGGGTCCTGATCATGTCAATCGGTTTTTTATGAAGCTTCATCAGCAACTTCGCCAGTTCCGCCTCTGTGATGGGATTTTTCAGGTACTCCCTGACCTGGTGTTCCATCTTTTTTTCAATTACGTATTGAAGTCCGGCCCGGCTTTTCTTACATCGGGGATTGTGATATACTGTATACACTGGCTGCTTTTTTTGGTTTGGTTTATTCTTCTTTTTCAGGTGGATGGTTTACCGGATCGGCATCCAGCACAAACATTCCCCGGCCATGGGTTGCAACAATGATCATATTTTCCCTGGGATGAATGGCCAGGTCATGGACATAGGTACAGGGCAGGTTTCCCAGTACCTCCCAGGATCTGCCGGCATTTGTTGATACATAGACCCCCACATCGGTGCCCAGATAAAGAATCTCCTTGTTTCCCGGATCTTCCCTGATCACATTGACCGGTCCGGCCGGTATGTTGCCGGATATATCTTCCCAGGTATCTCCGAAATCGGTGGACCTCCAGACATATACGGCAGCGTCATCGTCCCTTCGGCCGGTCTGTGTCACATAAACAGTCCCGAAGTCATGCACCGATGCAACAATCCGGGATACCCATCTTACAGGCAGGGGTTCTTTCCGGATATCTGTCCAGTTTTCACCGCCATCCTTGGTTCTCCACAATCTCCCGTCGTCGGTCCCTGCATAAAGCAGCGCAGGATTGAATTCTGATTCTTCCAGTGCGCTGATGGTCTGGTAGCTGATGTCCCCCTGTTTTTCCGGATCATTGCTTGTGAGATCAGGACTTATTCTCTTCCATGTACCCCCCTGATCGGTGGATTTCAAAACATACTGAACAGCATGATATACGATATCACCATTGTGTGATGAAATGAGGGTAGGGGCAACCCATTGTCCCCGGTACGCAGGTTCATCCGGAAATGTTGTGTGGAGGACCCATTCCATGTCATCGGGATATCCCTTCACTGTTGCTTTGGCCAGTTTACCGTAAAACAGGGATGCAAAAATGGTATTGTTGTCCCCGGGATCAACCGCATGGGTGCTGCCCTCGGCCCCCAGGGTAAATTTCCATTCCGTCGGTTTTACCTTGTCCTTCCCTTCTGACAGGTCCACTTCGCTGTAAAAGCTGTGATGATCCTGGATTGAACCATACACCCTGAAAGGTTCAGCCATATCAAATTCCACATTATAGAACTGTGCCAGGGGCAATTCGCTGATAAAGCTCCGCCAGTTCTCCCCCTTGTCATAGGATACACTGATTCCCCCGTCATGGGCTTCCAGGATATAATTGGAGTTGTCAGGATCGATCCACATGCCATGCTGGTCTGCATGGATCTTGCCCAGAATGGGTTCGGATGTGGCGCCTCCGTCTTCGGATACATTCACCCACAATCCAAGGGTATATACCCTGTTCTCATTGTTGGGATCCACCCTTATCTGGGCAAACACCCAGCCATAGGTTCCGGAATGACCAGACATATACTTTTTGGTTTCCTCCGTAAGACCACTTACCTGCTTCCAGGACTTACCGGCATCATTGGACCGGTACAGGGTGGCTCCCTTGATCACATCCGTTTTTGGCCTGCCGTAGGAATCAAGTTCACCCTCTTCAGCATGGAATGCGATACCGTAATCATCCACAAAGGCATATACCACATCGGGATTGGACCGGGCCACATCGATACCGGTTCTTCCCATCTGCTTCGACTCGGGAAGTCCGCCAGACAGCCTTTCCCATTTTTGCCCTCCGTCGGTGGTTTTCCAGATGCCGTTGTTCTTGTAATTTTCATAGGTCCGGGGGTCATTCCACTTCAAACGGGTACGTTGCCAGGTGGTTGCATAGATCACATCCGGATTGCGGGGATCCATCACCATATCATTCACCCCGCTTTCGGGTCCCTTGTACAGGATCTTCTTCCAGCTCCGCCCGCCGTCCGTAGTCTTGTATAGTCCACGGTCCTTGTTTTCAGTCCACTCATGACCTGAAGCTGCCACATAAACGATGTCGGGATTTTCCGGGTGGACCAGGATCCTGGAAATGGTAAAAGTTTCCTCCAAACCCATATGAGTCCAGGAGGTGCCACCGTCGGTGGTTTTCCAGACCCCGCATCCCGGATTGGACGAGCGGAAAATGTTGGCTTCTCCGGTTCCTATCCAAACGATTTCGGGGTTCGAAGGCGAAACGGCCAGGTCGCCAATGGAGGTGGTGCCCTGGCGCTCGAACACAGGTGTAAATGTAACTCCTTCATTGATGCTTTTCCATACCCCTCCGGAGGCTGCTGCAACCCAGATGGTATAGCTCTTTCCTCTGGGACCTATGGCTTCCACATCTGTACATCTGCCGCTGATGTTGGTTGGACCGATAAATTGCCACTTCAGGTTGCTAAATTGCGATTGATCTCGCATCGCTTCATGGGCAGCATACATTTTCAGTTTTTCGGCTCCAGTAAGGACAGGTTGTTTTACCTGGGCAAGGGTGATGACCGGAATAATAATCAGGATTGAAAGGAGGCTTCTGGTTTTCATTTGATGATGGAATAGTGTAATGCTAAAATTAACTATTTTTCTTTGTCTATGGTTTTGCGTAACTTAATTGCTTTAACCAAAGATATTCCACCTAAAACCGGGGGCTATGAAAAAGAACGCATTGTTTCTGATAGCCGGGATGATACTCACCGGCTCTATGTATGGACAAACCCACTTGTTCCTTGATGAGCAGGAAGTAAACCTGGAGGACGGCAAGGCCACAGCATGGGTTTTTCCTGTGGAACGTGATCTTGACGAGGCGTTGAATGACCTGAAAGATTATTGCAAGGACCGCAGCGATGTGAAATTGAAAAAGGAGGGTGACAATCTGTTCATTGCTGAAAAGATTTCCCTGCCGACCATTGCAACCAAAAGGGGCGACCTGATTGGTTATTGTTATATCACAGAGCAGTATTATGCCATGGCACTCATTTTTAAAATGGGTTATGACATCACGCTGAACAGCCAGGACTGGAAGCCTGAGATGGAGAATCTTCGCAACTATGCCAAGGCGTTTATGGCGTACCATTATGAGCAATCCTATGCCCGAAGGCTAAAGATCCTGGAAAAAGATCTCAAGGATCAGGAAAAGGAAAGAGACCAGAATGAGGGCAAGATCAATAACCTGACCGATAAGATCAATAACCTGAGTAAAAAGATTGGGAAGGAAACTGATACTTTGAAAATAGAGGAGTACGAGGCTGAGATCAGGACACTTGAAGCCGATATCAGGACATTGATGGATACACTACCCGGTTTGGAGGCGACAATCGCTGACCTCCAAAAGCAGGAGGTTCATAACAAGACGGAGTCCAATGCGTTCCAGGGTATCATAGGAGCTCTTTAGGAGCATCCCGTCTTTTTTCAGTAAATTTCCCCAAAATAAGGTCCATGCAGATACTGATCGTGGAGGATGAGGATTCCTTAAGGGAGTCCATGGTCTCATACCTGGAGATGGAGGGATTCAAATGTGAGCAGGCAGGCAACTACCATACCGGACTATGTATGCTGGATCAGCACGACTATCTCTGTATGCTCATAGACCTGAATCTTCCCGATGGGGACGGCCTGGAGCTGGTTAAGCTGGCCAGGGAGAACCAGGACGATACAGGGATCATTATCATTTCAGCACGAAGCGCCCTGGAAGAGAGGGTCAAAGGCCTGGAATTGGGAGCGGATGATTATCTGGTAAAGCCGTTTCACCTTTCAGAACTGGTGGCTCGGATCCATTCTGTGGTCCGCAGAACCCGGATCCGGGGGGCAGAGATCCTGAAAATCGGAGTGATCAGGGTTTCACCTGAGGAGAAGCAGTGTTTTGTGGAGGATCAAGCGGTGGATCTGACCAGGAAAGAGTATGACCTTTTGTTGTACCTGATGGCCAACAGAAACCGGGTGATTACCAAAGAAAGTATCGCGGATTACCTGTGGGGAGATTACGGAGGAGGCTATGGTTCCTATGACTTTATTTATACCCACCTGAAGAACCTGCGCAGAAAACTTGAAGATGCCGGTAGTCCTGACTATATTCAGAATATCTACGGGGTAGGATATAAATTTTCCCTGGACTGATCGATAACTGTTATACCGGATGAAGCTGCTGACCAAAACCACCCTCTACATTGCTACCCTGTCTCTGTTTCTCTTCTTTTTGATGGGGATTATATTTTTTCAGGTTTTAAAGAACCTGAGTCAGGCCGATTTAAACAGGGAGTTATCGGGTTTGAAGGAGGTGGTGGAGAGTCATCTGACACAGGATCCGCAGCATTTACCCATCCGGATCGTCGGAATTGACAGCCTTTCCGTGCAAAAGGTGGATGCCGGCCACCGGCAGGAGGAGGTGTTTGGAGATACCTTGATGCTTGATGCAGCCAGCAATCAATTCAGGACCTACAGGTATCTGATGTACCAGTCAGCTCGTGGACAGGGTCCTTTGCTGGTCAAAATATATAAATCCACAGCTCCCACCGACCAGCTGGTGGAACGGGTAACTTTGATGATGACCATCATGGTCATCTGTTTTCTGGCCGGAGTCTTTCTGCTGAACCGGACGGTTTTCGCCAACCTGTGGAAAGACTTCTTCAAAGCGCTGGAGAAGCTGAAAGAATTTGATACTGCAAAAGAACCTGTAGTTCTGGGTGAGCAGGATATTGAAGAATTTGCCGAACTCAAGGATGTTCTTGAGAAAATGACCCGTCAGCTCTCCCGGGATTACAGGGAACTGAAAGAGTTCACCGACCATACCACCCATGAATTGCAGACTCCGCTGGCTGTGATCAAATCGAAAACCGAACTATTGATTCAGTCTGAAAACATGGGTCCCGGAGAAATGAAACTGATCCAGGCCATCAATGCAAGTACCAACCAGATCTCCAGACTGAATTCGACCCTTACACTGATAACCCGGATTGAGAACAGGCAATTTACGGGCGTCAGGGAGATTGATCTGGCCCGATTGCTGGACAAGCACATTGAAATGTTACAGGAACTGGTTGAATTGCGGGGTATTGAATTGAAAAAAACCTATTCGGGAGTGGCAAATAAAATACAAATGGATCCGGGTCTTGCGGATATACTGGTGACCAACCTGCTTAAAAATGCCATTGTACATAATAGGGAAGGTGGATCCATTGCCGTGGAAACCGGGCCTGACCGGCTGATTATCCGGAACGACGGAGCTCCTTTGCCATTCGCAGAAGAAGACTTATTCCGGAGATTTATCAGGGATCACGGAAAGGGGAAAGGTCTGGGTTTGGGTTTATCCCTGGTGAAAAAGATTTGTGAATCGTATGGGTTTCTTCTTGAATATGCATACAAAAAAGAACAGCATGTTTTTACCCTGGTTTATTCTTTTTAATGTCTTCAGAATGTCTTCAGATTGTTGTTTTACTTTTGAAGCATACATAGCTAATAAGATTTCCAGAAGCCACCAGGAGTTAGACTGCCGGGTGGCTTTCGGTTTTCAGGGGATCGCAAGGTTTTGTATTTTTATGTTTTGAAAGAAAGTACATGCTCTATACATTTACCTTTAAAATCCACATCATCATCAGCAGCATTACCCTGCTGGCGGGAATCTTTACTGCAGTGCTTTCCGCACAGGGCTGGAAAAAGAAAAGGCCATATTCCAGGGTGGATGAAGGCGTCTCATTGATTTTCAACATCGCCCTCTATTTTCAACTGATCCTTGGATTCATCATCTATTTTACGCTCCGGACTTCATTGGAGGGACCATTTTGGGAAGTACCCAATACTGAGAATGACGCTTCTCTCAGGTTCTGGGCCATCGAACATATCGCTCTGATGATCTTTGCTCTTTTCCTTACACAATTGGGCCGCCTCTATATTAGAAAGTCGAAGAATGCAGTACGGAAGTTCAAAGCATCACTTTTCTATTACGGAGCCTCATTGCTGCTTATCCTGTTTTCGGTGAGCATTGCTCTTTTCTTCAGATAAGAACCGGCCTATTGCTTCAGGGCAGCTTTTGTGAAGATATAGTCGGGGATCTTTTGATCAAACCTGGCACTGCTTATCCGGAATTCGGTACCCTCACCATCCTTGAGCATATCCTTATAGACCATGGACATAGGAAACCAGCGGCCCTGAACCTTCTGGACATCTGAGAACGTAGTACGCTTCAGCAGCTGACCGCTTTTGGCAAACATCTCCTGTTTCAGGGGAACAAAACGTTCACTATCCACCCACATCTTCTGTGAATGATAGGCTATGTCATCCACGTTTGCAACCAGGTCCAGCACATAGGTGTCCCTGCCGTCAATTTCCTCATGTCCGGCAAGGGAAGCGTCATACACCTCTGTGAGTTTCCGGTCATCCATCATATCTTCATAGGACAGGTCGGAACCCATGACCGACTGTCGCAACATATGGCCTGAGATCTGGATGATCCGGTCGGTCGATGGTGAATAGATCCACAGCTGATTTTCCAGCTTGAGCATCTTGGTGCCCTGCTCGCGTGCAGGGGAGAGGTATTCGGTAAAGGACTGCTTGGTACCCACCGAATAGGACTTTGAACCAATGGTCCGGGATGATCGCCGTCCATGGATGATCATATCAGATTCGAATATTCTGTTTTCCGATGACATGTTTTTGTCGACCGTCTCCAGTATCTCCCTGGCATCCTGTGCCGCCAGGGACAGGCTTACTGAAAGCATGACCACGGCATATATTCCTGTTTTCATCATTTTTCTTTTTTATTTTACTGAGTACCATGCACTAAGTACTTAGTACTATTATACTTCCAGCTCCTTGAACAACTGAGCAGTTTTTCTTTTGTAAATGGCAAACCCCGCCAGGGCATTCCCCAGAACCATGGCAACTACTCCGGGAATGAAACCGACGATATACAAGGAGGGGGTTACCTGTGCCCTGAAAACGGAGGGCATCATCATTCCAATGTTACCGGTGAGGGCAGAAAAATCCCAGCCATGGGTTTGTAACCTGTAGGTAAGTGCCAGACCGAGAATTGTTCCCACAAACGAGCCAATGATCCCGATCAGGATGGCCTCATATATTGTTGTGCTGTAAATATGCTTTTTTTCTTCTCCCAGGGCCAGACGTATCCCAAATTCACTGTAACGGCGCAGCCCCCCGAGGAGGCCGGTATTCCACAGAACGATGGACATGGCAATAATGAAAATAAATACCATGATGCCCACCATATTCTCTGCGATACTCAGATAATCAGCCATCCCTGCCTCTTCGGCAAGCCTGGTCATTATGGGTGAAAATTCATCTTGCTCATCGCTATATTTGGCATTGAATGAATTGGCCAGGGATTGGGCTGCCGGATCATCGTAGGGATGTTTGATATAAAAACCCAGGATCTCACTGGCTGCATCCTCCATGTCAAAAGCCAGTTGAGCATCCTTTATATCCATAAAGATTGCACCCCTGTCGAGTGCCCCGTTGCCAAACCTCAGAGTTCCGCTGACTTTAAATGTCTTGAACATCATGCTTCCATTCATGGTGGATCCGAAAAGGGTCACATTATCACCCACAGAAACACCGAATTTCTCTGCAAAGTCATCACTGATCAGTGCTTCCCCGGGTTGTTGTGGCATACTTCCCTTAACAATGGAATTTTGAATGTTCATTCGCTTCGCCTCCTTGCTTCCCGGGGAAAGAAGATCAATGGCTGTGGCCATGGCCGGACCCTGACCCCGCGTCTCCCCGTTTTCATCAGGAACATCCAGTAATCCACCCGATAGAATTCTTTCCGTCCACTCCAGATCTGGGTATTCAGCCTGGAGTTGCTTTTTTAATTCGGAGACACCAAACAGTGCCAGATCAATAGGCACCTGGTCGGCATTTTCTGCATAGGCTCGGGTGGTAACCTTTACATGACCTGTCGAAAATCTGGCAGTCATATCGATCATATCGGTCATGATGCCTTTAAAAAAGCCACTCATGAATACGGTCAGAAAAACGCCAAGGGCCACAACAATTGCCGGCAGCAGGCTTCGGCTTCTGTCCCTTAATATCCCTTTAAATAGAAATCGTATCATTGTAATTTTCCTTTTAATGCTTCTGTGGGTTTCATTTTAGAAATCTTGCGCGCAGGCAAGTAACTGACAATGGTAGCTGAGATTACCACAATGAGGATGGTGATCACTACCAGCCTGAGGCTGTAATAGGGGTAAAGCGATTCAGCAATGGGCAGATCAAAGTTCAGGTCCTCCGCATAGCTCATATTGAAACCTGTCTTATTCAGCCATAGCAGAATTGGAATACCATAGGCAGACCCCAGGAGGATGGCCAGGATGCTGTGTGCCCCGCCCTCCACGGTAAAGATACCCACCACCTGGGCCCTTGTAAGCCCCAGGGCAATATAGGTCCCTATCTCCTTCTGTCTGCGGAAGATGGAGAGAACCTGGGTATCAAAAATGGCAATCAGCGCAATGATCAGCAGCAGTCCCTGCAAAATGGAACCACCGGCTTTTTTTGACTGGATGATTTTCTTCATATCCGCCAGCAGGAAATCGTTATCTTTAAAACTCCATCCATTCAATTCCCGCATTTCAAACCCCTCTCCGGTTACCAGCAGGGTAGCCTCATTCTCCATTCCCAGCAGTTCCTGCAGCGAATGCAGGGACATGTAAACCTGACCTTTGTCCACAGCAGGAACGTTACATTTAAATATGGATGCAATCTGAATCTCCCGGGCATCAAAGGTGCCATTCTTATCGCGCCACCTTACCAGCAGGTTGTCTCCAACGCTCAGGTTGGCAGATTTGGCCATGCTTTTACCTATGATGGCATAATCGGTACCATTGGATGAGGGCAGATCGGCCGTAGGCAGTTTTAAAATGGTCTGTTCCGGATCAACACCCCGGAGTGTTATGCTTATGGATCTGCCCTGGGGGTATGCTGTTGCCTGGGCCACCAGAACGGGCGTAAGATTCTTATTCTCTATTTCTGCCAGTACCTCTTTGGAGAGCGGTTGGTGGGAATCCTCAATGGTATATGGATCGAAACGGTCATATGCCGGATGCCAGAATTGTCCCATTCCGGTTTCCCATTCTTTGGTATCCCTGCTGCCCTGCCTGTTCCATCCATCGATCAAACCATTATAGAAAATAATCAGGACAAAGGCAAAAGAGAGGGCCAGGACGTTGAGCCAGGTCCTTAGACCTGCACCCAATAAATTTTTAAATGCAAGTTTTAATGAGAGCATGATATCAGTTTTTTGAATTCTTTATTATTTCGTCCTTTACGACTTTTCCATCTTCAAGAGAGACTTTCCTTTTCAGGTACTTCATCACCTTTTCGTCGTGGGTGGCAAATATAAAAGTGGTATTCAGTTCCTTGTTCAGATTCTTCATGGTCTGAAGGATGTGATGAGAGTTTTTGGAATCCAGGTTGGCAGTAGGTTCATCGGCCAGGACGATTTCGGGCCTTTTTACCATCGACCGGGCTATGGCCACACGCTGGCACTCACCTCCCGACAGCATGGAGGGCTTTGATTTGATCTTATCGGTCAAACCCACCCATTCCAATGCATCCATCACTGCTTTTTTCCTTGCGGAGGCAGAAAGTTTCTGCAACAACAATGCAAATTCCACATTCTCATAAACCGTATACACCGGCAACAGATTGTAGGTTTGAAAAATAAACCCGATGTGCCTGTTCCTGAGTTGGGACGATTGCTTGTGACTTAATGCAGCGATGGATCTGTCCAGAACGGTAACTACTCCTTCGGTGGGGGTGTCAAGCGAACCAATAATATTGAGCAAGGTGGTTTTTCCTGACCCGCTGGGCCCCACCAGACCCAGGAATTCACCACGTCCAACACTTAAATTGACGTCGTTGAGCGCTGTGAAATGACTCTTCCCGACAGGGAAACGTTTGATCAGCTTTTCAATCTTGATAATTGTGGAATTTTCCATTGTATGTTGTTTTAATGATTCAATACAAACATGATTTGAATGCCCCTTCCGGCGTAAAGGTTTTGTTCAATTTTCTGGGTGGGTATTCTGTAATCCTGCGGATTCCAGTATCCCATCAGGTAGAGGGAGAAATATCTGAAGTCCCTCTGCAGGTTGATAAAATTATAGAGATTGCTGTTGTCCCAGTCGTAGTATACGATACCCTGGATATTACTGAACAGGCCCAGGGGGTAGGAGAGGGAGAGCAGGGAAAAGGTAGTGGTATTTTCGAAAGCGAAAGCCTTCTCATCAAATGATGCCAGCAGTTGTTCGAATATCATATAGATCCCATTTCCAACTCCGAACGTATAATCTGCCCCGGCACTGAATGTCTCCTGGTTGGTAAACATGTCCAGATTTTCACTGTTGCCAACCCAGGATCCTTCCAGCCAGGCACCCACCACCAGATCGAGCCTTATATCAAATCCGATCCTGTTTTCCTGCACTTTGGCATACTCCGGGATGGCCGGGTTCACCCCCCTTGTATCCGAAACCCGGTGATGATAGGAAATGGCTGCTTCACCTGAAGGAACGGGCGATTGAAACCTTCCTCCGAACTCAGGAATATCATTGTTCGTTCCGGCGTTGTCCCACCCCCGGGGATTCTTGTTTCCATAGAGGCACCATAACCAGGCGTTTGCATTGTTCAGAAAGTAGTATCTGGCCAGAACACCCCAGACACCATCGGTAAGGCCCAGAGGATCGCGTGGATCCACCTCATCAAACCACATAAGCGGCCTGATCAGATGCGCCGAACCAAAGTTGATTTTTTGCAATCCCACCCTCACCTCAAATTGAGGGGAAGAGTAGCGTCCCCATATCCGGTAGGGTTTGATGATTCCATCCGCACTGAGGGTATCGAAGGGGTAAAAACCAAAATTTCCGTTGATGTTGGCTGAAGCCTCAAAATCGATAAGCTGATCGTTTTGAAGTTTGATTTCGTAATTAAACTGGGGGATATACCTGCCACCCATGTAGACCGGCAGATCCAGTCCGCCGTTATAAAGCATCCATGCCGAAAACTGTCCTTTAAACATCAGGCTGTCCTGGGCTGTCAGGTTTCCACTGAGCTCCAATGCAATGCAGAAAAACAGGATGGATCTGAAGGTATACATCACTTTATTCGTGTGGTGAAATTCCGTATACAAACAGATTGGTAATCTCCATAATCAGCTCTTGCGAAGAGCTGAAATAGTGTAACATCTCATCTTCTGAAAGAAGGGGGATTGTTTTTCTCATGAGGATCAGAAAGAAGGGGAGGTTCAGATCCTTTCTGATCCAGCCGTCCTCTTTTCCAGTTTCATATAAAAGAACGATTTCAGCGAACGTTTCGGTGGTCTTTGCCTCCAGGTAAGATTTCAGACCCGCCTCAGGATTGGCATAGAGGTCCTTGATAAATTCTTCACTAATTCCGCGGGTACCTTCCGATTTAAGCAGGAGGATCTTTTTTAGTGTGATAGCTGGGGATTCATGCTCCTTCGATAGTTGCCTGATCTTCAGAATAACCTCATCGAATACTGCATCCAGTATGGTTTTGGCCAGTTCCAGTTTGTTGGGGAAGAATTTATAGAAAGTCATCTTACTTACCCCGGCTGCCTTGCAGATCTCCCCGATGGTCACCCTTTTGAAGCCAAATTTCCAGAAGAACTCCTTTCCGGTGACCATGATCTGGATTCTTTTTGGATTAGACACTATTTTCATTAATATACGAAATAAGTAATATATGACATATATCGTACAAATATAATGTAAAAGTATTCAATTGTCAAGAAAAATCGAAAAAATAAAAAGACCGCCCTTTTGAGGCGGCCTCTGTTCAACCTATTTGCTATCCAGGCTTATTCTCCGCTTTTCCCGTAGTTGGGCAGTACCCTGGCACTGGGATCATTCACATCACAGTTCTCCCACTCCTTGTTGGGCATCCAGAAATCGACCACGGTTTTCGAAGCTCCCGGAAAATGAGATTCAAAGATCTCCCTGTACATAAGCGACTCTTTGGAGATGGGTGTGGCATGACCGTATTTCAACTGTCCATCCATCAAATCCTCATCGCTGTAAACCTCTTCCGCATAAGCTTTCAGGTAGTCCACCATGCTGTGCCCTACAGCATCGGAAAATGCTGCTTTCTCCCTGTAGAGAATATCATGGGGGAGGTAGTCTCCTTCAAATGCTTTCCGCAGAATGTATTTTCCAATCCCTGTGAAATTCATCTTCTTTTCGGGGGGAATACTCATTACATATTGTACAAAATCAAGATCGCCAAAGGGAACCCTGGCTTCCAGCCCGTTGGAAGAGATGCTGCGATCGGCCCTCAGTACATCATACATATAAATCTCTCTCAACCGTTTTTCTGCCTCCTGTTGGAAAGCAGCAGGTGAGGGAGCAAAATCGGTGTACTTGTACCCGAAGATCTCATCACTGATTTCACCGGTCATCAGTACCTTGATATCGGTATTCTCGCTGACGTACTTGCTCACGAGATACATCCCGATGGAGGCCCGGATGGTTGTGATATCATATGTTTCAATATTGTAGATCAGGGTACTCAGGGTATCGAAAATATCCTGACGGGAAAAGAGAACCTCGGTATGATCCGCGCCCAGGTATTCAGCTACAATACGGGCATATTTGGCATCGATGGGATCTTTATTGATACCCACCGAAAAGGTGCGAATGGGCTTATCCATCATCCTGGCAGCAATGGCACACACCAGGCTGGAATCGAG
Organism: uncultured Bacteroides sp.; assembly: GCA_964453785.1. Lineage (GTDB taxonomy): Bacteria > Bacteroidota > Bacteroidia > Bacteroidales. Next base: position 23,537 of record CAYVRK010000006.1, read on the forward strand.
ACCGCCACTGAGGAGAAACCCTACGGGCACATCTGCATGAAGACGCTTTTCAACCCCTTTGACTAACAGTTGGTTGATGTGTTGAAACACCTCCTCCATTTCGTGGTCAACGAACTGGTCCACCGCTGAAATATCCCTGTAGCATATAAAATTCTCACCGTCGTATATGTGTCCCGGAGGAAATGGTTTGACCACTTCACAAAGCGTACTAAGTGCCTTCATTTCACTGGCAAACATGATTTTACCATCTGAAGCATATCCGTAAAACATGGGACGGATCCCAACCGGGTCCCTGGCGGCATAATATTTGTCCACTTCAGCATCGTACAATACACAAACAAACTCGGCGTCCAGTCTCCTTGCTGTTTCTTCCATACCCAGTTCAAGAAACATGGGAATGATCACTTCACAGTCGCTTTCTGATTGAAATGTGTAGCTGCTGCTGTAGGCATCCATCAGGGACCGGTAGTTGTAGACCTCTCCGTTGGCGACCAGGTGAAGGGAATTGTGGATCAGGGGCTGGTTCCCGTCATCAGAAGTATCAATGATCTTCAGGCGATGAAATCCCATCCATCCTTTATCACCAAAATCTACTGCCACCGAATTATCGGGTCCGCGGTATTTAATTTTTTGAAATTCGCTGACTACACTGAGCCGCAGCATTTTATCTCCACCGGTATATACAGAAAATCCACACATAATCGCTAATATTTGTTACAGTTTATTACAAAACAGGTATCAAATATATAAAATTATAATAAAAACAAATAAAAAGATAACAAAAAACACATAATTAGGTGTAGTATGTGTTAATTCGTAATATTTGTGTGAAATGTATAACAGGAGAAACCAACCAAAATCGGCAATGCTTTTTAATGGTTCCATCTGAACGATCAGGATGGATTTCCCGTAGATGAAGTAAAAGTTATACTGACTGTGACGGATTTTACTTTCCCCCGAACTCCATCAGAAAGGCTTTGATGAAGGGATCCAGATCACCATCCAGTACCGCCTGGATATTGCTTGTCTCGGTATTGGTGCGAAGGTCTTTTATCAGCTTATAGGGATGAAGCACATAGTTCCGGATCTGTGATCCCCATTCGATCTTCATCTTGTTCCCTTCCACCTCGGCCTGTTTCTCCCTTTTCTTCTGTAGCTCAATCTCGTAGAGGTGTGACTTCAGGATCCGCATGGCATTTTCCCTGTTTTTCAGCTGGGATCTGGTTTCGGTATTGTCCACTGTGATTCCGGTGGGCAGGTGGCGAACACGGACGCCGGTTTCTACCTTGTTCACGTTCTGACCTCCCGCGCCGCCCGAACGGAATGTGTCCCATTCGATGTCAGCAGGATTCACCACGATTTCAATGGTCTCATCGATAACCGGGGTGACGTATACCGAGGCAAAAGAGGTGTGCCGCCGGTTGTTGGAGTCATAGGGTGAAAGCCGGACCAGGCGGTGAACCCCTGATTCACTCTTAAGGAATCCATACGCGTAATCTCCTGTAAACTCGAGCGTAACCGATTTTATGCCAGCCTCGTCACCCTGCACCATATGGATCTCTTTGATCTTGTAGTTGTGCTTTTCACCATAGCGGAGGTACATGCGCATGAGCATTTCGGCCCAGTCCTGGCTTTCGGTCCCCCCCGCACCGGAGTTGATTTTCAGTATGGCCCCCAGGCTGTCCTCTTCGTTACGAAGCATATTCTTCAACTCGAGTTCTTCGGTCAGTGAGAGAGCCATAGACAGTTGTGTTTCCACCTCTGCTTCGGTGGCTTCTCCGGCCTCCAGGAATTCGGTCAGCACATTCAGGTCCTCCAGGGCGGTTTCCACACTCCGGTACCCATCGACCCAGTCTTTTAGCCGGGCGATTTTTCTCAGTTGTTCTTCTGCAGACTTGGGATCGTTCCAGAACTCGGGATCGTTGGTAAGTTGCTGTTCTTCTTCTATCTGGATGGTTTTGCCATCCACGTCAAAGATGCCTCCTTAACGCAACCAGGCGCTCACTGAGGTCTTTGATCTGATCGGATGTAATCATTCTCGGAATATTTCATTCAAAGATAGAAAAGATATGGGACCTGGTCACCATTCCTTTTCTATCTCATTCAATGTCTTATGGATCAGCTCGGGTTCGAATCCACGCCCGGCAGCAAAGCGGTAAAGCTTGCCTTTCCGCGAATATGGGTTTTTATCATTCAGGGAGGCTGATTTGGCCCTGATCAGTTCCAGGCAGGTAGTATAATAAGCCCCATCATCAATCTGTGCGAGGGCCTGATCAATCACCTCCTCGCTGATATGTTTTTGTCTCAGCATGTGGGTAATCTTGACCTTTCCCCACCCGTTCAACCGGAATTTATCCTTTGCATAGAATCCTGCAAAACGGGAATCATCCAGGAACTTTTCCTCTTTCAGCACCCCGATCACTTTTTCAGAATCACTGTCACTTACCTTCCACTCCCTGAGTTTGTCAAGGATATGGCTGGAGCACTGCTCCTGCCGGCTGCACAGGGTTGCGGCTCTATGGAGTGCTGCCCTGTAATCTGTTTTGTCACCTTCTGGCCTGGATGAAACGTTCTTTTCCATGGATATCTTTATAAATAACAATCTCTGATAATCCTGCCAACTCAAGTACCTGAGCTGTTTCAGTTCCGAAACGCTCATTAATTTCCACCCACAGTTCCCCCTCTTCCGACAGGGTTGATCTGGCAATTGAAGCGATGCTCCGGTAGTATTTCAGCGGATCGTGGCTTTCCACAAAAAGGGCTTCCTGGGGCTCAAACTCCAGAACATTCCTGTCCATGAACTCCTTCTCCTCTTCGAGCACATAGGGAGGATTGCTTACAACAAGGTCGAATTGATCAAGTGTTCCAACAATGGATGAATCAAGCATATCAGCCTGGATCCACTCCACATCAAGCGTGTGGGCAGCTCCGTTCTCTGCAGCAAGATCCAGGGCAGGTGCGCTCAAATCCAGACCGGTCACAGATGCCAGGGGATACTGTTTTTTCAAAGCCAGGGCGATGCACCCCGATCCTGTTCCAAGATCAAGAATGGAGGTGACTTTTCTTTTGGTGTTGGCAACAATCAGGTAGATCATTTCTTCTGTTTCGGGCCTCGGGATCAATATGTTCTCTTTTACATGTATTTTCAATCCACAGAATATTGAATACCCAAGAATGTACTGGATGGGTCTGTGGGTGTGAATATCGTATACAATTTCATTAATTTGCCCGATGATTTCAGATCCCGGTTCCCTGAGTGGTTCAAGCAGGTAATCCGGGGATGGAAATCCGCAATGCTCCAGGATGATCTGAATCATTGAAGAAGTTTCACCTTCAGGATAAAGAGCAGAGATCTCACGATGAAGATGCATTTTGATATCTCTGATTGTGGCATGGTTTTGGAGCATATTCAAAAATAGCAATAAAGGATCATCCGGTTGACAGAGAAAGATAAAATATACATGATGCGCTGTTTTGAACTGGCGCGAAAGGGATTGGGCCTGACCCGGACCAATCCGCTCGTTGGGAGTGTCATTGTGCATCATGACAGGATAATCGGTGAAGGGTATCACCACGAATTCGGTGGTCCGCATGCAGAAGTAAATGCCATTCGTGCAGTCAAAGATCAGTCGCTGCTTCCCGAATCAACCCTCTATTGCAACCTTGAGCCTTGTGCTCATCAGGGCAAAACACCGCCCTGCTCCCTGCTGATCATGCAGAAGAAAATCCGGAGGGTGGTAATCTCCAATCTGGATCCTTTTCCCAGTGTCAACGGGCTGGGAATCCGTCTGATGGAGGAGGCAGGCGTGGAAGTGCACAGAGGTTGCCTTGCAGAGGAGGGATACCGGTTGAACCGGAGGTTCTTCCACTTTCATGAGAAAAAGAGGCCCTATGTGATCATGAAATGGGCGAAGACGCAGGATGGATACCTGGACCTGGTCAGGGAACCAGGGGATCCGGTGGGGACCAACTGGATCACAGATGATGTGAGCAGGACGCTGGTTCACAAATGGAGGTCAGAAGAGTCTGCCATTATGGTTGGGACCAATACGGTGATTACTGACAATCCGAGCTTGAATATCAGGAGGTGGACCGGTGACCAGCCGGTAAGGATCACCCTGGACAGAAACGGAAGATTACCTGGAGATGCAAATATTCTGGATGGTTCACAGGAGACCCTTGTGTTTACAGGGGTTCAGGGAAAATATTCAGGAAGGACACGTAGCATCCATGTGGATCCTTCCTATGATCTGGAAGATCTGATGGAGGGACTTTTTGATCAGCAGATAATGTCCGTTCTGGTGGAGGGAGGGGCAGAACTGCTTAACTCTTTTATTAAGTCCGGACTCTGGGATGAGGCTCGTGTATTTACAGGAAAGGTTTCCTTCAGCCAGGGGGTCATAGCTCCGTTTTTATGGGGTGACCCGGTTGAGAAATTGGGTTTCAATGAAACATCTCTGGAGATATTTTTGAATTACAACCCGGCTGTTCATTGAGGAAACTGTTTCATTCATGGTCAGAATTTTTATATTTGTCTAAAATGTAACACTTTAAGTAACATATAAGAGGGGAACACGTAAACTAAGAAAACTGTACGTTCATGAAAAGGATAGCAAGTATATTGATCCTGTTGCCGCTTTTTGGGACCCTGCTTTTGCAGGCCCAGTCGGCGAAACAGTATTTTAAGGCCGGGGAGGAGTTTGCGAAAAAAATGAATTACAAGGATGCGATTGTACAGTTTACAAATGCCATTGAACTTGAACCCGATAATGAAAAGGCTTATATCCAGAGGGCCATCGCATATATAAACCAGAAGGATTATGTAAAAGCGGGGGTGGATTTCGACCGGGCCATTGTGTTTAATGAAAAGGATGCCGGGTTGTACTATTATGCAGGGACGGCATACCATCTCCAGGGAAAAAATGAAGTAGCCCTGGACAGGTTGAATAAGGCCGTGGAAATGAAGAATAACTTTCTCGAAGCCTACCAGGAAAGGTCCGTGGTTTTGATTGAATTGGAACATTACCAGGATGCTCTCGCTGATTGTCGTAAGTGCCTGAAAATTAAGGAAGATGAAAAAGGATATTACAACCTTGGCAAGGTTTATGAGAAGCTGGGTATGGTCCAGGAGGCTGAAGCTGCATATATGCAGTCCATTGGAGAAAACCGGAAGGTAGTAGAAGTCCATTTTGCACTTGCCAACCTGCTTTACAAAGAAGAAAATTACAGTGCCGCTTACAAATCAGTATTGGAGGTACTTCAGCTTGAACCCACCCATCTGAAGGGATTGCTTCTTCAAAGCAAGATCCTGGCTGCGCAGCAAAACTACCCCAAGGCCATTGAAGTGCTTTCCATTGCATCCATCGAGTATCCCAATGAAAAGGATATTTTTTTATTGAGGGGAGACTATTATTCCATTCTGAATCAGGGGGCTTTTGCAATCATCGATTACACAAAGGTGACTGAACTGGACAAGGAACTTGCGGAAGTATATTATAAACGAGCCGGGGCATATGAGCAGATCCGGGATTATGAGAAGGCGATTGCAGACTATGAAAAACTGCTGGCCATGTCCAAATATGATGGCACTGCACAACGTTTGCACGAAGAGGCCACCAAGCGGATGTTCGAACTGAACAGGGAAGAGGAGAAGCCGACGGTCAAGCTTATTGACCCTCTTTCAAATGCCAGTAACAGTGTCGATATTCCAAGGGGTACCCAGGTGATCGCAGTAACCGGCCTTATTTCTGATCAAAGCGGCATAAAATCTCTTCAGGTAAACGGCTTCACTGTGCCTGTTGAGAAGAAAGAGGATGGTTACGAGTTTCTGGCCAGTGTCAATGTAAGGGAGTCGGATCAGATCACAGTGCAAGTTACAGATGTCTATGACAATTCGGAAACTGCGATTTTTACTGTCAGACGAACCGAGGTAGATCCCCCGGTGGTTCAGATCATTGCCCCTTACGGATCGGAAAACAATATCCTCTACCTGGATAATGACGAGCCTGTGATCTACCTTGAGGGGAGGATCGCAGATGAAAGCACCATCAAGCACATTTTTATTGATAGCGTATCTGCCAGCTATATCCCCAGTGACATCAATCCTTCATTCTCAGCCATGATCCGGATTGAGAACAAGACGAAGATAACCGTTCAGGTTGAGGATTTGTTCGGCAACGTATCCGAAACAGAATTTACACTGAACAGGGATGCACAGGCGTTCGGGGACAATCCCATGGGTAAAACATGGGTTGTTTTTATTGAGAATTCCAATTATGAGACATTTGCCAGCCTTGACGGCCCGACAAAAGATATTACCCTCATGAAAAGGGCTCTTGCAAAGTACCAGGTGCACAACTTTATTCACAAGAAAGACATGACCAAACAGGACATGGAAAGATTTTTTGCCATCGAACTGAGGGACCTGATCAGAAGCAACAGGGTCAATTCCATTTTGGTCTGGTATGCGGGTCACGGAAAATATATCAATGAAACGGGCTACTGGATTCCCACGGACGCAAACCGCGATGATGAATTTACCTATTTCAATGTGAATGCGTTGAAAGCCTCCATGCAATCGTATCCCGATTTTGTGAATCACACCCTGGTAATTACCGACGCCTGCGAATCCGGTGCAAGTTTCTACCAGGCCATGCGGTCGGAACCTGTGGTTAGGGATTGCAATGACTGGGAAGCCACCAGGTTTAAATCTTCACAGGTTTTCTCTTCTGCGGGTTATGAACTTGCGGTGGACGACAGTCAGTTTACCAGGACTTTTGCCAATGTGCTGGCAAACAGTCCGGATGCCTGTGTTCCCATTGAGAGCATTGTTCTGAAAGTGACTTCGGCAGTTGTGAATAGCAATCAGCAGAAGCCACAGTTCGGGAAGATTGCCGGACTTGAAGATGAAGATGGCACCTTCTTCTTTATCCCGAAATCTTATTAGTATGTTCAGACATAGGGTTGAAAGATCAATTCGTCTTCCTTTGGGGGGACGAATTGTTTTTTATGGCTTACTGCTCATGGCCATTCCGCTCCAGGGTCAACAGCTGTTTTTCAAACAGTTTTCCATATCGGAAGGACTGGCACAATCAACGGTTTACAAGGTCATCCAGGACAGGAACGATGTGTACTGGCTGGGAACCCAGGCAGGGGTTTCAAGTTTCGACGGCTCTGCTTTTATTAATTATTCCAGCAGCAATGGACTTTCCGAGAACGGAGTCCGAGCCATTTGTGAGGACAGGAGCGGTCAAATCTGGTTCGGACATACGGGGGGCGGAGTTTCAAGGTTCACAGGGAAGGCGTTTGAAGTGGTGGGTAGTCTGGACAGCCAGATCAGTTCCAACGTGACTTCCATTGTTGAGGATACAGCCGGGCACATTTGGTTTACCACAGAGGCTTCCGGTGTAATCGAATTGGTTAATCCTTCTGAAAGTGCCGGTAATCTGAAGTTCAGGCAATATACCGGGAATGAAATTTCGGACCGGGTATTTGGAGGATATGTGGATCCGTCAGGGGCCATCTATTTCGTTACTGATCTGAATGTAAAGGTATACAACAGGGACAGTACAAAATTTGACAACGTAATCCTGAACGGAATTCCCCAATACTACAATACTACCTGCGTTCTGGTAGATTCCTACGGACATACCTGGTTTGGAAAATATAACGGTGGGCTTTACCGGTACGATCCTGAGAAGGGTGAGGCTCAGATGTTTGATCTGATCGAATCTGGGCTGAGTTCCAACTGGGTAAGCACCCTGTATGAGGACTCAAATGGAAATATCTGGGCTGGAACCTGGGGCGGGGGAATGATCAGCTTACACGAAGATGATCCACCGAAGCTTTTCAGACCTGAAAACGGGCTTCCCGGACAGAAGATCTGGACGATTATGGAGGACAGGGAGAAGAATATACTGATCGGAACCCATGAGAATGGCCTGTGCGTGTATAAAGGTGATTACTTCATTTCCTATTTTGAATCAGATGGTCTGATCGACGCACAGGTATGGTCTATTCTTCAGACAGGAAATGGAGAGTACTGGTTCGGGACCAACGAAGGGATCTCCGTGCTCAGCAATATATCACAGGGGGGGGAGTTCAGGGATTTTCATCAATTGAAAGGGAGCCGTGTTACCTATTTAAAGGAAGACCAAAGTGGCACCATCTGGATTGGTTCGGAGAAGGATGGTGTTTACAGTTACGACAGTTTCGGCAGATACCTTTTTGATCCGCTGATCAACAACAACATAAAGAATCTGCAGGTCTTGGGGATGGATATTGACGGGGAGAACAATCTGTGGGTGGGGACCCTGGAAGGTCTTGTCTATTTTGAAATTGACAAACGGCACGTCGAAAGGCTGTCTCAGGAGAAAGGCCTGCGGGGGAATGAGATTTCCGCCTTGTATGCAGATTCAAAGAACAGGATTTGGGTAGGATCTGCGGGTAAAGGAATTTCACTCATTGAAGGGGATACCATTATCAAGCCTGATTTGGGGTTTGATTTCACACCCAAGTGCTTTACAGAGGATTTAAACGGGAATATTTGGATAGGGACTGAAGGAAGGGGAGTCCTGATCTATGGTCCGGAGCAACAAAAAGTTATCCGGACACTTTCCGTGGAAGACGGGCTTTTGGCCAACCTGATCAACCTGTTGAGCTGCGACAGGTTCAACAACGTTTATATCGGGACCAATAAGGGACTCAACACCTTTGTTCCAGGTGAAGAGAAGCTTTATGCGTTTACACCAAGCAGTGGATTTGTGGGGATTGAAACCAAACCCGATGCCACATTGGTGGACCATGACGGATATGTATGGTTTGGAACTGTGGAAGGGGTGACACGGTTTGCACCGTCTGAAGAAGGTGTCAGGACTACCGAACCCCAGATCCATATTACAGGTTTCGAGGTAAATCATGAGTCTTTTCCGCTGAACTGGGATCAACCTTTGTCCCACAAACAGAATTCGATCATTTTTGAATACCGTTGTATCACTTTAAATCCGGATGCGGTTCTTTACCAGATCATGCTTCAGGGGGTAGATCTGGACTGGCGGGCCCCTGATGCGCAAACCCGGGTCACCTATCCTGCTTTGCGTTTTGGCAAATACACATTTCTTGTAAAAGCGAGAAACAGCGAAGGAGTCTGGAATGAGGAACCGGTCTCCTTCCAGTTTGAGATCAGGCCACCCATCTATCTGACCTGGTATTTCATCCTGTCGGTGATCTTCGCCTTTGGAATGGTTGTTTTCACCTATATCAAGATCAGGGAAAAAGCGCTGCGAAGAGAAAATGCCGTTCTGGAAGAGAAAGTCAGGGAACGCACCGCAACAGTTGTGGCACAGAAGGAGGAACTGGCGCAGAAGAACAAAGATATTACGGATAGCATCAGGTATGCCAAAAGGATCCAATTTGCGATCCTGCCGGAAAAACCACCCTTCAGGGATACCTTTATCCTTTTCAAGCCAAAAGATATTGTTAGCGGTGATTTTTACTGGTTCCAGGAGGTGGACGGAAGGCAGTTCTTCTCAGCAGTGGATTGTACAGGTCATGGTGTTCCAGGTGCTTTTATGTCCATAATTGGTCACAATTCGCTTACAAAAATTGTTCGTGAATATGGGATCCTGGAACCGGGGAAGATTCTTACCCGGTTGAACCGGGAGGTGATTTCCACCCTTCACAAGCGGAGTGATGCCGGTGATGTTCTGGACGGGATGGACCTGGCGTTGGCCAGCTATATTCCAGGCGAAAATGCGCTTGAATATGCGGGGGCATTTAATCCGCTTTACCTGGTCAGAAATGGTGAAATCCTGGAGACAAAAGCGGATAAGGTTTCCATTGGGCGGTCCTCATTCAATACAGATATGGAATACACCAATCAGAGACTGGAGATTCGGTCCGGGGATACGGTTTACCTGTTCTCCGATGGGTATGCGGACCAGTTCGGCGGAGAGTTCATGAAAAAGTTCAAGTACGGAAACCTGAAAAAACTCATCCTGGAAATACAGGATCTGTCCATGGAGGAGCAGCGAGATGTACTTGACCAGACCATTGAACAATGGAGGGGTGAGTTGGCGCAGCTGGATGATATTCTTGTAATTGGCAGGAAATTCTAAAGAAGTGCTTCAAGCTTGCCGACGATTGTACTTTTTGGAACCGCCCCAACCTGCTTGTCAGCCACATCTCCATTTTTAAAGAAGAGAATGGTAGGAATATTTCTGATTCCGTATTTGGCAGTGATTCCAGGATTGCTGTCCACATCAACTTTTGCTACAACTGCCTTGCCTTTATAATCTACTCCAACTTCCTCTACAATTGGGCCAACCATGCGGCACGGTCCACACCATTCCGCCCAGAAATCAACGATGACCGGTTTATCTGCTTTCAATACAAGTTCATCAAAATTGCTGTCTGTTGCTTCTAATGCCATTGTTATTTGGATTTAATTTGAGTCAAAATTATAAAAAAAACCGTTACGCGAAACGGAATTCAAATTCTGTGCTTCGCTTCAGAAAATCCATGAATTCATCGGTAAGGGCCACCTGTTTTTTCCTGGAGAAAAGGTTCACTTTCATCTGGCTCTCCTGGTCACTAACACGGAACTTAAGCAACTTGCCGTTTTCCTGTACTGTATAACGCTCAATCTTTTCAATAAGATCACTGTTGATCTGATTAATGTCCACAAGTATATCCACCGATCTGACAAGCTTTTCACGCACGTCGGCCAGCATGTAAATCATTTTAATTCGGAGGGAGTAGATCTTTTTCTGAGGTTCGTTCTTCGGGCTCCATTCATTCACTGTTGCCCGGATCATCAGGGCCACATCGGGACTGAAGTATTGCCTGAAGTTCACGTAGTCGTCATTCTTCAACCTCAGGTTATAGGTATCGGTATAGTCCTCCAGTTGGGCCAGCAGGTAGGGCTTATTTCTCCACTGGTCCACACCGTCACGGACACTCTTTACCATTCCGCAGAAGGTCACGTCCCTGCCACGGAATTTTTCCAGATCACTCAAATCTTGCAGGCTGTTCGGGCAGAACGAATCTATCTCCAGCCTATATCTGTCCAGCGGGTGGGAGGTGAGGTATATACCGATCAGTTCCTTTTCCCTTTTGCATTTGGTGGCATCATCCCATTCGGCCAGGTCAGGAGGTTCAGGTTTTGAGATGGCAATGGCATTGGTCTCCCCAAACAGATTTTGCTGGGGCGTGTCACGTTCATATTGTATCTTGTTTCCGTATTTGATCAATTGTTCCACGAAAGTGGCTTCTTCCTCTTCCACAGTATCCATATACTGGCTTCTCGAAATATCCTTAAAACAGTCGAGTGCGCCTGCGATCACCAGCCCTTCAAAATTCTTCCGGTTTACCTGGTGCAGGTCATTTCGTTCAACAAAATCGTAAATGTCCCTGAAGGGACCGTTTTTTGTCCGTTCTTCAATGATACTTCTTACAGCGTTTTCTCCAACTCCTTTGATGGCACCCAGACCAAATCGGATGTCACCTTTGTCGTTTACGGTAAATCTTACATTGCTTTCATTCACATCCGGACCCAGTACCTGGATGGACATGCGCCTGCATTCATCCATGAACTGGCCGATTTTCTTAATATCAGTGATGTTCCGGCTCAATACTGCAGCCATAAATTCGGCAGGATGGTTGGCCTTCAGATAGGCTGTCTGGTACGAGACGTAAGCGTAGCAGGTGGAGTGGGATTTATTGAAAGCATATTGTGCAAAAGCTTCCCAATCCGTCCAGATCTTTTCAATTTTCTTCTGAGGGATCCCGTTTTTCAAACAGCCCTCCTGGAATTTCACCCTGAGCTCGTCCATCATCTTCTTGATCTTCTTGCCCATGGCTTTTCTCAATGAATCTGCCTCCCCCCTGGTGAATCCGGCCAGCTTGCGGGAGAGCAGCATTACCTGCTCCTGGTATACCGTGATCCCGTATGTATCCCGCAGATATTCTTCCATTTCGGGAAGATCGTATTCGATTTTCTCCTTCCCGTGTTTCCGGTTAATAAAACTGGGGATGTATTCCATGGGGCCTGGCCGGTAGAGGGCATTCATGGCAATCAGATCCTCAAAACGATTGGGTTTCAAGTCCTTCAGGTATTTTTTCATCCCGGGAGACTCAAATTGGAATAATCCGGTGGTTTCACCCCTTGAATAAAGATCCAGGGTGGCGGCATCATCCATGGGAAGGTGATTAATGTCAATCTCGATCCCTTTGGAATCACGAATGTTGTCAATGGCATCCTTGATGATGGAAAGGGTCTTCAGTCCCAGGAAATCCATCTTCAGCATGCCCACATCCTCAACAAAATGACCATCAAATTGCGTAACCAGCAAATCAGAGTCCTTTGATTTACATACCGGAAGATGCTGGGTAAGGTCATTCCTGCCAATGATCACGCCGCATGCGTGCAGACCGGTCTGCCTGACAGATCCCTCCAGTCTTTCTGCAATTCGCAGTGTATTTGAAATCAGCGGATTGGCCGAGTTACGTTCTGCTTTTAATTCGGGTACCTCCTCATAGGCACTGGTCAGGGTGGTGCCGGGTTTTTCCGGAACCAGTTTGGCCAGGCGGTCTGCTTCAGGCAATGGCAGCTTCTGGATCCGGGCCACATCCCTGATTGCCATTTTTGCCGCCATGGTACCAAAGGTGATGATGTGGGCCACCCGTTCATGGCCATATTTTTTAACTACCCAGCGGAGCACCTCATCACGCCCGTCCTCATCAAAGTCTATATCAATGTCAGGCATTGAGATCCGGTCCGGGTTCAGAAACCTTTCGAACAGCAGGTCATATTTGATGGGATCAATATCTGTGATCCCCAGGCAGTAGGCAACTGCCGATCCGGCAGCCGAACCCCTTCCCGGTCCGACAGAAACACCCATTTTTCTTGCTGCAGAGATAAAGTCCTGCACAATCAGGAAGTAGCCGGGGAAACCCATGCGCTGGATCGTTTCCAATTCGAAATCGATGCGCTCACGGATCTCTTCCTTGATGGAACCGTATCTTATTTTTGCACCTTCGTAGGTGAGGTGTTTCAGGAAATCATCTTCATTATCAAACCCTTCAGGAAGCGGGAAAAAGGGCATAACAGGACTGGAGTTCAGTTCATAGACTTCAACCTTATCGGCAATCTCCAGTGTATTTCTTAATACTTCCGGATGATCAGAAAAGATCTCAGCCATCTCCGACTGGGTTTTAAACCACTCCTGCATGGTGTATCGCATCCGCTTGGGATCATCCAGGTCCCTGCCTGTATTGAGACAAATCAGGTGATCATGTGCTTCCGCATCATCCATATTTACGAAATGCACATCATTGGAAGCGACACATTTGACACCGTGCCGTCTGCCCAGGTCCAGCAAGGTCCGGTTCACGAATACCTGGTCATCAAAAACCAGCTTGTTCATATCCGGGTCATTGGTCTGATGCCGCTGCAACTCAAGGTAAAAATCTTCCCCAAAAATTCTTTTGTACGCAAGGACAATCCTGTCCGCATCTTCAATGGTCCTGTGCATGATGGCCTGGGGGATCTCTCCGCCAAGACAGGCAGACAGGCAGATGATTCCTTCGCTGTATTTTTCCAGAAGTTCCCTGTCGATCCTTGGTTTGTAATAAAACCCTTCGGTCCACCCCAGAGAAACCAAGGTAGTCAGGTTTCTGTAGCCTGTCGCGTTTTTGACCAGCAGGACAATATGGTCTGAGGCATCCAGGTTCTTATCTTTCTTTGTGAGCCTTGATCGGCGTGCTATATAAGCCTCACATCCCAGGATCGGTTTGATACCCCGTTTGGTGGCTTCATTATGAAACTCCTTAACACCGAACATGTTTCCGTGATCGGTAATGGCTACAGCCCTCATCCCGTCGTCGATGGCTTTTTTAAGCAATTCGGGAATGCTGGCCGCACCATCAAGGATTGAATACTGCGTATGGACATGCAGGTGGCAAAACCCTATATCATCACCGGAGGGTTCCTCTTTCCGGCTCTCCTTTCCGGTCGCTTCCTCCTTAAGATCCGGCTCTTCATGGTTTGAAGTGTGTGAAAGTCCGAAAGGTTTGATTTTCCCGGGGTGCCGTGCAATAAAACCACTGTATTGTTCGGGGCTCAGATCCAGGCTTTCCGGAGTAATCACTTTTAGCCTGAGCAGCTCCAGGAAACACATGGCAGTGGCTTCCACATCTGCGGCAGCATTGTGGGCTTGTTGAAATTGTGCCTCAAACAGGTGTTTATAAAGCTCCATCAGTTTCGGAGGTTTGAATTTACCTCCCCTGCCACCTGGTAGTCTCAGGGTATCGGTGCTGGAACGCATGGTGCATACCTGTTTCTTATCCAGGAAGCTGGTTTCAAGGCCACTTCGCACAAACTCGGCGCCAAGTGCATTGATATCAAAATTGATGTTGTGCCCTACAAGAACCCGGGCAAGATCCAGTGAATCATTAAAAATGGAGAGGGCTTCTTCCAGGGGAAGGCCCTGTGATTTTGCTTTTTCCGTTGAAATTCCATGAACCTTTTCAGCTGAATAGGGTATCTCAAAACCATCAGGGCGGATCAGCAGATTGTTGTGCCCTGTCAATGCCCCGTATTCATCATGAACCTGCCAGGCAATTTGTACGACTCTTGGCCAGTTATCTACCTCATTGATAGGGGCATTGTCCCGCTTGGGCAATCCGGTGGTTTCTGTATCAAATATGATGAACATGGGGAGTAAAGTTAGGGTAAATCGCCCCACAATTCACCCATGTTCATAAATTCATTGAATTCCATATAATCCTTTGCATATTATCCGATTAATGCTACCTTTGCGGTTCTTAAAAATGTAGGTAATCATTAAATAATTTAAAGAGTATGCCAGCAAAGATCAGATTACAAAGACAGGGTCGCAAATTCCAGGCGATCTACTCTATTGTAGTTGCTGATAGCAGGGCGCCACGTGATGGTAAATTTATTGAATCATTGGGTCAGTATAATCCCAATACCAATCCTGCTACCATTGTTTTGGACTTCAACAAAGCCTTAGAATGGCTGCAGAAAGGCGCTCAACCTACCGATACATGTAGAGCTATCTTATCCTACAAAGGAGTATTGTACAAGAAACACCTGCTTGAAGGTGTAAGAAAAGGAGCTTTTGACGAAGCTGAGGCCGAGAAGAGATTCCAGGCTTGGATGACTGAGAAAGAGCAGAAAGTCCAGACCGGCAGGGACAAACTCAAATCGGCGAAAGAGAACCTTGAAAAGACCCGCCTTGAAACGGAATCAAAAATCAGGGAAGAAAGAGCTCAGGAGATTGCCAAAAAAAGGTCAGCGCTTATAGCTGCTGAGGAAAAAGCCAAAGCTCCTGCAGAGGAGGCAGTAGAAGAAGAAGTTAAGGAAGAAGTCGCTGAGGAGCCTGTAGCAGAGGCAGATCCCGTTGAGAAGACTCCTGCAGCAGAGGAACCTGTTGAAGAGACTCCCGTTGAAGAGACTCCTGCAGAGGAGCCTGTAGCTGAGGCAGAATCCGAAGAGGCACCTGTTGAAGAGGCATCTGTTGAAGAGACTCCCGTTGAAGAGACTCCTGCAGAGGAGCCTGTAGCTGAGGAAAAACCTGCTGAGGAAAAGAAGAAAGAGGAATAGTTTCTCCCAATGACGGTTCAGGGTGGTATAAATGCCGGGAAAATCTCTAAGCCGTATGGACTCCAGGGAGAAGTTCATATCATACTCGACCCTGCAGCAGCAAAGTATATAAAAGATGGTAACCCGTTGTTCATCGATCTGAATGGACAGCGGGTTCCTTTTTTTATTGAGTCGGCCGATCTGGTTACCAAGGATCAGGCCATTGTCAAATTTGAATTCATTGAAAGTGTCGAAGAAGCCAGGAAGGTCTCAGGTAGCGAGGTATTTCTTGATCCGGGACATGTTACGGGATCTCCAGGGGAAGAAGAGATGAACAGCCGGATTGTTGGGTACCAGGCTTATGATGAGAAGTTGGGTCCTCTTGGAAGAGTCATTGAATATCTGCCCAATGAAATGAACCCGGTATGGCTTATCGATTTTTCAGGAAAGGAACTGATGGTCCCGGCCGCAGAAGAATTTATTCATAAAATTGATCACCGTAAACAGACTCTGTATCTGAATTTGCCGGAAGGGATCACCAAATTGTAACACTTCGCTCTTTTGATCGTCTTTGGTTCAAATAAAAGTTACATCCAAAGTTAAAAACAATGAAAAGACCGTGCACAAAACCCACAGCAATTGCTTTACTTATCATGATCAGCGGATTCGGATTTACCGGTCTGTTTGCACAGGAAACTCGTGATCTGAAGCCCTTTAATGGCATCGGTATCGGAATCAGCGCCGATGTTTATTATACAACAGGCAATACCCATGAAATAAGGATTGAAGGAAACCAGCAGGATGTGAAGGATTTGATCACCCAGGTGGAGGATGGATATCTGAAGCTGAAGTATGACGATTGGAAAACGAAGCGGTCCAAACTGACCATCCACATCACTTCCGCAGAGCTTGAAAAGGTCTCCATGTCAGGTTCGGGAAAATTCATAGCAGACAAGCCCATCAGTTCGGAGGAGATGCAGATAGCCGTGTCGGGAAGTGGTTCCATATTATTCTCTGCCCTTGATGCCGAAGAGGTTGAGGTAAAAATCTCCGGTTCGGGAAATGTAAATCTGGAGAAAGGTTCAGGTGAAGAAATGGATGTTAAAATCAGCGGATCTGGCAAAATCCTGGCTGAAAATTTTGAAGTGGAAGAGTTCTCGGTGGCCATTAGTGGATCGGGCAGTTGCAGGATTACTGTGAAAGACGAGTTGCAGGCAAGAATCTCAGGAAGCGGAAGTGTTTATTATCATGGAAATCCCCAGGTAAATACGACATCATCAGGATCAGGTAAAGTTAGGTCACTATAAGATACGGAGCACCCCTCCCTCAAGGAGGAAGGGGATAACAGGAGCGGTTGTGCAATCACAACCACACCGGGCTGTCTGCCAAAGCAGGCAGCCTTTTTCTTTCACAAAAGAATTTAATACATTGTACCAGTGAAATAAGACAGTTAACCGACTATGTTTAACCAAATGGAAAGATGATGAAAAGAAGATTTACTTTGCTGGTTATATGCGGAATGGTTGTAACGGGAGCGCTGGCGCAGAGGCAAACTGCAGTGATTAATAAAGCTTCGGTTGATCCGGTGATTGACGGGATCGTAGATGATGTCTGGGCTGAGGCCGAGGCAGAAAACAACATCGATCGGCCTACACTGGATTCACTGGATGTTCCTGTTGTCCCTACTCTTGGAGAACCCGGAGAAACAACCTGGCAGGGCCTGTGGACCTATGATGGCATTTATATTCTCCTCAGGGTTACCGATGATGCGTTCTATCCCCACTATATGGTGCCTGACGCGGTCAGCTGGGAGTATGACAAACCGGAACTCTATTTTGATGTCAATTACGACCTGTTGGATGGTGAGGGACCTGTTACCGCTGGCAGCGGACACTACCAGTTTGCCCCGGCATTTATAGATGGATCCAATGACGGTACGGTTGTAACGGAAGGCAATGGTGTATCACATGCCTTTTTGGTTGAAGAGCCAAATTATACCGCGGAGTATTTCATCCCCCTTACGGTTCTTCTGGACAGGGATGGAGAAGGAGTTGACCTGACTGAAGAGGTTGGATTCGATGTGGTCATCATTGACAGGGATCCCGGAGATACTGGGAACAGGGCTGCAGTATGGTCCAATGTGGGCGAAGTTGATGGTTCCTGGAGCAACATGGACGATTGCGGAATCCTCACCTTTGATGGTGCGGTAATAGATGCTTATGTTGAAGAAATTACACTTGTGGGAGGTGAGATCACCGAAAACAACGGCAAGCTTCAGATCCAGGCCACAGTTCTTCCGGAAAATGCTTCCAACAAAAGTTTAACATGGACCATCAGTAATGAAACCGGAAAAGCCACCATTGATAAAAACGGGGTGGTTACCGGTATCATTGATGGTGATGTCACTGTGACCGCTACTTCAACGGATGGAACCCTGGTTGAAGCAAGTGCCAATGTGACCATCAGCAACCAGATCGTTTCAATGGGCGAGGTGAATGTGATCAGGAATCCCAATTTTGATGACAAGGATGGCAGTCCCGCCGCTCAATGGGGCGGCTGGGGAGGAGAGGCCAATACACCTCTGCCCAAGGTGTATGGCGGAATTGCTATGTGTACTCCCATCGCCACTGAATCGGCCAACCAGTATCAATTCAGTCAGAGTGGATTAACTGCTCTGCCTGACATTGAATATTCCTTCGGTTTCGTAATCTGGGCAGATGAAGCCAGAACAGTTCAGGTTGACTTTGAAGATCCGTCCAATGAGTGGAACAGATTTGGGAGTTCAACGGATCCCCGGACCTCCTGGGAAGGAGGCCCTTCGGATTGGACCTTTGAAATTACCGATGAGCCAACCAGGTACATTTTTGATGTCACTTTTGATGACATCCGGGAGAATACGGTTCAGTTGCTTACATTCCAACTTGGAAATTTTGATATTGTTACCTATGTGGACAGTGTCGAATTGGTCAGTGTGGATGATCTGGCACGCATTACAGATTATATCCCTGTGGAGCTAATCAATGTGACCGGAGCAGAGAATGCTTCTGATGTAGCGATGGGCAACACCTTGCAGATGAGCGCGGAAGTATTGCCTGAACTGGCTGATTATCCGGCAGTGAAATGGAGTGTTGTGAATGGAACAGGAACCGCTACAATTTCTTCTGAAGGCTTGCTTACTGCGGAATCGGGGGGTACGGTGACTGTGGTGGCATCTGCTGTGGATGATAGTCATGTCAAAGGAGAAAAGGTGATTACTGTAAACTGGCCGGCAGCGGTCCGTCAAAGTAGCGTCAATACCATCACGGTCTATCCCAATCCGGCGGATAACGAGCTGAATGTTGTTCTTACCAGTGAGAACAGTACCGTAACCATTTACAACAATGTGGGGATGAAAATGGATGAGGTTATTGTAAAAGGGACTGAGCACAGATTTGACATCAGCAGTTATGCTCCTGGTATTTACTTTGTCAGGACTGAAGGCGCTGTTTCAAAGTTTGTGAAATAGGTCTACTGCAATCCTTCATAATTCTCTAGCGGAAATTAAATATATTATACACTAGTACGAAACTATGATCAAACTATTTCAATAAAAACCAGAACTATGAAAAAAGGAATTTCTACACTATTTCTTTGTGTATTGTTTGCTGTTGTTGCAACGGCACAGAAACCCAGTGCAGTATTTTATAAAGCATCGGTGAACCCTGTGATCGACGGTGTGGTGGATGATGTCTGGGCCGAGGCCGAGGCTGAACACGACATTGCTACAAATTTCGTGGATCAGGTTCCCACACTGGGACAACCCGGGGAAACAACCTGGCAGGCATTATGGAGTCCAGACGGAATCTTTGTTCTTCTCAGGGTCACAGATGATGAGTTCTATCCTTGGTACATACCGGATCCGGACGGAGAAACCTGGCAATATGATAAACCCGAACTCTATTTTGATGTTAATTACGAACTCGTTGATGGTCTCGGGCCCAGTGTAAACCAGGGGCATTACCAGGTGGCCCCCGCCTTTGCCGAAGGACTGAATGACGGTACACCTCTGACCTGTGATTTCAATGGTCTTGACGGGTCCATTATTGATTATGCTTTTATGGTGGAGGAACCAAATTATATCGCCGAGTATTTTATCCCATTCTCAGAACTTGTTGACAAAGACGGAATTGCAATTGATCTGACCGGAGAGATTGGATTTGATGTATACGTCATTGACCGGGATCCCGGGGATGCTGCAGAGCGGATTGCAGTCTGGGCCAATGATGGTACAGTGGCATCAGCGTGGGGCAACATGGACGATTGTGGCACCGTTACCTTTGACGGTGCAGAGCAAGGCATTTATATTGATGAAATTACATTAACCGGCGGAACGATTACGGAAAACAATGGCACATTACAAATTGAAGTAGCGATTCTTCCTGAAGAGGCCACCAATAAGAACTTATTATGGAAAGTGGAAAATGGTACCGGAAAGGCTACCGTTGATAAAAATGGAGTGGTTACCGGTATCATCGATGGAGATGTCACCATTACCGCCAGTGCAACAGACGGATCATATGAAGAGGCCACCGCAACTGTGACCATCAGCAACCAGATCGTGACCAGGCCTGAGATCAACCTGATCCGGAATGGCTATTTTGACGACGTGAAACCTGATCTGACTCCTGCAGAATGGGTAATCTCAGGACAAACAGTTGTGAGTGAGGGTATTTGTATCGTTGATCCGACCGAAAGTACAAATATATGGGATTTCAGGCTGCAGCAGCTGGGAGGCTGGGGTCTGAATAATGAAGACATGTATGAGTTCAGTTTTGTGTTGTGGGCTGATGAGTCAGACACCATGAATCTGGATTTTGAGGACGCCAGAGAAGCCGTGGGTTACCAGAGGCTTGGTGTATCCACTCATGAATTGGCCCCAGGAGGAATTTCTGACTGGACCTTCGATAGTCCCACAGAGCCCACCAAGTATATTTTTGACGTGCAGTTTACATCATTGGTACCTGAGAGTAATCAGCAGTTCCAGTTCATGCTCGGGCATCACGACCCGGTGGTGTATATTGACAGCGTTGAGTTGGTCAGGGTGGACGATCTGGCCTTCCTGACGACCGATTATATTCCCGTTGAGGCGATCACAGTGTCCGGGGCTTCCACTGTTGCCCTGGGAGAAAGCATTCAGTTGAGTGCCGAGGTTTTCCCCGCTGAAGCAACACTAACAGGTGTGAAATGGATGGTTGAACCAGGATCAGGAGATGCTTCCATTGACGAAAATGGGTTACTTACTGCTGATACGGCTGGATCTGTAATTGTGAAAGCCATGGCCAAGGATGACAGTGGTGTAATGGGTACCCTGAATGTGGAGGTAACCTGGCCCCTGGGAGTTCCTGAACAAAGTGCAGGTACTTTGAAGGTATATCCCAACCCTGCTGTCAGTGAACTGAACGTTGTTCTGACCCGGGAGAACAGCACGGTAAGCATTTACAACAGTGTGGGTATGAAAATGGATGAGGTACTTGTACGCGGAACCGAGCACAGATTTGATATCAGCGCTTATGCAGCGGGCATCTATTTTGTCAGGACTGATAACGCAGTATCTAAGTTCGTGAAGTAATTGTAAAAGCAAATTTTAATGTCAGGCCTTTCAGGACCTGATGACGGTTGATCTTCCATGATCATCCAGCCTGATGATGGCAGATGGGGCCGGGGAACCGGTCTCATGCTGCCGCCATCCAACCACATGGTCCACTTCCTGAAGGATAGATGGATCGATGGCACTGAATGAGCCGGGAGCCGGTTTTCCTGAACTATTTGCAGAGGTGGATACAATGGGGACTCCTGTCAACCCGATCAGTTGCCTGCAAAATTCGTCGGTGGTGATCCTGATCCCGATGGTTCCATCCGCAGCGATAAGATTGGGAGCCAGGTTTCTGGCATCCGGGTAAATGATGGTCGTAGGTTTTAAAGCTGATCTGATGATTTCAAGGGCCTGTTCAGGAACACTTTCCAGGTATTGGTTCAACATGCTGATCTGTGCCATCAGTACAAGCATGCTTTTGCTGTCAGAGCGCTGCTTGATTTCGTAGATTCTTTGCACTGCTTCCCCGTTGGTGGCATCACAGCCGATGCCCCAGATGGTGTCGGTGGGATAGAGAATGATTCCACCCGAGGAGACCACAGCGCCTGCTATTCTGGCTTCAACGTCAATCATGCATACATTCGAGGTATACTTTGTAAAGTGCAGGGATGGTCTGTTCCTCCCTGAATTTGATGGCATGGGCACCACCCTCCCTGACCAGGCGGTCCCGCAAATCAGAGTCCTCGAGCACCTGGCGGATGGCGTCGATCATTTGTTCACGATCGTTTGGATTGATCAGCAATCCGCCTTTTCCGGCCGTCTCTTCAAGGCAGCCACCCGAGGAGGTGATCACCGGAATTCCGGAATTCAGGGCCTCAAGAATGGGGATTCCAAAGCCTTCATAGGAAGAAGGGTAGATGAAGCCGCTGGCTCCCTGGTAAATAGCCGGCAGGTCCGAAACCTGTACCTGGTCCAGAAAATGGATGTGCTTCATCCGGTTTTTCTCAATGTAACTTTTCACCTGGTTAAAATAGGCTGTTTTCCTTCCCACAACCACCAGTGGAATATCAATTTCACCCTGATGCAGCGCTTCCACGATTTTCAACAGGTTTTTCCGCTCTTCAATGGTGCCCACGTAAAGCAGGTATTTACCCGGCAGGGCAAATTGATGACGGGTATATTGAAGGGCTTCGGGGCTGACCCGGTTATAGAATTGCCTGTGGCATCCCTGATAAACCACCCTGATTCGCGATTTATCCACATTCAGGAAACGGATGATATCCTGTTTGGTCTGTTCACTTACTGCGATGATCCTGTTCACATTCCTGGCACCATATTGCACCTTTTTTTTATACAGGTACCTGTCAAATGGTTTATAGAGTTCGGGATGTTCCAGAAAAATCAGGTCATGGATGGTAATAACAGACCGGATCATGGTCCGGTGAATGCCATAGGGTATTTCATTTGAAAGACCATGAAAAATATCAACAGCATCATCACCCAGCCAATGGGTCAGCCGGAAACTTCTCCAGTAGGATCGGGAGTATTTTCCAATGGCAGTTTTCGGAAGTTTGATGGTTGTCCCTTCGGGCTCATGGAAAAGATTGGGGTCGGTGATGGAGGGGGTGTAGAGAAAGTAATCATTTTCGGGATAAAAGCGACATATGTTGGAAATAATATACCGGCTGTAGTTGCCCAGACCGCTGTAGTTGTTAAAGGCCCGTTTTGCGTCGTATCCTATCCTCATTATACTGCAACATTATACTCCCTCAGGGCATCATTCAGAGAGGTCTTTAAATCCGTGGAGGGTTTCCTTTTTCCAATGATCAGCGCACATGCCACCTGGTAGTCGCCGGCAGGAAATGATTTGGTATAGGATCCCGGGATCACCACAGACCGGGGCGGAACCACTCCTCTGGTCTCCACCGGTGAGGAGCCGGTAACATCAATGATCCGGGTTGATTTGGTAATCACCACATTGGCTCCCAGTACAGCTTCGGATTCAACTCTGACACCTTCCACCACGATGCTGCGTGAACCGATGAAACAATTGTCTTCAATAATGACGGGGGCTGCCTGGACCGGTTCAAGTACCCCGCCAATTCCAACGCCGCCACTGAGATGCACATTTTTCCCGATTTGGGCGCAAGACCCAACGGTAGCCCAGGTATCCACCATGGTTCCCTCTTCTACATAGGCCCCGATATTTACGTAGGAGGGCATCAGGATAACACCTTTGGAAATGTATGATCCATACCTGGCAACGGCATGGGGAACCACCCTTATTCCCTTTTGTTTATATCCGCTTTTAAGGGGGATTTTGTCATGAAACTCGAAGGGAGGAACCTCGATGGTTTCCATTTGACGGATTGGAAAATAGAGTATAACGGCTTTTTTAACCCAATCATTCACCTCCCATCCTTCAGACCCTTTCTGTGCTACGCGCAGAACTCCCCGGTCCAGCTGGTCCACCACTTCTGAAATGGCATTACAAACTTCCGGCTTCATTAATAACTCCCGGTTTTCCCAGGCTTCTTCAATGGTCTTTTTCAGGCTCATTTGCTATCCTCATATTACTTGCTCCCAAAAGTAACAACTTTCACGACTCTTGCTGCCAGGTATATGACCACAAGCGTGAATATTATGGTTGCTCCGGAAGGAATATTCAAATAGTAGGACACAATCAACCCCAGGAATGAAGCCAGGAATCCCAGGATTACAGATGCAATCAGAATTTTATCAAACCTATTGGTAAAAAGGTTGGCGATATTCTGGGGAATGGTCAGAACGGACAACACCAGAATAATACCTGCAATCCGGATGCTCATGACAATGGTAAGTGCTACCAGGATGATCAGCATGTAATTGAACAGCATTACAGGTATTCCGCGGGATTTGGCAAACTGTTCGTCGAAGGAAACATAGAGTATCGGCCTGTAAAAGATGGCAAAAAAGGTTGAAACCACCAAAGCAAGAGCGAACATCAGCCAGAGGTCTTGGGCACTGACGGTGATGATGCTGCCAAACAGAAAACTCATCAGGTTGGGTGCGTATCCGGGGGTAAGGTATACAAAGATGATACCCATGGCCATACCCAGGGACCACATGATGGCAATGATGGAGTCATTCCTGAGGATTTTCCTCCGGGTTAGATTTTCTGTGGCCAGTGCGGCAATGATAGCAAAAACAGCTGCTCCGGCCAGGGGTGGAAATCCAAGAAAATATCCCAACCCTACTCCCCCGAAAGATGCATGGGTAATCCCTCCGCTGATAAACACCATTCTCCTGGAAACAATGTATGTGCCGATGATCCCGCAAGTGACTGACATAAGGATCGCTGCCAGCAGTGCATGCATGAAAAAATCGTAACTGAAAAGTTCCAGTATATCCATGGCTTATTGATTATGGGTTTTCATTACCCGGTGAGGAACCGTACCATGGGTGATGATCTCAATGGGACAATTATAAACCTTTAGCTGTTCTTCACTGATCTCATTGGAGGCATGGTAGTGAAGATCGCGGTTCACACAGGCAATGGTTTTAATATAGGGTGATATGGTGCCAATATCATGGGAAACAAGAAGAATGGTCATGGATTCATTCAATTCCCGGAGAAGTCCGTATAACTCCAACTCAAAACGGTTATCCACATGGGTATCGGGTTCGTCCAGGACAAGCAACCTGGGTGAAGAAACAATGGCACGGGCAACCATGGTCCGTTGCAGTTCACCACCGGAAAGTTCCCCGATGGATCTTGTTTGCAGGTCTTCCAAACCCACCTTTCCAAGAATACTATCCAGCTGTTTTTTGTGTGCACCCCCGGATGGACGTTTCAGACCGATTCGGTAATCGAGTCCGGAAGCAACGACTTCTCTGACGGTAATGGGAAATTGAGCATCCACCTGATTCCCCTGTGGCAAATACCCGATCTCGGAACGTTGGATGAAATAGCTTACCTCCCCTTTCAGGGGTTTCATGATGCCCATCAGGATCTTCAGGAGTGTGGTTTTTCCACCCCCGTTGGGACCAATAATTCCAATGAAGTCATGCTCCATGACAGAGAGGGACACATTGGACAGGACCACATTCCCCTGGTAGCCTGCATCCAGGTTGCTGATTTGAACGAGGGGACTTTTCATTACAAAGCTCCTTTTAATTGGGTTGCAATGAACAACATCTGGCTGTGCCAGTCGGGCGCAAGCGGATCGAAAAACACGACCCTGGCCCCTATCTCTGCAGCAAGTACCTGTGCATTCTTCTGGTCAAACTGCTTTTGCAGAAAGATGGTTTTAATGTGATGAATCCTCCCCAGATCCGCCATTTTCTTCATATGGGCAGGAGAGGGATTTTTTCCTTCCAGTTCCAGAGGAAGTTGTTCCAGGCGGTAATCTCTTGCAAAATAGGTTAATGCCGGGTGATAGATCATGAAGCTCCTGTGGTCAAGGCCCGACATCATCGTACTGATCTCCTTGTCCAGTGATTCGATTTCCCCCAGGAGCACCTCCAGGTTGGATGTAAGTAATTCTTTCTGATCAGGCAGAAGATTGGTAAGCGCCTCAACCATATTGGATGCGATCAACGCGGCATTCCTGGCTGACATCCATATATGGGGATCGGTTCCTCCGTGGTGATGGCTGTCCCCTTGATCCCCATTTTCATCACCATGGATAAGCAGTATTCCGGTGGAGAGATCCACCACCTCCATATCCGGATTAACGGAACTGATTTTTTCCATCCAGCTGAGTTCGAAACCCACATATCCAATCCTGAAATAGAGTTTCGAACGGTCCAGTTTAGTCAGCTGTGAAACAGTAGGTTCATAGGTGGCAGGATTGGCTCCAGGTGGTATCATTACATTCACTTCCACCAGGTCTCCCGCCAGTTGCTCCAGGAAATACTTCTGGGGGAGGATACTAACGCATACAACCGGCTTTTCTGTACCGGGATGATTTCCCGTATTGCAGGCCTGAGACAGGATGATCAGCATCAGGAGAAGAAAAGATCTATTCATTTTTTCCTTTTATAAACAGTTGTTTAAAGGGTGTATTTTTGGGTGGAACCGGATCAAACCCATGGCCACCCCATGGATGACAACTGAGAATTCGTTTTGTTCCTAACAACAGACCGACCACCGGACCATGTTTTCTCAATGCTTCTATGGCATACTGGGAACAGGTGGGATAATACCTGCAGGTTTTGGGGAGCAGGGGAGAGATCACCCACTGGTAAATTTTTACCGGAACAATCAGCAAAAACACAAAAAGTGCCCTGATCCACCTGATCAGAAAGAAGTTGGATAATTTGTGGATTGGGTTCCTGGTTTCTTTCATGACTTGGATTACCGAGAAGCAAAATTAACAATAATAACGTACTTATTTAGACACTTTCTTTCGCAGTATATTTTCAATTTTATGTAAATTCACCACTTAATTTTACAATGAATAAGTAAGTTCGATCATTAAAGAACAAATTGTAACCATGAAAGAAGCTGTTGCCATATTATGTGCCGGGGGACCGGCGCCCGGAATAAACACTGTGATCAGTTCTGTGACCAAGATTTTTAACAACAATGGTTATAACGTAATTGGGATTAACGGAGGATATAAAAGTCTTTTTTCTGAAGAACCCTCTTTCGAATATCTGGATTTTGATTACGCCGATCAGATTTACAGCCGGGGTGGTTCTGCTTTGAAAATGAGTCGGTATAAACCAAAGGATGAGGAGTTTAAAACTGATTTTTTCAAAAAGAACAATGTAAAATTATTGGTTACCATTGGGGGTGATGATACAGCATCTACAGCCAACAGGCTTGCAAAATACCTGGCCAAGCAAAAGATGGATGTGAAAAACATCCACGTTCCCAAGACCATCGACAATGACCTGCCCCTTCCTGAGGGAACACCGACATTCGGATACCATTCGGCCAAAGAAGAAGGTGTTCGTATTTCCTCAACAATCTATGAAGATGCCCGCACCAGCGGGAACTGGTTTGTGGTTAGTGCCATGGGCCGGGAGGCAGGTCACCTGGCTTTCGGGATCGGAACAGCCTGTCACTATCCGATGATCATCATCCCTGAAATGTTTAATAAAACCAAGATTACTTTTGATAAGATCACCCGCATGGTGATTTCTTCCATGGTCAAGCGCCGAATTCTTGGTATCGACTATGGTGCAGCCATGATCAGTGAAGGCGTTTTTCATTTCATGAGCGATGAGGAGATCATCGCTACAGGGATCAATTTTACCTACGACGACCATGGACACCCCGAATTGGGGAATGTAAGCAAGTCGCACATCTTTAACATGTTGACTCAGCAGCATCTGAAAACCTTGCGGATCAATGTGAAAAGCCGGCCAGAGGAGATTGGCTATGAACTTCGATGCTGCAGGCCCATTGCCTATGACCTTTCCTATGCCACCCGTCTAGGACTGGGTGTATTTACACTTTTTAGCAGGGGAGAGACTGGTTGCATGACCACCATTAGTCGTGAAGGAAACATCACTCCGCTCTACCTGAAGGATGTGGAAGATGAAAACGGCAAGGTAAAACCCAGGCTTGTGAATGTGGATTCTGAGAAGGTTCAGCTGATTTTTAGAAACAACCTTCACTATCTAACAAAGGAAGATTATCGTGCTGCCAAGAAGTTTGTTAAGAATCCAGAAGAGTATGATTTTCTGAAGATACTGAATTGGGATGAGTAGTCTTTGCCCGGTGCCATTGATTTGTTTGAATTAATGACTTATTTTTAAAAGAAAAAACATGGCACAGGGGATCAGGAAAAAAGGAACCATTGGAATATTGACTGGTGGAGGGGATGTACCGGGATTGAATCCGGCCATCCGTGCTGTTACCATTCGCGCCCTCAGGGAGGGTTACCAGGTCATCGGACTTCGAAAGGGGTGGTCCGGGATTACAGAGATTATCCGGGATAAGAATGCAGACAATTCGGAACATTTTGTGATTCTGTCTGAGCAGATTGTGAATAAAGCGGGCAGAACCGGCGGTACATTTCTGCATACCTCCAGGGTTAATCCCGGCAAAATTAAGAAGGAGGATGTCCCAACCCATCTGAAATCCTCCTATAAAAAGGAGATTAACGACCTTACACCGGAGGTACTTGAGAACCTTGCTTTTCTTGGAATAGATTTTCTGATTCCCATCGGGGGTGATGATACCCTCAGTTATGGTGTCAGACTTTACC
This sequence comes from uncultured Bacteroides sp., assembly GCA_964453785.1. Lineage (GTDB taxonomy): Bacteria > Bacteroidota > Bacteroidia > Bacteroidales. The sequence continues at coordinate 51,915 of CAYVRK010000006.1, forward strand.
AGGAAGGGTTCAAGGTAATTGCTATCCCGAAAACCATGGACAATGATGTTCCCGGAACCGATTACTGCATTGGGTTCAGTACATGTGTTACGCGGACCATCAATATGACCAATACACTCAGGACATCAGCCGGATCCCATGAACGGATACTGGTCATGGAGGTATTTGGCCGTTATGCCGGTTTTACAGCCATGATACCCACCATGGCAGGAGCCGCCAACCGCTGTGTGATCCCCGAGCATCAGTTCGATGTGACCCGTCTGACCGAGCTGCTTGTGGAAGACAGGGTCCAGAATCCCAGCAACTATTCGGTAGTCCTGGTCTCGGAAGGGGCCACTTTCAAGGGAATGAACGAAATGATGATCAGGGACGGTGTAAAAGATGCCTACGGGCATATGAAACTTGGGGGTATCGGAACGGCTGTGGCAGATATGATCAAGAAAGAATCAGCACAATTCAACCATGGACGCCCCGTCAATATCATCAGTCAGCATCTGGGCTACCTGGTTAGGGGAGGTGATCCCGATGCCATTGATTCCATAGTTCCCATGGCCTACGGGAACCTTGCGCTGGATCTGATCCTGAAAGGGATTCACGGCCGTCTGGTTGTTTTACGGAACGGAAGGTATGACAATGCTCCGCTGGATGTGGTCACAAGTTCAAAGAAACTGGTGGATGTGAAGAAGCACTATAACACCGAACGTTTACGGCCCCATTTCAAGAGCTTTGAATTTCAGCCCCTGTTTATCATGAGTGGGATGTAATGCAAAATCGCTACTCTATATAAATCCAGGCGGTTTCGATGACATTTTCGCGAATGGGCCCAAGTGCATTGATTGCCGCCTGAATCGATTCGAATGAGCTGGCCGTTACCAGGTTGAAGCTGTAAGGACCTGCCATAATCTTGCCATCATACCCCTGGTTTTTGATTTGTGTGGAATACTCATCGGCATAGGCAGAGGTTTTAAACGCCCCGACGATAATATGAACTTTCGATGTGGCAGCCTCTTCGCAGGCAGCCAGCTTTATCATAGCTTCATCCAACTGCATCCTGGCCAGCGCAAGCTGATCATCCATATCCTTGGTGCCAGAAACCTGAGATTTGAGGGCAGCGTTTTCAGCCACCATGGCATCAATCTGTTCCTGGGACATGGATGGCTTCTGGAACAAACTGCATGAAGAGACAAGCAGTGTGAGCAAAATGATACCAACAAAATTCTTCATAACCTTAGTGTTTTGATTCTCGATAATAAAGATACGGATTTTCCTTCAACCAGGGATTGGAATGCAAACCCCAGTTGTTAATAATTCTATATGGTTGTAAATCAAGTTTATAAGATGGTTTTTTCTATCTTTGTTATATGAAAGGAGAATTACCGGAATCTCTTTTGCTGGCAGCCCGGGACTATTTGTGGATGCTTTCCAGGAGATATCCCCAGAATGCTTCATTGAAACTGGTGGGTGATAAATTCATGTTATCCAGAGATATGAGACAGGTACTCTACAGGGGGATTGCTTCCGAAGAGAAAGCTCTTGAACGGAGACACAAAATTGGCCGTATCAAGGAGGGAGACCTGGTACTGGTGGACGCTTACAATGTCTTGTTTACTGTCAACAACTATCTACTCGGGAAACCCCTTTTCATATGCAATGATGGGATGCTGCGTGATGCCGGTGAAATGAGGGGCAGAATAATCAATAAACCGGTTTTTACCAGATCTGTTGGTCTTATGCTGGATAGCTTGAAGGAATGGGCTGGATCAACTTTCATACTTTACCTGGATGAGCCGGTATCCTATAGCGGCAGACTCTCCATTGAATTATCCAAGGATATGGTTCAAATGGACATTGATGGTGAAGCATTGACTGTGAAATCCCCCGACCATATGCTGAAGCATGAGCGAAGTGATGCCATATGCACTTCAGACTCTGCCATTATCGATTTTTATTCCGGCAGGATCATTGATTTGCCCAGGTTTTTACTTGAAAAATATTTTCAACCTGAATTTCCTTCCCTGATCAAGTAGATGAGGGCTTATTCAGCGTTAGGGATTTCAGGAAGATAAAACCTGGTTGTAATCGGGAAGTGATCCGAATACTCATTTTTAATTCTTTTAAACTGATATGGAATAAAAGGATCACTGTACATGATATAATCAATTCTGAAGGATGGAAGTTCCCCGGCATAAGTGTTTCCGAAACCACGGCCAGCCTTTCTGAAGGCATCGTACATCCCTTTTTTTATTTTCCTGTACGCGAAAGATTGAGGGGTGTCATTGAAGTCCCCCATGACGATGACCGGATAGGGGGAATCCTTGATATAGTTAGCGATCATGGCAGCCTGTTCGGCTCTCCGGATAAAAGCAGATTTCAGTCTGGATCCGATTTTTCTGATCTCTTTTATCTGCTCGTTGTTGTAAGTGAATTTTACAGTATCCATGAAGATATAGTTCTCTTCCCTGAACCCGATGGATTCAAGGTGAAGGTTGAAAACCCGGATTGTATCCCCGTTGATACAATGGTCGGTATACATGGCTGCATTGGCTATGGAATTAAAAGGGATCCGGCTTCGTTTGATGATTGGGAAAGAGCTGTAGGTGGCAATACCGAATCCGCTTATGCTTGCAGGAGTGGAGGTATAATAAATGGCTGAATACGGACAGAAAGGCAGTTCTTTAGCAATATTCTGGCTGCGCTGGCCCTTCCCTTCGGAATAAAACTCCTGAAAACAAATGATATTTGGGGATTGTTCACGGAGGAATTTGAAAAGGTTTTCTCTGGTCTTGGGGTCTTTGTTCCATTGATAGAGATTAAAAGCCCTCACATTATAGGACAATACTTTGAAAACCCTCTCCGTGTTTGCTTCCCCGGAAGGTTCAATATGATTACCATTGATTGGTAGCAGGTTGGTGAGATGGTTCCAGCCCAGCAATACCGCCACCAATGAGATTAAAATCTCCTTTTTAAGCCGGATCATCCAGTAGCAAATAAAGATCAGGTTCACCATCAGGAGATAGGGATAAGCCAGCCCAAAGAGCGCAGGAAGAAACAATTTTGCCGGATTGATAAAGGGGGCAAGGTAAGAGAACAGCAGTCCGGCTGCTACAATGAGGTTAAAGATCAATATAAGTTTATCTGTGAATTTTCTCACGGGACTATTTCTTACCACTCATTTTAAAGAGCATCTCTTTTTCCCTGGCCGACAGGCTTTCATAACCCCCTTTTGAAATCTTTTCAAGGATTTCATCAATTTCTTTCTGCTCGGCAATTTTCTGCTTTTTATATTCAAAATCGTCGACAGGGCGCTTATGCGTGACCTTCATTGTCTGCTTTCCCGGTTTAAACCAGGTGGAAATCCGGTCCATCATGCGGTCAAAACCACGTAAGATGTCCTTCCCCTGCCTGTAATAATAGGCAAACAGAAATCCCAGCAGGGCACCCCCAATGTGGGAAATTTTGCCCCCGGTGTTCACTGAGAAGTCCACCATGGAGGTCAGGATAAACATGACCAGCGCGATGTATCCGATCTTCACAGGTCCAATCAGCACCAGGTGCATCCTTCTCTCGGGCCGGTAAACCGCGGTAGCTACAACCACGGCCATCACCGATGCCGAAGCTCCCAATGCCACGGCATGGTCCCTCACCTGGGCAAAAACAGGGAAGAGGTTATAAAACAGGACAAACAGCACTCCGCCTGTCAGCCCCCCCAGCAGGTATGTGCTGAGAAGCTTTTTTAATCCCAGTTCCTGGATAAAGACAGTTCCGAACCAGAATAACCAGAGCATGTTGAACAGGATATGAAAAAAACCTTCATGCAGAAACATATAGGTGATCAGTGTCCAGGGCCGCCTGCCGAGCATCGACGGGTTGGAAGGAAGGGCAAGAAACCTCAGGAATTCATCGTAGAGTTCATTGGAATTTGACAACAGGAGGACGATCCTGACAATTTGCACTACCAGGAACAGCCCCAGGTTCAGGTAGATCAGTTTGTGAAGGGCATTTCCGGTCCTGAAGGAATCTTTTATTTCGTCAATAATACTCATAGATTCAGGGCATTAGTAAAAATTTTTGGTGAACCTGTTCCAGTACTTGATCAGGATAAAACCAAAAATCATACCACCCAGGTGGGCAAAATGGGCGATGTTGTCACCGGTTTGGGTAATACCCAGGAATAATTCCAGAGCTCCGAATCCGATGACCAGCCATTTGGCTTTGATGGGGAATGGAATGGGAATAATGAACAACGGGGTGTTCGGGAAGAGCATGCCAAATGCAAGCAGCACACCATACACAGCACCTGAAGCGCCGATTGTGGGGATTCGCAGTGCATGAGCCAGCGCATTAAAAGAATTCCCTGGTCTGAGAATCTCTGACAGCAGCTTGGTATTGATCCTGTCGACCGAATAGGCGGTTTTTAAGGCTGCCACATCCGGAGCCAGCTGAATATACATGACAAGTTCATGGAAAAATGCAGCTCCCAGTCCGGTGGCCAGGTAATAGATCAGGAAGCGCTTGCTGCCCCAAACACTTTCAAGGTTTTTCCCAAAGATAAAGAGTGCCCACATGTTAAAAAAGATATGGGCCAAACCGCCATGCATGAACATGTGTGTGACCAACTGCCATGGTCCGAATAAGGGGGATTGAAAATAGTAAAGCCCCAGCACTGCACTCAGGTTAATTTGCAATACACGCTCAAAGAACATGGTGCCAAGGAACATGACCACATTGATAATAAGTAAGTTCTTTACTACAGGGGGTGTATTGCCCAATCCTCCGGTCAAATAGCGACTCATATTTCTAAGTTTTAAATTGATTGTCCAGTTCTTCTTCTTCAAGGATCTTCACAATGAGTTTACCGGACGGGGTATAGTTGGGGGTGGAACAGGCGAACAGCTCGTCGGTGAGTCCCTGCATTTCAATTTCTGACAGCTGATGTCCATATCTGATGGCTGATGATCTGGCTGCAGATCTTGCTATCTTTTCTGTGGTCCCCAGTTCCATATTTTCGTCCAGGGATTTGTATTGTTCAATCATCATGTCCAGTAAATCAACGGCTTCTTTGCCCGATGCATTCAGGTCTGAAGGCATTCCGTGGATCACCATACGCTGGTTGCCAAAATCCCTGATATCGAATCCCCATTTTTCCAGATCTTCCAGCATGCCAAGGCATATCTGATAATCTTCGGCATTGAGCCTTACGGTCTCGGGGAAAAGGGATTGCTGTGCCAGGGGTTTCTGTTCACTTCTTGACCGTATCATTTTTTCATACAGAATCCTTTCATGAGCCCTACGCTGGTCAATCACCATCACTCCTGATTTAACAGGGGAAAGGATGTATTTGTTCTTGATCTGAAGGTATTTACTTCCCTTTTGTGCTGATGCCGGCATGGGGTCAAACAGCTGCTCCCACCCTTCAAACCTTTCATCCAGGTAAGGTAAGGCGTTTTTTTCGCGCTGGTAACTATTTTCTCCTTCAAACGGATTATACGAAGGATTGGTATCAATTGCCGGAGTTTTTATCTCGGTGTTCCTGGTGAGTACAGGTATATCAATGACACCTTCCTTTCCAAAATCCAGGGAGGGGGATAGGTTGTGTTTTCCGATTGCTTTCCTGACTGCCGCCAGGAGAATTTGCCAGATGGCCCGCTCATCCTCAAATTTCACCTCTGTCTTTGAAGGATGAATATTCACATCGATCCTGGCGGGGTCCGTTTCAAAAAAGATGAAGTAGGAAGGAATATGATCGGAGGAAAGGATCTGTTCATAGCCACTGATGACTGCTTTGTGGAAGTAGGGATGTTTGATAAACCTGTTGTTCACAAAGAAAAATTGCTCTCCGTATGTTTTCCGTGCGTGTTCCGGTTTTCCGATAAAACCGGTAATCCTGATGATCGAGGTTTCCGTTTCAAGAGGGATCAGGTAGGCATTGGTGGCCTTGCCAAAAATCCCAATCACCCGCTGACGGAGGTTTCCTGCTGGAAGCTGCAGAATTTCAGTGTCATTGTGATACAGAATGCACCTGATCTCCTTGTGGGTAAGGGCAATGTGGTTGAATTCTGTGATGATGTGACCCAGTTCCGTGTGATCGCTTTTAAGAAACTTCCTTCGGGCCGGAATATTGAAGAAGAGGTTCCTGATTTGGAAGGTGGTTCCGGGATTTGTTTGAACCGGTTCCCGTTCATCAAGTTTTGTGCCTGAAATCCGGATCAATGTTCCCAATTCATCTTCCGGCCTTCGTGTTTTCATTGTTACTTCTGCCACAGCTGCAATGGAAGCAAGGGCTTCGCCCCTGAATCCTTTTGTCCGGATGGCAAACAGGTCATTGGCATCGGTAATTTTAGACGTGGCATGCCTTTCGAAGCAACGTACGGCATCGCCTTCTGACATCCCTTTCCCGTCATCCGAAACCTGGATCAGTGTTTTCCCGGCATCTTTTACCTGCACTGTAACCGTTGAGGCCCCTGCGTCGACTGCATTTTCCATCAACTCCTTCACTACCGAAGCAGGTCGCTGGATCACCTCGCCCGCAGCGATCTGATTGGCAACCGAATCACCTAATACATGGATGACATCAGACATCTACCTGAAGAATAAGAGATATGCAAGTAGTAACAGGACTGCAAGAATGATCGCCAGCCTGATGTTTGAACTTCTGGTTGCTTTGACCTTGGCTTTCTGTCGGGCCTGACGAAAGGAGCCCCGTTTAATGGTGGTCCGGTTGGGGTCCGATGGGAGTTTGATACCCATCTCCTGTCTGATCTGCCTGATCCGCTCCTCTCTCTCCTCTTTCTCCGGATCCCAGTAACGGGGTGTATACTCGAATCTTTTGTGCCCCGGGAGTTTTATAAACCTGGGTATTCCCATAGCTATTCGTTTTGCCTGTAAAGGTAATAAAAGTAAAAGTTTTATACTTTTGGTTTTATGAAAGCTATAATTGAAGCAAATCTTTCTGAAGCCAGGGAGGTGTTGTCTGAATTCATTTCAACACCGGCAAGCATTGAGGCCGTTGTTTCGGGAGCTCAAATTCTGACAGACGCCATCCGCAGAGGAAAAAAAATCATCTCTTGCGGAAATGGCGGATCCATGGCCGATGCCATGCATTTTGCTGAAGAGCTTTCAGGACAGTTCAGGAAGAAGCGGAAGGCGCTGCCTGCCATTTGCATTTCAGATCCGTCCCACATCACCTGCGTTGCCAATGATTTTGGTTTTGATGAGGTGTTTTCCAGGTATATTGAGGGCACGGGACAGGAGGGGGATGCCCTGCTGGTGATCAGTACTACCGGCAACTCCATGAATCTGATCAAAGCCGTGGAAACAGCAAAGGAGAAGAAAATGAAGGTAGTGGGACTGACGGGGAAGACAGGTGGTTTGCTGGCAGGAATGGTGGATGCTGAGATTCGTGTAAAGGGCAGGAAGTACTCGGACAGGATCCAGGAGATGCACGTTAAAATTATTCATATCCTGGTCCAGCTCATTGAACAGGGGCTTCAATAAAGGGGCCATTCCTTTCGAAACAGCCCCTTTTCCGGATTGGCTTATTTATCCAGGATTATTTTGTGCCTGCTGTAAACCTGATGGGCATGACCACCCTCACCTTCACAGGCTTTCCTCGTTGTTTTCCGGGATTCCAGTCGGGCATGTTCTTGAATACTGCCAAGGCCGGAGCCTCAAATTCCTTATGGGAACTACTGGCCACGGTTATATCTTCCAGTTTCCCTGAGCCTTTTACAAGGAACTGAACATTCACTTCTCCGCTGATCCCTTTGGCCTTTAATTCCGGAGGATATTCCAGGTTGGAGTCAATGTAGGCTTTCAAAGCCGTCCTGCCCCCGGGAAACATGGGCATGTCTTCCACCACATAGAATACTTCTTCTTCCCCGTCCTGATTGATAACAGGTTTCTTCCCGGAGCCATCGGAGGCATCGATGGTAACAGAGTTTGCTTCGTACCTGATGTTTCCGGCCGGTACATCCTCCAGGTCCACTGTGTAGGGCTGTACTTCAAGTTTCAGTGGTTTTTTACCAACTTCTGAAGCTTTTACCCTGAGCGTACCATATCCCACAAATGAGATAACGAGTTCCGGATCTCCATCCACATTAAGCATAAATGTGCCATCCAGGTCCACGACTGTTCCGGTGGTGGAATTGGCAATTACAACCGCTGCACCCACGGCCGCTTCACCACAGTCAGCCAAAATCACTTTCCCCTTGATGGTCTTTTGTTGCTGAGGCGTCATCCCTGTAGTGAGTCCCATGGCAATCAGTACTGCCGGGATCAGTAGGGCAATTTTAATGATCCCCAGTGGGGATTTCTCTGGCTTTTTCATCATTTTAAATCGTTTGAGTGTTAATGAATGATTAAACTGGTTACCCAGCCGGAACACATTCACACCCAGGGTGTGATTGAGCAGCTGGGCCCTGTAACGAGCCGGGTTTACCCCTGCCGAAAGGACCCGCCGGTCGGCCATATGCTCGTGATTCTCTTTAATCATCCTGGAAATAAGCCATGAGAAGGGATTAAACCATGTAAGCAATAGTGTCAGTTCCATCAGGGTCAGGTCGATGAAATGAAGCTGTTGAACGTGTGCTTTTTCATGGAGGAGTATGTTGTCAAGGTCTTGTTCATTTTTTAAGGAGCCTGGCACGAAGATTCTTGTGAATATGGTGAATACCTGGTCTGAACCGGTAAAGGCAATGCCGTTTTCATCCCTGTTTTTGTGCCAGGAGAGGTTCCAACGGAGGATGATCCACAGGTTCTTAATAAGCATAAAGGCCAGACCTGACAGGTAGACCATAACGGCCACCCTGATCCAGTTGATGGTAATGCCAATGGAAGATTCAGAAGTGGTAATTCCCACAGGCAATGATTCGGTTGCGGACGGGTCGATAAAAACGGTGGGTGTGAAGTTCAGTAAGACCTCAGGTCTGCGAAATACAATAAGAGGGAATATCCATGAAACCAGCAGCCCCGCTAACAGGTAAAACCGCTTGAGCACCAGGTTGGGATCATTTCTGAAAAGGAAATAATAGGGGACTGAAATAATGGCCAGTCCAAGGGACACCTTCAGCAGGTATATATGTATTTCATTCATGGGTTTTATCCTCCTTGATGTCGTTATCGATCTCTTCAATCAACTCCTGCAATTCATCCAGTTTCAGGTCATTCTCCCTGGCAAAAAATGCAGCCAGTCTGGAAAATGAACCATCAAAATAGTTGGTTACGATGCCTGAGAGATGGCCCTTCAGATACGCTTTCTTTTCCATGATGGGTTGATAGAGGTAAGTTGTACCAATCGCCCTGTGAGCGACAATCCCTTTCTTTTCAAGGATCCTTACCACGGTCGATACGGTAGTATAGGGTGTATTGGAACCATCCAGTTCATTCATCACATCCCTGATGGTTGCCTCTCCGAGTTTCCAGAGGATCAGCATGATCTCCTCTTCTGCTTTTGTAAGTCGTTTGGTCATCCCGTTTGCTTTCATGTATAACGCAAATATATAACTTATTATTACGTAAGACAACTAAAAAAGCAGTAGAACAACTATAAAATAAGTTAAAACATTGAAAAGTCAGCAGTTAACATGATAAAAAAAAGTTCGATAAAACAGGTTTTCGGATCATTAACCCCTATACAATCCATTGAGATGCTTGTTAAACTGTATAGCAGTACATTCAGGGGCATTGAGGCAACCCTGATTTCAATTGAAGTTCATATCACCCAGGGCATCAGGTTCTTCATTGTTGGTTTGGCAGATCATGCCATCAGGGAGAGCCAGCAGCGGATCGAATCGGCCCTTATAAACAATGGTTTTGGGTGGCCCCGTTACAGGGTAGTGATCAACCTGGCTCCGGCTGATATCCGGAAGGAGGGTACCCATTTTGACCTGCCGCTGGCCATTGGTATTCTGGCAGCTTCGAACCAGCTGAGTGCAACCAGGCTTGGCGATTACATGGCCCTTGGAGAGCTCTCACTTGATGGGGGAGTGATGCCGGTAAGAGGAGTACTCCCCATGGTTCTTATGGCCCGGAAGGAGGGTTTTAAAGGTGTGATTGTGCCAGCCGGAAACGCCGCTGAAGCTGCCGTGGTTGAGGGCATAGAAGTGGTTCCTGTTTCAGATCTGAATGGTGTGGTTTCTTTCCTGGATGGGGGAGAAATGACAGATCATTCCGGAAATATTACAGGATCAGATCCAATGATTGGCCAGCATTCTTATGATGTGGATTTTGAAGATGTGAAGGGCCAGGAGGCTGTAAAAAGGGCCATGCTGATCGCAGCTGCCGGGAGACATAATATTTTACTGATTGGCCCGCCAGGATCAGGAAAAAGCATGATAGCGCGGAGACTGCCGACCATCATGCCGCCCATGTCGCTTGATGAGTCGCTTCAAACCACCATCATACATTCAGTGGCTGGCAGGGTGGGTCCCCGGCACGGTCTGGTGAGGGCCAGGCCATTCTGTACACCACATCACGCAAGCTCGAATATTGCCATGATCGGTGGAGGCAGTTCCCCGCAACCCGGTGAGATCTCCCTTGCCCACAACGGTGTTTTGTTTCTTGATGAGCTCCCGGAATTCAAAAGGCATGTACTGGAGGTTCTTCGCCAGCCCCTGGAGGAGCGGGAGATCCATGTGAGCAGGGCCAGTTACAGGGTAGTTTACCCGTCCGATTTCATGCTGGTGGCTGCCATGAATCCCTGCCCCTGTGGATACTATAACCATCCTGGCAGGCCCTGTCATTGTGGGCCGGGGATCATTAAACAGTATCTCTCCAAGATCTCAGGACCGCTCCTGGACCGGATTGACATCCATATGGAGGTAGCACCCGTTCCATTTAAGCAATTGTCAGCTCAAGACCAGGCCGAGGACAGCAAATCCATGCGCAGGAAGGTGATCAGGGCCAGAGAGATCCAGCAGAAAAGGTTCTCAGGTATGGAAGGGATCTCCGGAAATGCCCTCATGGGACCGGCACTGCGGAGGCGGTTCTGTACATTGGACAGGACCGGGCAAAACATGATCAGACTGGCTACTGAGAAGCTGGGACTATCGGCGCGGGCTTATGACAGGATCCTCAAAGTGGCCCGCACCATCGCCGATCTGGAAGAGAGTGACCGGATTCATTCATTTCACGTGGCAGAAGCACTCACCTACCGGAACCTGGACCGGGAGGGTTGGTCTGGGTAATTGTTTGTTCAGGCTGCATATGTCCTGAAGATTGATTAATTTCAATCTGCAATGTCAATCCGGATCAGATACCTGGCCCTTGTATTATTTTTCCTGTGCCTTACGTGCCAGGGTTTGCAGGCCCAGATCACCCAGGCCATCAGGGGAATGGTTGTGGACAAGAATACAGGTGTGCCACTCATCGGGGCAACAGTTGTATTGCTTGATCATGAGCCTTTGCTGGGGACCATCACGGATCACCAGGGTTATTTCAACCTATCCGGGGTCCCGGTGGGAAGGCATGGAATCCAGGTGGAATATATGGGATACAATTCAGTGGTGAAAAGCAGCCTGGAGATTACCTCGGGGAAAGCCTTCACCATCAACATCGAGCTTGAGGAAAGGGTGATAATGGGTGAGGAGGCGGTGGTCATGGCGCGCTCGGGAAAAGGAGAAGCATTGAACGAAATGGCCCTGGTCAGTGCCCGTTCTTTCAATATGGAAGAGGCCGAGCGATACGCAGGCAGCTGGGGGGATCCGGCCCGGCTGGTTGCAAATTTCGCAGGTGTTCAGAGCCCGGCCGACCAGTCCAATGACATCATCATCAGGGGGAACTCGCCTGCCGGATTGCTCTGGAAAATGGAGGGAGTGAGCATCTACAATCCAAACCATTTTGGTTCCATAGGATCTACCGGGGGTCCCGTTTGCATGATCAACAACAACCTTCTGGCAAACTCAGATTTCTATTCGGGGGCGTTCCCTGCCGAATACGGTAATGCCATTTCCGGGGTGTTTGACCTGAACATCCGCAATGGCAACAACAAAGAGAACGAGTTTACAAGCCAGGTGAGTTTCAATGGTTTTGAAATGGGTGCAGAAGGACCCTTTTCAAAAAAATCCAACGCCTCATACCTTTTTGGATACCGGTACTCCTCCCTTGCTCTTTTTGAAAAACTTGGAATGAATATCGGTGTGCCGGCCATTCCCTATTACCAGGATTTAACTTTTAAAATCGATCTCCCTTTGAGTGAAAAGGGCAGATTGTCTTTTTTCGGATTGGCCGGTGCCAATCACATCGGATTGGAGGAGGCGGAGGGACATGATTATTCCACCTGGGGCTCCCATGCCCAGACTGCAGTGGTGGGTATATCACACAAGCACTATTTCAACAGCAAGACCCGGTTACGGACCATTCTGTCCTGGGGGGCCATCCGGAATACAGGCATTGATTCATCAGGCACGGACGGTGTCCTGGAAAGCCTGTACGGCCAGCACATGGCCGAACAAAAAGTTACCCTGCAATCCGACCTTCGGCATAAACTGTCAAGTAAGGACCATGTGGTGGGTGGAATTGAGCTGAGTTACATCAAAGCCAATTACCGGGACAGTGCATATGTCCCTGATTATCATCTGTTCTTTACCCTCAGCAACACCGCCGGCAGTCTGTTCATGCTGAGATCCTATGTAAACTGGAAACATAAATTTTCAGAAAGCCTTCAGATGGTTACCGGACTGCATTACCAGCAGGTATCGCTGAACAGGGACCAGGCATTGGAACCTCGTGTAAGCCTGAACTGGAAGATCAGCCCGAGGCAGGATATCAGCCTTGGTTACGGATTGCACAGCCAGGCCCAGCCCAGGACTGTTTATTTCTCTGAAACCCTTATAGATACGGCAAACCTGGTATATAAACAGACGAACAGAGAGCTGGGCTTTACCAGAAGTCACCAGGTGGTACTGGGCTATCAGATATTATTTGATACCAAACACAGGTTGAAAGCCGAAGTTTATTATCAGAAACTATTCGATGTGCCGGTCACCACATATCCAAGCTATATTTCCATGATTAATTACGGGGGAAGTTTCAGCAGTGCAGTTCACGATTCACTGGTAAACGAAGGCGAAGGCCGAAACATGGGTATTGAACTGACCAAGGAACGGTTCTTTGCAGACAACTTTTATTACCTGGCCACCCTGTCCCTTTTTGACAGCAAATACAAGGCCAGTGACGGAAAGATCCGCAACAGTGTTTATAACGGAACTTTTATTCTGAACCTGCTCGGGGGGTATGAATGGCAGTTGCAAAATCAGGATGCTATCTCGGTGGACGGACGGCTGAGTTGGGCTGGCGGACTGAGGAATATCCCCATTGACCTTGAAGCTTCCCGGGAGGCAGGTAAAACGGTCAGAGACTATTCAAAGGCATTTGAATCAAGAAATAAGGATTACTTCAGAATCGATCTGAGGATTGCTTACAAATGGAACCGGCCAAAGGCCACCTGGACCTTTGCTGCAGACATTCAGAATATAACCAATCACATCAATCCTTTTTTCAAGGAGTACAATCCCAATACAGATCAGATTGAACAGATTTCACAAATCGGGATCATCCCTGCAGCTGTGATCAGGGTGAATTTCTAGCAGCCTCCCTGGGCTCTCTTTTTCACGGGCCTGGGGGCAATTTTGGGGAGCTCAGGTGCAGGCTGAGCGGAGGATTCCAAAACGGCTCCACCTCCCAGTGCCTGACCGGCACCTTTCCGGAAGTCATATTTGGCTATCTCTTCGTCGGGACTGGTGGATTGGGGTGCTGTTGGATTCATGATGGTTTCAACCCAGTAATTCAAGCCGCCCTGTAATACATAGTTGTTTCTATATCCCAACTGCCTGGTGAGCATCCATGCTTCGTTGGCTTTGACCGTTCCGTTGGAGTAGAAAACATTGTAACGCAGGTTCTGGTTCAGGTAATCAGCCCACTGATCTTCAAGCAAGGAAGAAATTGGAATGTTGATGGCCCCCGGCAGGTGAAATTTCTCATACTCGGTTTCGGCTCTCACGTCGATCAGTACCAGGGAAGGATCCTCACTTACGACCATGTGGGCAACTTCGTCCGTGGTGAAGTACTGCATACCACTGTTAACATATTCAAGCAGTTCTGCAGGAGTGAGTTTAAAGGGATGTGTGGTGTTGGCCGGAACAGCGGCCAGGATCATTCCCAGAGGAATGACAATCAGTGCTAAATATAATCTTGGGTTCATGTGTTTATTTTCTAAATCAGTTTTTCTATTAGATTAAACCGTTCTAAGGGTGAAATGTTTTCAAGCGGACTAATACTCCTGGCGGGGGAATTTTTTTTCGGCCCATTCCCCGACATAGAACATTCCCATAGCCACAATAATAATGCCCAGGACAACCACTCCGTCTTTCAGCCCGAGAGCCTGGCTCAGGGTAGGGGTTCCCATGAATTTTGCATTGTAAAAACCTTCCCAGAGGGGATACCCTTCTGTAAAAATGAATATTCCCAAAAACATCCCCCCGATAAAGAACATGGCATCGATCTTGCCAATGGAGGCAGCACAAAAACTGGTGCCGGGACAAAATCCGCCAATGATAAATCCTGCACCCATAATGATACCTCCCACAATGGTGGAATAGAGATAGGTGGGATTGATATAGACCATGTCAAGGTCGATCCAGTTAAAGAGGCTCATAAAGAGCAGTCCGATCATCGCCACGATGGCAGCGGTAAAGAATACCTTTAAAACTACTGTGTCATAGCCATAGAATACCCCGGCGAGTTTCCGGCTGGAGGAAAATCCGCTGCTTTCCAGAACAAAGCCAAACCCGGTTCCAATGAGGAATGCCAGGAAGAAATTGGTGTTCTGTGATATTATATCGTTTACAATTAGTGGTCCCATGAGTTATGTTTAATTAGATTAGATCCAGTTTTTCCTGAAGAACCAGGCCAGTGCAAAGGCAGTTCCGAAAATAAAAGCCATGGAAATGAATCCTCCCAAAGAGAGTACGGCCATTCCACTTAATGCTGATCCGCTTGTACATCCCCTGCCCAGCTGGGAGCCGAATCCAAACAGGATCCCCCCCAGTACAGCAAAAATGATCCTTCTCCTGGAGGTAATTTTAGGAGAGTGTTCCACCTTAAATTTAAGCCTGTTGAACACAGCTCCTGATAAAAATGCTCCCACGATGACCCCAAGCATTTGAAAAACAAGCCATGCTTTCAATGGTCCCTCAGGGTGTGCCTGGTTGTATTCCTGATAAAACAGGGATTTTTCGGCATGTTTAGGTGCTACAGTATTGACGGTGGCCACAAGGACACTTTTTGGTGCCCCGCTGGCCCCCAATCCCCTTCCGGAAACGAAGTTGGCGGCGATCAGAACCAGGCCAAGCAATACGCCTCCCAGGTAGGGGTTGATATACCTGGTTTTCTTGATGGGTTTTATCGATTCACTCAT
>CAYVRK010000006.1:67426-130900 GCA_964453785.1 uncultured Bacteroides sp.
TACTGAGTACTGAGCACTAATACAGCCATCTGCTCTCCTGCCCTGCATAGGAGATCAGGAACCTGAGCATCAGGCTTCCGAACAGCACCAAACCGGCAGGTATGACAACAGGGATCTTAAATTTCCTCAGTTCCAGCACTTCCAGGAATACGGGGACAATCATTCCCAGGATCACCACAAAAATCCAGAAAGGAGCAGTCCACGGTCCGCCCAGGAAAAGCCCGGCTGCATCGATCTGAACCTGTGTACTGGCAAGGAATCCCATGAACATGTGAATGATCAGGAACAGCTCCACTGCGATGATACCGATATCGATCCTGGCAAACATGGTCCTCTCTTTGTGCTTCGTTGCAAAAAGCATGATTACTGCGGCTCCTGCTGAAAGGCCGGAAGCCAGAAACAGGGGCCCCAGGATCGATGTATTCCAGAGAGGCCTGGCATTAAAAGCCGAGAAGAGAATACCGGTATAGACCCCCAGGATAATGGATGATATGCCCATTACCCAGGCGATGGGTGTTTTTTGCTTGATAAGAAATGTTTCCAGGTCTGTGAGAATTTTAAATTTCCAGTTCCATTTGGGAAAAATCTCTTTGATGTGGATGGCCGACCATATAAATGAGAGGGGGGTGACCAGCATCAGGACCCAGGCACCCCATGACATGGGAGATTCAAGGCGGATGGTGGTGTAGAGTCTCCAGAAGTAGAGCTTGTGTTTCAGGTCGAGCAGCAGGGCAAACAGACCGATGACCAGGATCCATGGAACAATATGGGGCGCAATTTTTACGGCAGCCTTGTATTTATCCTCTTTTCCCATCAGGGTGAAAAATGCTGCAAAAAACAAAATCCCGGCAGCCAGTCCGCCCAGAAAAAGGTAGAGGGGGATCTGCCAGTGCCAGATGTGCAGGTGTGGATCAATCAGGTAATTGTTACGTCCACTGACAATGATTTCTTCTCTCATGGCTTGCTAGATAAGGAAATAGAGTTGGGGATCGGTCCCCGCCTCGGGGATCAGGGTTTTATATTTTCTCACTTTCAGGACCTCGGAGACCGGACTCTTGGGGTCGTCCAGGTCGCCAAAGTACATGCACTTGGTGGGACAAGCAGCCACGCATGCCGGTTCCAGCCCTTTCTTGATTCTGTGAATGCAGAAGGTACACTTGTCCACGTATCCATCGGGATGTGAATAGCGGGCGTCGTACGGACAGGAAGTTATACAGGCTCCGCACCCGATGCACTTGTTGTGCGCGACCAGCACGATTCCTCCGTCGGCATAGTGACTGGCACCTGTGGGACAACAGCGTACGCATGGAGAGTTGGCGCAATGGTTGCAGCGCTCCGAGCGGTTCTCAAGCTCCAGCTGGGGATAGGTACCGTCGGTAACCTCCACCACCCAGTCCCGGCAATATCCGATGGGTACATTGTTCTCGGTCTGACAGGCTACCACACAGTCGCTGCAGCCCACACACTTCCTGGTATCGATGGCCATGGCGTATCTCATGATGCAGCCTCCTCTTCTTTGGGTTCGAACTTGAAGGTGACAAAGTTTCCTCTCATCCCGGTGCCTCCCATGATTGGGTCCGTGAGGACCTTTGTGATCAGTTCCGAATCACTGGCTCCTTTGCCGTAAGCCCTGGATAGCTTCTTGTTGGTATGCCCAAAACCATGTACCATAAAGACGCTGTCCCAACGGATCCTCTCGGTTACCCTGGCCTTGATGGGGAATGATGAGCGGACGCCATCCTGGTTCTCAAGCCAGATGTATTGCCCGTTTTTAATGCCCCATTCACCGGCCACCTTGGGATTGATCCAGGCTGCGTTCTCCTCCATCAGGTCCTTTAGTAAAGCGTTGTTTGCCGTTCGGCTAAAGGTATGCATGGGTGCCCGTCCATAGTTGAGCCGGTAAAATCCCTGCGGGGGTTCTTCGTGGGGGGTGTATTTGGGAAGCGGATCAAATCCTTCAGCAGCAAGTGCAGTGCTGTATAATTCGATCTTGCCGGTATTGGTATCAAACTCCATCTCCTGTTCGGGTTGGAAGTAGAGGTCATCATAGGAACGTTCAAAGGTCTTTACTCCGATGCGCTGCATCTCCTCCAGTGAGCTGCCCAGTTGTTTCAACTGCCAGTCAAGCATCTCTTCGATGGTGTTCCAGCTGAAGTATTCACCCAGTCCCATTTTGTTGGCCAGTTCCTTTGCTATCCAATAGGCGGGTTTTGTATTGTAGAGAGGTTCAGTTGCCGGCATTCTGAGGGCGATGGCAGGCTTGCGGTGGGGACTGTCCCGGATGGTGTCGTAGCGTTCCAGGTAGGTGCATTCGGGCAACACTACATCGGCCCATCCGGTAATTTCCATTGGCATGGTATCGATGACCACCAGCAGTTCAAGCTCATGAATGGCCTCCAGCACCTTTTTTGAATTGGGAATGGTTTTTAACAGGTTGGTCCCGTTCACAATCCAGGCCTTGAAATTACAGGCTCTGCTCAATGCGGGAATGGTGGCATCGCAAATCCCGGAAGCTATGGTTTCGTAAGCCAGGTTGTATTGTCCGGGAAAGGCATCCCGCCAGGTTCTTTTGGGTTCCGGGAAAGGGGGATGTGGCCAGGAGGGAACAGCGACGGTTTCAGGGTTGTAAAATCCGCCCCTTCTGCCCCATGAACCCAGGAGGGCATTCAGAATGGCCATGGCACGGCTGCGTTGGGTGTCATCCCCATACCAGGTCACATGGCGTCCCGGATGAATGATGACAGCTGGTGCTGCATTGGCCATCTCTTTGGCTGATTTGCGGATCAGGTCAGGTGCCAGGGTGGTGATCCCGTAGGCCCATTCGGGCGTCATTTGTTTCACATGGTCCTTCAATTGTTCGAAGCCGAAGGTGTATTTTGCTACGTATTCCTTGTCGTACCATTCCTCTTCTATGATCACATGGATCCAGGCCAGCAACAGGGCCAGGTCGGTGGCCGGTTTAATGGGGAGCCAGTATTTGGATTTACTTGCTGCAATACTGAATCTCGGGTCCACCGTGATGATGACAGCACCTTTATCAATGGCGTCCGACATCTCCTGCACCTGACCGTTGTGCATGTTTTCGCCCAGGTGAGAGCCGATCAGCACCAGGCATTTTGTATCCCGGATGTCGGTTCTTTCGGGGCTGCCCACACCCTCTCCAAAAGTCGTATAGTATGCTACTTCCCTGGGGCCACGGCATTGTGCATAGGAGGGAGCTGCAATGCTGCCGGAACCAAATGCCTTGATAAGATCGCCAAAATATTTTCCTCCCGAACCATGGGTGAGCAATGCAGTACATTCGGGACCGTGTTCCTCGGCAATACCTTTCATTTTTTCTGCAATGAAATCCAGGGCCTCATCCCAGCTGGCCTCCCTGAATACCTGTTTCCCCCGTGCTTCGGTTCTGATGAGTGGCGTTTTCAAGCGGTCCTCGTCGAAGTACATGCCGGGACCTCCCGTTCCCCGGGGACAGAACCTGCCGTTGCTGTGCTGGTCCTCATCATTCCCAATGATTTTCCAGATCTTGCCCTCTTCGTTTTTATAAACCCAACCTGCACACTTCCAGAAGCAGATTTCACAATAAGTGGGAGTCCGGGTGGTATCGACGGACAATTCGGAACCCTTAAGAGGGGATTTGGCCAGGTCCCTGTAAAGGCCATATCCGGTGGCGCTGACTGCCAGGCCACCCACTCCCAAACCTGATATTCTGATAAAATCCCTTCTGCTAGTCATTTAAAGGTCTTTTTGTTGTTCAATCAAATACGTGATTTTAAAGCGCAAATTTAATTTAAAAAGCAATACGCTCATATATATCTAGATATTTAGATATTCACTAAATAGCAGTTAATGAAGTAGATACGCTTATTTAAATTGAGGCTAAATTACTCTCTCAGGTGTGTTTGATAGCATTTTAGCCACAATTCGGCTTCGAATATCAATTTAGTAAAGGAGCGAACCGGGTTTCTGATAAATGTTTTCAGATCTGCTGAACGGTCAATCATTACCGGAAGGGAGTTAAAGGAGAGAGAGACCGCCGCATAGGCATTGCCGAAACCCATCCTGAGCAAGGATTCGGTGATTCTGGGATTCCGGATCTCTACCGAAAGGGCTGAGAATGCAGATACGATCAGAATGGCCCTGAGGCTCATCTCGAGCCCGACCAGAAATCCATTGCCAATTTTGAATGAATCAGCACCGGGAGGATCCCAGAAGATTCCGGCAACCAATGTCATGATCAGCAACTGGCTCCAGAAAAACGGTTTCAAAAGGCGGCCAAGGACTCTTTTATAATACAGAAGCAGGAACCCTAAATAGATACCGGCCGGGACGAGGGAAGTTACCCCAAGCCCGTACCTGTTGATAAGCAGGAGCATGGCAGGGATCATGAGCAGATGCATAAAAAACAGGGCGATGCGAAAGGGTTGTCCGGGATCGGTATTTGTCCAGGCGTCCCTGAAAGGATCGGTTTGTTGCTTCAAGTCCCTGTGGTCTCCTTGAGACTTTGCAGCATACTTTCCAAGGAAGTAGCCTGAAAGAGAAGCAGCAATCCCGAGAAGGAAATAGATGGCAATGAACCCTGTAATCAGGCCCTTGGGAGTGGCACTCTCCAGGCTCAGTTGTTTTTTTAAGAATTCAAAAAGATTCGAATAGATGGTGACCAGATCGGTGCCATACAGGATGAACAGGCTGGCAAGCTTATGAAGGATTGTGCTCAGAAGAGCACTGGCCCCGGCCAGCAGGTAAGCCACCAGGTTTCTGCCAACCAGATAAATCATCAGGTCCATAAAAACAGCCTCCATCATGATCCCGGTCATGGGGCCCAGTATCACGGCACTGGGGGACAATGATTTCATGAGGCCGCAAATAATCCCGGCCCGCCAGATCATCCCGCTGGTTTTCCAAATCTGCATGAATGCAATCATCATGACCACTGAGAAGGAGGCCAGGATTGTCCCCGAAAACGGAAGGTGCAGGTTGTGCAGCATGCTGCCCACAATGATTTCAAAACTGGCCCATAATCCCCCGGCTACTGCTGCCTTTAACCAAATGTTGTTTAACGCTCTATTCATGTCCGAAACCACTGGGCAGACGGTCCAGGTCCGACTGCCGGTTAATGTTCAGGAACAGGTCCGGGTGGTAGAAAGCCATCGTATCATCGATGATGAGAACCCTGGATTTTATCATAGGGATGACCTGGTGGACCGCATATTGCTTCTTTTTAATCAGATCCCGGAATGCCCCCAGGACAGATTTACGGTATACTGCACAAAGTGGTTCCGGTTTGTCCTGATGCAGGGCTGGTATGACTGCATCCCAGCCATGGCTCTCTGCAACAAGGTGACGGAGCAATCCTTCACTGATCAGGGGCATGTCATATGAAAGTACGATGTTCAGATCGGTTGGGGATTGATCCAGGCAGGAATGAATCCCTCCCATGGGACCAATGCCTTTTATTTCATCGCAAACAACTTGATGGCCGGCCATGGAGGGTTGGTCGCTGCAACTGCTGATCAGGATTTCTTCACAGATGGTTTCCAGCACCCCCAGGGGATATTCGAACATTCGGCGATTGCCAATTTCAAGCGTCCCCTTTTCCCTGCCCATTCGTTGGCTCTTTCCGCCTGCCAGGAGAATTCCGGTTATGGGACCGAGTGAACTGTTCATGAAACTATTTTCAAAATTGACGCAAGGTAAGAATGTTTGTATTAACTTATCACGGTAACATATACAAGATATCATGGAAGAGAAAATCCGGTTAAAAAGAGACGAAGTAAAAACCAATTATTCAGGTGGAGACCATTTTGACCTGGTGATCATAGGTTGCGGACTCAGCGGCCTTTCCTCAGGCCTGATGTGGCAGCTTAACACTGAAAATAGAAAAACCCTGATCATTGAGAAAAACAGCTACCCGGGGGGATACAGTACTGCTTATGTGCGTCAGGATTATGTTTTTGAGACCTCGCAGTTGTTCCCAGATATCATCGATATTATTGAATACCTGGGCGTTGACATTGACCTGAAACAGTATAAGGGGAATTTTATGCGCAGACTGGTGGTTGAGGGAGAACATGTGGATGAATACAAGATCCCTGCCGGCGCTGAAAACTTTACCTCCTATCTGATCGGTACTTTTCCGGATGATGCGGATAAGATCAGGAAGCTGATGGACTACTCGGTGGATATGTTCAGGCAGGTGAGAAAACTGAAAGCCAATTCCACGTTGAAAGATAAGATACAGATCCCTTTTCAGGCTCCTAAAGTTGTTGCCAACCTGAACCGAACTTACTCCGGATTGCTGGACAAATTCGGGATCACCAATCCGAAACTGAGGGAGGTCATGGAGACCTTTACCTCTTTTTCAGGAGTGCCTTCTGCCAGGGCTTCCTCCATCATGGCCACAGGGGCCATGCTCTCTTCCATGACCCGCTGTTTCAGACCCTATGGTTTCTTCGATGAATTTCCGGCGAAAATGGCGCAGCTGTTTCAGGAACGGGGTGGGGAGATCCGTTTTAACACCCCGGTGGAACGAATTGTTGTGGAGGATGGAACAGCCGTTGGGGTCAGGGTGAAAGGAGATGAGGGAATCATCCGGGCCGACCGGATCATAACCACTGTGGATCCCATGCTTGCCATGAGGCAACTGGTGGGAGATGAACACCTGCCGGAAAAATATATCACCCGTCTTGAGAATACCATCATGTCCACTTCCTCCATCAATGTGGCGCTTGGACTGGATGACAAAATCGATATGACCAAACTGGACCTGGATTATCCATATAATGTGGTATCCACCGGTCTGGGTACAGCAGAAAAATTATTTGACGGATTTTTGGCAGGCGATAACGCATTTTCAGAGGATTGTTTTCACACAGCAGTGATCTGCCCGTCCCTGACCACCGGGGCAAAGAACACTGTCACCATCAGGTGTACACCCTTTGCCCTCAATGGGTGGAAGGAGTGGAGGGATAATGATTTTAAGCGGTACAAAGAGGAGAAAGAGAAGTGGGGTGATTTCTTTATCGGGATTGCAGAAAAGTATTTCATTCCCAATCTGACCAAACACATTGTGGTGAAGGACATATCCACACCGGCTACCTATGCCCGGTATTCCGGTTCCCCTACGGGCAGCCTGTATGACATGGCCTCCCTGGTGACCCAGTTTGGCCCAAAGCGCCTGCCCATGAAGACACCCATCAACAACCTTCTACAACCCAAATTCTCCCATGGCCTGTATGGAACCATGATGAATGGGGTACAGGTGGTGGACCTGATGCTGGACCGGAAATTCAACAATGGAAACTCACTTTTTGCTCCGGTTTCCAGGTAAGTGATTATATTTAGGAACATCAATTGCTAACTCAAAAAAGACTGCATTATGACAACCAGCCGGAGAGTATTCATCAAGCGATCTGTTGCAGCTACTGCAGCTATCGGCATTTCATCAACATTTCCAAGCCTGCAGGCAGGTATCCTTGGCGCCAATGAAAAACTGGTTTGCGGGGTAATCGGGGTAAATGGGATGGGCTTTGCCGATTTGCAGGCATTTTTAAAACAGCCCAATACGGAGTGTGCAGCCCTTTGTGATGTGGATGCCAATGTCCTGCAGAAGAGAATCGGTGATGTGGAGAAGATTCAGGGAAAAAAGCCAAAAGGATACAAGGATTTCAGAAATTTACTGGAACACAAAGGATTGGATGTGATCATCATCGGGACTCCCGACCACTGGCATACCATTCCCTTTGTAAATGCATTGGAGCAGGGATACAATATCTATTGTGAAAAGCCCCTGGGCAACACCATCGGAGAGTGCAACATCATGGAGAGAGCGGTGGGCAGATACGGGAAGGTGGTTCAGATAGGCCAATGGCAGCGGAGTGACCATCACTGGCAGGATGCCATTGCATATGTACATTCGGGTAAACTTGGAAAGATCAGGACGGTCAGGGCGTGGTCCTACCAGGGCTGGATGGGTTCTGTTCCGGTAGTGGCAGATTCCCCTGTTCCCGAAGGGGTGGATTATGATTTCTGGCTGGGTCCTGCCCCGAAAAGGCCGTTCAATCAGAACAGGTTTCATTTTACATTCCGTTGGTTCTGGGATTATGCGGGTGGAATGATGACCGACTGGGGGGTCCATATCGTGGATTATGCCCTGTTTGGGATGAAACAGTATGCCCCCAAATCAGTCATGGCTCTGGGAGGAAAGTTTGCCTATCCCGATGATGCCTGTGAAACACCGGATACGCTGCAGGCAGTTTTCGAATTTGACGGATTCACCATGCTCTGGGATCATGGCATCGGGATTGACGGAGGTTATTATGGCCGCTCCCACGGGGTTGGTTTTGTAGGTAACGACGGAACCCTGGTGGTTGACCGGGAGGGATGGGAAGTGATTCCCGAACCCAAGGGAGGAAAACCCACCCTGGACAGGGTAGCCCTTGTGAAGGGTGACGGAATGGGTTTGCCCAATCACATGGCCAATTTTATCGACGGGATCAAAAACGGGGCTGCACTCCATTGTCCGGTAGAGATTGCAGCCGGAGTGGCAAGGACCTGTCACTTGGGGAATGTGGCCTATAAAACCGGAAGAAGGCTTTACTGGGATGCAGAAAACAGCAAATTCAGGGATGATCCTGAGGCCAATTCGTATCTGGCTCCGGAATACCGGAAACCCTGGGTTCTGCCTTCAGTATGATCTTCCTGCTACAACTTGGGGAGGGCATGAAAAAATCCACTATTTTTAGAAGGTGTTTTCAAAAAAGAAAGTAAATCCTTATTCAGATACATTTCAAGGGCAGGTGGCCCTTGTAACGGGTTCAACTGCGGGACTGGGAAGGGAACTGGCCTTTCAACTGTGTTCCCTCGGGGCCCGGGTGGCTTTGAATGGGAGAGAGAGCGACAAACTGGACCGCACCCTGCAGGAGTTCAGAGCGCATGGATTTGACACGATAGCTGTTCAGGGGGATATTTCTCTGCCGGAGGGTTGCCGGAATATAATAGAGCAGTGTATTATTGCATTTGGAAAACTGGATATCCTGATTAACAACGCTGGTCTGGGGAGTGGCGGCTCTTTTGAGGATACCTCGCCTGAGACTGTCCGAAAAGTATTTGAGGTAAACACCCTGGGGACCATCAATATCACACGTTTTGCCCTTCCATTCATCAGGAAAACCAAAGGAAACATCATCTTCATTTCCAGCCTTGCAGGGATGGTGGGACTTCCCTATTCCTACCTCTACAGCGGATCAAAAATGGCATTGACCGCTGTCTGTCAGGCGCTCCGGGTGGAAATGACAGAGACCGGAGTGCATGTGGGGATTGTGTATGTAGGATTCCTGAAGAACGATATTGAAAAAAGGATTCTGGGACCGGACGGGAAGCTGCAACCCATCGGGGAAAGAGATTCCTTTAGCCTTCAACCCAAGGATATGGCCAGCAGACAAATAATCCGGTTCATCCAGAAAAGAAAACGTAAATTGGTATTGTCAACCATGGGGAACCTTTTCAATATCGTCCTGATGATTGCGCCATGGCTGGTCAGGTTGGTCCTGAAAAACTCCAGAGAGAAGGCCAGGCAAATGTATGAACCTCAATCCTGAAAAAATTCAATTGTTTTTCGGATTCCAGTACGTGCATCCAGAGGAGCATAGCCAAGTTCTGTGATGGCTTTGTTTGAG
Source organism: uncultured Bacteroides sp. (assembly GCA_964453785.1). Taxonomy (GTDB): domain Bacteria; phylum Bacteroidota; class Bacteroidia; order Bacteroidales. The sequence continues at coordinate 77,104 of CAYVRK010000006.1, forward strand.
GAGACAATCCAGTTGTGGTTGAATTTCCTCACCAGTCCGGGTACAATCAATGGGGGTTTTCCTGTCATACCGGCAAAGAACTTCATGAATCCAGCCAAAGTGAGCATCAGCCATAGTGGAATATGGTAAAGCCGGTGGCTGACTCCGCTCAATTCCCTGGTGATCCCGAAAAGTTGGTTGTAGGTAATATTTTCCCCTCCCAGCACATAGCGTTCCCCGGCCTTGCCTCTCGCCATGGCCAGGATGTGTCCTTTTACCACATCCTCCACAAAAACATAGTTGCCAGAGCTTTTCCCGTTTCCAGGAATGAACCTCCAATTGCCTTTCAGGTATTGGCCGATCATTTTTGTAACACCGTTTGACTCGCTCAGGAATCCTGGCCCGTACACCCGGGTGGGATTTACAATGACCACCTCCGGCAATGCAACACGAAGTTCTTTTAGCGTTTGTTCAAGCTTGAATTTGGACAATTCATAGGGCGTGAAAAAAGAAGAAGGTGCAGGTGTGGATTCATTCACAGCCTCTCCTTCAGATGGGCCAAGTATACCGGCTGTAGAGGTGATCACCACCCGTTTGATGCCACAGGCCTGTGCCGACCGGATCACGTTCAGGGCCCCATCTACATTGAGCCTGTAAATCAGTAACGGGTCTTTGGACCACACACCGGCAAAAGCTGCAACGTGGTACACCTGGTCACAACCTTCCATGGCAGAAAGCAGGGATGCCTCATCCAGTATATCCCCTTCAAAAAGGGTAACACCAGGCTGCCTGATCAACCGGGCTTTCGATGGGGAGCGGTAAAGGGCATGTACAGAAACCCCGCTCTCAGCAAGTCCTGCCACCAGTCTGGATCCGATGAAGCCGGTTGCACCGGTTACGAAAGCTTTCATCAAGGCTGCTATTTTCTGAAAAGCTTCATTTGCGGATGGGCCCTGAGTGAGAACCATTCATTGGAGAGTGCCATCACCGAATGGATGATCACCGCGCTCCAGATGTTTCCGGTTTGAATGGTCAGGTAACAAAGCAGGATTCCCGCAGGGATGGCCCCGAAGGTTTCTCGCGGACCCTTATAAAAATGTGCGAAAGCATAGAGGGAACAATTCAGGGCAATTGCCATCCAGGGATCAAGCACCTGCAGGGTGGCAAACAACAGGAATCCCCTGAAAAGGAACTCATAAGCAACCAGAAATGCCATCCAGCTCACTGCGCTGATGAGCAGGATTCTCAAAGACCAGTTTTCAATCCTGATCTGCGGATATAGAGCCAGGTTCGATGGCGTTGAGGCACTCAAGTAGCTTAACAGGAGAATCAGCGGGAACACCAGATAGCTCCACCAGGGCAGGGTTCCGGTAAAAGAAAAGGAGAGGCCGTAGGCTTTCGCAGATCCGTCCATGAAAAGGAGTTCGAGCCCCCAGGATATTATGCCCAGAAACAGGACACCCCACACTCTTTGCAGGACCACCGTCTTTATCCTGGGATCAAGCCCGGGATGAGACCTCCAGATCTTTCCAGCCAGGGATTGATTCAAAGAAAGGAAATGGTAAAACGCAAAACCAACCACACTCCACAGAATGGCAACAATGAAGGGGATTGGGTCCATTAGTTTGCTTCAGGATTGTTTACCAGGTCATTGACCAGTTCATTTACAGATCGAAAATCTATTTTCCCGGTACTCATCATAGGCAGTTCCTCGATTACAAAGAACTGACGTGGTAGTGCAATGTTGGGCAGGTCACCAGCCATTTTGCGAAGAATGGCAATCTTATTGATCTCTTTCGTGACTGCCGCCACGATGGTGGCTCCTTTTAACTCATCGGGTATCTCTACCACACAGCAGGAGACTCCCTCAGGCAGGTACTTTTCCATTACATTTTCCACTTTCACAAGGGAAACCATTTCCCCCCCGATCTTAACAAACCTCTTGAATCGGCCCGAATGCCACAGGTATCCATCCTCGTCAAGGAAACCCATGTCACCGGTATTGTACCAACCGTCCACAATACTTTCGGTGCTTAGCTCCGGTGCTCCAAGATAGCCTTTCATAACCAGGTCCCCTTTTACAAGGATCTTTCCCACCTCGCCCGGTTTGCACGTTGCACCGGTATTCAGATTTTCGATCCGAACCTGAACGCCGGGAATGACTTTCCCTATGCTTCCGGGCCGGTTAAATTCATGAGAATTGACAGATACAACAGGCGAAGTTTCGGTGGCACCATAGCCCTCAAGCAGTGTGACCCCATGCTTATTCCTGTAACCATCCCTCAGGGCATCCGGACATTTATCTGCACCTGCGACCATCACGCGCAGGGTTTTAAAATCTCCGGGTTCTGACTTTTGCAGGTATCCCCAGAAGAAGCTGGGAGTACCTACCATGATGGTAGGTCTCTCTTCACGGGCTATGTTACAAATGGTCTGAAATTCTGTGGGGTTCGCATAAGTGACCATGGTCATTCCCTTCACGAAAGTAACCCAGAGGTTTACTGTTAATCCGAAGATGTGGAAGAAGACCAGGTTGGCCAGGATGGTATCATCTTCGGTGATCTTCACATAGTCACAGAAGCTCAGAATATTTGAAGCAATATTCTTATGGGTCAGCTGAACCACTTTGGGTTCCTTCTCACTGCCACTGGTGAACAGGATCGCCGCATTGTCATTTTCATCACCCTGATGAATGCTGTTCAGGATCATCCCGGTGGGTAGCTTGGTTTTAAGGGCTGCTTTCAATTTGTCGCCGGTGGTCACGCTCTTCATGAGATCCTCGATAAGGACCATTCCATCCATGACCGGACAATTGATTTTTTCCAGCAAGGCCTTTGAAGCGATGATGGTCCTGAAGTTACACTTCTCCCGGGCAAACCTGGCGTTGTCCTCTGCACCGGTTGAATAGTTGATCATCACCGGAACCCGGCCGCTCATCAGGGCTCCAACAGTGGCCAGGGCACAACCCGCTGAAGTGGGGATCATGATTCCAATATAACCTTTGTCATATTTGTTGAATTTCTTTGCCAGAATCAAAGCGCCAATCAATGCCCGGCTGTAAGTGACATCACTTTTGGTGGTCTTGTCCTTAATGGCAAACTTTTTCGAATGCTTCTTTGCATTCCTGACAAATTGTTGATGCAACAACATGGTGTAAGTGTTTAGATTAAAAAAGGTTATTTTAGCCGGATAAATATAACAAAATCATCGAATCATAAATTTTACATGAAATATTTATTGCTTTTATGGCTGGTATTTGCAGGGACGCTTCTCCGGGGACAGGATGGGGGGACCATTACAGGTATCGTCAGTGATGCATCGGACGGGAAACCTCTGGTCGCAGTAAATATCAGTGCGAACCGGCGGACCGGGACCATAACCGGGAAGAGGGGTGAATTCTCTCTGCGGCTTCCTGCCGGGACTCACCTCATTGAATTTTATTATGTGGGCTATGAAAGGGTTTCGAAAGAGCTGACCCTGGGTGAAGGGGAACAGGTTCGTCTGGATATCCGGATGGTTGTAAGCAGTAAAATGCTTGACGAAGTCGTGGTGAGTGCGGGGAAATTCGAACAGAAACTTTCAGATGTGACTGTTTCCCTGGAAGTGTTAAAGCCATATCAGCTCTCCAATCAGAATATTACATCTCTGGACATGATTCTTGAGAAAACTTCGGGGATCAGCATTCTGAATGGACAGCCGAGTATCAGGGGAGGGAGCGGGTTCAGTTATGGTGTCGGAAGCCGCGTACTTATGCTTGTAGATGATTTACCGATGATATCGGGTGATGCCGGCGATATCAAATGGAGCTATATGCCTGTTGAGAATGTGAACCAGGTTGAAATCATCAAAGGAGCTTCATCGGTTCTCTATGGTTCTTCTGCGCTGAACGGCGTAATAAACCTGAGGACCCGGTTTCCTGGCAATGAACCCCGGACAGAAGTGACCCTGTTTGGAGGAGCTTATCTCGAACCTGCGAGAAAAGAGCTGGTATGGAAGGAAAGGGCGCCATTGTATACAGGCACCTCCTTTTCACATTTACGTAAAATAGGCAAACTGGATCTCTCTTTTGGCGGGAACTACTTTAAAAATGAAGGCTACCGGGAACTGGAGCACGAAGACAGGATCAGGGGAAACCTGGCGCTGCGCTATCGATTTCAAAAGGCAAAAGGATTGTCAGCGGGGGTCTCTGCCAGCGCCATGTACACCAGTCATGCCGATTTTATCCTGTGGCAAAATGCCGATTCAGGTGCCTACCGGCAGAATCCTGAAACATATGCTCCGCTTACCGGTCACAGGTATAACATCGACCCCTACGTTGAGTATTTTACATCAGGCGGTAACAAACACACGCTCCGAACCCGGCTCTACAGTGTGGGGAACAATACGGTAGATGAAACCAAAAACAGTTTTTCGAAGGTCTGGTACGGGGAATACCAGTACCTGAAAAATCTGGGTGAACGGTTCCACTGGACCAATGGATTTTCTTTCATGCGCAATACGGTGGATGCAGGATTGTTCAATCAGCATAAAGGATCCAATACGGCCATCTATTCCCAACTGGATGCCAACCTGTTGCAGCGCCTGAAAGTCTCTACCGGGATCCGTTGGGAGGTGAATGGCCTGAATGGTGAGCTGTTTCTTGCCTCTCCGGTGGTCAGGATCGGACTCAATTACCAGGCCGCTCAGGCCACCTATCTGAGGGCATCATTTGGCCAGGGATACAGGTTCCCGTCTGTGGCCGAAAAGTTTGTGGATGCGAAAACCAGTGGCCTGAATATCTTTCCCAACCCGGAGCTGGAAGCCGAGTGGGGTTGGAGTGCCGAGATCGGAGCCAAACAGGGTTTCATGGCCGGCAGCTGGTCAGGATTCATTGATCTTGCTGCTTTCTGGACCGAATATGAAAACATGATTGAATATAATTTCGGTTATTATCCACCCGAAAACCCAAGCCGTCCTGCCTTCGATTATGTGGGATTCAAGGCACTGAATATTGAGACAGCAAGGATTCTGGGAAGTGAGATTACCGTCAATCTGAAAGGAGAACTGGGCCCCCTGAATGTAATTGCCATGATTGGTTATACATTTATGGATCCGGTGGATCCTGTCCTGCTGGAATCTACGGGAAGGATCGAAAATGATACATTTGTATTAAAATACCGCCGCCGGCACCTGCTGAAATCTGATCTTGAAGTGAGCTTCTGGAAGATGTTTGCGGGAATTAACTTTCAGTTCAATTCCACAATGATCAATGTGGATGAAGCTTTTATCGATCCTTTCCTGGGCAACCAGCTGCTTCCTGGATTTCCGGATTACTGGAATGAAAACAGGCATGGCTATGCCCTTTTGGATCTCAGGTTGGGGTGGAATATATCAAAGGCATTCAGGATGAATGTCATTGCCAGGAACCTGGCCAATGTGGAATATCTGGGGCGTCCGGGCGACCTGGGCCCGCCCCGGCAGATCACCCTGCAGGGGAGACTTACTTTCTAGCTTTGATAAACTTACCGGTGAAGACCTCCTTGGTGTTGGTAATCCTGTAAATATATGTACCGGGTTGCAAGGATTCGCCGGTGAAATCGAAGTAATGTTCGCCCGGAGGAACTCCCTGTTTTTCCTCGTGTAAACGTTCTCCAAGAATGTTATATACGGCCAGTTCGACTCTTTCATCGAAGGGCGAGTAAAAGCCGATTTTTGTCACTTCAGAAAACGGATTGGGGATATTGGGCAGAACCTGGAAATCATAATATTTGGCAGGATCCAGGCCTGCTGGCTCATGCACAGTCACCATAACTGAAGTATCATTTACCACCGAGGGTGCGGGGAATATGCCAAGTGTTGGGTGATTTATGTAAGGTGTTACGCTGATGGAGAGTGTATCCACCCCTGCCTTTGTGGGAGTTCCGGATATAAGGATACAATAGGCCGTATTGGCATAAAAAGTGTCGGCGTTGGCTTCATAGCTTAGCCCCTCGGGGATATTTAATACCGTATCCACAATGATATATGCAATATTGAGAATGGGATAAGGAGGCAATTCAACAGAATTTGGGGGGATCACAGTGAGCACCTGCTCATAATATACATTTACAGTTGCCTCTTTTAAAACCGAAGGGCACATCTGCCCGGGCTCATTGATATCAATGCATCCCACAATGTCTGGCACACATTGCCCGTTCAGGAAAATGCCTGAAAAAAATACAAAAGCTGCTAGGGCGAACAGGCGGATCGGTTCTTTCATGACATTACATTTAGGTATATACAAATATAGCGGCAATTGGGATCAATGTCAATTTATAAACATCACTATTTATTTAACTTCATTCTTAAAGCAAATTCCATATCTTTGCTTTTTCTTTCAAACTAAACACTTTAAAATTAGAGTTATGAGTAATATTTTTTCACTGTTCTGGTTGCTTCCGCTGGCCGCAGTTGTTTCACTGGTTTTTGCCTGGTTCTTCTTTAAGAACATGATGAAGAATTCAGAAGGAACCGACCGGATGAAGGAGATTGCACAGTATGTACGTGAAGGTGCCATGGCTTACCTCAAACGTCAGTACAGCGTTGTGGGTAAGGTATTTGGTGTTCTGCTGATTATCCTCATTATCCTTGCTTACATGGGCGTGCAGAATCCCTTTGTCCCGGTGGCTTTCCTTACCGGCGGGTTCTTCTCAGGTTTATGTGGATTCCTGGGAATGAAAACAGCTACTTTTGCCTCTGCAAGGACGGCGCAGGGTGCTTCGCAATCCCTGAACAAGGGGCTGCAGGTGGCTTTCCGCAGTGGTGCTGTGATGGGCCTGGTTGTGGTGGGTTTCGGACTGCTGGATATTACCGGTTGGTTCTGGATCCTGAATAAATTTATCTTCAGTCCTGAACACATGGAGCATGGCCTGCACCTGATCGGCCTCACATTCGTACATCAGGGAACCACTGAACATGAAAAACTGATTGAAATCACTGCCGTGATGCTTACCTTCGGTATGGGTGCATCCACCCAGGCGCTCTTTGCACGTGTGGGAGGCGGAATCTACACCAAAGCAGCCGATGTGGGTGCTGACCTTGTTGGTAAAGTGGAAGCAGGAATTCCGGAAGATGATCCCCGCAATCCTGCCACCATTGCCGATAACGTTGGAGACAATGTGGGTGATGTTGCCGGAATGGGTGCCGACCTTTATGAATCCTATGCAGGTTCCATATTGGCGACAGCTGCACTGGGTGCTGCTTTGCCCGGACTCTCAGGAGTTGACCAGGGCATGGCAGTTGTGGCGCCCATGATCGTTGCAGGTATTGGCATAATTTTTTCCATTGCCGGGATTTTTATGGTGAGGGCCAAAGAATCTGCCACCCAGAAGAACCTTTTAAACGCTTTGCTGCTTGGGACAGGTGGAAGTTCTGTCATGATCCTTATTGCCATGGCCGTTATGGCCTCACTGGGATGGGTAAGCTGGGGCATCTTTGGTGCCGTGGTTGCAGGTCTGATGGCAGGTGTGATTATCGGGCAGGGAACAGAACTCTTTACCTCCGATGAGTACAAATCTACCAAGGGTATCGCTGCACAAACACAACAGGGAGCTGCAACCACCATCATTGATGGAATGGCTGTGGGTATGTATTCCACATGGATTCCTGTGGTAACCATTGTACTGGGCATCATTGCCGCTTTCGGATTCTCTGGTGGATTTGCTGAATTCTCGAAGGGTGTTTACGGAATCGGTTTTGCTGCGGTAGGGATGCTCTCCACACTTGGAATCACCCTGGCCACTGATGCATTCGGACCCATTGCTGACAATGCAGGGGGAAATGCCGAAATGGCTGAGCTTCCTCATGAAGTTCGCGAACGGACCGATGCACTGGATATGCTTGGAAACACCACAGCTGCCACCGGTAAGGGTTTTGCCATCGGTTCAGCTGCACTGACCGCCCTGGCCCTTTTGGCTGCTTATATGGAAGAGGTCAGACTCTGGCTGGGAAAACTGGCCGATAAGTCAGTTGATGGCTTCAGACAGGTCGGGGATACTCTTTTTTATACGGATCACGCTCCTGCCGCAGCCGACGGACTGAATGTGGTTCAGTTGAGCCAGGCTAACATTCACGATTTTGTGGGTGCTTATGACCTCTCTATTTTCAATCCCATGTTGCTGGGTGGAATCTTTCTAGGGGCCATGATGGCCTTTGTATTCTGCGCCATGACCATGAAAGCTGTTGGACGTGCTGCCGGTGCCATGGTTGATGAGGTGCGCAGGCAGTTCCGTGAGATTCCGGGTATTATGGAGGGCAAAGCCACTCCGGAGTATGCCAAGTGTGTGGCCATCTCCACAAAAGGAGCACAAAAAGAGATGCTTCTTCCATCCCTGCTGGCCATTGCCGTTCCGGTTGCCATCGGTCTGCTTCTTGGAGTAGCTGGTGTCATTGGATTGCTTGTCGGCGGACTGACCACCGGATTCACACTGGCGGTGATGCTGAACAATGCCGGAGGAGCCTGGGACAATGCCAAGAAATTTATTGAAAAAGGCAATTACGGAGGAAAAGGAAGTGATGCTCACAAGGCAGCTGTTGTTGGAGATACTGTAGGTGATCCTTTCAAGGATACCTCAGGACCTTCATTGAACATCCTGATCAAACTGATGACCATGGTCTCTGTCGTCATGGCAGGTTTAACCGTGGCATTTGGTCTGTTCGGCTAATCCCGGATTAACCTTATGAAAGGTCGCTCCAATCTCAGGGGCGGCCTTTCTTTTTCCCTTTTTCCAAAGGAGAATTTTAACCAGCGAGGAGGTTATTATACATTCGCTGTTACAATGTAATAATCTCTCCTTTGTCTTCGAAGTATTTCTTCAGATAAAGCTGTTCACCGTCAAAGACTGCATAGGTAAAGTTCACCATCCAGTCTCCCAGGCAGATCACCTGGCTTGACTCATTAAGTTTGATCCGGAATGGGACGTGCCGGTGACCGAATATAAAATACTCGATGCGGGGATCTTTTTCAAGGACTTTTTTCGCATAGACAACCTGATGTTCCCTGTCCGCTCCCAGGAAGGGAATGTGGGAGCCTTTTTGCATCCGGCTTTTCCTGGAGCACCACTTTGCAAAGGCAGTGGATCCATTGGGATGGATCCTGGCATAGAACCACTGCAATATCCTGTTATGAAAGATTTTCTGAAGCAAGATGTATCCAAAATCCCCTTTCGATAAACCATCGCCATGACCCAACATAAATTTGTGGTTGTTCCAGGTCCTGGTCAGGGTTTTCCGGTGTACAGTAAGGCCGATCTCTTCAGGCAGATAATCGAAGAGCCATACATCGTGATTCCCTGTGAAAAGGTGGATTTCAACACCTTCGTCAGATAGAGTGGCCAGCTTGCCCAGAAACCTTGTGAATCCACGGGGGACCACTTCCCTGTATTCAAACCAGTAATCAAAAACATCACCAAGCAGCCAGAGTTCCATGGCATCATTCCGGATCTCATCCAGCCAGTTCACAAAATGCTGCTCCCTTTCCCGGCTGTTCTCCGCCGGGTGCATACCCAGGTGCAGGTCGGATGCAAAATATACCTTGGTTTTCTCAGCCATCAGATGTTAAATGAGATTATCCAGCCAGGTTTCCAGGGTCCTTCCATACAGATTTTTAGCCACAACATCACCTTCCCTGTTGATCAGGAAACCCGCTGGAAGCGCAGTCACGTTGTAGAGCTGATTGGCCCGCGAGTTGGGGTAGTTAAGCTCAGAAACATTGATCCATTCGAATTCGTTGAAATCAACGCTGTTCATCCACTGCAGTTTATTGTTGTCCAGGGATATGGCATAGATTTCGAAACCTTTCTGATGGTACTTTCTGTACACCGAACGCAATTGGAGTAGGGCATTCACGCTTTCCTGGTTCCCGGAGGCCCAGAAAATAACCAGCGTCACCTTGCCTTTGTAAGTGGAGAGGGGGATCTCACGGCCTTCACGGTCTGCAATGGAAAGGTCCAGCATACCGGTGGATTCACCTGCCATTTCCAACAGTGTATTCATCTGGTTCATCTCTTTCAGGGACGCTTCCTGTTGTGCAATATCTGCCAGGAGTGAGCGGGTCAGGGAAGAATTGGGGTGTGTTATCTCAAGCGAATCGGCTACTGCCTGGAAATAGGGAAAATCTGTTTCCTGGCCCAACACCAGGGCCCCATTCTCATACTTTTGATAAAGAGCATACACACTTGAAAGGGAGGTCATATGCCCTACCAGGTACCTGATGGTAAACCTTTTTTGGGAAACAATCGTCTGGACATATGCAGAACGAACCAGATCCATGTGCGGTGATCCTGGGTCCTCAATGGATTCAGCCACCGTATTCAGTGAATCCAGGATGCTCCTGGTGGAATTCAGTTTTTCCACAAGCATGCGGATGTTTTCAGATTCTTCCGATCCCTCTATCCTGTAACCGCTTGCATAGGAATCAGCCGAGGTTGTTACTGTGACCCTGTCTCCGGGAGCCAGCAAAAGATTCAGGATCTCGCCGCTGCCACTTTTGAGAATAAAAAGTTCCGGTTCATCCAGGTTGATGGAAATGGAGAACCGGCCATTTTGATCAATGCGGATCGAGTCCACGGTAACTGTACGGTTCACATCCAGCTTATCGAGGGCAAGGGTGCTTCCCTCTCCGCCATCAACCAGTCCTTTGATGGTAACATTGTTTCTGTTGCAGGCCAGGCTTGCAAACAACAGTACAATGAGGAGAATTCGTGCTATAATTTTCATGAGATTATTTCATGCTAAATATTTTTTCGAGTCTTTCAATCAATTCCTTTCCATACAGATTCACACCTACGATTCTTCCTGTGGGATCGATCAGGTAGTCTGAAGGTATTTTGTCAACCTGGTAAAGGTTGGCCACGACTGACTCCCATCGCCTGAGTTCACTCACATGGTCCCAGTTTAGCTTATCCTGCTCAACAGCATTGAGCCACACCTCTCTTTCACCGTCCAATGAAACCTGCAGGATTCTGAATGGCATGTGGTTAAACTTTTCCCAGGCTTTCAGAAGCGTCATATTCTCTTCCCTGCTTAGCTTGCTCCATCCGGCCCAGAAACTCAGAAGAACATAATTGCCCCTTAGTTCTGACAGGGCCAATTGCCTTCCGTCAGGCGTTGAAGATACAAAATCAGGAGCGATCTCTCCCATTCCCGGTCCGGGATTTTGCGCAGGTCTGTTTCTGGCTGCAACAGCCTCCAGAATCTGGGCGTGGAGCAGATCAACTGCTTCGAACCCTTTAAATCGGATGGTGAGTACCGAATCAACATATTGATAGACATCAAGGTCGTCATCAGTATCAAATACCGGAAGGCCCTTCCCATACAGGTTATAGAGGGCAATAAGAATAGCCAGGGACTCCTTGTTGTTGTGAATGAATTCCAGTGAATAATGCTGAAACGCATCTGTCACGGAATCAAACCGGAGATCAAGCTCTCTTTTATAAAGGACATAATCAGGTGAGGATTGATACACCACATTCTTTCTGGCAATATCACCCAGTTCATTCAAAGCCTTTTTGTGTTCTTGTGCCAGTTCCATTAAAAGTTCAGAACCAGGGGATCCTTTTAGCGAGTAATGTTCTGTTTGACCGAATGAGCCACTGAAACGTACTTTTTCTCCCGGTTCCAGCAGCAGTGTGATGTAGCCGGCGGGACCGGTCCTGAGCACATAGAATGCAAGCTTGTCGGATTCAAAGCGGATATTGAATTCCCCACTCTCATCGCAGATGGCTGTATCCACGGGGATAAACTCCCTGGCGGCCATCTCTTCCAGCACCACACCATAGCCGGCACCATCCAGCAAAAATCCCTCTATTTCAGTCACCTGACTGGCCGGAATTGATGCCTGTTCCGGCTGTTTTGCCCTGTTGCAGCCTGCAGTTACCCACAGGGTACAGGAAATGAGCATGGTGATTCTCCCGATCTTCATCTGTCTACAAAATTCGATGCAAAAATAACAAGAATGTAATATGTGGTCATTAGTTATTAAATTTGCACTTTAACACTGTCCCACTTCTACTACAAATTTCATGTTAAAATAGTATACGAATGACAGGAAGTCTCTATATTTGAGGCCTTTTTTTTTGTAAATTACAATTTTAATTATCCTTTCAATGAGTTACCTGAAGTTTGAAAAATCCGAACTGGTCAATCTTGAATACTCCCTGGACAGGGAGTTGATCAGATCAAACCGTGCAGGTTCTTATGCTTCCACCACCATCATTGGTTGCAATACAAGGAAATATCACGGACTCCTGGTTTGCCCGCTGGAAGAGTTGGACGGGGATCTTCATGTCCTTCTTTCAACCCTGGACGCCACCGTTATTCAGCATGAGAAAGCCTTCAACCTGGGTATCCATAAATTCCAAGGTGACAACTATGTCCCCAGGGGACATAAGTATGTCAGGGACTTTGATGCCAGAAAGGCCTCATACCTCATCTACAGGGTGGGCGGAGTAGTTTTATCCAGGGAGATCCTGCTTGTGTCAAGGGCGGAACAGGTGCTGGTGAGGTACACCCTGCTGGAAGCAAATTCTGATACCCTGTTGCAACTCAAACCTTTTCTGGCTTTTCGCAATTTCCACACCTTAAGCAAATCGAATTTATATGTCAACAGGCACTATCAGACTGTGAGCAATGGAATCATGTCCAGGTTATACGATGGTTACCCCGGCCTGTATATGCAATGTTCAAAAGAGGTTGAATTTGTTCCGGTGCCTGACTGGTATTTTAATGTGGAATACATGGAGGAGCAAAAAAGGGGTTATGAATTTAAGGAGGACCTTTATGTTCCGGGCTATTTTGAAATGCCCATAAAAAAAGGTGAATCAGTTGTGTTTTCGGCTTCCACTGCAGAAGTTGAACCCGGTGGACTGATGCGGAAATTCAATGTTGAAATAAAAAACAGAGTGCCCAAAGACAGCTTCAAGAATTGTCTGATCAATGCAGCACAACAGTTCATTGTGAGGAAGAAGGGTAGTACTGAAATAAAAGCCGGATTTCCCTGGTTTGGGATGTGGGGAAGGGATACCTTCATGGCATTGCCCGGGCTTACATTAACTACAGGGGACTTTGCCACAGCCAGGAAAGTAATTGATTCCATGGTGGCAAATATGAAGAACGGACTTTTCCCAAATACGTTTTTTAAGGGAGTTCCGACCTATTATTCATCTGATACGCCTTTGTGGTTTATCTGGGCCCTCCAGCAGTATGCCATCTATGATCCTGACTACGATATATGGAAGAAATACGGGAAGTCCATTAAGGCGGTTCTTGAAAACTACCGTTCAGGTAGTTCCGGGATGATTCATATGATGGAAAACGGACTGATTCATGCCTACCTTGAAGGAACTCCCCTTACATGGATGGATGCTGTAGTTGATGGCAAGCCGGTTACACCGCGATATGGGAGTGCAGTTGAGGTGAATGCATTATGGTACAATGCTGTATATCAATCGCTTGAATGGTCGGAACATCAGGATTTCAGGTTTTATAATGCATGGAAGGATCTGCCTGAAAGGATTCATGAATCCTTTGTGAACACATTCTGGAACGAAGAGATGGGATACCTGGCAGATTATGCTACAGGTACTTTCCGGGACATGTCAGTGCGGCCCAGCCAGGTCATCGCCGCGGCCCTGGATCACTCACCTGTAACCTCCTCCATGAAGAAGTCGATTCTGGATGTGGTGGAAGGTGAATTGCTTACCCCAAGGGGTTTAAGAAGCCTTTCTCCAAAGAATGAAGCATACAAGGAAGTTTGCAAAGGCAATCAGGAGAAACGCGATTCGGCTTATCACCAGGGAACCGTGTGGCCGTGGCTTTTAGAACATTTTGCAAAAGGATACCTGGGAGTTCATAAAAAGGCGGGGCTACACCTGATTAAAAGGCTTTACGATGGTTTTGAGGAGGAATTAACCATCAGGGGGATAGGCAGTATATCTGAGATTTTCGATGGCAATCCTCCCCACCATCCGAGAGGTGCAATCTCCCAGGCCACGGGGGTAGCTTCCCTGCTCAGAACAGGCGAGATTATTGATGCATATATGGCTTACATCACACAGGAATGAAGGTACTGATGTTCGGGTGGGAATTTCCACCTCATATTTCAGGGGGGCTGGGCACAGCATGCTACGGACTTACCCGGGGAATGTCAACCATCCCCGGAATGGATATTCTTTTTGTGGTGCCCAAGGCTTATGGTGATGAAGACCAGAGCAGGTTCAGGGTGATCGGTGCCGGGGATGTCCCTATAAACATCAGATCCGTCAGGGATCAGAAATACCTGAAGGACCTCTCTCATATCGAGATCAATTCAAACCTGGTTCCCTATACAACTCCCGAAGAGTATGAGATTCTGGTCAATAAGGCTGAAAATTCAGGTCGTCGATTGGTGGAGACTACCATGGGTGGAAAACTGAATTTCACCGGGACATATGGAAAAAACCTCTATGAGGAGATTGCCAATTATGCAGTGGTAGCAGGTGAAATTGCATTGACCAACGATTTTGACATCATTCATGCGCATGACTGGCTTACATACCCGGCAGGAATCGCTGCAAAAAGAGCCACAGGAAAACCCCTGGTAATTCATGTCCATGCCACAGACTTTGATCGAAGTGGTGGTAATGTCAATCCCACCGTGTTTGAAATAGAGAAAACAGGTATGCACCTGGCCGATAAAATCATTGCGGTCAGTAATCTGACGCGCAACACAGTGATTGAGAAATACGGCATTGATCCAAACAAGGTGCATACTGTGTATAATGCGGTTGATCCTTTGCACGATCATGAGAAGCTTCAGTTGAAAAGGGGGATCAACGACAAAGTGGTTACTTTCCTTGGGAGGGTTACCATGCAGAAAGGACCCGAATACTTTGTAATGGCAGCACAGAAGGTCCTTCAAAAGATGGACAATGTTCGCTTTGTGATGGCAGGCAGTGGCGAGTTGCTGGAAAAAATGATTCATTGGACTGCTGCACTTGGTGTTTCCGACAGGTTCCATTACACAGGTTTCTTAAAAGGGGATGATGTATTCCGCATGTTCTCCATCAGCGATGTTTATGTAATGCCTTCTGTTTCAGAGCCATTTGGAATTTCCCCACTGGAAGCCATGCAATCCAATGTTCCTTCTATTATTTCCTACCAATCGGGTGTGGCTGAGATTTTGAAACATGCTTTTAAGGTTGATTTTTGGGATGTGGATGCCATGGCTGATGCCATTTACGGGTTGTTAAACTATCCTGCGTTATCAACCATGTTTATAAAGTTTGGTGCTCAGGAAGTGCATGATATGAAGTGGGAGAATTCGGGTAAAAAGGTTCTTGCCATTTACAAGGAGTTTGTTCAATGATTTTATGATTCGAAGCTATGAGAACGATTTGTTTATATTTCCAGGTTCACCAGCCATTCCGGTTCAGAAGGTATCGTTTTTTTGATATTGGAAATGATCATTACTATTATGATGATTATTCCAACGAATCGATTCTCCAGAAAGTGGCCCAGAAGTCTTACCTTCCTGCCAACGCAATCATGCTGGAACTGATCCTTAAACACAAGGGAAAGTTTAAACTGGCATTTTCTATCTCCGGAATAGCTCTGGAACAATTCAAACTCTATGCCCCGGAGGTCCTTGAGAGTTTTCAGAAACTGGCAGAAACCGGTCAGGTTGAGTTTCTTTCTGAAACTTATTCGCATTCTCTCTGTGCATTGCATGGCAGGGAGGAATTTGAACGGCAGGTGAATGCCCACAGGGCCCTGATCAAAGAACATTTCGGCCAGGAACCATCCGTATTCAGGAATACGGAACTGATCTATTCAGATGAAATCGGATCCATGGTAGCCCGTATGGGTTTCAAAGCCATGCTCACAGAAGGAGCAAAACATGTGTTGGGATGGAAAAGCCCTAATTTCCTTTATTGCAATGCCATTAATCCGAAGCTCAAGCTTTTGCTGAAAAACTATAAACTCAGTGATGATATTGCATTCAGGTTTTCCAACAAAGGATGGCATGAATATCCCCTTACTGCTGAAAAATTTGTGTCGTGGTTGAACCAGATTCCTGAAAGGGAGGAGGTCATTAACCTGTTCATGGATTATGAAACTTTTGGAGAACACCAGTGGAAAGAGTCGGGCATTTTCGATTTTCTGAAAGCCTTTCCGGATAGTGTATTCAACAATTCCTCTTTCAGTTTCAGTACGCCTAGCGAAGTAGCAAAGAAATTGCAGGTGGTGGCAGCTGCCAATGTTCCAAACCCGATTTCATGGGCCGACGAAGAGCGTGATCTTACCGCATGGCTGGGCAATGAAATGCAACAGGAGGCATTCCACAAGCTCTATTCGCTCGAAAAGAAAGTGTATGCCTCAGGCGACAAAATCATCGAGCAGGATTATGCATACCTTCAGGTAAGCGACCATTTTTACTACATGTCTACAAAGTTCTTCTCTGATGGGGAGGTGCATTCTTATTTTAATCCATATGCTTCCCCTTATGAAGCATTCATCAACTACATGAATATTCTGAGTGATTTTGAGATCAGGGTAAATGCAGGCATTCTGTCTGATACGGATGATCAGGTTTCCAGGCTCAGTAAAATCATCAAAGAAAAGGATGAACAACTGGAAAAGCTTGAAAAAAGACTGGCCGACAAAAAGAAGCCGGTTATAGCCAAAAAGGCTGCAACCTCAAAGCCAGCGGCCACAATGCCTGCAATTAAAAAGGCTGCTGGCACCGAGCCTCCAATTGATATAAAAAAGGCTCCGTCAAAAAAGAAGAAATAGCCTTTATTTCCATACAATAATTACTATACAATGATAAAACCTGATCATTTATTCGAGGTAAGTTGGGAAGTATGCAACAAAATCGGAGGCATTCATACCGTCATTTCCACCAAAGCGCATACAGTTCAGGAGGAGTTGGGAGATCATTATATCACCATTGGCCCGGATGTCTGGAGAGAAAATCAGGAGCATCCTGAATTTGAAGAGGATCATTCATTGTTTGCAGACTGGAAAGAGCATGCAATCCAGGATGGTCTCAGGGTGAGGATCGGACACTGGAAAATTGCAGGGAGGCCCATATCTTTCATGCTTGATTTCACAACGTTTATCAATCAGAAAGATGCCATCTTCAAGAGCCTGTGGGAGACCTACAAGCTTGATACCATCAGTGGCCAGTGGGACTATATCGAGCCTACACTATTTGGATATGCAGCCGGGAAAGTGATCGAAAGCTTCATCAGGTATAATGACTTGGAGGATAAGCAAATTGCAGCCCATTTTCATGAATGGCAGACCGGAGCAGGCCTGCTTTATATTGAACAGTACCAACCCCAGGTGGGAACCATTTTTACGACCCATGCCACTACCGTGGGCAGAGCCATTGCCGGTAACAACCAGCCATTGTACAGCAGTCTGAACCAGTACAATGGAGACCAGAAGGCAAAAGAGTTGAATATTACTTCCAAGCACTCATCCGAAAAGATGGCGAGCCATAATGCCGATGCGTTCACCACCGTGAGTGAACTGACAGCCAGGGAATGTGCGCAATTTCACAAAAAGGAGGTCGATGTTGTTACTCCCAATGGTTTTGAAGACAGTTTTGTGCCAGACAAGAAGGAATTTGAACGGGGCAGGGAGGTTGCACGGGCGAAATTGTTAAAGATAGCCTCGCTGCTTACCGGCGAAGAGATTCCTGAAAGTGCCAGGCTGATCGCCACCAGTGGACGTTATGAATTTAAAAATAAAGGGATTGATCTTTTTATTGATTCACTTGGAGAACTCAATAAAAACAAAGATTGCGATGGTAAGGCCGTTGCATTCATTCTGATTCCGGCCAACCATTACGGACCCAGGAAGGATCTCATTGATGCCCTGGGGCAGGAGGGCGTTCCGGATCTGGCTGAAAAACATCTGACCCACAACCTGCATTATGCGGAGCATGATCCCATTTTGAACCGTATTCAGGTAAACCAGTTGAACAATACGAAGGAGGATAGGTTAAAAGTAATTTTTGTTCCCTCATACCTGAATGGAAATGATGGCATATTTAACCTGTCCTATTACGAAGTACTGATTGGCTTTGATCTGACCGTTTTCCCTTCCTATTATGAACCCTGGGGTTATACACCCCTTGAAAGCCTTGCATTTCATATTCCCACTGTGACCACTTCATTGACCGGATTTGGTCTATGGGTGAATGAGGAGTATAAAAAAGTGGTTCCGGGAATCACGGTTATCCCGAGGGACGATCACAACGATAAGGAGGTAAGCACTGCCATCAGCAAAGCCATGCTGTACTATTGTAAACTGGGAGGGGAAGACCACCGGGAGGAAAGGGAAGGAGCTTACAGGATTTCCAGAATTGCGCTCTGGAAAAACCTGATCAATCATTATTGGCAGACCTATGACATTGCACTCACCAAAGCCTCGGGAAAAGAAGCTGCCTATTATGAAAAGGAGAGGATCGAGAAATTACCGGAAACCGAACAGGTATTGATCGATATCAATCCACACTGGAGGAGGGTACTGGTGCAGCAGTACATTCCGGACCAACTCAAGCCCCTGGATGAGTTATCCAGGAATTTGTGGTGGTCTTGGAACCAGGATGCAGTTGACCTTTTTGCCTCCATTGATAAGATATTGTGGAGATCTGTTGGAGAGAATCCCATTGTCCTTATGGACCGGTTGTCTTCCGAAGTAATGAGAAATCTTGAAAAAGACAGTGTATTTATCGGGAAGCTGGATACCGTCTATGCAGCTTTCAGACACTACATGGAAGAGCCGCCCAAAGAGGGTATGCCCTCCATTTCATACTTCAGCATGGAGTATGGTTTGCATAACTCACTAAAAATCTATTCGGGCGGACTTGGACTCCTGGCAGGTGACTATCTGAAGGAGGCAAGTGACTTTAACATCAACATGACCGGCGTTGGACTGCTATATAGGTATGGTTATTTCCACCAGGTAATTTCTGCAGGGGGGGAACAGGTAGCGACGGTTGATGCCCAGTCATTTTCCAGGTTGCCTGTTTCTCCGGTACGGGATGAGCATGGGAACTGGAAATCGGTTCAGATCGTTTTGCCCGGCAGAACACTTCACGCAAGGATCTGGAAGGTGGCTGTGGGACGTATTTCCCTTTATTTGCTTGACACCGACTATGAAGCCAACCAGGAGCAAGACAGGAGCATCACCCACAACCTCTACGGGGGTGATAATGAGAACAGGCTCAAGCAGGAGATTCTTTTGGGAATCGGTGGAATCAGGGCACTTCGCAGTATAGGTCTTGATACTGATGTTTACCATTGTAATGAAGGACATGCCGCCTTTACCAGTCTGGAGCGCCTGAGGGAGTTTATCCAGGAGCAAAACATGACATTTCCCGAAGCCATGGAAGTGGTCAGGGGATCAAGTCTGTTTACAACGCACACGCCGGTCCCGGCTGGCCATGATGCTTTCGAAGAAGATCTGCTCCGCACCTATATCGCCCATTATCCGGAACGGCTGAGGATTACCTGGAACCAGTTCATCAATCTTGGCAGGATGCATCCCAATAAAAGGGGTGAGAAATTTTCAATGAGCATTCTGGCTGTTCGTCTTTCCCAGGAAGTGAATGGCGTGAGCAGGTTACATGGAGAAGTGAGCCGGGAAATGTTTACGGATCTTTGGCGCGGGTACCTCACCGAAGAGTTGCATATTGGCTATGTTACCAATGGTGTGCATTTGCCCACATGGCTGGGCCCGCAATTAAAGCAAATTTATGAAAGGACATTTGGAGATGATTTTTTATCCAGGCAGGAAGACAGGCTTATGTGGGACAAGATTAAACTGGTTCCCGATGCTGATCTGTGGGAGATAAAGTCATCCGAGCGGGAAGATCTGGTCAATTATATCAAGGAAAGATTGTCACAGGCTACCTCAAGGATAATGGACAACCCGGGTCAGATATTGGAAATCTCCAATGCCTTGAATAAGGATGCCCTGACCATCGGCTTTGCACGAAGGTTTGCCACCTACAAGCGCGCTCATTTGTTGTTCAGGGATCTGGACAGGTTGGCAAGAATTGTAAACAATCCCCTGAAGCCTGTCCAGTTCATTTTTGCCGGAAAGGCCCATCCCAGGGATATTCCGGGCCAGGACCTGATCAAAATGATTGTAGGTATATCCAAACGTCCTGAGTTCCTGGGGAAAATTATTTTTTTACAGAACTATAACATTACTCTGGCAAAAAGATTGCTGAAAGGCGTAGATATCTGGTTGAACACACCCACTCGGCCCCTGGAAGCATCCGGAACCAGTGGTGAGAAAGCTGTCATGAACGGAACCATGCACTTCAGTGTGCTTGATGGATGGTGGGCGGAGGGTTACCGAAGTGACGCAGGCTGGGCTCTTGCAAAGGAAAGATCATATGATAACCAGGAGTTGCAGGATGAACTGGATGCGGAACGTATCTACTCGATGCTTGAATATGATATTACCGAGAAATTCTATGACCGCAATGACCATGATATTCCTGAGGACTGGGTCGGGATGATCCGGAACAACATTGCACATGTGGCTCCCGAGTTTACCATGAACAGGATGCTACGAGATTACATCCATCGTTATTACATGAAGTTGTTTACAAGGGCCGTCATGTTAAGGGAGCAAGACTATAAGCAACCCAAGGAAATTGCACACTGGAAAAACAAAATACTGACGCATTGGAAAAACATACAGGTTCTTGAATATGATTTACCCAATGTGAACAGTGATCAGTTTGTTGTCGGTGTAAGCTATTCCGGGAAAGTGGTTCTGGATCTCGACGGTCTGTCTGCCGATGAAATTGGGGTTGAAATGGTCATGACCAACGGCAATCCGGAATTTGAAGAGCCTCATCTTCTTGGAATAAAAGACTTTGTGTGTACAAAATCGGAGGGGCACATTGCAGAGTTTTCTTTTGAATATGAAGTTGAAGAGACAGGCATTTTTGATATTGGATTCAGGATCTATCCCAAGCATACCCATATCCCCCATCGCATGGATTTCCCGCTGGTCCGCTGGATTTAAGTTCTACCTTACCCTGGGAATTTCCTGTCTCTGGAGAACCATCCCGGTTCGGGAGGGCAGGTAAAGTTTCAGGTTTTGCTTGAATCCGAAGGATTTCTCAACCACTGACCTGTATACCATGGTTGTGTCAAATCGCCCGAAACCCCCGTATTCGTGTTGGTCTGTACAGAGCAGTGTCCGGTATTTCCCGCCCTCTACTGCCAGGCCATAGTTGGTGTATGAATGGGAAGGGTGAAAATTGAATACAAACAGAAGCCCCGCCCGCTCAAAGGCAAGGACAAGATCTCCCTGGTCGGTTTTTACATGGTTGCATGAGGCTTTGTAGATACTGTACCGGACCAGTGTTTCCACCATGGCCTTATCAAAGTCTGAGAGGAAATGGTATCTCAGCTCCCTGTTTTCAATGAGAGACCACTGGCGGCGGGCGTACTGGTATGACCAGTTGTTTCCCTCCCTGGGAAAATCGATCCATTCGGGATGGCCAAATTCATTGCCCATGAAATTCAGGTAGCCATTGCCTGCTGTGGAGGCAGTGGCCAGGCGGATCATTTTGTGAAGGGCAATTCCCCGGTCCACTACCAGGTTATGTGATGCTTTATCCATATGCCAGTACATCTCCTGGTCTATAAGCCGGAAGATAATGGTCTTGTCACCCACCAGTGCCTGGTCATGAGATTCAGCATATCCTATGGTCATTTCATCAGCGCGTTTGGAGGTGAGTTCGTGGAAGATCTCCTGCATATTCCATTGTTCGTCGGCGCGCTCCTTGATGGTTTTGATCCAGTAATCAGGAGTACCCATGGCCAGGCGGTAGTTGAATCCGACTCCCCCTTCGTTTGCCGGCACGGCAAGTCCCGGATAGCCACTCATGTCCTCGGCAATGGAGAGCGCTCCGGGCCTGATTTCCTGGATCATTTTATTGGCCAGGGAAAGGTATGTGATGGCATCTTCGTCCTGTCCACCGTCAAAATAGAAATCATAACTGGTAAAATCGCGTTCAAGTCCGTGGTCATAGTAGAGCATGCTGGTGACCCCGTCAAATCTGAAACCGTCAAACCTGAATTCGGTTAGCCAGTAGTTTACATTTGAGAGCAGGAAATGTGAAACTTCGTTCTTGCCATAGTCGAAACAGAGCGAATCCCATGCCACGTGTTCTCTCCTGTGGCCTCTGTGAAAGAACTGGCCCGGATCACCATCAAAACGGCCAAGGCCCTCAATCTCATTTTTCACAGCATGGGAGTGTACAATATCCATGATCACGGCCAAACCGTGGCCATGTGCTTCATCAATCAGCGCTTTTAGCTCTTCTGGCGTTCCAAACCGGGAGCTGGGAGCAAACAGGCTCGATACGTGATATCCGAAGGATCCGTAATAAGGATGCTCCTGGATGGCCATGATCTGCAGCGTATTATACCCACCCCTCACCACATGGGGCAGCACCTTCTCCCTGAATTCACTGTAGGTTCCGACTTTATGCTCTTCTGCGGCCATCCCGATATGGGCTTCATAAATCATGGGCTGTAATGCCGCCAGGTCAGGTTCCGGATTCTTCCACTCATAAGGCAATTCCGGAATCCATACCTGTGCATCGAAAACTTTTGTTTCGGGATTCTGAACCACCCTGTTACACCAGGCAGGGATCCGTTCCCCCTGACCGCCTTCCCAGCGAACCAGAAGTTTATACCGGTCACCATGGGAGACTTCATCCTCCTTCAGGAGAATCTCCCACACACCGTGTTCCAGCCGGATCAACCTGAATGCCTCTTTGACATCCCAATCGCTAAACTCCCCGATAAGGTAAATTTCAGTAGCATTGGGAGCCCATTCCCTCATGATCCAACCCGATTCATGTTTGTGAAGTCCAAACCACAGATGCCCGCTGGCAAAGGACTGCAGGCTACCTTTCCCCGCCAGCTCCTTTTCCCTCAAAAAGGTAAGGTTCATCCGGTTTTCGATGGTCGCCCTGTAGGGTGCCAGCCACGGATCATTCTTGATCAATCCAGGTTCTTTCATAACAGCACTTTAAAATTATTAAATTTGACCACTAAATCATAAGGCCCGGTCAAATCAATATGAATTATTTATGAAGGTTTGGTACATTCATGAACCCATTTCTATCCGAAAACCTGTGGCAACCATCGGTATTTTTGATGGGGTGCATACCGGCCACCGGTTTATCCTGGAGCACCTGAAAGTTCAGGCCAAAAAGCACCAGGGCGAATCGGTGGTGGTGACCCTCTGGCCACATCCCAGGATTGTGCTGAACCAGGACATTCAACTGTTCAATTTACTGCATTCCCGGGAGGAGAAACTCAGGGAACTGAGACATTCAGAGATTGATCACCTGGTCATCATCCCCTTTGATAAAACGGTTGCATCGCTTACAGCCTGTGAATTTACCCGGGAATACCTGGTGGACAGGCTGGAAATAGAGGTGTTGCTGGTGGGATATGACAACAGGTTCGGGCGTGACAGAAAAGGAGACCCCGAAGGTCTTGCACGGTGTGCTGAGGAAAATGCATTCCGGATTGAGAAATTGCCGGAATTCCAATCAGCGCAAGGGAGGGTGAGTTCGACCCTCATCAGGGAGGCCATTCTCAAAGGAGATTTGGACACTGCTGAAGCAATGCTCGGGTATCATTACTACCTTTCCGGACATATCGTAGAGGGAAACCACATCGGCAGAAAGATGGGATTTCCAACAGCCAATATTCACCCCACGG
This sequence comes from uncultured Bacteroides sp., assembly GCA_964453785.1. Classification (GTDB taxonomy): domain Bacteria; phylum Bacteroidota; class Bacteroidia; order Bacteroidales. The sequence goes on from CAYVRK010000006.1 coordinate 100,860, forward strand.
ACCCAAACAAGTTAATTCCAATGAACGGGGTTTATGCCATCAGGGCTGAGTTAACGGGGAGATCGCTGGGAGGGATGTTGAATATCGGGTTCCGTCCGACCATTGATAGTGCGTCGGCTGTGAAGACCATAGAAGCACACCTGTTTAATATCGATGGAGATTTTTATAATGAACAAATTGTAATCCATTTTGTAAAAAGAGTCAGGAATGAGATGAAATTCAGGGGATTGGATGAACTTAAAATCCAACTTGGCAAAGATAAAGACCACATAAAGAAGCTCCTGTTATAATAGTCAATCACTTTTTGACAGATGGTCTGAAAAGCAGAGTCAAAACACCATCTGCAGTCCCCAATAAACCATGCCTCGATTCATTTGTTAAAGTGAGGGGGTGAAAGGCGGACTGCCTTTGACAAACATTTGGCTGAAACAGAGCAACTTTTTCAGCTTTCACGCGTAATACTCACGGAATTCTCCTTTATGGGGATAAAACACTATTTTTGCATTCTTAAATAATTGAAATATATGGAAACTAAGACGTACACGGAGACACTACCTTATAAAGTGGCAGATATCAGTCTGGCCAGCTTTGGTAGAAAAGAGATTGAAATCGCAGAGAAAGAGATGCCTGGACTGATGTCCATCAGGAAAAAATGGGCCAGTGAGAAACCGCTGAAGGGAGCCAGGATCATGGGATCTTTGCACATGACCATTCAAACTGCAGTGTTGATTGAGACCCTGGCAGAGTTGGGTGCCGAAGTTCGTTGGGCCAGTTGTAATATCTTCAGTACACAGGATCACGCTGCAGCTGCCATTGCTGCAACAGGAATTCCGGTATTTGCATGGAAAGGGGAAACCCTTGAAGAGTACTGGTGGTGTACTTCACAGGCACTGGCTTTTCCGGAAGGAAAAGGCCCCAATATGATTGTGGATGATGGCGGCGATGCCACATTGCTCGTCATTAAAGGATATGAAGCCGAAGATGATGCAACGGTACTGGATGTGAAAGCTTCCAGCAAGGAAGAAGAAGTGATTCTTGCTACCTTGAAGGGGATACTGGCTGAGGATCACGGAAGATGGCACAGGGCTGTTTCTGAAATGAAGGGCGTATCTGAGGAGACCACCACAGGAGTACATCGCCTTTACCAGATGATGGAACAGGGTAAACTCTTATTCCCCGCCATTAATGTAAACGACTCGGTAACAAAATCCAAGTTTGACAACCTGTATGGCTGCCGTGAATCGCTGGCTGACGGGATCAAGCGTGCCACGGATGTGATGGTGGCCGGAAAAGTAGTTGTGGTTGCGGGTTACGGCGATGTGGGTAAAGGTTGTGCCCATTCCATGAAATCCTACGGTGCCAGGGTGATTGTTACTGAAATTGACCCCATTTGCGCGCTGCAGGCAGCCATGGAAGGATATGAAGTCAACACCATGGAAGAGGCATTAAAGCAGGGTAATATTTTTGTAACCACCACCGGGAACAGGGATGTGATCACTGCAGAACATATGGCCGCCATGAAGGACCAGGCCATCGTATGTAACATCGGGCATTTTGACAATGAGATCCAGGTATCCAGGTTGGAAAACTGGCCGGGAATCAGCAGACTGAATATCAAACCGCAGGTGGATAAGTATATCTACAAAGACGGTCATGCCATCTTCCTGCTGGCCGAAGGCAGGCTTGTGAACCTGGGATGTGCCACAGGCCATCCATCCTTTGTGATGAGCAATTCTTTCTCAAACCAGACCCTTGCCCAGCTTGAATTGTGGAAGAATGATCATAAGGTTGGTGTCTATATGCTGCCCAAGCACCTGGATGAGGAGGTGGCAAGGCTTCATCTGGAACAACTGGGTGTGAAGCTGACAACCTTAACCCCCGAACAGGCCAAGTACCTTGGCGTGAAGGTGGAAGGCCCCTATAAATCTGACCACTACCGTTATTAGCCGCCTTCAACTAGAACACTGAGTAAGGGTATCCGTAACCGCAGCCTATATTTTATTGCGCAGCAAGAAAATTCAGCAAGGGTAGGGATATCCTTACGGCCTATCTAGTTGAAGATATGCAGGACATCACCCTGCACCGATGTGTGGTATTCAATCAGGGGATATTCAGCCGGCCCGGAAATGGGTGATCCATCCAGAGAGGGCAGGTAGATGGATCCACATTCAGGACATTTCAGGGAAAGGGTATCGTCAATTACTGCTGCATTATGTTCCGGCCAGAGGGTGCAGGTTCGGTCAAAGGCCCTGAAACTTATGTCAGACTCCCTGTATAGCACAATGCCGTTGACGCCTCCACTCACAAATTTGGTACCCAGGACCCCCAGATCATAGAGGTCGGAATAGATCAGGAAGTACTCATCCACTTTCACGTAGGGGATAATTTCCCCCCTTGATGTTTCGCAGGAAGAAACAAGAATTCCTGGAATCAACAGAAATAAAAGCGTGCCTATAAAAATCCTGAAGTGCTGCATTTTGATCAAATGTAAGAAAATCACCAATTTTTTGTATTTTTAACTCTTAATACCAAAGGTTTATTGCTTTATTTCCTTTCCGGATATGAAATTTGACATAGGAAACATATTGTATCTCGTGATCACCCTGGTGGTGGTCATTGTCGGTGTTCTGGGAAGGAAAAAGAAACCGGCACCCGCAGGTTCTGCACCAAAGGATACGGGGAGACAGCCTCAGGGCGGATTTATGGAAAGCCTTGAGAAAGTCCTCAAGATGGGACAGGAAGATCCTGTGGTTATGGATTTTCAGGAACAGGCAGCTGATTTATACGGGGAGGAAGTGATGGGATACGAAGAGCCGGTTCCTGAACCTTCACCCATTGGGGCCGGGGATATACCAACTTTTCAGGAAGAGTACCAGCAAATCCTGGACCGGCTGAATAGCAGGGAAAGTGAAGTATTCCTTCCTCAAGTGGATGGTAATTCTGAGCCGCTGGAGGTCATCGACCTTGAGGAACAGGAGGGAATAGACTACTTCAAGATCATCAAGCATTTTGAAGCCGGGACTGCAATTGTGTATTCGGCAATCATCAATCGTGTTGATTATTAATTATTTTTTGTAATTTTACAACCAAAGAGTTCCGGTGTCTGCGGAATTCTTTTTGTTTTTAATGTAACGAAAGAGAAAACAATTATGGCGCAAGCTTCTTATATGACAGAGGAGGGACTGGCCAAATTAAAAAAAGAATTAGACCATCTGGTATCTGTGGAAAGGCCTGCCATTTCACAACAGATTGCTGAGGCCAGGGACAAAGGGGATCTTTCAGAGAACGCAGAGTACGATGCAGCGAAGGAAGCACAGGGCTTGCTGGAAATGAAGATTGCCAGAATGGAAGAGATGGTGGCCAATGCAAGGATTATTGACGAATCATTGATTGATACCTTACACGTACAGATCCTTAACAAGGTAAAGCTCAAGAATACCCGCAACAACAAGCAGGTTGAGTATATGCTGGTTTCAGAAAGTGAATCAGATTTCAAGAACGGAAAAATATCTGTAGCCACACCAATAGCCAGGGGACTCCTGGGGAAAAAGGTGGGTGATATAGTCGACATCCAGGTGCCATCAGGCATTATGTCATTCGAGATCATGGAAATTTCTCTTTAGCAGTCAGACGAGTATGGCAACTATCTTTTCAAGGATCATTGCAGGTGAAATCCCATCCTACAAAATTTATGAGGATGAAAGCTATTATGCATTTCTGGATATCAATCCTCTGGCAAAAGGGCATACCCTGGTGATCCCAAAGGTTGAAACCGATTACCTGTTTGATCTGGAAGATGACCTGTTGGGGAATATGATGGTGTTTGCAAAAAAGGTGGCTTTAGCCATTGATAAAACCATGGATTGCAAGCGGGTGGGGATGGCTGTCCTGGGGCTTGAAGTCCCGCATGCCCATATTCACCTGGTGCCCATCAATGGTCTGCATGATATCGAATTCAGCAGACCCAAGCTTCAACTGTCGAAAGAGGAATTTGAGGCCATCGCCCGCCAGATCTCTTCAGCGATCCAATAGGATTACCTGACCCTCCCGGGATTTTTGCGGATGAAATCATCCCAGCTCTTTGAGCCGGTCCCTTTGGAGACTATTCCCTTCTGGTAAAAGTGGCATACAGCTACAGCAAGGCCGTCCGTGGCATCCAGATCGTTGGGGATTTCCTTCATGTCAAACATCCTGGCCAGCATACCCGCCACCTGCTCCTTGGAGGCATCCCCTGCACTGGTAATGGCGAGCTTTATTTTACGGGGGGCATATTCTGCCACGGGTATTTTACGGGAAAGCACTGCTGCGATAGCCACCCCCTGTGCCCGTCCCAGTTTGAGCATGGACTGAACATTCTTTCCGAAGAAAGGTGCTTCAATGGCCACCTCATCGGGCAGGTACCGATCAATCAGTTCAACTGTTTTTTCCAGGATCATCCCCAGCTTGACATAAGGGTCTTTGCCCTGTTTCAGGTTGATTATCCCCATATCCATGAATACCGGTTTCTTGCCGTCTGCCCTGATAACACCATAGCCCATGAGGTTGGTGCCGGGATCAATCCCCAGGATGATTCTTTCACTTTTTATCTGCATGCCTGTGTATCATGTTCTGGATCAGGATTCCGGAAACCAAAAGTACAATTCCATACACTGTGGTTTGAAATATCTTTTCATCGAGTACCAGGTTTACAATAACCAGGTTCAGGAATGGAGCAAAATATACCAGGTTGCTGATCCGGTCTGTGGCAGGCGCATACTGCATGGCCATCGACCACAATACAAATGTAACACCCATTTCGAAAACACCCACATATGCTGCCGTACCCCAGGCCCGGAATGATCCGGGGAACATGTCTCCTTTCAGGAGTCCTGCCGAAAGGAGAAACAGCGAGGCGAACATAAAATTCAGGAACAACCTGACCAGCGGGTCTTTTTTATCTCTTGTATTGTAAATCCAGTAGAATGCCCATAGAAAGGAAGTGGACAATGCCAGGACGATCCCCAGTCTGTTTTCGGGATCTTTTTCCACTGCACCCCCCTGAAGTGATACCAGAACCACACCCGAGAAACTCAGCATCATGGCACCGATGCTCTTCCATCCGATTTTCTGGCGAAGCATGGGGATGGAAATGATCACAAGTACGATGGGCCAGATCATGTTAAGCGGCTGGGCCACCTGGGCGGGGAGGATGGAATATGCCCTGAAAAGGATCAGGTAGTATGCAATCGGATTCAGAAAGCCCATAAGCAGAGAAAATCCAATATCCCTCCATCCGAATTCTGCTAGTTTTCTAAACCGCAAGCCAGGTATAAGAAGCAGTCCCAATACCAAAAAAGAAGAGAGGGTTGCTCCTGTGAGCAGCTGATAAGTATCCTGGAACCTGAGCCCCAGTTTGAATGCAGTGGGTGATGTGGACCAGAAAAGAACAGCCAGGATGGCAAACAGATAAGCTTTCCTGGCTGATTTTGCTGGCATCGATAGAATATTTATGTAATGATCCCGTCTCCTCCCATGTATTTTTGCAGTACTTCCGGTATCAGGATACCCTCCCTGGTCTGATTGTTTTCAAGGATGGCAGCCAGAATCCTGGGCAATGCAAGGGAGCTTCCATTCAGGGTATGTGCCAGAACGGGACGTTTCTCACCGCTCTCTCTGAATCGTAGTTTCAGCCGGTTGGCCTGGTAAGATTCAAAGTTGGAAACGGAACTTACTTCAAGCCATTTCTGCTGGGCAGCTGCAAATACTTCAAAATCGTAGGTAAGGGCGGAGGTGAAGCTGAGATCTCCTCCACACAGCTGCAATATGCGGTATGGAAGTCCCAGGCTGACCACCAGTTTCTCCACATGGCTGACCATCTCATCCAATGCTTCATAAGACTTTGATGGGTGCTGTATCTGAACAATCTCTACCTTGTCGAACTGGTGAACCCGGTTCAGGCCCCTGACATCCTTGCCGTAGGAACCGGCTTCACGCCTGAAGCAAGGTGTGTAGGCAGTGTTTTTAATGGGGAGATCTTCAGCTTTAAGGATATCGTCCCGGTAAATATTTGTCACCGGCACCTCGGCGGTTGGAATCAGGTATAGATTGTCTTCGGTTACATGGTACATTTGCCCCTCTTTATCGGGCAGCTGGCCTGTTCCGAAACCGGAAGCTTCATTGACCATCAGGGGGGGGAGGACTTCTTCGTAACCGGCTGAAGTGTTTACATCCAGGAAATAGGATATCAAAGCCCGCTGAATCTGTGCACCTTTTCCCCTGTAAACCGGGAAACCTGCCCCGGTAATCTTTACCCCAAGATCAAAATCAATGAGCTTGTATTTTGTGCCCAGGTCCCAGTGGGGAAGGGCCTTGTCATGCAGTTTGGGCATAAGCCCGCCCGTGCGGATGATTTTGTTGTCTGCACTGCTGTTCCCCGGAGGAACTGACGGATGAGGAACATTGGGTACAAGCACCAGCAATTGATTCATGTCGGTTGTTGCTTTCTGTAGTTCCCTTTCCAGAGATTCAAGATCTTTTTTGATGCCAGTGGTCCGTTCTTTCACCTCAGCGGCCTTCCCGGTTTCGCCCTGCCTGAAAAGCATCCCGATCTCTTTGCTCAGTTGGTTCATTTCCGACTGAAGCTCATTGGTTTTTACCTGCAGGGACCTCCGGTTGTCATCTGTTGAGATAATCCGGTCGATCAGTTCAGGCTGTTTGAAATTTTTAATCTTTAGTCTGTCTAGGATGGATTCCCGGTGATCCCGGATAAACTGGATGGTTAGCATATTGAAAGCATAAAAAAACCTGTAATACACTTTAAAGGTAGTGCATTACAGGTGAATGAAGTATATTGATTGCAGATTTTTCTACTGATTTTCTACCGGCTCGATGGAAACATAAGATCTGTTATCTTTTTTCTTGGTAAACTTCACCGTTCCATCTATTTTGGCAAAAAGCGTATGGTCTTTACCCAGGCCCACATTGTTCCCAGGGTGATGCACTGTACCACGCTGTCTTACGAGGATGTTCCCTGCTTTTACGAGTTGTCCCCCGAAAAGCTTTACTCCCAGTCTTTTGCTTTCTGATTCGCGACCGTTTCTTGAACTACCGGCTCCTTTCTTATGTGCCATAACTCTTTACTTTTTCCTTTGAACTTTCACCTTATACTTTCACCTTTTAACTTTCACCTTGTCCCTTCTTGGCTGGTTTGGCAGCCGTTTTTTTGGCTGCGGTTGTTTTGGCTGCTGCAGTTTTTTTTGCGGTGGCTGGTTTTTTCTCTACGGCTGTTTTGCCGGCTGCCGGCTGCTTGGTTGTAACTGTTTCCTTTTTTACGGGAGCACTTGCTGCTTTTGGTGAAGCTTCAGCTTTTGGTGAATCCTCTGCCTTTGATGCTGCGGCTTTTTCAGAAATGGTTTCGATCTGAATCTGGGTCATGTATTGCCTGTGACCGTTCAGTTTCTGATAACCTTTCCTCCTTTTTTTCTTGAAGACCAATACTTTGTCACTTTTTACATGAGCAAGGATCTTGGCAGAAACAGCCGCACCTTTAACAACAGGGTCGCCAACAGATACTTTGCTACCTGTATCGATCAGGAGAACCTGGTCAAATGAAACCTTTTTTCCTTCTTCGCCTTCCAGCCTGTGGACAAACAACTTCTGGTCCTTTTCAACTTTGAATTGCTGTCCTGCTATATTAACTATTGCGTACATTGTACAAACCTTTTTACTGAATGTCTCAATTTGGGTTCGCAAAGATAGAAAAAAATGTGCGATTGACAAAGATATTAAAGCAATATTTTAGAGTAGTCTGGTCCTATGGGGCGGATGCAATTAAGAGACGAAATTGTCTGAGTAATTTCTATATTTGTGATATACGAGTCTGAACCGGGTATGGGTAAAATAAAACTAAATGTTCTTGGCATTTCTTACAGCCAGACACAATCGGGGGCATATGCATTGGTTTTATCTGAGGAGGAAGGCAACAGGAGGATCCCGATTATTGTAGGGGGATTTGAGGCGCAGGCTATTGCCATTGAGCTGGAAGGACTTACACCTCCCCGGCCGCTTACCCATGATCTTTTCAAGAATTTTTCAGATTCTTACGGCATCCGCATCAGAGAAGTGAATATTCATAAACTGGAGGAAGGGGTTTTTTTCGCCAACATTCTTTGTGACAACGGCGATCATCAGATTACTCTGGATGCGCGGACGTCCGATGCCATAGCCCTGGCTTTAAGGTTCAAGTGCCCCATTTTTACAACCGATGAAATTGTGGAAAAAGCAGGGATAGTACTTGATTTTGAAAAGGGATCGGGTCTCGAACAAGCCGAAGATCCGGAAGACTCAGAAGATTTGACCGAAAGCACCGGGAGGCCCGTTAAAAGGGCCATCCATCCGGATTTTTCTGATACAAGCATGGATGAACTGATGACGTTACTGGCAGATGCTGTGGCCAAAGAGGACTATGAACGTGCCTCTGTGATCAGGGATGAAATAAACCGCAGGTCGAAATGATAAGCGATACCGTTCTTATTGATTCCGTGGCTGCGCTGGTTCAACAGGTGCCAGTTGATCCGGGATCCATGTCCAATATACTTCCTGAAAGGGGAGGCTTTGATCTGAACTTTGTAAACGTACTCAGGGGACTTCTGGGAATGGTGGTGCTGATTGGCATTGCATGGTTGTTCAGCACAGACCGGAAAGCCATTAACTGGCGGACGGTGGGTATCGGATTGCTGATCCAGATGATACTTGCAGTCGGTGTTCTTTTTATTCCATTTATCCAGTTTTTCTTTGAACTGGTGGGGAAGGGATTTGTAAAGATTCTTGCCTTTACCCATGAAGGGGTTAATTTCCTTTTAAAAAGAAGTGATACCGGAGAGATCGATCCTGCCCTTCAGAATTTTGCGTTTTCAATTTTGCCCACCATCATTTTCTTCTCAGCCATCACAAGCCTTCTTTTTTACCTGGGTATCATCCAGTTTTTCGTGAAGATTCTGGGTTATGCATTATCCAGGGCGCTTGGGCTTTCAGGGGCGGAAAGTCTTTCCGTTGCAGGGAATATTTTCCTGGGCCAGACAGAGTCACCCCTGCTGATCAAAGCATACCTTGAAAAAATGAACCGGTCTGAAATTCTCCTGGTGATGTCAGGAGGAATGGCCACGCTGGCAGGAGGTGTCCTGGCCGCCTACATTGGCTTTCTGGGGGGCGGTGACCCGGTCCAGCAGATCATATTTGCCAAACACCTGCTCACAGCCTCTGTTATGGCTGCACCCGGGGTGGTGGTTATTTCGAAAATTCTGCTGCCACAGACGGAGAATGTCGACAAGCATCTGGAAGTTTCCCGGGAAGGGATTGGCAAAAATGCGCTGGATGCCATTTCCAACGGTACCGGGGAGGGACTTCGCCTGGCGGTGAATGTGGCGGCCATGTTGCTGGTGTTCCTGGCTTTCATCGCATTCATTAACTACATATTCATTAAGGTTGGTGACTGGACAACGGTCAATGAAAGAATTGCCGAAATTACCGGGGGAAAGTATGATGAGCTGAGCCTTGAGTTTATTCTGGGCTACGCTCTTTCACCACTGATGTGGTTAATCGGGGTAGCAAAAGAGGATATTACCCTGGTTGGATCGCTTCTGGGGAAGAAGTTGATCCTTACCGAATTTGTTGCATATATTGGATTGGCGGATCTGAAGACCGCCGGGGAATTTGCAGATACAAAATCCATTGTTATGTCAGTCTATATGCTATGCGGATTTGCCAATTTCGCGTCCATAGGTATCCAGATCGGAGGAATAGGAGCTCTGGCTCCCGGACGCAGGGTTCTCCTGGCACAACTTGGCATGAGGGCTTTGCTGGCAGGAACACTGGCTTCACTTTTGTCAGCTACCATCATCGGTATCCTTATGGGATAAGCATGGAAAGAAAAAGCAGGTTTAATTACGATTTTACCGGAAAGTCGGTGCTGGTGGTTGAGGACACCATGATGTCCTTTAAGCTGATCGCTGCTGTGCTGGGGCAGGTCAATGCCAGCGTGACCCATGCTCCCAACGGCAAAATGGCCATTGAGCTATGCAGCGGGGACCAGCACTTTGACGTGGTGGTAATGGATATCCAATTGCCTGAGATAAATGGGATTGACGCTACAAGGAAGATCAAGCAGTTGCGGCCTGACCTGCCGGTCATTGCTGCAACAGCAAACACTTTTGACAATGAGGAGGCTGTATGCAGGGAGGCAGGTTGTGACAGTTTCATTACCAAACCACTTCAGTTCGTGAGGCTGTTCGAACTTATGAAATTCCATTTCGACAGGCAAACCTGAGGATATGGGGCTCCCGGTATCCATTATACTTTTCATACTTTTTGTCTACGTCCTGGTCATTTTTTTCCTTTTTCTGGGACTTTTTCTCTTGAAGAAGTCTTCCGGGAATAGCCCTTCGGGAAGGGAGAAGGTAACCGTGGTGGTTCCTTTCAGAAATGAGGCTGATCACCTGCCTGGCCTGATCAATGATCTCCTCCGGCAAAATTACCCCGAAGAGCTCTTCTTTGTGATCCTGGTGAATGATCACTCCACCGATGGCTCCGGGCTCCTTGCTTCTTCCCTGGTGGAGGCTCATCAAAGGTTTTCCTGCCTGGATCTTCCAGGGGGCAGGAATGGGAAAAAGGAGGCGCTTTCCCATGCAATTGAATCAGCCGGGACTCCCTGGATCATTCAAACGGATGCCGATTGCCGGGTTGGCCCGGAATTCATTGCTGCACATATCTCCTTCCTGGAAGAACATCCCTCGGACCTGGTGGCCGGTTTTGTAAGCACATCGACCAGGCGGGGTGGTTTTCTGGAAGCTTTCCAAAAGCTCGATATGTTTGGGTTAACGGGAACAGGAGCAGGATCTTATCCTTACGGGAGGCCAATCATGTGCAATGGTGCCAACCTGCTATACTCCAAAGGTCTGTATTGGGATACCCGGTCATTCGATCCGGCGGACAAGACCCCGTCAGGAGATGACATGTTCATGCTGATCGGCGCCCGTAAACTGAACAGGAGAATATCCTTCAATCCTGAAAAAAAGGCACAGGTCAGCACCTCGCCGGTGGAGAGCCCTTGTGCATTGATCCGGCAACGGATACGATGGGGAGGGAAGTCGTCCCGTTACCGGATGGGAGATATTCAGATCCTGGCAGTGGTAGTGGCCCTGGCATCGTTCGGCGTATTGCTTTCCCCGGTATGGATCGTAATTGACCCGGGGTCTGCCGTTTGGCTGCTCCCGGCAGTGGGGGTGAAACTGATCATGGATTTTTTGATTCTGGCTGCAGTAGCGTTTAAAATCGGTCAGGGACGAACGCTCCTGTGGTTTTTCCCTGTATGGATTGTCTATTGTCTGTATATGCCGGTTGTTATTGTAGGTTCACTGCTACATGGTACTACATGGAAAGGAAGGGCATTCAGGTGAGACGCCGTTTCTGGAGCAGCCTGTAACTGAAGAAAAGGGCCAGTCCCGTATATGCCACAACAAGCAGGATGTTCAGCCACAGGGGTAAACCTTTGGGAAGTAGTTCCAGTGCTGCATCATCAATGGGCTCACTGCTGTTTACCTTTCTCTGAAAGAGCTCTATAAGGTCTGGTAAAGGAGTTAGCCTTGTGATGGTCCGGAAAGGCAGGTACCATTTGACCTCATGCTCCCTGAGAATCAGCCACAATACCGGATCCACGAAAGTTCTCAGGCCAATAAATCCAAGAAGTGAGAGCGCAGTATTTTTGATCAGCAGTGCCATCAGGAGTCCCATGGACATATAGGAAAATGCTGCTAAAAAATACCTTCCCAGGATCCATGCGTTCTCAAATGCAATTTTAAATGTCAGTTTGTAGCTGTAAATCAGGCCGAGGGAAAACGAGGTGATACCAACCAGCAGGGTGGCAAACATCGACAGGAGCAGGACAGAAAGTAGTTTCTGAACAAGCAGATCGGACCGGCTCAACCCGAATATGATCTGCGTTTTGAAGGTATGGTCGTTGAATTCTTTGGTGGTAATCATGATGACGATTAGTGCGAGCATCACATTATAAGGTTCAGTAATCCAAGTCAGGAACATCCAGACATCGGGAAATCTGAAAATGTCACTGAGGGAGATTACGGGAATCTGCTTATCAATGGCGGGATAGATGATAATTCCCAGTGCAAAGGCCAGGAAATAAAGTCCAAGTGTAATCCGGAAGGGATTGTAATTAAACAGCTTGATTTGCTCTATGTGAAGTAGATTGCGCATATTTCCCGCTATTCTTCTTTTACAAGTTCAAGAAATTGTGATTCGAGGCTGCGTTTGCGGCTCAGCATATGGTGGATTACCAGCTGGTGCGAAAAAGCAAAGGAATTGATGTCTGCCGGTACAACCCCCTCTTTGAGGGTGATGATCAGCAATCCGTTCTCCTCCTCCAGTTCCCGGGCCAAAGATGACCCTCCCAGCTCACTCTTCAACTTCTGATTGTCCGCACAGGACACTTCGATAACCTCCTCTTCCGAGAGAAGCTCTTTTACAGGGCCATTTGCAAGCAATTCTCCTTTTTTTAAGATGGCCACATGACCACAGATCTTTTCAACCTCACTGAGGATGTGGGAAGCCAGAATCAGGGTTTTTCCTGCCTTCACCTGGTCGATGACCACCTCTCTTACCTCGGCGATTCCTTCAGGATCAAGCCCGTTGGTCGGTTCGTCCAGCACCAGAACCCTTGGGTCTCCCAACAATGCTGCTGCAAGCCCAAGCCTTTGCTTCATCCCCAGTGACATGGTTGAGAACCTGGAACGTTTCCGTTCCAGTAGCCTGGCTGAATCAAGAACCCGGTCGATATCTGAATACCCAAGACCTTTGATATCACAGATAATCTTCAGGTTCTTTTCCAGGTTCAGGTAAGGATAAAAATGAGGAGTTTCTATCAGAGAGCCGATACAGCGCCTCTGAGCAGACCTGGGGTCTTCTCCAAACCAGGTGTAGGCCCCCACATCCTGCCTGAGGATTCCGGTGATAATGGAAAGGGTGGTTGTCTTTCCGCTTCCATTGGGTCCGAGAAGACCATAAGCCTGACCATCTGTGATCTCCAGATTCAGGTTTTGTATGGCTTTGACTTGTTTGTAGGATTTGCTTAATCCCTTGATCGTTAGGATTTCACTCATATCAGTTGGCCAGCTCAGAGAAAAACTTGATACGTACCAGTCGAATCTCCTCTTCGCTGAAGTACTCTTCACCCAGTTCGGCAAGCGCCTTGTCTATGGACTCAGTCTCCGCTTCCCTGAAATACTCATATATTTCATCAAGCTTTTCATCATCCATGCACTCGTTGAGATAGTAATCGATATTTAATTTGGTTCCGGAGTGAACAATGGCTTCAATTTCGTCAATCAGCTCCATCAGCTCCATGTTCTTGGCATGGGCAATATCTTCCAATGGAAGTTTGCGGTCGATGCTCTGAATGATGTATACCTTGACGCCCGATTTGTTAACCACCGATTTGACCACCATGTCCAGCGGGCGGATGATGTCTTTTTCTTCCACATACTCGCGAATGATATCCACAAAACCCTCGCCGTACTTTTTCGCTTTACCGGTCCCCACACCCACAATATTCTGAAGTTCTTCCAGCTTGACAGGGTACTGAATGGCCATATCTTCCAGGGAAGGGTCCTGAAATATGACAAACGGCGGCAGGTTCATCTGCTTGGCCATTTTTTTACGCAGGTCCTTCAACACATGCAGAAGTTCCTCATCCACGGCTCCTGTACCACCGGCTCCTGTGGCGATTCCCTCCTCAGGCGCTATGTTAAAATCGTGATCCTGTGTCAACATCATTGAATATGGGTTCGTCAAATACTCATGACCTTTGTCGGTCAGCTTCAATAATCCATAATTCTCAATATCCTTGGTGATAAAACCGGCCACCAGGGCTTGCCTGAGCACTGCATTCCAGAATTTTATATCCTTCTCTTTCCCGGCACCAAAAAATTCTGAATGGTGGTGCTCGTATGTTTTAACCGCACTGTTTGCAACTCCCGAAAGAACATGAGCGATATGCTCTGATTTGAATTTTTCTTTGACCCCTAAAATAGCGTTTAAACTCAAAACCAAATATGATTTTCCTTCAAATTTTTCTTTCGGATGTAAACAATTGTCGCAGTTATCACACCCCTCTTTCATGATCTCTCCGAAGTAGTTGAGTAACAGCTTCGGACGGCACACTGCCGATTCGGCATAGGCCACCGTTTCCAGCAACAGTTGTCTCCCGATCTCCTGCTCTGCAACGGGTTTCCCCTGCATGAATTTTTCCAGCTTCTGGATGTCCTTGTAGCTGTAGAAAGCAATGCATTTGCCTTCGCCACCGTCTCTTCCTGCCCTGCCGGTCTCCTGGTAATATCCTTCCAGGCTTTTGGGGATGTCATAGTGGATGACAAACCGTACATCGGGTTTATCGATCCCCATCCCAAAGGCGATGGTGGCTACGATTACATCCGCCTCTTCCATCAGGAACTGGTCCTGGTTGGAAGACCGGGTCACCGCATCCATCCCTGCATGGTAGGGAAGGGCCTTGATCCCGTTTACTTTCAATGTTTCAGCAAGCTGTTCCACTTTTTTCCGGGAGAGGCAATAAATGATGCCCGATTTTCCATGGTTTGCCATGATGAATTTGATGATCTCCTTGGTGGCATGGATTTTTGGCCGGATCTCATAATAGAGGTTATGCCTGCGGAATGACGATTTATATACATTGGCATCCAGCATATCAAGGTTTTTCTGAATATCGCTCTGCACTTTGGGAGTGGCTGTAGCCGTAAGTGCGATGATGGGTGCCGTCCCGATCTTATTGATGATGGGCCGGATCCGCCTGTATTCAGGTCTGAAGTCATGCCCCCATTCTGAGATGCAATGCGCCTCATCGATGGCATAAAAAGAGATGTTCACCTGCTGCAGGAACCCGATGTTCTCTTCCTTGGTCAGGCTCTCAGGAGCCACATAAAGAAGGCGCGTACGTTGATCGAGGACATCCTTTTTTACTTTGGCTATGGCATTTTTTGTGAGGGAAGAGTTCAGGAAATGGGCCACACCGTCATCCAGGCTGAAACTCCGCATGGCATCAACCTGGTTTTTCATCAGTGCAATAAGTGGAGAGATCACAATGGCAGTTCCATCCCTGATCAGAGCCGGAAGCTGGTAGCAAAGTGATTTACCACCACCGGTGGGCATCAGAACAAAAGTATCGTTCCCTTTCAGGACATTGGTAATGATCTCCTCCTGGTTTCCCTTGAAACTATCAAAACCGAAATACTTCTTAAGGTTATCGTGCAGTATCTCTCCGTAATTCTCCATTATTCTCCCCCTAAAAAGGCTGAGAAGACTAAAGATAGTATAATTTGATATCTGTTTCAAGGGGGTCAGTTTTTTTTGTTACTTTGCACATCCTGAAAAAAACAGAACTGAATGGAACAGAAGAAGGAAGCGGAAATGTCTTTTCTTGAGCACCTTGAGGTGATGAGATGGCACTTGTTACGGTCGATTGTGGCGATTGTAATCCTTGCGCTTGTGGCTTTTGTTTTTAAGGAGATCGTTTTTGACAAAATCATACTGTTTCCCAAGGAACCCGGATTCCCAACCAACAGGTGGCTGTGTCAGCTTGGAGAGATTCTGGGACTGAAACGAATATGTATTAACCAGGATCCTTTTACCCTTCAGACTGTAAAGATGGCTGAGCAATTCTCCATGCACATCATGGTCTCACTGATAGCCGGTATAGTGATTGCATTTCCCTATGTTTTCTGGGAATTTTGGAGGTTTATTGTTCCGGCCCTTTATGAAAAGGAGAAGAAGACAGCCACCGGAGCTGTTTTTTACACATCCTTTCTTTTCATTCTCGGAGTTTTGTTTGGGTACTATATTATTACACCTCTTTCCGTCAATTTCCTTGGCAATTACAAAGTGAGTGAAAGTGTGATCAGCGCACCAACGCTCCGGTCCTATGTGCAAACGGTTACTTCCGTTGTGCTGGCAGCGGGACTTGTATTCCAGTTACCGATTCTGGTCTATTTCCTGAGCAAGGTGGGACTTGTAACTCCCGATTTCCTGAAAAGATACCGCAGGCATTCCATCATCGTGATCGTCACACTTTCGGCCATTATTACTCCACCGGATGTATTCAGCCAGATTTTGGTGGCCCTTCCGCTCATGGTCCTTTATGAAATTGGCATCGTCATCAGCAGGCGGATCATGAAACAGCAGGATGCAGCTTTCGAGGAGCAAGGTAAAAGTAAAAAGGAGCAAGGGACAAGTAAAAAGGAGCAAGTGACTACCGAAGGAACTGAGGTGAAAGACGAGTCCGGGCCAAAGGCCAAGGACGCCGATGACGCTAATGAATCGGATGATGCTGCAGAACCAAGGGATTAACATTTTTGGCTAACTTTATAAGGCCATGCGACTTCATACACACGAACTTGTAAAAAAGTATAAAAGCCGGAAGGTGGTTGATCAGGTTTCCGTGGATGTGGAACAGGGTGAAATTGTGGGATTGCTGGGACCCAACGGCGCAGGAAAGACAACCACATTCTATATGATTGTGGGATTGATTGCTCCCTATGAAGGAACCATTATGCTCGATGACCTCGACATTACCAGGGAGCCTGTTTACAAACGTGCAAGAATGGGTATTGGATACCTGGCCCAGGAGGCTTCAGTTTTCAGGAAGCTCAGTGTGGAGGATAACATCAGGGCTGTGCTTGAAATGTCAAATCTGTCGAGAGGAGAGCAGCGGGACCGGGTTGAGACCATGCTCACCGAGTTTGGCCTGCTGAAGATCAGGAAAAGCCTTGGAATTCAATTGTCCGGTGGTGAAAGGAGGCGTACGGAAATAGCCAGGGCACTGGCCCTTAGTCCCAACTTTATCCTTCTGGATGAACCATTTGCCGGAGTGGACCCAATCGCCGTTGAGGATATCCAGCATATTGTTTCAAAACTCAAGGAGAAAAACATCGGGATACTGATCACCGATCACAATGTTCATGAAACCCTGGCCATTACAGACAGGGCTTACCTGATGTTTGAAGGAAGCATCCTGAAGGCCGGTACTTCAAGCGAACTTGCCGATGACGAGCAGGTAAGAAAGGTCTATCTGGGTCAGAACTTCGAATTGCGATAACCCGTTTCCACCTTTGTATTCCGGAAAATTGGGTTAAATTTGCGGGAAATTTTGCGGATGTGGCGGAATTGGTAGACGCACTAGACTTAGGATCTAGTTCCTTCGGGAGTGGGGGTTCGAGTCCCTTCATCCGTACCAATTGAAAGTCTAAACCGCTATGCTATCGGATGTTAATAACGATTGTATTGCGGTTTTTTCTAATTTTGTACATTTATTTTTAAGATATGAACATCACATTAGAGAATATTGATAAGTTGAATGCCGTGCTTCATATGAAGGTTGAACAATCCGATTATGAGACCAAGGTTGATGACGTACTGAAGGACTACAGGAAAAAAGCAAGGGTAGATGGTTTCAGGCCCGGAAAGGTGCCCATGGGGATCATTAAGAAGATGTATTATACACCGGTACTGGTGGATGAAGTCAACAAACTGGTTTCCGAATCGCTTTTTACCCATTTGCAGGAGAATGAAATAAAGATACTGGGGGAACCCCTTCCACACCTGGGAGAGGAGAAAAAGATTGATTTCGGGCGTGATTCCGAATTTGAATTCAAATTTGATCTGGGTTTGGCTCCCAGGGTAAAGATGGAAGTAAGCGGTAAGGACAAAGTTCCCTACTACAAGATCAAGGTGGATAAGAAGCAGGAGGATGAGTACGCAGATTCATTACTGGGACGTTACGGTGAGTTTGTGGCTGTAACAAAGGCAGGGAGTGATGAACTGATCAAAGGTATCCTGGTGAAGGTAGACAAAGAGGGCAACGAGGTGGAGAACGGGATCCGTGTGGAGAATGTTTCCATGTCGCTGGACATGATGAAGGATGATGACCAGAAGGTGCTCTTCAGTGGAGCCACCAGTGGGGATGAAGTCATATTTGATGTAAAAAAGGCATACCCCAACGATACAGAGGTAGCCGCCATGCTGCGCATCGACAAGGCCCAGGTGCCTATGCTTGAAGGCACTTTCAAATGCCGGATCGAAGCCATCCAGAAATTTGAGAAGGCCACCTTGGGGCAAGACTTGTTCGACAAGGTGTATGGTGAAGGAGAGGTAAAGACCGAAGATGAGTTCAGAGGTCGCATCAGGGATGAAATAGGCGCTAACTACGAGCGTGAGAGTGCATACAGGTTCATGGTGGATGCAAGGGAAGTACTGATCAAAAAGGCGAAAGTCGATTTGCCTGTAGAGTTCCTGAAGCGTTGGATGGTGGAAACCAATGAGCAGATCACCCAAGAGCAGATCAAAGAGGATTTTGAGAAGTATGAAGATGATTTCCGCTGGCAGCTTATTAAGGAGCAGCTTCTCAAGGAGCAGGAGATCACTGTTTCTGCCGGGGAAGCACTGGATCTGGCCAAGGGAATGGCACTGAACCAGTATATGCAATACGGTATCTCCAATGTGCCCGATGACTACCTGGAGAACTATGCCAAAGAGATGTTATCGAAGCCCGAAGAGGCCCGCCGTATCTACGATCAGAAGGCCGAGGAGAAGCTCATGGCAAATATCAAATCAACGGTGACCGTAACTGAAAAAGAGGTCAGTTCGGATAAGTTCCGTAAATTGTACGAAAAATAGAAAAACAGAACATATGAGCCAGCAGGATGATTTTAAGAAGTATGCCACCAGGCACTTGGGAATAAACAGCATGACATTGCATCAATTTACCTCGCAGTACAACAGCTACATTTCACCTACCATTATTGAGGAGAGGCAGTTGAATGTGGCTTCCATGGATGTATTTTCAAGGCTGATGATGGACAGGATCATTTTTCTGGGGGCGCCCATTGACGATTATGTGGCGAATATCATCCAGGCGCAGCTGCTTTACCTGGATTCAGCTGATCCGGCCAAGGATATCCAGGTCTATTTCAACACACCGGGAGGAGGGGTTCATGCAGGATTGGGTATTTATGATACCATGCAATATACCTCTTGTGATGTGGCCACCATCTGCACCGGTATGGCTGCTTCCATGGGTGCGGTATTGCTGGCGGCAGGAACAGCAGGGAAGAGATCAGCACTGAAGCACAGCAGGGTAATGATCCACCAGCCCATGGGAGGGACACAGGGACAGGCGTCCGATATCGAGATTACCACCCGTGAGATTGTTAAAATGAAAAAGGAGCTTTATACCATCATCGCTGAGCATTCCGGGAAATCCATTGACCAGGTGGAGAAAGACGGCGACAGGGACTTCTGGATGACAGCATTGGAGGCCAAAGAATATGGAATGATTGACGATGTATTGATCCGGACCAAAGAAAAAAAATAGCCATGGACCGTTGCTCATTTTGCGGCAGGGAAAAGAAGGATACAAACCTTCTGATTGCAGGTATTTCAGGACATATCTGTGACAAGTGCATCGAACAGGCCTACAGCATTGTCCAGGAGGAACTCGGCGTGCAGGGTGAGTTTGATATGGATCAGCTCAAGCTTTTAAAACCCCAGGAGATCAAGAGTTTTCTGGATCTGTATGTGATCGGGCAAGAGGAAGCCAAGAAATACATTTCGGTGGCTGTCTACAACCATTATAAGCGCCTGATGCAACAGGAAAGCAAGGAGGAGGTTGAGATTGAAAAATCCAACATCATCCTGGTTGGAGAAACCGGAACAGGAAAGACCCTTCTTGCCAGGACCATTGCAAGGTTGCTACATGTACCTTTCACCATTGTGGATGCAACCGTACTCACCGAAGCCGGCTATGTGGGAGAAGACATTGAGAGTGTTCTGACAAGGTTGCTCCAGGTGGCTGATTACAATGTGGAAGCTGCAGAAAAGGGAATTGTATTTATTGATGAGATTGATAAAATTGCCCGCAAGAGTGACAATCCATCCATTACCAGGGATGTATCCGGTGAAGGTGTTCAACAGGGTCTGCTCAAGTTGCTGGAGGGTTCCATTATCAATGTTCCGCCACAGGGGGGAAGGAAGCATCCCGATCAGAAGATGATTCCGGTGAATACCCGGAACATCCTGTTTATTTGCGGAGGAGCATTCGATGGCATTGAGAACAAGATTGCCAGCCGGCTGAACACCCAGGTAGTGGGTTACAATGCTTCCAAAAATACAGACCGGATCGATAAGACCAACCTGTTGCAGTATGTGGCACCCCAGGATCTGAAATCATTCGGGATGATCCCTGAGATCATCGGCAGGCTGCCGGTACTTACATACCTGGAGCCACTGGATGAAAGGGCTCTGCGCCGCATCCTGACCGAACCACGAAATGCCATTATCAAACAGTATGAGAAACTGTTTGAAATGGATGGCATCAAGCTTACCTGGGATGAACCGGTATTGGACTATATTGTAAAGAAAGCCCTGGAATTCAAACTGGGAGCCAGAGGCCTTCGTTCCATTTGTGAGGCCATCATGATGGATGCCATGTTCGAGCTGCCTTCCAAGGAGGATGCAGAAAAGATGACCATCGGGATCAAGTATGCCAGGGAGAAACTGGAAAAGGCAAACCTGAAGCGACTCCGGGCAGCCTGATGAGATCACCCCGTTTCGGAGCTTACGTAAGTGTCATCCTTGCGATGATCTTCTGGGGTTTTACTTTCGTCCTTTTTAAATACGCCAGCGAATCATTCAGGCCCGTCACCATTGTCTTCTTAAGATTGTTTGTATCCATCTTTTTTCTTTTTGGATTCGCCTGGATATTCAAGCGACTGAACAAAATAAAGAGAAAGGATCAAAAGTGGTTTCTCCTGATGGCCCTTTTCGAACCCTTCTTCTATTTTTTAGGGGAGGCCAATGGCCTGATGCTGGTCTCACCAACCGTAGGGGCAGTAATTATTTCCACCATCCCCCTGATTGTGCCCTTTGGTGCCTACTATCTGTTCCGGGAGAAGCTGACCAGCCTGAATATCATTGGCCTGGTTATTTCTTTTGGTGGGGTTTTGATGGTGGTCCTTAACAAAAGCAGCGGAACAGTGACCGATCTCAGGGGTATTCTGCTCCTTTTCGTGGCAGTCTTCGCTGCTGTGGGATATACCATGGTGGCCCGGAAACTTGTCGAAGATTACAATCCCATTACCATTACAGCTTACCAGAGTTTCTATGGCTTGCTGATGTTCTTACCTCTTTTCCTGTTTAGGGAGCTTCCCCTGCCGGAACTGGACACCATTTCAAACGCCAGCCTGCTGGCAGTGCTCTACCTGGGTGTTTTCGGATCGGGGATTTGCTTTATTCTTCTAACACTCGCCATCAGGGAGCTGGGGGCTGCAAAGGCCAATATCTTTGCCAACATCGTTCCGGTGGTTACTGCCTTTATCTCCTTTATGATGCTCAGGGAACCCATGCCGCTCATCAAAATTGCAGGCATCCTTGTGGCCATTGCGGGACTTCTCCTTACCCAGATTGGAACCATCAACTGGAAAACGTCTGCCAAAAAAGGAGGTTTTCGTCATCCACCCTATTCCTGATCCAAATGGCAAAGATTGTGTTTATTGTTCAGGGAGAAGGAAGGGGCCATTTATCCCAATCTGTGGCTCTGAAAGAGTACCTGGAGATTGCAGGACATACTGTGGAGGCGGTATTTGCCGGATGCAACAGCCTCCATCCGCTTCCATCATACTACAGAGAGCTGTTTGGTGACAGGTTGAAGTGTTTTGCAAGCCCGTTTTTTCTTCGCACCCCCAATAAAAAGGGAATCTATGTGGGTCGGACCATCCTTTTCAATCTGTTCAGAAGCCTCCTCTATCTAAGGGAAGTGAAGCGGATTCGACGGGAACTTGCCAGGCTCAATCCCCATGTGGTATTCAACTTCTATGATCTGGTGGGTGCGCTGGCATTGCAAAAAGTTTCCCCATCGGTCAAAAAAATAGGCATTGGGCATCACTTTTTCCTGCATCTTGATGAATACAGGTGCTCTGGAGGGAACGCTTTACATGAATGGTTCCTCAGGCTTCATACCCGTAAAGTGATGGGGTCTTGTGACAAAGTTCTGGCGCTTTCATTCAGGGAGTTGACCGGAAATGAGCAGATTACCGTGGTGCCACCCCTGGTGAGAGAGCAGTTCAGGAATGCTACCCATAAGGAGGGACCTGCCACGCTCATTTACCTTCTGAATGAAGGATTTGCCAGTGACATTACCACCATTGCCGAAAACAACCCGGATTTTCAGGCGGATATATTTTCTGAGCTTCCCACGGAAACTCCCATGCCTCCTGCTATCCGCCTTCACGCCATCAATGACCGGGCATTTCTGGAGAAGATGGAATCGTGCCGGAATCTGATTACCACTGCCGGATTTGATACGGTAGCCGAAGCAGCATATATGGGTGTCCCGTTGGGCGTGGTTCCTGTAAGGAATCATTTTGAACAGCATTGCAACAGCTTCGACATGGAAAGAAGCGGTCTGGGGGTTTCGCTCGATGGTTTTACTGCAGAGGGGCTGCAAGGGATTAAAAAGAGCGATAACCAATGGTTCAGACAGTGGGTGGACAGGGCCGGTGAAATGATCATTAATCAAATGGAAGAATAATATCGGGGCCGGAAGGCCGTTTTAAATTGTAATGAGAAGCAGGTTCATCATCGCATTGATCATCGGATTGATCCCGGTTCTTGTCCAGGCACAGAAGGGAGGGGAATTCACCTATAGTTTCCTTGGGCTTACCAACTCGGCCAGGGTAGCTGCGCTGGGTGGAGAGTCGGTGTCTCTGTTGGATGATGATATCAACCTGGTATTTCACAATCCGGCTCTCCTGACAGCAGGAATGCATAACAATCTGAATCTGAATTATGTAAACTATTTTGCCGGTGTCAATTTCGGCTATGCTTCCTATGGATATCATCGGGAAGGCATCGGAAATTTTGTTGCCGGGATCCATTATGTGGATTATGGTACATTCGACCGGACCGATGAACTGGGAGAGAATATGGGCACTTTCAGGGCATCGGAATACGCTCTGAACCTGGTTTATTCCAGGTCCATCATTGACTCCATGCTCACTGCAGGAATCAATCTAAAACCCATCTTCTCCTCTTTCGAACAATACAATTCATTGGGAATTGCAGTGGATGCAGGAGTTACCTATCACAATCCGGGAACCCTGACCACCCTAGGTTTGGTGGCCAAGAACATGGGTGTTCAGCTTACCACCTATACCGGAGTCAGGGAAAAACTCCCCTTTGAAATTCAGGCCGGGATTACCCAGGGTCTGGCACATGCCCCATTCAGGTTCAGCATCACATACCAGAACCTGGAAAGGTGGGACCTGACCTATGTGAAATCCGATAATATAAACGATCC
This sequence comes from uncultured Bacteroides sp., assembly GCA_964453785.1. GTDB lineage: Bacteria > Bacteroidota > Bacteroidia > Bacteroidales. Next base: position 124,267 of record CAYVRK010000006.1, read on the forward strand.
CCTGGGAGAAGATATAAAAAAGAGCGGCTTTGATGTGTTTGGCGACAAACTGATGCGACATCTTGTATACGGGGTTGAGTTCCTGATCGGGGAGAATTTTCATGCTGACCTGGGCTACAATTACAAACGAAGAAAAGAGATGAGCGTGGCGGCAAAGCCCGGGATGGTGGGATTCTCCTGGGGATTTGGCTTCAGAATATCCAAATTCCACATTGCTTACGGACGCTCATCCTATCACCTGGCCGGCGGGACCAATCATTTCTCTCTCACCACCAACCTTTCTGAATTCTACAGAAAGCAATAAAGCAGGGTTTTTCGACGGTTGTAAAACACTATCTTTGATTCTGCAAAATCAATGCCTGTGAATCAACGGAAAATCATTATTGCCCTGGACGGACATTCCTCCTGCGGAAAAAGCACCTACGCCAAAAGAATTGCGGCCAGACTGGGGTATGCATATGTTGACTCCGGGGCCATGTACAGGGCAGTAACCCTGGCAGCTATGGATGCGGGTCTGTTTGATTCCACCGATGCACCATCCGCAGAGCTGGTGGATAAGCTTCTGGCAGGTATTTCCCTTGACCTGCGGTATAATCCTGTCAGAGAGCGGACAGAGATCTTTCTGAACAACCGCATGGTGGAAGACCTGATCAGGCACATGGCTGTTGCGGCGCACGTAAGTTATATTGCCACCATTCCTGAAGTCCGGCGAAAAATGGTGGAGTACCAGCGAAGCCTTGGTGAAGGAAAGGGAATTGTCATGGATGGCCGGGACATAGGTACGGTTGTTTTTCCGGAGGCAGAACTAAAGATTTTTCTGACGGCTGCCGTAGAAGTACGTGCCATGAGGCGCTTCAGGGAGCTGATCGAAAAGGGAATGCCTGCCAATCTGGAAGAGGTAAGGCAGAACATCCTAAAGCGCGACCATATTGATTCAACCCGGCAAGACAGCCCCCTCATTCAGGCGAAAGATGCCATTGTGCTCGATAACTCTGAACTGACAGTCGATCAGCAGATGGATTGGTTCATGGACATTTATCAACGCATCATTTCGGATGGCCACAGTTGAGATTGATCAGGGAGCCGGTTTTTGCTTTGGTGTGGAACAGGCGATTCAGACGGCTGAATCGCACCTCAGGAACGGGGAGACCCTATACGGACTTGGGGAGATGGTTCATAACAGCGAGGAGCTGAGGAGGTTGCATGAACTTGGAATGAAGACCATCGGGCACAGTGACCTATCCGGCCTGAAGGCAGGACGGGTCCTGATCAGGGCCCATGGAGAGCCGCCATCCACTTTTGAATTTGCAGCTGCAAGTGGGATTGTTGTGATCGATGGTACCTGTCCCATTGTCCTGAAGTTGCAGGAACAGGTCAGGAAAACATACCTGAAGATGGACCATACCAAGGAACAACTGGTGATTTTCGGGAAGCCTGAACATCCTGAGACCGTCGGGCTGCTCGGACAGGTGAACGGAGATGCAACAGTGATCACTACTCCCGGGGATGTAAAGAAGGTGGACAACACAAGGGGAGTAACCCTTTTTTCCCAGACCACCATGGATCCTGACCTTTTCAGGGAAGTTGAAAGGGAATTGAAAGCCCATCTGGCGGGAGCAGGGATTTCTGCCTTCCGGTCAAGTTGTACCATCTGCGGACAGATGAAAAAAAGGAAACCGGGTCTGCAGGCCTTTGCAGAAAAGCATGATGTGCTCATTTTTGTGAGTGGAAAAAACTCTTCCAACGGCAAAATGCTGTATGAGTTCAGTCGTTCAGTGAACCCAAGGGCCCATTGGATCTCAGAGGAAAGTGAACTGGATCCGGCCTGGTTCACCGGCGCAGATTCCATCGGGATCAGCGGAGCAACCTCCACATCCAGAACCCAGCTGGAATCGGTTGGTAAACGGGTAAAAAACATCATCTCTTCTTCGTATAAAAATCCTTAATTTTGCCACGGTTAACAATTGATTTAAATGGGAAAGATTAAAAGAGTAGGTGTGCTTACATCCGGGGGTGATGCTCCCGGAATGAATGCCGCCATCCGGGGCGTTACACGCACCGCAATATATTACGGACTTGAAGTCACCGGGATCAGACATGGTTATCATGGCATGATCAACAGTCATTTCATGAACCTTCGCGCGCACAGTGTGAGCGATATTCTGGCCAGGGGCGGAACCATACTGAAAACGGCCAGGAGCAAAGAGTTCATGGAACCGGAGGGCCGTAAAATGGCTTATGATAACCTGAAAGCAGCAGGGATAGACGCCGTGGTGGTGATCGGGGGTGATGGCTCACTTACTGGAGCCAGGGTATTCTGCGATGAGTATTTTGATATTCCTTTCATCGGGATACCGGGAACCATTGACAATGACATCTACGGGACCGACTATACCATCGGATATGATACTGCACTGAATACTGTGGTAGAAGCGGTGGATAAGATCAGGGATACTGCCGGCAGTCACAATCGTCTGTTTTTCATCGAAGTGATGGGCCGGGATGCTGGTTTTATTGCCCTGAAAAGCGGTATTGCATGTGGAGCGGAAGCCATACTTATTCCGGAAATACAGGGCCAGGTTCAGAACCTGAAGAATTATCTTGAGAAGGGATTCAAGAGGAAAAAGTCCAGCAACATCATTATCGTAGCCGAAGGAGATGAAGAGGGTGGTGCCTTTGCCATTGCCGAAAAAGTAAAGGAGGATTTCAAGGACTATGATACCAGGGTATCGGTTCTGGGTCATATTCAGCGAGGCGGGACTCCTTCGGCCTATGACCGGGTCAGTGCCAGCACACTCGGTTATGCCGCCATTGAGGCTCTGCTGGATGACCAGAAAAGCGTCATGGTGGGATTTCATAACGGTGAAGTCGACCTCATTCCTTTCAGAAAGGTGATCAAGCTAAAGAAAAAAGTGGACCCGGAACAGATGCAAATGGTTGAGATCCTTTCGGTGTAATTTCGTACATTACCTTCCATGTCAGGTCGAGCATGTTTTGCCCAGGTGATCATTCCCCTGGCAGTGGAAGGTCCGTTTACCTATGTCATTCCGGAATCAGCCGGGGATGGGATTGGCCTCGGAAGCCGCGTGCTTGTCCCTTTTGGGAAGAAACGTATCTACAGTGCCGTGGTCAGTTCCCTGACCGATACCCCGCCGGAAGGATTTACGCCCAGGGAGATTATTGAAGTACTGGATGAACAGCCGATGGTATTGTCCCCCCAGCTACAGCTCTGGGACTGGATGTCCGCCTATTATATGTGCAGCCATGGTGAGGTCATGCGTGCGGCCCTTCCATCCGGATTACGTCCTGAAAGTAAGTCGAATGTAAGGATCAGTGCAGGATATGTCGATGATGGTTCCATGGATCACCACGAAAGGTTGTTGTTCGAGGTGATCAGGGACCAGGGAGAAGTGACCATGGGTGATCTGGAGATGACCGCGATTTCCGAAAGACCGCTGAAGGTTCTGAAAAAACTCATTGAAAAGGGGGCTGTGGAGATCAATGAATTTGTACGAACCCTGGTCCGCAAACAGCAGGTATCTTATATCCGTTTGTCCGGATCCATGCATTCGGAAGAAGCCATCCACCTTTCCCTGGACCAGCTGTTCAGAGCACCCAGACAAAAAAGTATCCTGGAAAGATACCTGCAACTGGCCGGACCGGAGGATTATCACACAGAGGTTCCAAAGACAGCGCTGACCACATTGGAGGGAGATGCCGGAGCACTCTCCTCCCTGATAAAAAAGGGAATACTGGTGCAGGTTGACAGGGAAGAGATGGGGAAGGGATCCGAAGAAGAGAGCAGCCCGGCCAGAGAACCATTTTCCCTGAACCGGGAGCAGACTGATGCACTGCAAAGCATCAGGAGCCAGTTTCAGAAACACCAGACCGTATTGCTGCAGGGGGTGACTTCCAGTGGGAAAACAGAACTTTATGTGCACCTGATCAGGGAGCAATTGGAGGAAGGGAAACAGGTTCTGTACCTGTTGCCTGAAATAGCGCTGACCACGCAGATCATTGAACGCATACAGGAGGTTTTCGGCAACAAAGTGGGTGTTTACCATTCCCGGTACAGCGATACCCAGAGGGTATACGTTTACAGGAACCTGCTGGGGATGACCGATCAGGAGCCCTTTGAGGTGATCATTGGAGTAAGATCGGCTATTTTTCTTCCCTTTCATCAACTGGGTCTTGTGATCATCGATGAGGAGCACGAGACTACTTTTAAGCAGCACGATCCGGCTCCCCGTTACCATGCCCGGGACGCTGCCCAGGTGCTTGCCCTGTTTCACGGGGCGAAGGTCCTCATGGGTACGGCCACCCCATCTTTTGAATCACTCTACAATGCCAGAAGCGGTAAATATGGATTTACTTCCATCCTCGGACGCTACGGTGAAGTAAAGAAGCCGGAAGTGATTCTGGCCAATACCAAAGTGGCAATTCACCGAAAGCAAATGGTTTCGCATTTTACACCCCAGCTCATGGAAGGGATCAGGGAAGCCCTTGAGGCAGGTGAACAGGTGATCCTTTTCCAGAACCGCCGGGGATATTCCCACTATATTGTTTGCAACGACTGCGGGGAGATCCCCAGATGCAAGCGCTGTGATGTGAGCCTGACTTATCACCGGACCAGCCGGAAGCTCGAGTGCCACTATTGCGGGCACAAGGAGAACATGCCCGCAGATTGTCCGTCCTGTCACGGAACCAATATGAGCATGAAGGGTTTTGGTACCGAAAAGGTCGAGGATGAGATGGCAGTGGTCTTTGAAGGGATCAGGGTGGGCCGGCTTGATACGGACACAGCGCGTTCCCAGAGGGGGTATGAAAGGGTAATCAGGGATTTCGGGAAGGGCAGGCTGGATGTGCTCATCGGCACCCAGATGATCTCAAAAGGGCTTGATTTTGAGAATGTAAGCCTGGTGGGCGTCCTGGATGCGGACAGCATGTTGTACTTTCCCGATTTCAGGGCATTTGAACGCAGCTTTCAATTGATCTCACAGGTGAGCGGTAGAGCAGGAAGGCGCAGGAAGCAGGGGAAGGTCATCATCCAGACCATGGACCCGGAGCATCCCGTGATACAATTTATTCTGAATGATGATTACGAAGCGCTCTACAGGGAACAGATGGAAGAGAGGCAGGTGTTCGGTTATCCTCCCTTCACCCGGATGATCAGGGTCACTTTCAGGCACAAGATCCCCTCCATCCTTGATGGTGCCACCGAACTGGTGGCCCTTAGGCTGAAGGAAATATTTGCGAGCAGGGTGTTTGGCCCGCAGTACCCTTCCGTGAGGAAAGTCAACGATACATTCATCAAACAGATCATCCTGAAAATCGAAAGAAAGGCTTCCTACGAAAGGGCCAAGGATCTTCTGGGAGATGTGCTGAAGGAGACACTCAGCGGTGAGGTCTACCGCTCCATCCGTATCTCCGTGGATGTGGATCCCCTTTGATTATAAAATTTTATCTTTGCCCTACCTGATGAACGACCATGTTTGAATCCACGGATTTTCAAAACCTTTTCGAAATGTTCAACAACCAGAAGATCCTGGTTGTGGGCGATGTGATGATCGATACCTACCTGTGGGGCAAAGTGGGAAGGGTTTCGCCCGAAGCCCCTGTTCCCATCGTTTCGGGAATCATCGAGGAAAACCGGCTGGGCGGTGCCGCCAATGTGGCATTGAATGTGAAAGCCATGGGCGCTGTACCCATTCTCTGTTCAGTGATCGGAGATGATGAACGTGGCAGAACCTTCCTGGAATTAATGGAGGAGCAGTACCTGTCGGATATCGGGCTTGTGGTGGACGATCACAGGGTTACCACACAGAAGACCAGGGTGATCAGTGGCAATCAGCATCTTCTGAGGGTGGATGAGGAGATGGATGTCTTCCTTTCCAAAAGGATTCAGGATGAATTCATTGATCTGATCCTGAACCTGCTGGAAAGTGGTGGTTTCGATGCCTTGATTATGCAGGACTATGACAAAGGAGTGCTGACACCCAGGGTGATCTCGGAACTGACCGTGGCGGCAGACCGGGCAGGAGTTCCGGTACTGGTGGACCCCAAGTTCAGGAGTTTTAACCTCTATAAAAACGTCCGGCTTTTCAAGCCCAACTTCAAAGAACTGGTTCGGGGACTGAACCTGGATCTGAAGAAACAAGACATTGCCAGGCTTGCCGAGCAGGTGATTGATTACCAGAAAAAACAACACATCGATACGTTCCTCTTGACCCTGAGTGAACAGGGCATGTTGACCACCAGGGATGGATCCTATGATCACATCCCGGCCATTGTCAGGGAAATTGCAGATGTATCGGGAGCGGGAGATACTGTGATCAGCGTAGCCGCACTCTGTGTGGTATCAGGCATGGAGGCTCCCCAGATGGCAGCAATATCCAATCTGGCAGGCGGCCAGGTATGTGAAAAAGCGGGGGTGGTCCCGGTGGATCCGGTAAAGCTTCTGGCAGAATGCCTGCACTACTTTAAAAGTTCATAAAGTTTTGGTACTTTTGGCAACCATTTCGGGGTATAGCGCAGCTCGGTAGCGCGCGTCGTTCGGGACGACGAGGTCGTGGGTTCAAATCCCGCTACCCCGACAAAAGAGAAAAAGGCCTGGCATTTTGCCGGGTCTTTTTTT
>CAYVRK010000007.1:0-33314 GCA_964453785.1 uncultured Bacteroides sp.
ATTTTATGGCTTCAGCACCATCGTATTTTGGGTTTTTAAATTATCCCAATAATGCTTATGGCTATGGGCTATTCATGTTTGATTATGGCAATCTGAATTTTATTGGGAATGCCGGTGCAGGAACAAATTTGACCTATGTGCTATGTGAACCAGAAACCAAATCTTCAATGATCATAATGAGCAATAAAGCATGGGATGTATTGTTTAGCTCATTCAAAATAATATTTGAAGCTGTATTTGAAGAAAAGGAGCTTACCCCAGTTGATTTTGAGATTAATAGAAAAGAATGGAAAGAAATTACAGGGATATATTTTTTGCCAACCATAAATAAAGATAATGTGATGTTTGCTGTCATCTCTGAAAAAGATGATAAAATGTACATCAACTTCAATAGTAGAGGGGATTTTGAATTTGAGCAAATCGGGCAATTGGTATATAAGTATTCAGAGCCTTTTTCCAGATTCCCCGTTGAAATTGGATTTTACAGGGATGAGGCCAATAATGTTGCCTATATGAGGAATATTTGGAGAACATGGATGAAAATTGAGTGAAGTACGCCATACAACACCAATTGTTAATCATGGCCACGTAAAGGCACGTTTCTCAACTAAAAAGTACACATTAACGTCACCCCAAAGGGTTACCCTGTTTACTCCATATTTCATAACTGTAAAGATTTGGTTACAGGGGTTTATGTAACAAGGGGTGGGGATATCGGTCACCAACTTTGTAAAATACCCATGCTGGCGCTTATTCAGACATTTATACATTGAAAGCTATCTGTAAACGTCTTTCCTGTGACCAATCTTTATAACAATGATAACCAGTTTACCATCTTCAACGGAATAGACAATCCTGTATCTGCCCTGCCGTATCCGGTACTTTTCATCTGTTGATAATTTCTCACAACCAGGAGGTCTTGGATTTGAGGATAGGCTTCGGATTTTGTCAATTGTTTTGGATACATCCCGTTTTGGGATCTTCTTAAGCTCCTTTACAGCAGTGGGTTTAATGTAAATTCTATATTTTCCCACTTGACCTCAATTCTTTCAGGACATATTCAAAATCCAGGTTGGGTTCGTTAAGGCGGCTCTCAAAAGCTTCAAGGTCTTCAAAGTCCTCGGAGAGGGAGTTCCGAATAGCCTCATTTACCAGGTCCGAAATAGATCTTGACACCTGTATAGCTTTAATCTTCAAGGCTCTGTGGATCTTGGGATCCAAGTAAACCGTAGCCCTTTTTAATTCCGTTTCCATATTTACAAATATACACAAAAATGTTTTAACGTTATCCTGCTATCCCATGATTGAGTACAAGTTAACTACACTCCTACGAGTGTTACCCTGTTTACTCCGTATTTCATAATGTTTAAGTTTTGGTTACAGGGCTTAATGTGATGAGGGGGCGGGAGATCGGTCAGGTAGCCCCTGAGATTTGGCTGTTCTGTTGACAAAGGTGCATTTATGCACTACGTTGAAATGAACTCAACCAGAAAATATCAATTACTTAATGACGATTTTCAATGCGGTTTTCATTCTGAATTGGTCAAGATGGATTCGTTTCCCTGCAATGTTAAAAAACATAAATTTAAGTGCTCTATATCATTATTTATATATCATTACAAAAACAAAAGAATGAATAGATCTTTATTTGCATTGGTTGTCTTTCTAGGTTTGTTTCTGCCCAATCTTTCTTTTGCTCAAACCGCTGGAACTTTATCATTTTCATACACTCCAGTTGCCCATACTGGGAATTGGGGTTCAAAACATGTATTGGCAGTATGGATTCAGGATAGTTCTAACGGTTTTATAATTACCAAATTCAGGTATTGGGGGAACGGTACAAATGATCATTTACCTAATTGGAAAACCAATTCTAATCAAAATATAACTGACGCTACTACTGGTGCAACGCTAACTTCCTATTCAACGAAATCATTTACCTGGGATGGTACAGATTTAAGCGGAACTCTTTTGCCTGACGGCGACTACAAAATTACAATTGAAGAATGCTGGTCTCACGGCTCCAGCAAGGTGACAAAATCTTATACTTTTACTAAAAACGGATCAGAATCTCATTTAACACCTCAAGATGATGCTGACTTTTCCAATGTTTCAATAGATTGGCTCCCTTCGTCTACTGGAATCGAGTCTATTGAAAATTCAAATGCATTTTCTATTTTCCCCAACCCTGTTCGTGATAAAATAAATCTCTACTTTCATGCAAACTCTCAAGCTTGCAATATCCATATTGTTAACACTTTAGGTCAAGTTGTCTATAGTGAAAAAAAGAATGAAAATTATTCCGGAATCATATGTGTTGACCTTAGCACTTTTAAGGATGGAATTTATTTTGTTAAAGTTGAGTGGAAATCGAGCATACAGACCAGGACAGTAGTGTTGCTTAAATAGTGTCATATGACCACTGGATGGTATAAGAGATTAACAAAGAGTATTTTACGTATCCTTTTTTCAAAGTGGTATAGGATAAAATTAAACAGATATTATTGAAGAACTAACTAATTCTTCATTGTTTGTTCTTTGAGGGTATTCATTTACAGGTACAGCCATCCATACCAGTTCACCAGTATGGATGTGATGTAAATCGTCCTTTGCAGTGGATACCAGGAAGTATTCCTCGATCAACTCAAGCATATCGTCTATAATGGCTTTAGCAGTTATTGCTCCTTTATCATAGCCATAATGGTTCAAGAAGCGATACAATAAGACTTGCCGAAGATTTTTGTCTTTCAGGCGTCTTGCTTTCTTGAGTTGTATTTGTTCTTTTGTCAGTGGCCTAGTCATGATTTTCACCTCCTCTGCTTTTCTGAACGCTGGATTTTTTTTTCGCATTGGGATCAACAGGTTCAGGTGTTAGAAGTTCACTTAAACGCTGGTTGTCCTGTTTAGAGTAAGCATCATAGAGCTGACAGTATTCTCTGACCAAACGATCCGATTTCTGTGCTATAAGCCGGATTTGGTTGATGGAGAACTTTTGCTGATACAGTGAAGCCACCTGAACAAAATCAGCCAGGTAACGCTTAATACTCGTCTCAGGGTGGTTGGTCTTCTGTTCTATCTCAGTGAATGTGTATCCTTTGAAATAATAGTCGATAATGGTGGTCTTATGTGACAATCCAGGGCCCATATCTAGCTTGGCACCACGGGTCATGATGAACTTACCCTGTTGTTTTAGGAACTGAACATCCCTTTTAACCGTGGCAGGAGAAGTGGTCAGTATCATGGCAAGATCCTCGTAGCTTAGTAAAGCTCCCTGATCGTAGGACTCTCTGGTGACACGCTCCAGGCGATGACGACGAAGCCCGGCAAGACCAAAGCTGGCTAAAGCTTCAAGATCAGTGTTCAGATCCATAAGCCTTAGCTTAACATTCTTCTTTCTTGTCAAACGAATATGCCTGCCCGCTGGTTCGTCTGAACTGACAGCTTCATAAGCAACTTCTCCACTGGAAAGAGAGATGTTGGCATGTTCCTGGAAATAAACTGAAAACTGCTGATAATAGGCCTCTGCAATAAGAGGTGTAAGATTAAAATCTACGGCCAGCTTTTGAATAATAGCATTACGTGCATTCTTTGATTCTAGTCTCTTTAGACCGTATGAATCAGAGCTTTGTACCTTAACCATAAGAAATCACATTTAGTGTTTACAATAAAATTATGAAATCCTATGGTCATATGACCTAAACGTATAAACAAATTAAAGAATCATTTTGCAAAACAGTTTCTGATTTATATCAGAGACTGTTTTAATTTTATAATAAAGTAAATTAACCACGATCCGACTCATGTGTATTGACAGGCTTGATTGCTGCTTTCCGAGCATTTAATCAATTGCAAATGAAACCATATTATCAATTTGTATTATTACTCTTTTATCTTGCTTCTTTGACATTAACATCGTGTAAGAGAATCAATGAGGTAAATCAAGACCCCGAAATAGAATCTTTGAAGCATGGTTTTAAAGTCTCAGCTGCTATCGGGTATTGTGCATCATTGGCTTATACTTTTTTTGAAGGAGAAAACCTGCCTGATAATGTAGTAATCCAATCGCAGAACAATAGCAACGATACAGAAACCTGCATCATGCTGGTATCAATAAATGAATCATTCCCATTGCCGTTTAATGCTTCTGTGGGGCATATATTTCTGCATTTTCATGATCGATGTGACGGCCGGGCATATGTTGAATTTGCATGCGGGAAATATTTATCATCAACCCATAAGAATGTGAATCTCAATTTCCAATAAAAGGATTACTTCCATCAGTAATCTACCTATATTTTCCTTGCATTATCATCTGTTCAATATCAATCAGTTGCTTTACAAAGCATACAACGGTTCATTTCCCAATACCAAAGCAAGCAGGTTGAAGCTGGAAATAGAATTTGAAGGTCTCATACATGAATTCGAAAATGACTAATTTTGGAACCCTGTTTGGGGTCATTTTGTAAGCTTCCTCACTCTTCCAAATCGCACATTTCATTGTACAGGTCTTCAAGATACTGTAACTGATTCAACTGCTTCTTTCTTCTTATTAAAATCGCAATAATGCGGGCAACAATAAGTCCTGCAAGAAAACCAATCGAAAATGATGGATGATATAAAATCTCTGATACAGTCTCTTTCGTGATAAACAAGTAAATAGACAAATAGAGGGATGCCATCAGTATGGGTATAAATAGTATACTTGCCACACTTCGGGCAGTTCCAAATTTTCTTTTGTAATCAGTCCATCTTTTCAACCAGACTTTCAGAGGCAAGTTTGGACCGATGTAACGTATTCTATAGAAAGCTGTAATGGAATTGTAGAATTTATATACCGTATAGGTGCATAAAAACATGTTATTGAACCTGAAGAATACATCATCCCAACGATTGAGCATCAAGATGAATAGCGCCACAAAGAATATTGGATAGACGATGATTCCGGTAACACTTGCCAACAGGAATGAATCTGTTACTTTCTTTGTTCTTCTTTTCAAAATTTTCTCAATCTCCTCCATGGAAGATGGATTTATGTGAGAGCCTATTCCTTCCCAGCTTTCTTTCAGAATGTCATCTTTCATAGTTCAACTTCTTTAGGATTTGTTCTATTTTACCTTTTGCCCTGTTAATTCTGACCCCAACATTTGATACTGTTATTCCAATAATTTCAGAAATCTCGGCGTATGTTTTGTTTTCCAAATGCAAAAGCAAAATGGCTCTGTCGACACCATTTAATCTATGGATAGCGGCCAATAATAAATTCTCATTCTCGACATTTGACATATCCTCATGCTGGTCAGATCCGGATAGCAAATCAGGTACAGAATCGTAATAAACCATGTTGGTCTCTTTTTTAATCTTCGTAATAGAAGTATTTATTGATATTCTGTATATCCATGAGCCGATGCTGCCCCTATTCTTCAATCTTGGGAAAGATTGCCATAGTTGAAAAGTGATTTCCTGAAAATTGTCCTTCCTATCCTCTTCATTTCTAAAATATATCAGATTCACTTTATGCAGGATCCCCTGGTAATCCGACAATATTGCTAAAAACTCCTTTTCCAAAGGATTCATATGATATTGTTTTCTATAAAGTATGAATTCAAATGATTATATTACAACAACCCTGGGCAAAATTGATTGAAATCATGAAAGAGTTAAAATATATACAAATCGGTATTATTCATTCACCTTTCAAAGAACCTGAAGGAACACCCATCCAACCGATAGCCGCAAAGGGTATTGATGGAACAGTAGAACTATTTCAAGAATACACCGAAGGATTAAAAGACCTTGATGGTTTCTCTCATATCATCTTGCTATTTCACTTCCATTTGGCAATAGACTCGTCATTGAAAGTAATACCTTTTATGGATGATAAAACACACGGGATATTTTCAACAAGAGCACCAAACAGACCTAATCCGATTGGGGTTTCAATAGTCCAACTTATCAAAATTGAAGGAAATATTCTCCAGGTAAAAGATTTGGACATTATAGACGGAACTCCTCTTTTGGATATCAAACCCTATGTTCCGGAATTTGATATCAGGGATGCAAATAGAAAGGGATGGCTTGAGAAAAATGCTCGCAAGCTTACAACATCAAAAGATGATGGGAGATTCACAAAATGAATCATTCAGCCACTTTGACACATACGATCTGGTTTTGATCCCGAATCAAAAGCTTGCCATCAGCAATCGCAATCGGTGCCCAGTTCTGATTTCCATATCTGGGTTCAGCCAGATCTGCCGCAGTTTCAAGCACTTCTGCTGATGCGATCGGTTTAAATGCGGATGGGTCCGGCTCTATCAGATACAAAGTCTGGTCGCCATCTGTAGCAAATATCAATCCGTCGGCCAGGATCATGCTCCCTTTATTGAAACCAGGTTCACGCCCTGTTTTCCACATGACCTGACCATCCATGCTCATACAGACCAGGCCGTCACGTCGATTATTGGTTGAGTATTGCGCATAAAAATAACCCTCATAAAATAATGGCGGTTTTGTATGTGCACCAAAGTCAACATTTTTATATAGTTCTGTTACGCCGTAACCACCATCCGCTCCTTTTTCAACCCTGATCATGGCTGCGCCGGCTTCGTACCCACCTGTAATTAGCACTTTGCCATCACCGGCATCAAATGCACTAGGAGCGGGAATGACACATTTCCAGTTTGTATATTCCCACAATATTGCCCCGTTGAGCGGATCAATTCCAAATACCCCGCCACCTGAGAGGGGTGTTCCGTGACCACCGGTTGCTGCAGTTATCATAACCACATGATACTCTTCTCCAATTTTTACCATGGACGGGCTGACATACCCGACAGGACCAAGTGGCGGAGTGGCCCATTTCACATTGCCGGTAAGCTTATCATAGGCCACAACACCCGCCTGGGGTGCTTGCGAAGCCAAAATAAGCAGATCACCAAAAACCAGGGGACACTGTACAATGGCCCATGTGGGAATATCCCCACCGCCGAAATCTGTCCATATGTTCTTATTCCAGACAGGTTTGTGTGTGTTGATGTCTATGCAATACAGATCGCCATTGTGACCGCAGGAATAAATATAATTACCGTCCAGAACGGGTACGCTTCGCGAGCCTGAAAACCTGACAGTTCCGGGAGCGCTATAGCCATACCTCCAGAGCTCTTCTCCACTGGCAAGGCTAAAACACCGCATGATATCCCCTACCTGGTCATCTCTGTCCAGGATATAGACTTTGCCGTCCTTGACAACAGGTCCGCCATTACCCGGGCCGGCTTTTACAGTCCACAAAACTTCCGGCCCTTTCTCAAGCCAGGAATGCAAAAGATTCTTTTGAGGTGAGACACTGTTTCTACCTGGCCCAAGGTACTGTGGCCAATCCTGTGCATTGACATTTGCATGGCAAATGAACAAAACAACCATCAATGAAGATATTTTCCTTTGTTTCATTACTTGTATCAATTTTGATAGATTTGTTTCAAAAAGGTATTGCTCGTAAGACAATTATGACCTGATTTAGAAGTATTTATCACCAAGATCTCCTGAATAATTCAACACTCTTAAATACCAATAAGACTACAATATCGCAATAAGGTTTATTTTTAATCTACAAAAAAGAATGATCAATGGATGATGGTTGAATTAAATACAATATAAACCATAAAATGAAAACACTGAAAATCATCCTGATCGTCCCTTTTACAATGATGATGGTTGCTTGTATAAATCATAGGAATTCAACTTTCAAACTCGAGGGTTTGTGGATAAGCAATGAAGAAACGTCAGGGAATTTTTTGTCCGGCACACAGAAAACAGTATTTCGTTTTGACCAGAATCAGGTTGGGGAATGGGGGGTAAGGGTTCTCTTTTTATGGAATGGAGAGTACTCATCAGAATGGGAGATCAGTAATTTTACATATAATGAAATCAACCAGACAATTGGATTTGCCGATGGCGACGGTGATACACCTTCTGACTCTATCATTCTGGTACCTGCTGATAAAGATCTTGAAATAAGATTATTCTATCCACGAATTCCGAATACCAATGGTGAGGTGGTTTATTCCTACAAAATGCCGGAACAACTTGATGATGGTTTGCAAACTGCTTCTATCTACCATGAACATATCAACCCGGATTCTATGATCAATCTGATAAACAGGATCATCAATCAGGAATACGGACGTTGGGAATCATTGTTAATTTTAAAGGATAATAAGCTTATTGTAGAAGAGTACTTCTACGGGTATGACCATGACCAAAACCATCATATATACTCCTGTACAAAAAGTGTTACTTCCCTGCTGCTGGGCATTGCTTTGGACCGGCATGATAGTGTAGCCGTCGACCAACCGATATTCAGTTTTTTTCCTGAATTTGGTTCCCTGGAAACAAAGGAAAAAGAGCAAATCACTTTAGAACATGTTTTGTCGATGACTCCTGGATTTGAGTGGCATGACTATCCCAAAGAGATGTATGAAATAGATGACAGGATAACAACCATCTTAAATCTGCCCCTTAAAGCCAAGCCCGGTGAAAAATTCCATTACAACAGCGGTTTGTCTGTATTGAGTGGGGGGATCATCGAAAAGCTTGAAGGGAATGATGTCAAAGGATTTGCAGACCAATATCTCTTTCGACCTCTTGGAATTACTGATTATGTATGGAGAACGCATAAAAACGGTGAACTTGAATTGTGGATTGGTTTGCAGATGAAGCCCAGGGATATGGCTAAGATTGGATTGCTGGTTATGAATAATGGGAAATGGCAGGACAATCAAATTGTTTCTCAAGAATGGATTCTTGAATCAACCCAACCACGTGTGCACGAAAGTGAGTTTTTCGATTATGGATATCAGTGGTGGCTGAGGACAAAGAATACAAGGCAATGGTGGAAGGAATCTGAATCAACTGATCAGCATGATATGATTGTGGCACTGGGCTCGGGCGGTAATTATATTATGGTCGTCAAAGATTTGAACCTGGTTGTTGTAACAACCGCATCTGACTATGATAATGATCATGCCCACAATAAATTTCAAATGGTAATCGAAGATATTATTCCTGCCATAAGCAATGCAGGATAATGAATTACATCGTACTATAATACAAAATGTGAAAACATGTTCAGGTTTTTGAAAAATATCGACAGAAAAGGCTACAAAGCAAGATACGGGGGCATGGATATCTTTAAGTTCATTGGTCCCGGGCTGTTGGTAACAGTTGGGTTTATTGATCCGGGAAACTGGGCATCCAATTTGGCTGCAGGAGCTGATTATGGGTATGCGCTGCTCTGGATGGTCACCCTGTCGACAATCATGCTGATCCTGTTACAACACAATGTGGCACATTTAGGAATTGCAACAGGACTTTGTCTGTCCGAAGCGGCTACCATATACCTTCAACCACGCTATTCAAAAATCATACTTTCATCGGCTATGCTGGCTTCAATTTCCACATCATTGGCGGAGATTTTAGGAGGAGCCATCGCCTTGAATATGCTACTGAATATTCCCATAAGGGCCGGGGCTATCATGGTTACACTCTTTGTAATGATCATGCTGTACACCAATTCTTACAGAATGATTGAGAAATGGATTATTGCCTTTGTTTCGGTGATTGGCTTGTCTTTTCTTTATGAACTCTCTCTGGTAAATATTGACTGGGATTCTGCAGTGTCAGGATGGGTAACACCTTCATTTCCTAAAGGTTCAATGATTGTTATTATGAGTGTACTGGGTGCTGTAGTGATGCCACACAACCTGTTCCTGCATTCAGAAATTATTCAAAGCAGGCAGTGGAATCTGAAAGATGATAAAATCATTAAGAAGCAACTGAATTACGAGTTTCTGGATACCCTGTTTTCCATGCTGATTGGTTGGGCCATCAACAGTGCCATGATACTATTGGCAGCTGCAACTTTCTTTGCAACGAAAGCAAAGGTTTCAGAACTTCAACAAGCCAACCAGTTACTGGCACCCTTATTGGGAAATCACGCAGCATTTGTTTTTGCAATAGCGCTTTTGTTTGCAGGGATCGCTTCTACGATTACTTCAGGGATGGCCGCGGGTACGATTTTTGCCGGCATGTTCAAAGAACCATTCGATATTAAGGACAATCATTCCCGGTTGGGTGTTGCCATCTCCCTACTGATCGGTCTGGGAATCATTTTTTTAATATCCAATCCATTCAACGGGCTTATTATTTCACAAATGTGCCTGAGTATTCAGTTACCCTTTACAATCTTTTTGCAGGTTTACCTTACTTCGTCAGAAAAAGTGATGGGAAAATACAAAAACTCGGTTATTTCGAAAATTGTATTTTATACCATAGGTGGAATCGTAACCCTTTTAAATATTGCTTTATTTATAAGTATGTTCAGATAGCATTGACCTTCATTTATTTTATAATCTACTTTAATAGCATCAGTTTACCCGATCGTCCAACTCCTTTATCAGTTTCCAATCTATATATGTAATGACCACTTACAAGATCATTTGCATCCCACCGGACGCGATACATGCCAGAAGACTGATATTCCGAAACTACTATTGCAACCTTCTGTCCATAGAGATTATAAATGCTCAATTCAACAGAACCGGGATTGGATAATTGATAAGTGAACGTTGTCGATTTATTAAAAGGATTGGGGAAGTTCTGGAACAATGCAAATTCACATGGCTTTATGGTTGGATCATTTCCGGTTGTTACCGGGCTGCCAAGTTGGTGTTCAAATGCTCCCATGTCCGCATCTGAGCCCTGGGGAGATGGTCTCGGATGACCTTCTATGTCACTCGTGGGGGCGGTAACCCATACATCATTCAGAATCAAGCTATTGATGCCTGCACCAATACAGGGACTTGAATCCTGCAAATGGAAATCAGCGCTGCTGATGTCCATAAATAGTGGATCTTCTGCCAGATTTCCGATACCCCAATTCAATACAGACAGAGAATCGGATACATAGATAGAGTCAATCCCGTTTTCGATATTGCAATAATTAACATTGACTGTGCAGCCTAACCCGGTTCCTGTAACAAGGTTGATGGGCCGATCTCCGCATCCCCAGAAAATGCAATTGGCTAAATTTGCTTTACTTCCCATTCGAAGTGAAAGTCCGATTCCATCGGAAGTAGAGCTATCAACAAACGTACAATTAAAAAAATCGACTTCTGCTTCCGCACCCAAACTGGCTCCGCTCACATTTTTTGTACTATCGGAATATTGGGAATAATTGGCATTAAAAACGCAGTTATACACTTTACCTCTGGAGTTTGAAAGAAATCCTGCACCGGCCACCCAACGACTGCTGGTGTTGTTGCTTATGATACTGTTGGAAACGATAAAACCTTCAAGGTTGCCTCCTATTCTCAGGGAACTATACACATCAGCATGGTTTCCAGTGATCTGACATGAATCCACCAAAACATCCACCTGGGAAAAGTCTGATTTCAACTGCTCAATGCGCACTGCACCACTTTGTACAGAAGCTCTGTTTTCAGTAATGCTGCTCCTGCGCAGGGTGAACTGGTAACTTCTTCCAAATACAGTCGAATCCGCACTGTAATCAATGGCGCCGCCGGTTCCGTTTAAAGCCTGGTTCCCCTGAAATTGACATTGATCGAAAGTGCAATCACTGTCTTCCACATGTACCCCGCCTCCACCACCGGCCTGATTTTTTAGAAAATCATTCTGCACCGAAGTAACCTGGCTGTAAACAGCATGAAAACCGCCTCCGAAAACCGCTTTGTTTTCCTCAAAGGAACAGTGGGTGATATTCCCAACGGCATGATCCATATGAAGCCCTCCACTTCCCCATTCGGAAGTATCCTTTTCAAAAGTGCAATACTTCAGATTCAGGGTTGCAAAATCACCTGCGACGCCCCCGCCCCAGAGTTCAGCATGGTTTCCTGAAAACATGCAATCTGTTGCCAGAAGCTCCCCCAATTGGACGCCGATTCCGGCACCCCAGACAGCGCTGTTGCCAACCACCGTTAAATTGTTGCATGTAGCCACAGAAGGTTCATAAAACAGAATTCCGCCACCATTTCTTTCAGCCACATTATTTATTATTCTATCACCGGTGAAAGTCGGATGGCTTACACCTCCAAAATGAATGCCCGCTCCGTCGACAGCAAAATTATTTTGAATGATGTTATTCATAAATACCGGGTTTGATTCATCAAAGAATATGGCTCCACCGCTGTGTGCCCTGTTATTTACAAAGGTATTATCCCTGACAATTACATCGGATCTGAACAGGTACATTCCTCCGCCTATGGGAATGTGCTCCGTAGGACTGCCGGCACAATTGTTTCTGATCAGGCAGTTCGCAATGAGCACCTTACCAAACTGTAGAATGCAGATCGCTCCACCGGCATTCAAATGCCATACGGGCCCCACTGCCTTGCTGTATTCCAGGCAACAGTATACGATCTTAGAGGAGTCATTATTCAGGGGTGTATCAATGAATCGGATACCATACCAACCTCCCAGGGATGTGTCGGGATCACTGAAGCCCGTGGTATCATTTATTGTAAACAGGATGGAGTCTTTTTCAGTCCCAATGGCTAACAAACGACCCAATACTGTAAGTGAATAGTGTCCCTGAAATTCAACCTTCACGCCTGGTTTAATGATCAAAGTTGAATCATTGGGAATCGTTATATGATCATTGATGATGTAAGGTGACCCTGCCAATTCCCAGGTGCCGCTCACCTCACCGCCTGGAACTGTGGTTTGGGCAAAAGAAGAAGCATTCAGAAATACCAAAAGTGCCAGAACGAAACCAGATACTACCTTCATATCCTCTCTTTCTATTTGCTTAATAATTACAATATGGATAGAACCATGCAATCCTTCACTTATTAAAATTAGGCTAATATCCAATACAGGTCAATTATATTTCCTGTTGACTAAGGTGCATCCATTCATTACCTTAGAACTATAAAATGTATGGCCAAATGCACCCGCGAAAGACCATTTGTTGCCTGCTCATGATATACGGTCTCCAAACCTTATGCGCTTCTGATATTGTGATCAATGAGTTCATGGCCTCTAATATCTCTGCCCAGATCAATCCCGGTAAATCTGACTTTGTTGACTGGATAGAGCTCTATAACCCCAGCGATTTGATTTTGGATATCGGAGGAATCTATGTAACCGACGATCTCTCCAATCCATTCAAATGGCAACTGCCTGAAAATATATCTCTTCAACCGAAAGCATACTACATCATCTGGGCAGATGGACTGGCTCATGAAAATCATGCATCCTTTAAGCTGTCAGAGAGTGGGGAACAAATCGGACTATTCTATCCGGGCGGAAGGGTTATAGATACCCTGACTTTCGGCAAGCAGCAAGATGATATTTCTTTTGGCCGATACCCCGATGGAGGAAGTGACTGGCAATACTTTGCAGTTCCAACCTGTGAAGGGCCCAACTCCACTCCGGGCCAGCGTTCCATTGAACAGGCGCTCCGACCCGAATTCACGCCGGAAGGCGGCCTCTATTCGGGAGGCGTATTCATTCACATGGACTCGGAGCCTGGAACAGTCATACGTTATACCAGGGATGGTTCCATACCTAACCTTTCTTCTCCCGCATATTCCAGTCCCATCAGTATAGACAAAACCTCAGTTTTTCGAGCAAGAGGTTTTCATGAGGATTTGCTCCCAAGTGATGTAGTGACCTATTCATACGTGATCAATGAACCCTCAACCTTTCCGGTGATATCCATAACAACACCTCCGGAATTCCTCTTCGATGAAGAGATCGGCATCACAACGGGCATTTGCGTTTCTGATGAACCTGGTGCGCCTCCGCCATTCGATCCAGATGCCAATTTCTGGCACAGATGGGAGCGTCCGGTTCATATTGAATTGTATACCCCTGAAGGTGATCCCGGATTTGCGCAGGATGCCGGAATAGCGGTTTTCGGAGGTTTTCTGGGAAGACAGTTGCGGCAGAAACCATTTACCCTGTACGCCAGGAACAAGTACGGCGATTCAGATTTCGATTTCCCACTATTCCCTTCAAAGCCCATGAATTCATACAGAAGATTTATCCTGCGTTGTTCAAGCAACGATTTTAACAGGACCTATATCCGGGATGCCATGATGCAAACCCTGGTGATGGGTCAGATGGATGTTGACTACCAGGATTACCATCCCGTAATGGTCTATTTAAACGGGGATTTCTGGGGCCTCTATAACATGCGTGAAAAAACCAACCAATTCTATGCTGAGCATAATTTTGGTATTGATGCCGATTCGGTGGATCTGGTGGAGGGAACAGACCAAACTGCCCATGGTGACGGAAGCAGCTATTCCCGCCTGATTGATTTTGTATCGAACAATGATATGAACCTCTCCGAAAAATATGAATATGTAAAGACCCAAATAGATGTTACAGAATTCATGAATTACTTTATTACCGAGATCTATGTATGCAACCATGACTGGCTTCATCAGAATATCAAGTGCTGGCGGGAACACGGTGAAGAAGGGAAATGGCGTTGGTTGCTTTATGACCTGGACTGGGGATTCAACGGAGAATGGCCCTGGTTGACTGAAGAGTATAATGATCCTACCATCCAGTGGGTGCTTGACCAGGGCCAGGCTTCAACATTGTTCCAAAAATTGTTCATGAACAACGAATTTAAGACCGAATTTGCTCAACGGTTTGTTACCCATCTGAACCTGACATTCCAAACGGATCGTGTACAACAGATCATTCAAACCATGGCAGATCGGATTGCACCGGAGATACCCAGGCAAATTGAAAGGTGGGAAGCTCTGCAGAACCTCGAATATTGGAATGGTGAGTTGGATGTACTATATAGATTTGCCGAAAGAAGATTGCCACCTCTTACGAACCAGCTTGATGGCATCATGATGCCAGCAGAAAAAAGCGAATTGATCCTGGAGGTATCAAATGAGGCTGCCGGATGGATCTCAATATTTGATGTGCCGTGTCCCGTACCAGTCTTTGGCGGATTCTGGTACAATCATATTCCCGTGAAAATCCAGGCTCATGCAAAACCAGGCTGGAAATTTGTCAGGTGGATCGGATCCCTGGAATCAGAAGAGGAAATCATTTCCATCAGCCTGGCGGGCAACACCATCCTTCATGCTCTATTCGAACCTTATGATACGCCATCGATCATGATCAGTGAAATTCATTATAATCCATCCGATGAATTGCAGGGCGCCGACGAAGATTTTGAATTTCTTGAGCTCTTTAACAATGAAGAAGAACAGGTAGATATTTCAGAGTACCGGTTTTCCGAAGGGATTGATTTTACATTCCCCCAAGGCAGTTTTATGGGTGCCGGTGAATATATCATTCTGTCTGTGAATCCAGCAATATACGCTAAGGAGGGTATCCAGGTATTCGGAGTATCCAATGGAAGGCTTGACAATGCAGGTGAAGTATTGTGCCTTCGGGATCACCAAAACATGATCATTGATCAGGTTCACTTTGATGACCACTACCCCTGGCCCAGGGAGGCCGACGGTGAGGGTCCCTCCCTGGAATTAATCGATCCCTGGCTGGATAATGGTCTGGCCTCGTCCTGGAGGGCAAGTGAACAAACGGGAGGGTCTCCGGGGTCGGGAATCCAAACAGGCACGAAGGAAACGGATCCAGACTCTTATAAAAATATGCGCCTGGACATTTATCCAAATCCATTTCATCTCAATACTTATATCAGGTATTCCATCGTTGAAGAAGACCACGTTACAATCAGAATCTTTAATCTGAACGGTCAGGAAGTTGATCGCTTGATCAGGGAAAAACAGGCTGCCGGAATACACGAAATAGAATGGGTGCCGGATAATCTGCCGGGCGGTTTTTACCTCATACAGATGCATTCAGGAGGTGATAACCTGCACAAAAAGGTACTTTATATGAAAATGCAGTCAGGTCTTTAATTATCCGGCATATCTTTTCCCGACTTTAATGCAGGCAGCCAGACTTCATCACGCCTGATCTGATATGGCTTTTGTGATTCCTTCCGGTTCTGATGGCCTGATTTCTCCAGGATCATCACCTCTTTGGGGCCTGTAATCTGATTGAGCCCCGCCAGGATTCCTTCCGGCGGACAGGTTTCATCAAGCAATCCCACACCCACAAGCACAGGACATTTGATATTGGGAACAAAATTCGCCACATCGAAGTACCTGCTGGTTTCATGTACCTTCGCAGGATCTTTCCCATCTGTGAACTTATACCACTGTGGCCAGCCTCCTTTCCGCCCGACTTCGGGTCCAAGCATGTCAAAGCCGGCAGGAACCAGTGCCAGACAGGCAGTAATACCTGGATAAAATCCAGCTGTCATCACGGCCTGTTGCCCGCCCTGGCTGTCGCCGGTTACAACCAGCGTTTTTCCGTTCCAGTCGTCCCGTTTTGCCAGGTATTCTGCCGCACGATAGCAGGACAGATACATACGCAAAAAATAACTTGTCTCTTTATCATCGTTGCCAATCGCCCAGTAGTCCTTTAAAGTTCCAGCGGATTGCTCCTTGTAGAACCCGGGTTCCTCATGGATGGGCAAATCGTGCGGATTGATATTCAGGGTCAGCCATCCATCTTTGGCTCGATCAGTAACCCAGCTTTTCTGCAGTGGATAGACTCCTGCCCACTGGACAATCAGTAGTGCAGGAAATTTTTCTCCTTCAGAGGGCCGGGCCAGTTGCCCGTGAATCTGGCTTCCCCGGATATTATCCATTGTAATCTCGTAATAATCTACTCCGGGCACTTCGCTTTCACCCATTTCAATCCTGGCATGTACAGGTACTGCTTCCAGTTCGTTGACCTTTTCCTCCCAGAAGAAATCGAAATCAACCGGTTTGGGGCTGGACAACTCAAGCTGGCCGGGATCGGCCACTGCTCCACCTACGGCCCTGTTAAAGAACTGATCCGGTTTTCCCCAACGTACATGAAGTAAAACAGTTCCGGGTGCTTCGAAGGTGTAATTGATTTCAGCCGTACTGTCTGTAAGTTCAATGAATCCCTCCTCTACCGTATTCAGTCCGCCAGGCTTAATGGAGTAGCGCAGAGAGTCCAATACCTTGTCGCCTGTCGTCTTGATGGTCCAGGTCACAGTCTCTCCTGAGGCATAAATACCATCAGGTTTATCCGGAATGATCTCAACCTGGGCAATTGTTTGAACAAGAATGATACACACAAGAAACAGCGTGCAGATAAGTCGGCGAATGATTGGTGTTAGCATGATTTTAAAGCTAAGTAGTACTTAAAAATAAGGCTAATATTCCACTTTCTCAGAATTAAATAATAAAGATTGTAACTTGTGTTCCATGGCAAAAGTTTTGGTTACAGGCGGAACAGGACTGGTTGGAAAACATCTTTGCCGAAGATTGCTGGAGCAAGGGCATGAAGTTACCAGCTTAAGCAGAACAAAGAGTCCTGACAATGAGATTCCGTCCTACCTGTGGGATTTGGAGAAAAGAAGCATCGATCCTGAAGCAGTTTTTTCGGCTGATTACCTTGTGCATCTGGCAGGAACAAACATAGGGGGCAAAAGATGGACAAATAAGAGAAGGCAGCAAATTCTGGACAGCCGGGTCAGATCAGGTGAAATCATTTTTAATCAGGTAATAACCCAGAACAAACAGCCAAGGGCATATATTACTGCATCCGCAGTAGGATATTACGGCGCAGTTACTACGGCGGAACCATTTGAGGAAACATCCGCCCCTTCTGATGATTTTCTTGGGCAGACATGCAGTGCCTGGGAACATGTTGCTGATAAATTCTCGGGTATGGGCGTGCGGTCGGTAAAAATCAGAACCGGTATTGTGCTATCGAAAGACGGAGGGACCTTATCAAAACTTTCAATGCCGGTTCGCCTGGGGCTGGGTGCTGCACTGGGAGATGGAAAACAATACATTCCCTGGATACATATTGATGATTTATGCAACATTTACCTGCAGGCCATTGAGGACGCAAACATGCGCGGGGCATACAATGCAGTTGCCCCTGAACAAGTCACCAACAAAGAATTTACCCGGAAAATGGCCCACGTGCTCACAAAACCGCTGTGGCTTCCAAACATACCCACAACGGCACTAAGATTGATTTTGGGTGATATGTCCCAAATGCTGGTTTATGGCAGTAAAATATCACCGGAAAAGATTGTATCTTCAGGATATCAGTTTCTATTCCCTGATCTTGGCAGTGCACTGGAGAATTGCATGATGAACGGTAAAAAGAACAAATGAGATTGTGGTCCATTCATCCCGGATACCTTGATTCAAAAGGGCTGATAGCTTTGTGGAGGGAGGCCCTGCTGGCTAAGAAGGTTTTGGAGAATAAAACCAAAGGATATAAGCATCATCCCCAGCTGGACCGGTTTAAACAATCCCCTGATGCAGTTGACTGCATCAATCAATACTTATCTGCAGTCTATCAGGAATCTTTGAACCGGGGATACAGGTTTGATAAGAATAAAATCTGTTGGAACTTTCATCCAAGATCACTGGCTGTCACTTCAGAACAAATCCGATATGAATCGGAGCATTTGAAGCGTAAACTTATCACACGGGATCCTGAAAGTTATAAAAGGTTAACCCAGGCTGAAAATATAGGTGTTCATCCCCTCTTCAAGGCAATAGATGGACCCATAGCCATATGGGAAAAGAATCAATAAACCCTTTCACATGAAAATCGTAGCCTTTTCATTGTTCATGAATATTTCTTTGGCCTTATCCCTGCAGGGACAGGAATACGATTTGCCCGCATTTAATCATTTCTACCATGATGCGTTCCATGGAAGGGAGGTTGATTTTTCAAATGCGTCCATGTTTCTCTGGAGAAGGATAGAAAGTCCACCTGGTGATGAAACCCCTGCTCCACTAATTGCTCCTTTCAGTACCTTCTACCGGCATGTTGACCCAGGGTTATTTATTCACTAATTTAGGAATGTCAGGTAGAAGTCGCGGAAATGTCGGGAAAAATACGCCCATAAGTCGCTGACTGTTTTTAAGTTAAACCTTA
This sequence comes from uncultured Bacteroides sp., assembly GCA_964453785.1. Classification (GTDB taxonomy): domain Bacteria; phylum Bacteroidota; class Bacteroidia; order Bacteroidales. The sequence continues at coordinate 19,012 of CAYVRK010000007.1, forward strand.
ATATTACAACGGAATCCAATGAGAATGAAACAGCCGGAGTTAGGCAAAAAAATTGCAGAGCTGAGAAAAGCTAAGGGTTTTACCCAGGAAGAACTTGTTGAAAGATGCAATTTAAGTGTAAGAACCCTCCAACGTATTGAATCTGGAGAAGTCGTACCCAGGAGCCACACCATCAAGGTGATCTTTGAGGCACTTGATTACAAAGGCAATTCATTCGGACGTGGATTTGATCTGTTTAACTTAAAGACCAATACCATGAAAAAATTATCAGTTTTAACGGTGGCCCTCGCCGCAACAGTATTCATCCTTTTGGCTGTCTCATCCGATAGCAAAGGGCAATCTGTATCTAAAGTCAGAAAAACCATTGAAGCCAATGGAGAGAATTTTATGCGTTGGTTCAATACCGGACAGGTTGATTCGCTTCTCACCCAATACCGGGACAATGCCTGCCTGCTTGCAGTGGGCTGTGGTAAGGAAGTGATTTATGCTTTTTACAAATCTTCTGTAACCCTGTACAGGTTTGAAGAGTTTAAAATTACTTCATTAAGTGTTTGTGACTCAATCGCTGTGGAAAAGGGGCGCTGGACGGTCAGTACCCATTCAGGAGCAACAATCAGAGGAGAATACCTGACCGAGTGGCACCGCACAGGAAAAGAATGGCTCATTGTGAATGATATTTCTGACAATTACTAACTTGCGTATCCACCAGAATCCAAATCCATATGGGTAAACTGAAAACCCTGGCATTTTTTGATAATGCGTTTGACATTAAATACAACCTTTTAAAATCCATGCTGGATGAGGCCGGAATCGGATATATAACCAATAATGAAAATGCAAGAGCCGTAAAACCCATGCCCTTCACAACTCCTGCCAATATCTCCATAGATATTAAAGTGTATGAGGAGAACCTGGAAGAAGCCATGGAAATATTGAAATCCATCTTATAACAACACCGTGAAGAAAGTCTTTTATGCCGCATGGCTCATACTTTTATCCGGCTTACAATGTTCCACTTATGCCCAGGGCAATACCCCTATGGAAACTACTGAAAAGAAATTTATAACGCATGCAGATGAATGCCTGGATATCATAGATCAGGCAGCCCGGGAAATGTCAGTAATCGGTGTTGCTGTTGTTGCCTATATTCCGGGTGACAGCACAGAATCATGGATCTCAAAGATGAAGGTGATCGGTACTCTGGCCGACGGTTCTGCCAATTTTCTGGCCATCGCATACTCGAAGGCTGCTGAGATGGCCGAAACATATAAAATCAGTGGTACCGCTGGCAGAGACCCCATGCTTGGGGAATTCAGTTTCCAGGGTGGAGTGATTCGAAAAATCGATTCCGGATATCTGCTAGCTGTTTTTTCAGGGGCAACCGGAGAGCAGGATGCTGAACTGGCAGGCAAGGGGATGGATTGGTTATTGAAAGCCATGCCCGAATAAATCCCATGAAAAAATCCGGGATACATTACTTGCTATTCATTCTCGATAACCAGGTTTCCCAGTTCGTGCATATCAAACCGGTTGTTTTGCAGTATGGGTTTGAATCCGGCCCCATATACGTAAATGGCTGCTTTTTGTGATTTCATTGAGTTCTTGAATTCGTTCTCCCTCAGGACCAGGTCGTGCGCAGGCGAGGCAATGGAGAACCCGTATCCCCCACCCCCGGTTCCATTGTTTTCAATGACATTCCGTATAAACAGATTCCTGTGTGGCGCATTGCTCTCCTGCTCCTCACGCAAATTAACTCCATCACTGACATTGTTATAAATGTGATTGTTGTCAAAGATCACATCGGTATCCTTATGCCCGGTGCACACTCCGAACCTGCCATTGTGGTGAAATTGGTTCCCGCTCACCATGCTTTCATATACCCGCCAGCAGATAAATAATCCATCACGGTCATTGTGATGTACATCGTTGTTTTCAATCACTGAAAAGGGTGAACCTGTTCCCGGATGCAACCCGGTATTGCCGCTGCCTGATATTTCACAATTCCTAACAGTTACATATTCTGTGATTTGCCAGCTGATTCCCTCGCCGTTAAAATCTTTGACATGGAGATTCTCCACAATGACCTTCTCCGATTTGAAAATCAATATCCCGGCACTATTGCACCCATCCGCAAAAAAGTTCTCCTCCCGGTTGCCATCAACCACGAGGTTTGAAATGGATACATTCTCAGCTTCGATCACTTCAATGACCGAGGATGCATTCGAGATCAATCCATTCATATCGGACCTGTAATCACGAATGAGTCCTCTGTCTATATAAATCACAGAATCTGAAATGTCGGTTATATAGGCCGTGGAAACATCCCAGCAGCCGCTCTTTTCTTCATCTGTAACCTGCACCTTCATACCGATTTCAAAGCCATCGGCATTTTCAACAGTCACTTTCAGTTCTCCATAGTCAGCATCAACCGTGTACCTTGTCTGCACTCCCTTTCCCCTTCTCAGAATTGTCTCGTTTCCGGAACCTGTCAATGCCACATTCGATTTCAACCGGACAGGGGCCGAAATCTCATAGTTACCGGGATTCAGGTGGACCGTGCCTCCGGTTTTTTCAAGGGCATCAATGGCAAACTGGATGGATTGATTGTTGAAACCCGCTACGTCGGCCTTTTCCCCGCCGACAATCATGCTTCGTTCAGCCACTTTGGGGTGAACCAGTGCAATCACAGGATGACTCTCCTGGGCAAACAGGCCAAAAGGGAGGATCAGGCTGAACAAAAGGAAAGAAGTTTTCATCATGGTCGTTTCAAATGCTTGGTGTAACAGCATAAATATAGTGATTAAACCAACTTGGTTTATCTTTACAATTCTATAAACTTCTTTAAGATCCAATGAAAAGTATCAATCAATTCAGGGTACTGACTGCCGTACTGTTTGCCGCCCAGGTATCTTTCGGTCAGACCAATGATTCTGTAACCATCAACATGGCCGAAGAATACCAGCAAATAAAAGGATTCGGGGGTGCAAATATACCCGGCTGGATAGATGATATGAATGCTGACCAGGTTGACAAAGCCTTTGGAAATAAACCCGGACAGATCGGCCTTGGCATTTTACGCTTAAAAGTCCCCAATAGTGAAACGGGTTTTGATGCGCAGGTTCCCACCGCCGTGAGGGCTGCAAGTCTAGGTTCAATGATCATTGCATCTCCTTGGTCACCACCTGCCGGCATGAAAAGTAACGGAAGCCCCGTTGGTGGATTTCTGAATCCTTTCACTTTGACAAACTACAGACCGATCCCATTCTGAATGATCCGGAAGCTGAACAGCACGTGGATATAATCGGAGGGCATATCTATGGTGGCGGCCTATCTGATTATCCGCTGGCCAGAGAAAAGGGCAAAGAGGTATGGATGACCGAGCATTTCACAGATGATCATCATTCAGCCGATGAATGGCCCTTGGCCCTTGGGGTGGCAACTGAGATACACCGTTGTATGGAAGCCAACTACAGCGCCTATATTTGGTGGTATGTGCGAAGGTTTTACGGATTGATTGGTGAGAACGGAAATATTACAAAAAGAGGTTATGTGATGTCCCAGTTTTCGAAATTCATTCGACCCGGATACCGACGTGTGGATGTGTCTGCCTATAAGACAGATTCGACCATTGTGATCGTTGCAGTGAACAGAAATCCGGGTCCGGCAGAAATAGATTTTAAAATTGAGAATGGTTTGGTGGATACTTTAGCCATCTATACAAGCTCTGCCAGCAAAAATGTTGAAGCCGGAGGTATCGTAATGTCTGGTAGTGGCCTTTTCTCTGCCATTCTGGATGCCCAGAGCATTACCACCTTTACCTCTCCTACGGGTGATGCCGGCAAAATATCAAATGTCTCTCCCATTGCAGACGCAGGTGAAGATCAGACATTGTATGATGACAACAATGGAATTGAAACAGCAACCCTGGATGGCAGCGGTAGCCACGATCCTGATGGAAACATCATGAACTACTCGTGGGCTCTGGATGAGATTCAGATTGCCTGGAGTAAGTCAACTAACATCGACTTAAGTACAGGGGTTCACCAATTGGTACTTACCGTAACCGATAATGATGGAGCCACCCATAAGGATACAGTTGTAATAACCATTGAAAGCAGTTATACCACAGTGGACAACCAGTGGTTTGAGGTCGAGTGTGGACAAGTGGGTACAAACTGGAACATCGTATCTGATGCAGATGCGTCAAACGGGTTCTATGTAACATCAAAGCCAGGCAATCAGCCGCTTAGCAATGCATCATCAGATCCTCAGGACCATGTTGTATTCATATTTGACATCTCAGAAGAGGGAAGTTTCAAATTATGGGGAAGAGCCAGAGTGCCTACTGCCGATGACGACTCTTTCTGGGTAAGACTGGATAAATTGTATTTGACCAAAACCGGAGGGACTCCGTCAGGGTTGGGGGACGATGCCGGAACATGTGTAATTGAAGGTGATCGCCCACTTTACAGCCAAAAGAAGATCATAACCCTGTATCCGAATCCAGCCAATGAAATCATAACTATTGATGCCGAAGGAGATGCTTGTGGGAAGAAGGAATTGTATCTCTATAACAGTCTGGGGAAACTGATTAAAGTTGTTAAAATGGAGGAGACAAAACATACCCTGGATGTGAGCAGCCTGCCCAAAGGTGTGTATTTGCTGAAAATGAATCATGCAAATGGTGCCGTTTATGTAGAAAAGTTTCTTAGATTGTAGCCCTGTAAATCATGGCTATACTGGGTTTTTCAGATGAAAATTACCGGAATCCCTTTAGCGGTAAAGATTTACTGCAATATGATGATCAAACATTTTAACATTTCAAGTGTTATTCTATAAGTGCTATAAGTTGAGTTTTAATTTAAAAAAGAAATCATGAGTAAGGGTACAGTTAAGTTTTTTAATAATGCAAAAGGTTTTGGTTTTATTGCTCCCGACGCAGGTGGAAAAGATGTTTTTGTCCATCAGAACGGTTTAATCGATGAGATCACCGAAGGAGATAAGGTAACTTACGATGTTGAGGAAGGACCTAAAGGATTGAACGCTTCTAACGTCAAATTGGTCTAATCATCCCAGTTGACTTTCTAGAACTCTTTAGCCTGTCATCACTGACAGGCTTTTTTTTTGTGCTATCTTTCAGGGATGACTTCAGAACCTAAGAACGAAACTGTCTGCATTAGGACAAAAGATGGACATACCACCTTTTTGTTTCAAAACAGGGAACTTTTTTGGAGAGATATCATTATAGTTAAGACGGGGGAACTGCAACACCTCACATTTCCCCTATTGTTTAAGGATGGGTTTTTTAAAGCCTCTCTTGGCCGGTTCGGCTCCTATACAGAAAAACTGAGCTTTCACAAAAACGGAACCATTACCGGAGTTGTGAATTTGCGGGTCGACACCAATGAGCCATTCATCGTCCAATGCCCGTTCGAGCAATCCAAGGATGGAGAAAAACCTTATTTCATGATTCCCGGTTTTTTATACGGATCCAACAACCTGTCCACCTCAGATGGTCAACAACCCAAATTCGACTATGGTGGCAAAATTGGCTGGCCGAACAGTTCAAAATTTTATGTAAGGGCCGACAGAAGCACGCATCCGGGGATTATTACCATTAAAAATAAGGTGGCCTCCATGGTGGGTATCAAGGAGACACTAAAAGATTCTGAAAACCGGGAAATAGAAACGGAACCGGTCACAGAGTGGGACCCTGCGTATCTGTACAACGGACTGATGCTGGATACACATTATCCGGACAGGGATATCTCCGGCTTCCAGCTGGGTTATGAAAATGCTCCGGGAAGATATTCCTGGACCCGGGAAGAAAGAATACCTAAATCCGGTGAATACCTGTTTGGATGGATCAAAGGCCAGAGCGGGAATAACCTCAGAACGGACAGCTTTTACGGATTCACCATTGCTGAGCAAATTCCGGATTATGGGATATTATTGGAACGCTGTTATCCGATCCTGCACCAGTCTCCGGTAAAACGCTCTGAGCGGGATGAAGCAATCCGGAAAATCAGTCGTGCCATTATCAGGTATTCATGGGATAAGAATATTCCGGGATTTGTGCTGGTTGATGGTCAACTCACCGGGGCAGACATTGCGTGGACAGGAGGCATGCAAGTGGCTTACCCGCTTCTGAAAACAGCCCGACGAACAGGTGACAATAGTATCGGGGAGATTGCCCGGACCTATATTGATAACATTTGCGCTACTGCAATCAATGAAAAAGCCGGACTGCTCAACGAGGAATACAGGAATGGCAAATGGAATGTGACCGGATGGTGGGGTGTGAGGGCAGATTGTTTCAATTTTGGAGATAAGCCGTTCCATTCAGCCTACTTAAACGGTCAGGCTTCATATTTCCTGATGAAATCCTTCGAACTGGAAGGAGCCCATCAGCCTCAGTGGCTCAACACTGCAAGGGTGGTCCTTGAAACAGCCCTCAGAAACCAACGGGAGGATGGAGCCTTTCCTGTATTCTTCGATCCCCAAACCGGGGATGCGTTAGACTACGATGGGTTCCAGCCCTGCTGGTTTGTTCCCGGACTGGTCCTGCTGCATAAGTATACCGGTGAGCAAAAATACATGAAAGGAGCCATGAAGGCTTTGAATCATTACCACGGCCATCACCTCAAAGGAGAACTCTATAATACACCCATGGACACCCACCGTGGGGTGGATCAGGAAGGAAACCTGGCATTCATAACTGCCTGCGTTGAATTCCACAAACTGACCAATGATCCCGTGTACCTGGAGATGGGAATGGATGGCCTGAGCTGGGAATTTTCGTGGAAGTTTCCCTATAATACCATGCTATCGGCTGAGCCGCTCAGGAGCATGAACTGGTCAAGCAGCGGAGGATCCATTACCAGCAATCACAATATCAGCATCCATCAAATGGGGAACCTGGTTGCCGGAGCGATCTACTATATGTATCAGAAAACAGGCAGTGACTATATCAGGCAAAGACTTCACGACACCTGTGTTTGGGGCCTTGGCACTTACAATACCAAAGACAACGATTTTGGATTTGGAAAGGAAGGTCAGGCCACCGAACAGTTTACCTATACTGATGGTTTGGTGCTGCCATGGCCCGGTCCATGGGATGGAGGCATATGGGCAGCGTCACTTTCCTGGGCATCAGCCTGCGTGCTGTTAAGTTGCGTGGAGGAGATCCCCGATGAGTTTTTCAGATAAATGAAATCATGAACCGCATTATAAAAATGAAAAGGATATGAGAAAAATGAAATCGATTTTTATCTGGATCCTGTTGGCTACAGCCTTCGGATCATGCAACATGGAACCCAATCGGGGAATTTTTCAGGGAAATGGGGACATTGGGAACGTCAATTATGCCGGATCCGTTGAATACAATTCTTCCGATGGTTCCTACAGGGTTTCGGGAGGAGGAACCAATATGTGGTTTACAAGCGATGAGCTTCACTATGTGTGGAAGCAGTTATCCGGGGATGTGTCCATCGAAGCTGACATTAGCTGGGTAGGGAAAGGTGTTGATCCGCACAGGAAAGCATGTCTGATTATCCGGCAGAGCCTGGATACCAGTGCAGCCTATGCAGATGTTGCAGTGCACGGTGATGGTCTCACATCCATCCAGTACAGGGAGGTTCCCGGAGGCGTAACCCGCGAAGTCCAGTCCAATATCACCTCTCCCGGCAGGGTGCGCCTTGAGAAAAACGGCGATTATCTCTCCATGTCTGTGGCACCGGCTGGAGAGCCGCTCCAATCTTCAGGAGGCAGTTTTAAACTTCCTTTTAAGGAGCCGTTCTATATTGGTCTTGGTGTCTGTTCGCACAACAATGACACCATCGAAACCGCCATATTTTCCAATGTGAGCATTGAATCCCTTGCTCCGAAACCAGATTCACTGAAGACCCTTTCAAGTACCCTCGAAACCATATCGGTTGCTTCATTTGACCGAAGGGTGGTATACCATACCGGCAGTCACATTGAAGCTCCCAACTGGTCGCCCGATGGCAAATCTTTGATTTACAACAGCACCGGACAGCTCTATACCATTCCGGCCGATGGCGGTGATCCCCGTTTGATCCCTACAGGCTTTGCCAAACGGATCAACAACGATCACGGAATCTCCCCCGACGGAACACAACTGGTCATCAGTGACCAGACTGAAACCGGCAGTTCTATGATCTACACCCTTCCCATCGGGGGAGGTGAGCCCAAAAAGATCACCCCGCTCGGTCCATCTTACTGGCACGGTTGGTCACCAGACGGAAAAACCCTGGCATATTGCGCTGAGAGAAACGGGAATTATGACATTTACACCATCCCGTTAAAAGGAGGTGCAGAAACCCGCCTAACCACAGCAGAAGGGTTGGATGATGGTCCGGATTACGCTCCCGACGGGAAATATATCTATTTCAATTCGGTCCGTTCGGGCACCATGCAGATTTGGAGGATGAAAAGCGACGGCAGTAACCAGGAGCAGATCACAACGGACCAGTACAACGATTGGTTTGCCCATCCTTCACCGGATGGAAAGTGGATCGCCTACGTATCTTTCCAAACAAATGTACCGGCTAATTCACACCCGCCCAACAAAGATGTCATGTTGCGCCTGATGAATCTGGAGACGAAAGAAGTGCGGGTGATGGCAAAACTGTTTGGTGGCCAGGGTACCATCAATGTGCCTTCCTGGTCTCCGGATAGCCGGTATGTTGCCTTCGTGAGTTACCAGATGAATTAGGAATGAGCTGATCTTCAGCTCTAAAAAGAACTTTATCTTTCTGTATATGAAGCACCTGTTTTTCGGAATTTTTCTTTTGCTTCCGATCAATTTTCAGAACATTGATGCTCAGCCAATTCAATTTCATCAATCGCCCCTTGGAGAGCATGTCTTTGTTTTTGATCCTGGAATGGATATGAAGGAGGTGCAGACTTGCATCGATACCCTGTTCACAAGGCAGAACACCCGGAGATCTGAGTTCAGCTTCAACCGGTACGCACTGCTTTTTAAGCCGGGCCGGTATGAACTGGACATCAGGGTTGGGTATTATATGCAGGTAGCAGGATTGGGCAAGTCGCCTGAGGACGTGGTGATTGTAGGCGCCGTGCGATCCAATAGCCGGCGTGGCACCCATGTGCTTACCAACTTCTGGCGATCTGTGGAAAACCTGACGGTAGTGCCCACAGAAGACTCTACAAATGTATGGGGAGTTTCACAGGCCTCTCCCATGCGAAGGGTTCATATCAAAGGAAACCTGCAGTTGCACGACAACGGATATGCCAGTGGAGGTTTCCTGGCCGATTCTAAAATTGACGGGACCATACTGGCCGGAGGTCAGCAACAGTGGTTCTCAAGAAATTCTGAATGGGACAGATGGAAAGGCGGAGCATGGAATGTTCTATCTCTCGGGGTTATCAATGCACCATTGACCAATTTTCCGGACGGACCCTATACATCCATTGATCAAACTCCCGTGAGCAGGGAAAAGCCCTACCTGGTATTTACAGATAATGAATTCCGTTTAAAAATCCCGGAATCAAGGGAAAACTCGGCCGGGCCCTCATGGACAGACGGCAAGGCAGATTCCAAGACATTCAGAATGGAAGATTTCTACATTGCAAAACCCGAAAAGGATGATTCGAAATCAATAAATAAAGCACTAAAAGAAGGAAGAAACCTCCTTCTCACGCCTGGAATATACGAACTTGAAAGCAGCCTGAAGGTCAGCCACCCCGGATCGGTGATCGTGGGTTTGGGAATGCCATCGCTTGTCCCACTTCAGGGCACTCCGGCCCTGGAGGTTTCCGAGGTTGATGGTGTTACGGTAAGTGGATTGCTTCTGGATGCAGGGAAAATTCATTCCGAAACCTTGTTTCAGGTTGGAAAGCCCGGATCGGAGAAACGCCATACCTCAGATCCAACCTGGCTCTATGACATCTTTTGCAGGGTTGGGGGTCCTTCTGCCGGATCTGCAACTTCATGCGTGACCATCAACAGCAGTGATGTTTTTATCGATCATATCTGGCTTTGGAGAGCCGATCACGGGAATGGAGTGGGCTGGGATGTGAACAGGTGCGCCAATGGGATCATCGTTAACGGGCATGATGTTACAGTTTACGGACTATTCAATGAGCATCACCAGGAGTACCAGACCCTCTGGAACGGAGAAGGCGGCCAGGTTTTTCTTTACCAGAGCGAAATGCCCTATGACCCGCCCACCGTGGAATCATGGAAACACGATACCATCGGCGGATATGCCTCCTATAAAGTGGCGGATCACGTTAAAACCCATGAAGCCTGGGGTGTAGGTGTCTACAATGTGTTTCACCATGCGCCTGTTGTGGTTGAAACCGCCATTGAAACGCCAGCATCCCTGGAAGACAGCATCCACCACAAGTTTACATTCTGGCTCGGTGGAAATGAGGAGAGCGTCGTAAGGCACATTATCAACGAAACGGGAGAGAGCGTGCACAAATCCAACAGGAAGGCACTTTTAGAGTAAATCTTTCTCCTCAAGAGAAGCCCTTATTCGATTGTGATTCTCCCAAAACCGGCCTTTTAATTCGCCCATGATTTTATTGAATTCAGGTAGCTCCTTGATGGAATCGACTAAAGGATCTATTTCCAGGAAAAGAATGGTCCAGTAATGATAACTTTCATGAAGGGCAAAAAGGGATAAATGTTCGATGGCCTTTTCTTCTTCACCCCTATAGGCGTAGTACATGGCCAGGCTGAGGTCCTTATAAATGGATTGATCGTTGTCAGCATAGGTTTTGTACCTCCTGAACAATTCCTCTGCCTCATTCTCCATTCCCAGTGCATCGTACACAAGACCTATCTTTGCATTTTCGTAAGGATAAACATCCAGGCCCTGGGCCTCCATGATATCAAGGAATTTCTTATAGTAGGTGTATGCACTTCTATAATCCCTCATGTAATAACAGATCTTCCCTGTTTCCTGAATTATATCATACCGGCTTACATCTTTATTCAACGCGGCAATCAGCATTTCTTTTGTTTGTTGCAGGTCCCGGTCCCTTGCATACAGGATAAACGCTTTCACATAGGCAGAATACAAATTACTCGGATTATATTCCAGTGATTTATTTATATACTTTGCTGCTTCATCGGTAAATCCGGTCTGTATAAAAGCATTGCTCACATGCAGGTAAATAAAACTTGCTTCGGCAGAATCATGGGCAGCAATGTCCAGATTAATTCCCATAAGTGCATACTCCAGGTATTTCTCTGTATCGGGCAGCACATTGGTATAAAAATCAGATAGAATATTGATTACCAGCACCGAATTCGGATTGTACTCCAGGGCCTTTTCAAGAAAGGGAATGGCCTTTGAATATTCCGCTCCATTCCGGTAATAAAGTGCTTTTGCGATCAGGCTCTGTGGTAATACCGGATCAAGAAGCAAGGCCTTATCAGCATACTGGTTGATCTGGCCTGTATATACCTTTTCAACCTGGTACATATCCAAAACAGCATAGGCGATTGCCACCCCGGCGTAAGCCCGTGCAAATTCAGGATCCTGCTCAATGGCCTTCAGATAAAAGGCAATGGCATCCTCCAGACCTTCCCGGGTTCCCTGATAAAAAAGATCAAGGCCTTTTAAAAAATAATCATAGGCCAACAGGTCATCCGTTGGCGGTTTACTGATCCTTTCTTCTTCCTCCAGAGTGATAATAACCTCTATTTTATCAGCAATGCCCTTTGCTATTTCTGTCTGAAGCTGAAATATATCCTTCACTTCCCTGCTAAAATTTTCTGACCACAGGTGCTTGTCTCTTTGGGCTTCAATCAACTGAATATGGAGTGATACCAGCTCCCCGATTTTCTGGCCACTCCCTTCAATCACATATCTCACGTTCAACTCCCTGGCAATTTCAGGAATGGTTTTGGGATTGTTTCTGTACTTTTCAACTGAGGTCCTGCTGATCACCCTCAATCCTTTTATTTGCTGCAGATTGTCAAGAATGGATTCCATCAAGCCATTGATAAAGTAGACGTTGGTCGAATCGTTGCTGTCGTTTACAAAAGGCAAAACAGCAATGGAATTTTCTGGCTCATTTTCCTCTGCTGAGAATGGTTTGATGAAGAGAAGAAGTACAATAGCGATAGCTGCTATCAAAATAGCCCAAAGTGCCAGCCCAGTGATGCGACTCTCGGGAGGTGAATCAGTTCGTACAGTTTCAGTTTGAATGGGCGCTGCTTCTGGCCGATCGTGACCACCCGCCTCCCCTGGAGGATAACCATAATACTCGCGGAAGCATTTAATAAAATAGGATGCGCTGCCAAAGCCAACCTTATAGGAAACTTCTGAAACATTGAGGGAATCCTCCCTCAACATCTTCATGGCGGTCTTTAATCGTACCTCCCTGATAAACTGGCTGGCCGATAAGCCGGTCAGGTTTTTAATTTTTCGGAGCAGGTTGGATCGGCTCATTCCCGCTTTACCTGCCAGTTCCGAAACGCCAAATTGCTCCTCCGAAATGTGCTCTTCAATAATGCCGGTAAGCTTGCTTAGAAAATCATTATTCATATGATCAGAATCTGGCAGGTTCATTACTGTTTCTGAATTCATTGGGGGTCTGTCCTGTCCATCTTTTGAAAGCACGGTAAAAATTCCCCAGGTCGTTATACCCCATGAGCCAGGCTATTTCTTTGTTACTGGTTGTGTTTGATTGTATGTAGGAGATACACAGTTCTTTTTGAACCTTCTCCAATATCTGCTTGAAAGTGGTCCCGTTCTCCTTTAACTTATTCTGAAGATTGCGCGCGCTAATATTTTGTTGAAAGGCAATTTCACCAATGTGCGGAATGATGGTATGAGACGATTTAATAATCAAGGCCCTGACTGTGGATACAATATTCTTTTCCTCTGCCTGTTGTTGTATGGTTTTTAAGGCATACTCTTCCAGTATCCCAAGTAGCGTTGGATTATAGGTAGGTATGGGAAGGTCCATAATGTCTTCAGGGTAGGAAGCAAAATTCGATTCCTGACCAAATGCGACAGGACATTGAAAGAGATCTTCGTAGATGGAAGTGTCAGCCGGTTTTGCATGCTTGAAATCAACCCTGACAGGGTTCAACTGCTTCCGGGTAAGCATCCTGGTAAAATACAGGCCATTGGCCATGGCAAATTCCATAATCTCCTTTGCGCTCTCAGGAAACCTCGCCTCCCACATTCTATCCAATCTGTAGGTAAAGCAGCATGGCTTTTCAGGCGGAACCATATCATAGGTGAAAAGCTTGTTCACCTCCTTATGGACCAGATAGGTTCTTTGGAATGCTTCATTTAGCGTGGCACAACTCAAGGCATAAGAGCCGAAGAATCCCGTATTCTGAAAATTTAGTCCCCTGATTATTTCCAGTCCACAGTGTTCAATTCCAAACTTGTTTTTGAAGTACATAGTCAGGTCATGAATCTGCTCAATGGAGAGTTCATGTTCCATCGGATCCTTGCTTTCCCTGGAAATGCCAATAATCCGATACACCTCAGATGTCGGGGATCCATACTTTAAAAGGGATTTGATAAGGTTTTGAGCAAAAAAAAGATACTCCAATCTCATTCTCGGGGTTTTCGCTCAGGAAGTTAAGGAATGATGCGCGAAATGACAAAACATCTTCCTGAAATGATAAAAACCAGGACCGGACTATCCTCTAAGTTTGACACAGAATATCAACCAATACTTTTTACATCATGAAAACAACCGGAAAAATTGACTTGCACCACCATATCACCCCGGTGGAATACCTGGAGAGACTAAGGCAGATCCATGTAAATGATTCTCTCGGCGTTTCCTTTCCCGAATGGACGCCTGAAACTTCACTGGCATTCATGAAAAAAAACGGGATCGATACCGCTGTTGTATCTGTAAGTTCACCTGGAGTCTATTTCAGTGAGAATAAAACCTTTTCTGTGGAGATCGCTCGCTGGAGCAATGAATATATGGCACAACTTAAGCGGAAGTATCCGGGTAAATTTGGTGCTTTCGCATCCATACCCGTCGGTTTTGTGAGGGAAGCCATCGAAGAGCTAAAATATGCCCTGGATGTGTTGAAACTGGATGGTGTATGTCTATTTACAAATTATGACGGGGTCTATCTTGGCGATGATACATTCGAGCCCATCTTCAGGGAATTAAACAAAAGGAAGGCAGTTGTACACATCCATCCGGCCAATCCGGGAGAGGAACTCGATCCGGGATTGCAGGAGAAAGGAATCCCCAACGCCCTCATTGAAGCACCTTTTGAAACCACCAGGGTTGCAGCCAACCTGATTTATTCAGGAATA
>CAYVRK010000007.1:33414-126501 GCA_964453785.1 uncultured Bacteroides sp.
TCAGGAATATGTATTATGATACAGCCATGACTTCAGGCACCTATGCGCTGGATTCCCTGAATCAGTTTGCAGGCTCCGCAAGGATCGTTTTCGGAAGTGATTTTCCCATGGCTAAAGTCGCTCCGATCGTAGCCAGGAATCTTGATAAGCATTCAGGATTTTCAAAGGAAGACCTTGCAAAGATTTATACCCAGAATTGTCGTCAGTTAATTCCGGGGCTTTCATAAGCCAATCTCAATGGCCATTCCAGTTCATGGGATGGCCTTTTGTGTGAAAATTTATATCCATGCATCATAATTTCAATCCTTTCCTCATACTTCATACTACCTGCACCATAAGTGATTGGAACTGCATCATGGTTTGCCGGACCTTTACATCATCGAAACATTGTAAAACCAAAAAAATCAACAGATGAAAACACAAAAAATCATTTCCGTGAAAGCTGCTACCACAACAGTGCTTTTTATGGCGATCCTGACCATGGTATCCTGCGGAGGCAACAAAAAAAACGCAAGTGAAGAGAAGACACAATCTGCACAAACAAAACCAGAGCCCCCGGCAGTGGATCTTCACACAGCAACCTTCCTTGGAGATCTTGAAACCGTGCAACAACATATCCTGGCCGGTTCGGACCTGGATGTTAAAGAGCCGGGGGTGGGGTCCACTCCGCTGATATCTGCTGCCATGTTTGGCAAAACCGAAGTGGCAAAAGCCCTAATTGAAGGAGGCGCCAACGTGAACCTCCAGAACAACCAGGGCTCCACTGCGCTACACAGTGCCGCCTTCCTTTGCCGCACTGAGATCGTCAAAATGCTACTTGAAAATGGCGCAGACAAAGACCTGAAGAATATATATGACTCAACTCCGCTTGAATCCGTTATTGGGCCATTCGATGAAGTCAAACCCATCTACGATCAGTTCAGCAAGGATCTTGGACCCCTGGGATTGAAACTTGATTATAAGCAACTTGAAGAGACACGCCCGATCATTGCTGAGATGTTGCGTTAGGCTCACACTTTAAAACAGAAAAAATGTCCACCGAAAACAGACGATACGATATAGACTGGCTCAGGGTCATCGCCATTGGATTGCTGATCATATATCATATTGCCATAGTCTTTCAGCCCTGGGGTGTGTTTATCGGGTTTATCCAGAGTGACAATTCCCTTGAATCCCTGTGGCCCGCCATGGCCATGCTGAATGTCTGGAGAATACCACTTCTATTCTTCGTATCCGGAATGGGGGTATTTTTCGCCATCCGGAAAAGAAACTGGAACCAATTGATCCTTGAGAGAACCAAGCGAATCCTGTTGCCCTTCCTTTTTGGGATGGTGGCTATTGTTCCCCTGCATCTTCTGGTATGGCAGAATTATTACAGCCAGGACCTGAGGTACGCACCGCAGCCCGGACATTTGTGGTTCCTTGCCAACATCTTTGTCTATGTGCTCGTCCTCTCTCCCCTGTTCTTTTACCTGAAGAGGAATGAAAATGGCAGGTTTACGCGATGGCTTCTAAATCTGTTCAGAACGCCACTGGGGTTGCTATTCATCATTGCATGCTTTGTAATGGAAGTGATCCTGGTGAAACCCGAAACATTCGCGCTGTACGCCATGACTCTACACGGATTCCTGCTGGGACTGCTGGCATTTCTGTTTGGTTTTATCTGTACACTGGTCGGGGACGCATTCTGGCCAACAGTTCTGCGGTGGAGATGGTTTCTTGCATTGGTCGCTGCAGCCCTTTATGTGGTCAGGCTTGTGATATTCGATCTGAGCGCACCCCTGTCCTTGATGGCCATTGAGTCCAACCTCTGGATCTTTGCAGTATTCGGATTTGCAAACAGGTACCTGAATCATCCAGGCAAAGCTCTAAGTTACCTGAGCCAGGGAGCATATCCCATTTATATCCTGCACATGATCTTTCTCTACCTGGGCGCTGCAATCATTGTACCCCCTGAAATTCCTACCCTGTTAAAATTCATCCTGGTCGTGATCTTTACCGGAACAGGATGTTTTGTATTCTATGAACTGATCAAAAGAGTCCGTTTCCTGAGACCTCTGTTTGGATTAAAAATTTTGCACCATGAAAGCAATGGTTTGCACAAAGTACGGATCACCTGATGTGCTTCAACTCAGAGAGGTGGCCAAACCTGTCCTAAAAGCCAAGGAAGTCCTTGTGAAAGTGGTTGCGGCATCTGTAAATTTTGCCAATCCGGATATGGTCAGGGGCGAACCTAAAATGCTCCGTCTTTACTCCGGACTTCAGAAACCAAAATACAAGATTCCCGGAGGCGATATTGCAGGTACGGTTAAGGCCGTTGGCAAAAACGTTACACAGTTTAAACCGGGGGATGAAGTATATGGTGACCTCTCAGACGGGAATTTTGGCGGGTTCGCCGAGTATGTATCCGCTCCAGAACTCAAGCTTATGCTGAAACCTGTTAATTTAACCTTTGAGGAAGCAACAGCAGCACCCCAGGCTGCGGTTGTGGCCCTGCAGGGGCTTCGCCTGGGCGGGATCAGGGCCGGACAAAAAGTACTGGTTGTTGGTGCATCCGGCGGAATCGGGACATTTGCAGTACAGATTGCCAAATCATTTGGTGCCGTGGTCACCGGCCTTTGCAGTACCCGGAACCTCGAGTTGGTACGCTCACTGGGTGCAGATCATGTCATCGACTATTCGGTAGAAGATTTCACAAGGAACGGTGAACATTATGACCTGATCCTAGCCACTGCAGGATATCGTTCCATATATGATTACAAGCGGGCATTGGGTCCCAAAGGCGTATATATCATGACGGGAGGCTCCATGAAGCATATCTTCCAGGCAATGCTCGGACCATTGGTTTCCTTGGGATCAAATAAAAGAATGAATAACCTTTCAGCCAAAGCAAACCAGAAGGACCTGGCATTTGTCAAAGAGTTGCTTGAGTCCGGCAAGGTCAAACCAGTTATCGACAAAACCTATCCCCTCAACAAGGTTGCGGAGGCTTTCCGGTTTTATGAGGAGGGGCACACAAGGGGAAAGATTGTAATAACCATTCAGGACACAATTTGAGGCATAAATGAAAAAAGGGTTGTCCCGAAGTAACGGAGACAACCCTTCATTAAAGCGTATTAACGATTATTTTTTCTCAGCGTCAAAAGCCTCCCGGCTGGTGATGACGATCTCTTCCTTTCCGGCTTTGGCCAGTCCTTTGTTGATGCCCGTCAGCGACTCACTGAAAAGCTGGTCAACCTCTGCATCCATGGCCTTCACCCTCTTGTCAAGGAAAACCATCTGATCCATCTGTACCTGTGTCGGCCTGCCTCCATAAAAGGCGATGGTTCCATAAAGAAACCCCACATCCTCACGGAGCCGGGAATCTCCCCGCAGATCCCCATAATCGGTTACCAACAGCCGGTCCCTCACATCGTCCAGAGAGATGCTCAGTGCAGCTGCCTTCTTTTTCACAGAAGCAGAGATTCCTTGTTGTTCATTCACTTCCTCCAGCCCCTTCCTGACATCATTTATCCTTCGGTCCAGGTATGCCAGCTCCTCCAACAGGTTATAAACCTTCTGCTGAAGCTCCCGTTTTACATGCCTGTCCTCTGCTGTATATGGTTCATCGGGATTGTCATAAATCGTAATGACTTTCTCAAAGACCTCATCTCCTTTGGTTACCTTCACTTTGTAATCACCGGCCGGATAGCTCATCCCCCCTCCACCTACTGCTATTTGCATCTGGAAAGGCATGGCATCTGATAAAGGAGCCCTGGGCGGTTTCTGAGTGGGGACCCAGTATACCTGGTTGATACCAGTGCGGGTAACCAGTGGAAGTTCTGTCAGCAAGTTCTCCTCCATATCGAAAACCTCCATGGTCATGTTACCAAAGAGATTCTTCTTCTTCATGTAAAAAGTGACAGGAATGGCAGTCCTGGGATTCGCACCGCTGAACTCATCGTCCCGTCCAGGCCAGTCAGGACCGGCCACCACCATTGGTACCGGGGCTCTTTGATCCAGGAACACAAAGTCTGAAACAAGCACCTCCTCGGTCAGCTGCCGGAATGGTGAAATATCATCAATGATATAGATCCCCCGTCCGTGCGTACCCAGCACAAGGTCGTGTTCCCTGGGATGAATCACCATGTCCATGACCGATACATTGGGCAGGTCGTTTTTAAACTGGGCCCACTGTTTACCTCCGTCCAGGGAGATGAATAAACCGAACTCCGTCCCCAGAAAAAGCAGGTTTGGGTTGACCAGGTCCTCGATGATCTTGTAGCAATGCGATGTGATCCCGTCGCTGGAAAGGGATGTCCAGGTTGCACCGTAATCCGAAGTCTTATATACATAAGGTCTGATGTCATCATTGCGGTGCCCGTCAAAGGTCGCATAGGCCGTGCCTTTGGTAAAGCGACCAGGGTATACACTTGAACACCAGGTATTTGGCGGTAAATCCGGAATGTTGGCCACCGTATTCATCCAGGTTTTACCCCCGTCTCGGGTTATCTGCAGATTTCCGTCATCGGTTCCCACCCAGATCAGGTTCTCATCCAAAGCCGATTCGGCAATACAGTAAATCGTTGTATGGTTTTCAGCTGTTGAATTATCCACGGTCAGACCACCTGATTCCGCCTGTTGCTGCTTGGCCGGATCGTTGGTGGTCAGATCGGGAGAAATCCTGGTCCACGAACTACCCTGGTCCGTCGATTTAAAGAGATACTGTGCCCCCACGTATACCGAATTTTTTGTAGGGCTCATGCTAATGGCTGCATCCCAGTTAAACCTGAGCTTACCTGTCTCCTCCGTTTCCATGGGAGCAATCAGCCGCATGCTCTGGTACCGCTTGTCGGTCTGTCCGAACAAGCCACCCTGCATCTGCCAGTAAACAATGTTGTTGTCATCCCTGTCGGTATGTACAGAAAAGCCGTCGCCGATTCCGAATACCTGCCAGTCGTGATTCTGGATTCCCCCGTAGGAGCGTGAAGGAGCGGACCAGGACCCATTGTCCTGTAATCCTCCATACACATTGTACGGTTTTTCCATATCCACACTCACTTTGTAGAACTGCGCCACCGGAAGGTTGCGCAGATGCCTCCATGAGCTACCGTAATCATTGCTCACATAGACCCCGCCGTCGGTGGCGGCATACATATAGCGGTGATCATTTTCAGAAATCCACACATCATGCACATCTGCGTGAATATTCCCTCCGGCAAAAGCTGTGTTTCTGAACTTTCTCCCCCCATCCTCGGACACATTGAGATCCAGCCCCGGTTTGTAGAGCCTGCTGGTGTCCACCGGGTCGGGTATGATCTTGCAGAAATAGAAGGGCCTTTCGGCAATCACCGGTGTCTGGTTGAGCATTTCCCAGTTCCCCCCTTTATCTTTTGAACCGTACAGGGCAGTTTTATCCGATTCCACAATCGCAAAAACCCTGTCCGGGTCTGCAGGAGAGATACGGACAGCAATCCGGCCTTTTTCACCTTCCGGTAAACCGGTCTTCAGAACCTCCCAGGAGACTCCCCCGTCGGTGGATTTATACAATCCGGAACCCGAACCACCGGAATTAAAATCCCATGCGGTTCTTCGAAAAGTCCACATTCCTGCAAATAGTATATCCGGGTTTTCCGGGTCCATATCCAAATCCGAACATCCCGTATTCTCATCCACATATAGGATTTTGTTCCAGGACTTGCCCCCGTCTTCGGACTTATACAAACCGCGCTCTTCACTGGCTCCCCAAAGATGACCCAATACTGCCACGAAGACGATATCAGGATTCTCAGGATGGATGATGATCCGTGAAATCCGTTCGGAATTCTCCAGGCCCATCAGTTTCCATTTGGCGCCACCATCTGTTGACTTGTATATGCCCGTTCCGATGGAAACTGAATTCCTGGTCCATGACTCTCCGGTACCCACCCATACTGTATCGGGTCGCTGTTGATCGATGGTGACCGCCCCAATGGATAATGTATGCTTGTCAAAAACCGGTTTTACGATCACACCCCCGTTGGTGCTTTTCCAGAGTCCGCCACTGGCTGTTCCAATATACATGAACAGGGGATCCGATTGCAATGCATCAATGGATGTGATCCTGCCACTCATCATGGCCGGACCCAGATGCCTGGCATTCACCTGACCAAAGGTACTGGATTTGACAGTTGCCTTATTTTGTGCCAGTCCACTGCTTCCCAGTGTCAAAAGCAGGCAGAGGATGACGGGAGAAAAATTCAATGGCCTCATTATCATTCGCTTGCAGGTTTGTGAAATATAGACTCATCCACTTCCACGTCAAACTTTACGTCTTCAAACATGAGGGTCATTGCTATTTGCCCGCCATATTTTTGTTCCGTGGTAAATGGCATGAGATAGCCGTCCACGTCCCGGTAATTGCTCAGAATGGATTCTGTTTCAACTTCAGAACCCTGCATCATGATCTTGGATTTCACTTTCACCACCACATAATTCTCGGAATCCATGTAGTAATAGTCTATGTTTCCGTTCTTCTTGGTCATTTTTAGCACAAAAACCTCTGAACCTTCCTCCTCGTCGGTACCCTCCAGTTCCAACTGATGTCCCTTCTCTTTATAATTCCAGAGCAATCCATCTATATCGGCCGACTCAATCATACCCTCAGCATCTGGTCCGGTAAGATCAACGACCTCGGCTGAACCGCTCAGGGGATTGATCATCCAGGCATCCTCACCATCATAAACCTGGAGTATCTTGGATCCCTGAATATCAACTTCTACTCTTATTTTGTCCGGTCGTTGGGCAATGGATACAAAGGGATTTTCCATTCCCATCATCAATGCCTTTCCTGTCACCTGCATCGTCTTCACCTTCAGCAACTGTTTCTGCCCAATGGTTTCAAAGTACGTGTCCAGGATCTCATCAAGTTCCTGTGCAGAGATAAATGAAATGGCTATAAATGCCATTAAAAATGAAAGGAAGAATCTTTTTTTCATAACGTTATCATTAGAATGAATATGTAATTATTTTTACTGGTCTCCGGGGAGAATAATTAAATATACAGTATTTCTGTATATATTTAATACATAAAAAAATACAAAATGTTTGTTAGTGAAAGCCATTGAAGATCACAGCATCACGCGGGCTGAAATGGATGGTATTCTGGCCATTGCATCAGAAGATGGTCATATCGACCGGTATGAACAGTCTTTACTGACCCAGTTGCAGGAGATGATCGAAAACAAGACGGTGAAGATCGTCCCATAACCTGAAAGACCAGTATTCTGGTGAATCGTGTCATATAAAAGATTTGAAACATGCAAATTACCAAATCGCTCCTCATTCTGATCATGGCCATATCCATAGTCTCATGTAAACAACCTGACAAAGCCATGCATATCCCTCTCATTAACAAAAATGCGACTGAAAAAACTGTCAACCTTTACAATTTCATTCAGGATATCGAGGGTGATTATATATTATCCGGTCAACATAATTTTGTGGGGAAAGGATCAGACTATACCAATCAACTTGAGAAGCTTACCGGGAAAAAAGCAATCGTCTGGGGATCTGACTTCAGTTTCTGTGTCGAGGGTGAAAATGCCATGCGGTTCCAGCACTGCGGGCCAGCCAATTTACCTGCCTTTCCCTGGGAACCATTCAAAGTATACAGGGAAGCCTATGCCATCGATTCCACGATTCCACCTCCAAGTTTTAACAGGGAACTTCAGTTTCTGGATCTTACCCTGGAGGAAGCCCGAGAGTCTACCATCAAGGAGATCAAGGCCCGCTACAAAGATGGACATATCATCACCATGATGTGGCATGGTTGTTTTCCCACTGATGGCGATTGCTGCAATGGATCCTCCATCTGGGCCATGGAAAACCGCCCTTCACCTGAACAGTGGGATGAACTGGTCACAGAGGGGACTGCGCTGAATGATGCATGGAAAACCGGAGCCGATAAAATTGCCGGCTACCTGAAGGAGTTGCAGGAAGAGGACATCCCGGTGTTATGGAGGCCCTACCATGAGATGAATGGCGTCTGGTTCTGGTGGTGCAACCACAAAGGGGATCAGGGCTTTAAAAGGTTGTGGATCATGATGTACGACTACTTCACCAACCACCACAAACTGAACAATCTGATCTGGGTCTGGAATACGAATGCGCCCCGTGATATCCCTGGCGATGAAGCGTGGCCCTATGAAGATTTCTTTCCGGGAATCGATTACGTGGACATTCTGGCAGCAGATGTATACCGCAATGACTACAAACAGTCGCATCATGACCAGTTGGTTGCGCTTGGCCAGGGCAAACCCATTTCACTGGGAGAGGTCGGAAATATTCCTACAAATGAAATTCTGGAACAGCAACCCCAATGGAGCTGGTTTATGCCCTGGGGATGGATCCTGTTTCTATCCAATGAGACGGAACAAATCAAAGAACTGTATCTATCGGAGCGTGTTCTTACACTCGACGAGGTGAAAGTGGATGAACATGGGAATTATACAGTGATCCCTTAATCATATTGTGCTGAGGTTTCTGGAAATATTGATATTTGTATCCTGGTCTGGTGTCCTACCTGGTTTCTCACAAGGAACAGGTTCCTTCACTGATACCAGAGATAATCAAACCTACCTTACAGTATCCATGGGTACCCAGATCTGGATGGCTCAAAATCTGAACTTCGAAATTCCCGGTTCATGGTGTTACGATAACAATCCGGAAAATTGTGAACGATATGGCCGGCTTTACACCTGGGAGGCAGCACTGTCTGTCTGCCCTGATAAATGGCATTTGCCCAGTGAAGAAGAGTGGGTGGTCCTGGAGCGATATCTGGGCCTGTCAGCAGAAGAGGTAAAAATCATGCTGGATCGCGGAGAGGGAGCAGGGACCAAACTAAAAGATGAAACCGGGTTCAATGCACTGCCCGGAGGCTTCTGGCACTCATATAACGGAACCTTTGAAGACCTGGGAAGAAGAGCCTCCTGGTGGAGCAGCACACCTCAAGACAGGTACGCCATGAGGCGAACACTGTTCTTTGATAAGACCACCATCAAC
This sequence comes from uncultured Bacteroides sp., assembly GCA_964453785.1. Lineage (GTDB taxonomy): Bacteria > Bacteroidota > Bacteroidia > Bacteroidales. Next base: position 42,436 of record CAYVRK010000007.1, read on the forward strand.
CGGGATCCTGCAACACGCACCCTGGGATTCAGTGTACGCTGCATCAAAGATTAATTGATAAAAAGAGCAATTGTCCCGGTGCCGGTCACCATCACCAATCTGTCATAGAACCAGGAACCTTATTGATGCATGTGTGAAGCACAAATACAAGATGGTTTTCTTTGATAACATCTACAAGTATGACAAAGAATACCTGGATGGAATGACAGAAGAGACCCCCATCAATCCTCCCAGTAAAAAGGGAGAAGTGAGAATGCTGGTGGCCAATCAGATCATGGAGCAGGTTGGGAAGGGGAAACTTACTGCCTGTATAGCCCGTTGTGCAGATTTTTATGGCCCGGGCATCAGGAGAAACAGTGTACTTGCCGAGACCGTTTTCAAACCGCTCAGCTTGGGGAAGTCAACCAGCTGGCTGGCCTCTGTGAATTTCAGGCATTCCTATACCTATACTCCCGATGCAGCCAGGGCCACTGCCATGCTGGGTAATAGTGATGAGGCTTTTGGCCAGGTCTGGCACCTGCCCACTGCACCGGATCCGTTTACCGGCAAAGGATGGATCGAAGCCATCGCAAAGGAACTTGAAACCAAACCCAAATTTAGGACAGCATCAAGTTTTATTCTCCGGATCATGGGGCTTTTTAATCCCCTGATGCGAGAGTTACCAGAAATGCTCTACCAGTATGACCGGGATTATGTATTCAACAGTAATAAATTTGAGAAATACTTCCATTTCAGTCCTACTTCATACTTGGATGGCATCAGGGCCATTGTGAATTCTGACTTCAAATAAGCATACTCCGGACTGAAAACCGTAGTTTTAAAGCAAAGATTTAGAATGATGACCAGGAAGATCATACTGTCTGCTGTTCTGTTGCCCCTCCTCCTGGGAGCAACCATGTGCAGCCAGGCAGACCACAGCAGGTATGAAGCCGAAGCAGGCTCCGTCCATCAGATGACTGTAAACAAAGATGCCGGGGCATCGGGCGGTGCGTTTCTCTCCATTGAACAATCTTCATCCGTGAACTGGGATATCCCTGTTGACCACAGCGGGTATTACCAGGTTGTCATCAGGTACAGGGCCGAAGGAGGGGACAAGATGCAATACCTGCTGAGAAATGGATCGGAAACAGCTGTCGGATTTGATATGTCTGCAAACTGGAACCTTTTTTCACAACCTTTTTACCTGGATTCCGGAATCAACACACTTGAAATCAAGGATGGCTGGGGCAACATGGATTTGGATTGGATTGCTCTGGAGCCTCCCGTCATAGCACTTGATATCACGCCAAAAAGGAATACATTCTTTCAAAATGATCCCCACGATCTGGTTTTCAAAATTGATAATTTTCACCAGAAGGTCAGGGAAGTAAGGTTGGATGGCAGGTCACTGGATTTTTCAGTTACTCCATATCCCTACCAGGAATCTGCCATCTGGCTGGAGATGAAGGCTTCAGAGTTTGTGAAATCAGCTGCCGGAAACCATGAATTAGCCATCCGGATGGAGCATGCTGAGATCAAAGCCACTGTTTCAATACTTCCTGAACCCATTTTCTCCGAGATCATCATGGTGGCACAGGATGTTGAACACGGAGCCTCGGTTCTCCTGAAGCTTCCCACAGGAAGGTACATGCTGATCGATTGCGGGAAAGACTGGGTTCGTGACAGCATCATTGTGCCCATGCTTCAGAGGCATCACATCGATACCATCCATTCCATGATCCTGACCCACTATCATGGAGATCATGATGGAGGCGATTCTGCAAAGACCATCATCCATGATTTCCACGTGGAAAAATTCATCGACTACAACACCTACCCTACCGGATATGAGTGGGCTCAGGACAGCGTGCACTTTAAAATCTTAAACAGTTATGCCGACGGGGAAGAGGAGAACACACGGTCGCTTTCCATCAGAATAAGCTACAATGGATTCGTCTATGTGCATGGAGGCGATACCTATGCAGTGAACCAACAGAAAATACTGAACCGTTTCCCTGCCGATGTTCCTGCCCAGGTTTTTCATGCCAACCACCATTTTCACGGATCGGTGGATCCGGATTATATCATTGCCACCCATCCGGACCTGGTGATCCTGCAGGCACAGGAGGCCATATATGCCAGGAGCGCCTATATGGTCAAATACAAACAGGAATCGGAAAAAGTGCTGAATGCCGGGCGCTCTTTCCCCATTGAAACCCTGCCCGCTCTTGAAGTGGGAACCATTGTATTAAGAATAAACTGTGCCGATCAATGGGGCTATGAAACATACAGAAAACAGGATGACCTGGTTATTCCGGGCCTCTAATCCATAAACCGCTTTGCTAATACGCAGGATATGGCTTATCTTGAATGGTTAGAAACCAGATTCTACCATTCGATGAAAAGAAGAGACTTTATTAAAACTGGCAGCCTGGCTACAGGCTCCCTGATGATAACCAACCCACTGACAGCCAAAGCGGACCGGATAAAAATAGCCATCGTGGGAACAGGCTGGTGGGCCAACGATTTCCTGCTGAATCCCATCCTGAAAACAGAACAGTTTGAAGTGATAGGTCTGTGCGATGTGGATTTGCTGGCGCTCACCAGTACGGCAGAAAAAGTAGTTGCAGCCGGAAGACAAAAACCCATGCTCTTCGACTCCTACAAAGAGATGTATGAACTTCCGGAACTTCAGGCAGTTGTAATCGCCACTCCCCCCCACTGGCATGCGCTGCAGTTTGTGGATGCCTGTGAAAAGGGGCTGCATGTATTCCTTGAAAAACCTGTGAGCTGGGACATCAGGGAGGGGCAGGCCATGTTAAGATCCAAACAAAAGGCAGGTACCGTGGTCCAGGTTGATTTTCCGCGGATCCTCATTGATACCAATGACAAGGTCAGACAATATATTGAAAGCGGAGAAGCGGGCAGGATCATGCAGGTCCAGGCCCAGATCCATTACACGGAAAGCCCTTTGTTTGAGAAAGAGATACCGGGCACCTTTGACTTTGAAACCTACTGTGGTCCGGCACCATTACAGAAATACCTGTGTCAGGAAAAAGGAACTACACCCTACTGGAGGTCTCAATATGTATTCAGCCAGGGGATTATGGTGGATTGGGGCATTCACTACCTCCATAACATCAGGCAGGTATTGGGATTGGAAATGCCTGGGAGCGTATCAGCCATTGGCGGCATCACCAGCGACTATCCCCGGGATAATCCCGACCACCTGGATGTGAGGTTCGATTTCGACGGGTTGCCCGTCTACTGGTCCCATCGGACATGGGGATACAGCCCCCCTGAACCGAAACACCGAATTGGAGTCTTCTATTATGGGGAGAAAGCAACCATATTTGAAGGGGACAGCATATGGGAAATTTATCCCCATGATGCCTCAGAGCCCATCGTGAATGAAGCCACCCGCGTCAGTGAGGATACATTCATACAAATGATGCTGGAATTTGCAGAAGGAATCCGTTCGAATTCCAACGCAGGGATCACAAACACCTTCGAAGAAGCACTGAAAACCACATCCATGGTGAACTTCGGAGACCTGGCCTACCGGACCAGGGCAGGAATGGATATCGATGCCTTCACTTTCGATGTGTCCAACAATGCAAAAGCAGAATCCATGCTGAAAAGAAGTTACCGGGATCCATATAAACACCCTTATTGATATCATTTTATGACCAGTTATGATGCCATTATCATCGGCGGCGGACTGGGGGGCTTGTCTGCCGGTGCAATCCTCGCAAGGCATGGGAAAAAAGTGATCGTCCTTGAACAGCATTACATCCCGGGCGGCTGTGCCACCACTTTCAAGCGAAAAGAGTTCCTTATGGAAGCCGGACTTCATGCCATGGACGGGCATTTGATAGATACCGAGAGCCAGCGTTCCGTTTTAAAATATCTGGGAGTCAGAAAAAAAGTGGAGTTCAAGCCGCTTCCCGATTTTTTCCATATCAAAAGCCGACAATTGGGCTTTACCTTTCCCCACGGATCGGAACAGGCCATTGAGGCCCTTGTGAATGCATATCCTGACGAAGCGAAGGGAATCCGCAAGTTTTTCAGAATCATACTGGGCGTGCAGAAAGAGCTTTCCGGTTTTCCAAAGAAAGACTGGCAGCAGATGCTGCTCATCCCCTTGTTTCCCGTGCTGTTTCCCAATATATTCCTTACTTACGCACAGACGCTGGGACGTTTCCTGGATCGTTGTATTTCAAATGAAACCCTGAAAATTATCCTTCAGGGCAACCTGCTCTACTACCACGATGATCCTTATTCCATGTCCATGCTCTTCTTTGCAAAAGCACAGGCCAGTTTTATTGAACATGGAGGTTACTTTATCAAAGGAGGATCCCAGAAACTTTCCGATGCCCTGGCCGAGGTAATCAGGTCATATGGTGGCATGTTATTGCTGGGAAAGAAGGTCAACCGTATCGTGGTAAAAAATGGAAAAGCAGCGGGCGTATCATTCGTGGATTCGTTCAATGATCAGCTTGAGCCGGTTGAAATCAATGCCCAACATGTCATTCACAGCGGAGCCATGCCACTGCTTAAAAATCTTTTGCCCGAAAAAGAGCGTACCAGGATAGCCCGGAAGATCGACAGACTTAAACCGGCTTGTTCCTTGTTCTGTGTCTACCTGGGATTCAAAAAGGAGATCAAACATCTGAATCTTCAACACTACTCCACCTTTTTCTTGGGGGATGACATCAGGAACCTGCATGATGTATTGCCCAATCTTTACGGAGACTGGAGATCAAAATCCTTTGTATTTGTGGATTACAGTCAGGTCGACTCAGGCCTGGCTCCCATGGGCAAAAGTTTCGGGGCGATCTGTACAGCCGACAGCTTAAGCAACTGGGAAGGGCTGGATGACAAGAATTACAGGAAGAAGAAAGTAGAGATTGCCCGGATTCTGCTGGAGAGGCTGGAGAAGTCCGTGCCCGGAATCGGGGAGCTCATTGAATGTTATGAAATCGGAACACCCCGAACCATCAAACGATATACGCTGAATCCCAGTGCGGCGCCTTATGGATTCGCCCAGATACCAGGGCAATCAGGAAGAGGAAGACCCTCCTACCGCTCTCCGGTAAAAAATCTCTGGCTATCGGGAACATGGACGTTCCCCGGAGGTGGTTTTACGGGGGCTATTGTCAGTGGATTTCTATGCGGCCTGCAGGTTTCAAAGATCCTGAAAGACGAGAGACCTGGTTTATCAAAGGATTCCCTTGAGGATGAGCGGTCGGTAAAACTGGTACAAAAGGAAGAGATTGCCCGGAATACCCTGGAACTCACTTTTGAGAAACCCCTGGGATTCACCTATAAACCGGGGCAATATGCCATTGTGAGCCTGGACAATCCAAAACATACGGAATTGGATATGCCATTACGTTCTCTTTCCATGGTCTCCCACCCCGAAGACAATGTCCTGAAATTTGTAATGAGAACCGGCAAAAGCAGTTTTAAAAAGAGTTGTGGCTGCATGAAGCCTGGTGAAACAGCCACCATCTTTGGACCGGCAGGAGAGTTCACCCTGAGAGACAGCAGGCATGGATTGGTATTCCTCGCTTCCGGTATCGGGATCTCCCCCATCATTCCTTTTTTAAAGGAGCTGGAAAAACGGGACTACCCTAAACCAGTAACCCTGTTCTTTTCAAACCGCTCCGAAGAGGAAGCTGCCTATCATACTGCCATTCTCTCCGTGAAGTTGAGGAACTTCAGGTACATCCCGGTTTTTACAGGCCAGCAAAAGCGGATGAACGGTAAAATGATCCGTCAAGTCCTGGGCGATTTGGACCGGTATGAATACTACCTTGTGGGATCAACAGGATTTATTGAATCGATGACCGAAGCATTAAGGGAAATCAGTATCCCTGCCGAGGACCTTTTCACAGACGATTTCGGATGAATAAGCTCACTCTAACAGCATGTAAAGACTATAGCAACATATAATCATACATCGAATTGCCCCTGCACATCATGGGTCTGGTCATTTAAAAGAGAAAAATGAAAATCAGTATCATCTACAACAGTCACACGGGTACAACCAAAGGATTTGCCGATGCCATGGGCCGCTACCTGGAAGAAAAAGGAGCGGAAACCAGGGTGGGATCCATCGATAGCTACGATAAAGAATTCATGGAATCGGCTGACCTTGTGCTGCTGGGTAGCTGGACCAGCGGGTTGTTCTTTTTTGCCCAGCATCCTGACAGGCCCTGGAACTATTTTGCTGAAAGGATGCCAGCCATCACGGAAAAAAAAGTGGCACTGTTCACTACCTATAAGCTGGCTACCGGGAGTATGTTCAGGAAAATGGAGAAGAAGCTCAGGGGTAAAATTAATTCTCCAGAGGCCATCCTTCAATCCAAAAGCAGGATGCTCACAGCGGAGCACAAATCCATCCTGGACGGATTGACAGACTGACTAATGGCCCCTTTGTTCTCCCAGAGATGAGAGGCGAATTTCCCGGTCTGGTTTCTGCGTAAACCAACCGAGAGATGGCAGCTATTGTTCTTTTTTTTATATTGAAAAGAATCGAAATTCCTCAAACCGTTAGCTGATGTTCAAAAAGGCCATCGTTCGCAAACCTTGCCCCGAAATGATCCACGGGATCACTTCTGCATCGCTGGGGGTACCCGACTATGGAAGGGCCCTGCACCAGCATGAAAGATATATCCAGGCCCTGCAGTCACTGGGACTGGAAGTTACCGTCCTGGAATCCGAAAGCAGGTTTCCCGATTCAACCTTCGTAGAGGATGTGGCATTGTGTACACCCCCCATGGCAGTGATCACCAACCCCGGGGCTGCATCACGAAACGGGGAGCAGGTGGATATGGAAAGGGTACTGCAGTCATTTTATCATCAACTGGAGTATATTGAAGCACCCGGCACACTCGACGCCGGGGATGTGATGATGACCGGAACCCACTTTTACATCGGGATCTCAAACCGGACCAATGATGAGGGAGCCTGTCAATTGATCAGGATCCTGGAGAAATACGGGATGACAGGTGAGCGCATTATATTGAAAAAACTGCTTCATCTGAAAAGCGGAGTATCTTACCTGGAGAAAGGTACCCTCCTTGCAGGGAAGGCACTGTTTGATCATCCTGCTTTCGAAGTCTTTCAAAAAATAGAGGTGGCTGACGATGAAGCTTTTGCAGCCAATTCGCTTTGGGTGAACGGTACTATTCTTGTACCTGCCGGCTTCGTGAAAACGCTGGAGCGCGTCGAGAAGGCTGGTTTCACAACCATCGCCCTTGATGTGTCAGAATTTGAAAAACTGGATGGCGGATTGAGCTGTCTTTCCCTCAGGTTCTGATCGGACCTCCTTTTTTACCGCATTCTGTATATAGGGCACAATGACATCATTCATCCGGTCACTGGTGCCATCGTAGGTAATGGTCACAATGGGGACTCCCGTCATCTCCCTGATCTTTCGGGTCATGGCCTCGGTGACCAGCGCCGGACAGCAATAGGAAGGATTGGTTTGTACAAAAAGAGAGACCTCCGGATAGTTTTCCATAATGTAAAAAATCTTCAGGATGTTGTCATAGGATTCGCCCGAATGCAGGAGATCGATATTGAATTCCTTCAGCCGTTTTTCCAGCTTTTTTGGCTTTATCACCGGCGCATTTCCAAGGATTTTACTGAAAGGTTTATAGTATTTTTCATCCATAAATTTCAATACATTCAGCAGGATCCGGTTCACACTGGTTTCCACATACTCGCCACGCTGACTAGCACGCCTGAAAATGTTCTCCAGAACCAGCTTGGAGTAATCATGGTATGGAGTGACCAGGACCTCTCCACCCGCATCCTCTATGTTTCTGACCAATTCCTGGTTCATGATGTCATTATCCCTCACATAAAGATCACCAAAAATAGCCACAAGCGGCCTCCTGGATTCCCGGTGGTAATCAATCTCTTCGAATAATCTGATGCCCTCCCTGATGGCACTGTCCACGGTTTGATTCCCGGAAAGCGCGTTCACCAGAATTCGGTGAACCTCATCATTCACCAGGTCGGTCTGACCGGAAAACAGTTCATAGGGCCGGATCCGGCAGGCCATTTTCCGGAACAGCCCGCCCAGCATATAGGCAAAATAGGCATAGTAAGTTACTCCCAGAGACATCTCCCGGTGAGAGATCTCACCTGTATATACCGAAGCATGTTCCAATCCCTTGCCGTAGTTTTCCAGTATTCGCTTGATGAAGAAGGGATATTGCCTCAGGTTACAACTGATTTTTCCCTCCATCATCCATAGGATCACCCTGGAGGGATCCAGACCATGCTTCCCGATGTAGTCAATATAATCCTGGGCAATGATACTGATGGGCAGGCACTGGCCTGTATTGTGCACCATGCTTTTCCTGATCCCCAGCTCACTGGATTCAAGCAACCTTACATCCATCCCGGTTCTTCTCAGGTTGGCTGCGATTAGCGGACTCACATAGGTATCCCAGTTGGGCATCAGGAGTGTTTTGCCGTTCAGCTCTGTGTCCACCCGGGGAAGTAAGGATCCAAGATCAGGGTCCGGAATGGTGCTTTTGGCGACCGCATGATTTCTGAACGACCTCAAAGCAGCCTCTATCCGGGTTTCATAACCTGTGTTTGAATCGTGTTCATCGATCTGGATAATCAGATAGGGTTTGCCATACAGGTGCATCAGGTGTTTGAAGTACTCCATGATAAAGGAGTCCGGGGCACATTTAAAGGCCGTGACCAACACCGGGTAAAGGTTTTTGGTCCTGCCTATCACTTCCGCTGCCCGGAGGATATTGGCTGCAAAATGCCAGGGAATCTTCTTGAGCAGTTGATTGAATGACTCATCCCTGTTGGGATCAACCTTCAACATGTCCTGGTAATAGGCCCGGATACCCATTCCGGCAAAAATATCCGGGATACCCTTGTTGAGTGTATCCGAAAGAACCACATAGGGCCTCCCGAGCAACACCACGGACACATCTCCCTCAGTGCTGCAGGTTTTTTCATACACTTCTTCCAGCCTTCTTTTTATTTTATCGGCATGGATTCCTGCCTTCCTCAGTGCTTCGGAGACCCGGGCCAAGGTCAATTGGCCAAAACCCTTGTTCTTCAACTCCTTTTGCAGGAGTTTTGCATTGTGATCCCCATTCTTATTGAAGTTGAGCATGGGACTCACCAGCTTCTCCTTCATCTGATCTGTTTCCTGGAATGCCAGTGAAGCACTGAACTGGGTATAGTAACAGAAATTCTGTTCAGTTCCTTTGGCTTTTACTCTGGCCTCCAGGTAGACAGGCATAAAGATATAGTCGCATTTTTGAGCCAGGTATGCCACATGGCCATACATGGAATCTACCGGTGCGCAGAATTCTGCTCCTGCAATTTTCTTCCCGGTTTTCAATGAATCCTTGAAATCCTCGCTCGAAAGAATGGAAATATCCAACTCCGTAAAAAACAGTTTCCAGAAAGGCAGATCTTCCACCAGATGCAATGTGGCCGGTAATCCAATCAGAGGAGTGTTGCTTTCTCTGTCCGGTATTTTCTGCAACAGGGGCCTCATCAGCCTTTTTCTCTCCTTCATCATGTCAAATTCTTCCCCGGTCCTTTTTACAAATTTTCTGGTTTCATAATCCCGTCCACACAGGAACCCATAAGCCACCTTTTCTTCGTTTATACTGGCCACACTGATGGTGCACCGGTTCAGACACAATTCACAGGTTTCTGTTTGTACAGGGATTTTCCTTTTATAGAGATCCACTCCCCGGAACCTGGAGGATCCTCTTTGCTCCTCCATGAGTAAAAGTGCAGTACCCAGCGCTCCTGTCAGATGACAGAGCGGAGAGACATATATGGGTTTATTAAGCCGCTGCTCAAAAGCTGCAACCAGCACCCTGTTCTTTGCTGTGGCACCCTGGAAGCAGACATGATCTCCGATGTGGGCCTCACTGGCTACCTTTTTCAGGTAATTTTCCCTAACGGAATGGATCACAGTGGCCAGCACCTCTTCCACGCTGGACCCCTGGCTCAGCAATTGGTTGATATCCCTTTCCATGAAAACAGTACAGCGATCACTGGCCAGCGGAGCCGGTTTCCCCATGGCAAGCCGTTCGTAATCTGCAAGTTTCACCCCAAGCCTGCCTGCCAGCTCTTCGATAAAACTGCCGGTGCCCGCAGCACAAACCGTATTCATATGAGAAAAGGTGACCATACCCTCCTTCATCTGGGTAAACTTTGCATCCTGTCCGCCGATCTCAATGATGGTGTCAGTCCGGGGATTAAGTTCAAATGCAGCCCTGGCATGGGCTGTAATCTCATCCAAATCTTCATCCGCCCTGATAATCCCACCGATGAACTTTCGTCCCGATCCGGTGGTTCCACAGGCAGCAATCTTCAGGTCAATGCCGAGTCCGGCCATGTGATGGTCCATGGCCTCGAAGAGTGCCTGAACAGCTTTCAGGGGCTGACCCGACGTGTAGGTGTAGTAGCCTGAGAAAGGTTCCCCCCCGGTGTTCACAAGAACGGCCTTTGTGCTGGTAGATCCCACATCAATACCCAGGTAAAAGGCTTCGGATTCCGGGCTTAAGACCCCGTAGCTCTCAACCTGGACTGCAACTGTATGTTCAGCCACCGAAGGCTCATAGATGGTTTGACTTTTTACATCCACATTCCCTGAAGTTCCATGTGGAGCTTCCAGAGGTTCAAAGAAGAATTCCTTCCCACCCTGGTCTGCCAGGATATCATGAATATCAGTGCTTCTGGTGCCCCGCCCCGATTCAATTTCAGCAAGCAGTAAGTAGGCAGCTCCCATTGCCGGGAAATGGTGTGACTGGGGATGTATGATGATCTCCTTCCCAAGGATGCGTTGAAGGTGCCTGACTACTGACCGGTTTCTGGATACCCCTCCTGTCATCACGATCGGGGATTCGGGTGTGGTTTTATTGAAAAGGGTATCAGCAATGTTGTCGGCCAACCCCTTACACAAACTGTCGCATATGGCCTCCAGACTGTATCCTTTTTGCTGGGCATGGATCAGGTCTGTCTTTGCAAAGACAGAACAACGTGCAGCGATCTCAGGAATGGGGTAACTGTTCTTTAGGGCCATATCCGAAAGATGCGCTGTATCATTCAGGTTGAGCCTCAATGCCTGCTGATCCAGGAAGCTGCCGGTACCGGCAGCACAGGAGGAACTGTGACTGGTTTGCATGTATTTTCCCTTTGCATCCAGTTCCGCCAGGAAAAACCGTTCCGCCCCCACATGGAGGATTGACCTGGCGCTGAGGTTCAGAGTTGATACAGCTGCCATGAGGGAAACCTGGGTGTCGAACAACCGAACATGCTCGCGAAGCTGGATCTTGCCCGCCGGGGCAGCGATCCCCATGACCTGATCGGGATCATACTCTTTCAGCATTTCCGTAAGAACATTACGTATATCCCCATGATGCAGGACATACTCCTGAGTGACAATCTTTCCTGCTAAATCAAAGCACACAAGGGAAATGGAAACCGATCCAACATCGATCCCAATCACCCATTTGTCGTTGGTATGGTTACTCATCTTTTCAATGGGAAAGAATCAACAGCACCCATAAATATCGAATAAAATGCTTCAGGTGGTTCATCCAAAGAAAAGAAATCCTCAGTTTAGAATGAATTCAACTTTTAATCCGATCCTTCCAAACCGGTAATAATTAACCAGATTTGTATTAAATTAGGTTGGGATGAGACTAAAGATACATCTGGCGGCCTGGGCCATGGTATTCCTGGTGGTGCCGGCCAGCCTGTCCGGACAACTGACGTCAAGTGAAATTGACAGCCTGGTGGAAGATGCCATGGAGAAATTTACAGTGGCAGGCGTAGCTGTGGGTATTGTAAAAGACGGGGAGATCATCCATACCAGGGGATATGGACTGAAATCGGTGGAGACGGGTGAGAAGGTGGATGAACACACCTCCTTTGCCATTGCCTCCAACAGCAAGGCATTTACCACCACAGCTTTGGCCATTCTTGTAGAGGAGGGCAAACTGAGCTGGCAGGACCGTGTCATTGACCACATTCCCGAGTTCAAAATGTACAATGATTATGTAACCTGTAACTTCAATATTCAGGACTTGCTTACCCACCGGAGTGGACTGGGACTGGGTGCTGGTGATCTTCAGATATGGCCCACAGGAGCAGACTTCACCATGGACGACCTGCTCACCAATTTCCAATATTTTGAGCCGGTATCTGACTTCAGAACCAAATATGACTACGATAACATTCTTTACCTGGTGGCCGGCGAGGTGATTAAAAGGGTCAGCGGACAGAGCTGGGAAACTTTTGTAAAAGAGAGGATCCTTGAACCGCTGGGCATGGACAACTCCTATACCCTTCCACCGGGGATGACCGGAGCCGGTAACCTGGCCATTCCTCACCTGGCAGTGGATGGCACGCTGAAAACCATCTCCTTTTATGAATTTGACCCGGGGAAAACCAATGGTGCCGCAGCGGGAGTGCTCTCCAATGTGGATGACCTTTGCCTTTGGATGCTGGTGCACCTGAATAGCGGGAAGTACGGAAAGAACCTGGAAAACAGGCTTTTCTCAGAGGCCAGTCACCGGGAAATGTGGAAGATTCACACCCCCATCAATGTGAAACCTGATGAGAGGTACAATCCGCATTTTTCGGGATATGGACTGGGCTGGCGGTTGGCCGACATGGACGGAAGGATGTGCATATCACATACGGGCGATGTTTCGGGAATGCTTTCAAAAACCCTCATGATCCCCGACCTGGGCCTGGGGGTGGTGGTGCTCACCAATTCATATTTTGGGGGAGCCGGGTTATTCCGGGCCGTCTCACAGACGATAGTGGACAGTTACCTTGGACTGGAGCCCTGCAACTGGACCGGGCAATACCTGGAAAAATATCTGAATGCCTCCGCCAATTCCGGCAGGGTGGCAGACCAGGTCTGGGCGACTGTGGAATCGGGCAGGCACGACCAGATCAATGTGGAAGATTACCTGGGCGTATACGAGGATCGATGGTTCGGAAAGGTGGAGGTATATCTGAAGGATGGTGTCCCCTGGTTCACCTCGTTCCGTTCCCCGAAACTGACCGGACCGATGTACCACTATAAAGCCAATGCCTTTGCAATCAAATGGGCAGACCGGGAACTGACTGAGGCTGATGCTTTTGCTGTTTTCAGTCTGGATGAGGAGGGGAAGGCCATGCAGATCAGCTTGAAGGGGATCTCACCAGACATGGATTTCAGTTACGATTTCCAGGACCTCCTGTTCAAACGAATTGATTACTAGCTTAACCCTGTTCAGGGCTAACCATTTACAGAGATTGAATGAATGCGGGGACTGTCAAGGATCCTGATGTGTCTGTCCTCCAGTGTGATAATCTGATCCCTTTCAAACTCCTTCAGTATCCTGATGGCACTGTCCTTCGACATGCTTGTATAATCAGCGATATCCTGGCGGGATATCTCAGCCCCGATCACTTCGGACTCATATATCTCCTCTGACAGGTATATCATGGCATCGGCAATCCGCCCGTGCATCTGTTTCTGGCTCAGGCTTACCATCCGGTCCATGGCCCGTGCATAATTTCCGCTGCAGCTCTTTACGTAATGCCTGGAAAACTCCCGGTTGAGATCAAGAATCTTAGAGAAATTTTCAGCCTCAAGAAAACAGACCAGCGTCTCCTGCTTCGCCACAACCGTATAGGGATACTTCCCGGTTCCAAGCACTCCTGGAGTACCAATAAGCTGCCAGGGCTTTAAAAAATCGATGATCAGGTTACGGTCATTGAATCCCTCAATATAGGCTTTCGCAAATCCATCTACCAATGAAACCATGTTGTTGGCGTGGGTCCCCTGTTTCAGGATAACTTCACCTTCACGAAACCTGACCGAGTACCTATCCGAATTAATAATGCTTAGTTCTTCATCTGTAAGCAATTGGAACATGTGTGACTTTTCATTGCATTTGTCACATCCTTCGCAAAGTTTCCTCGTAATCATCACAAAATCTTCTCAGTGAAACAGGGTAGCAAGTTACAAAAAAAACAAAAACTGATCCAGATCAATAAATGCAATGATTTATCTCTACAAAAAAGACATCAAATATCGATGTGAATTCCTTCACGACCAATAAAGGTTAATCTACCTTTATCGCATCCTTTGTGGCTGTCATGGTCATGCTAAATTAACACGCTGAGCATATGAGAAGAGTAATGATATTACTGACAGGGTCAATCATTCTGATCCTGGCCGGATGCACTAAATATGTGATCCCCACACCACCCTGTCCGGAGGGAGATATGACTGCAACATTTGCAGCAGATATTCAGCCCATTTTCAATAAGAACTGCATTGCCTGTCATTCAGGGAACCAATCCCCCGATCTGAGCGAGGGATGGTCCCATGAAGAACTGATTGATGGGGGTTTTGTGGATACGGATTTCCCATGTGAAAGCATATTGTACCAAAAGTTTTCAGATACCCACGATGGCAGGGCAACAGAAGAAGAAGTACTGATGATTCTGGGATGGATTCAGAACGGAGCCCAGGACAATTGATCAACATAAAAATCTATAGCTATGAAAAAATATATCCAACTCACCACGTTTGCATGCCTCATTTCCTTCCTGTTTTCAGGAACTGTTTTTGCCCAGGACGAAGCGGTCTATCCGCCTTTCGAAACGCTGACCCTGATTGATAACCAGACAACTTTCAGCCCATACAAGGGTGCAATAAACGTTGAGATCCAGCACCGTTTTTCCCAGATCAAAGAGATTTCTGATATTTTCGGGATTTTTGGAAGTGCCAATACAAGAATTGGTCTCTCTCGTGGATTTACGGACAAAATTATGATCGGTTTGGGGACCACAAGGGCTTATATGCAACAGGACCTGGAATGGAAATACAGCATTCTCCGCCAGACCACATCCGGGAAAGTTCCTGTATCTCTCTCCTATTTTGGAAATGTGGTGCTGGATGCCCGGGATGCTAAATATTTTGGCAGTGAGGATGACTACATTGCGAGCAATCCGGACCGGTATGACAGGATCCACTTCCCCTATCCTTTTGTGGCCCGTCTCTCCTACCTGAACCAGCTGATCGTTTCCCGGAAATTTGGCGAGAAAATTGGTGTCCAGATGGCCCCTACCTTCGTCTATTACAATGCGGTCCCTGAAGGATACCGCAATGATAACTACTCCCTGAATTTTGGAGGACGTTTCCAGGTGTTTGGCTTTCATTCCATCATATTTGAATATGACCAGCCACTGGTTCAGCCCACTGGGGATAATGCCAAAACCATCTACCCCAACATGGCACTGGGCATAGAAATCGGAACCAGTACACACGCATTCAGGATATTCGCATCCAATTACAACGCCATCGTCAAGAACAGGAGCGTCGCTTTCAACGACAGAGACCCATTTGAAGGAGATTTCCAGTTCGGATTTAACATCTCGATCAGGTTTTAACCATGAGAAACCCAACAATCGCATTATCCGGAATACTGCTGACTTGTGCATTTTCGCTTTGCGCCCAGTCAGTTGATACCACAAAGATCAAACCCGCCTTCCGCGAGGTCAATGAGTATGTGGATGACAATGAAAACTGTCTCAGATGCCATGGTGAGTTGAAGTATATCATCGAAAACCAGGGCAGGGTCATGACCGAACTGATGTGTCCTGACAGGGTCATCAATAGGGATGCTTACTATTCGGGGGTCCATAAGGCATTTTCATGTTTGGATTGCCATTCGTATGAATTTGAGGTTTTCCCTCATTCGGTGGAAGCCAGGGTAACTGAGATGCTCTTGTGCATGGATTGTCATGGATACGACGAGACCTTTTCAAAATACCATTTTGAAGACATCGAAATGGAGTTTGCTGAAAGTACCCACAACATGCCTGAATTCACTTGCTGGAAATGTCATGATCCCCATTCCTATAAGGCGTTCATGAGAAATGCCGATGATATCGAAGAAGCCGTGCTTTATGACAACAGCATGTGCCTGAGCTGCCATGCGGATTTCAGTCGCTTTATGTTGCTGACCGACAGGAAGGAGATCAATGTGGTAGAGAGCCATAGCTGGTTGCCTAACCAGGTGGCCCATTTCAGAGCCGTCCGTTGCATTGAGTGTCATACGGAGATCAACGATTCCATCCTGATCGCTCATAAAATCCTGCCAAAATCAGAAGCGGTTAGAAACTGTACGGAATGTCATGCCAAAGACTCCAGGCTCATGCATACCCTCTACAAATTCGAGAGCCTTGAAAAACGAAAGGTTGGTTTTGTGAACAGCATCATGATCAATAACTCCTACGTCATTGGTGCAAACCAAAACGTGCACCTCAACCGCTTAAGTTTGATCGTCTTCGGAATGACCTTACTGGTCATTGGGTTTCATACCTATTTGAGAATTAAAAAACAGAAAAAAAGCTGACATGGCAACTAAAAAAATATATCTCTACCCAATATGGATCCGTCTCTGGCATGTCATCAATGCCATGACGTTCCTTTTACTGGTAGCAACCGGGATTTGCCTGCATTATGCCTCTGCTGACAATAGCCTGATCCCTTTTCAGATTTCGGTGGGGATTCATAACATTTGTGCCATTGTCCTTTCGGTCAACTATGGTGTTTTTGTCATCGGCAATGTGGTTACAGGAAATGGAAGGTATTACCGGAAGTGGAGAAAAAACCTTTGGCCCAAACTCTGGAAACAATTCCTTTTCTATGCCGTTGGAATTTTCAAGGGTGAGCCCCATCCCTTCCCCATTACCAAGAAACAAAAGTTCAATCCACTGCAGAAAATTTCCTATGTATTTGCCATGTATCTTGGAATGCCTTTGCTGATTATCTCAGGGATTGGGCTCATGTTCCCGGAGAGGATCTCCAATACCATATTTAAAATCAGTGGCCTCCTCTTTTATGATGTGCTCCACATCATTGTAGGCTTTGTGCTTTCCCTCTTCCTTTTGATTCATCTCTATACCTGTACTTTGGGCGATAAACCGGGTACTTTGTTTAAGAGCATGATCAACGGATACCACGAGGAACATGAATAAGTCCTTTTTTTCAAAGTGACTTATATTCAGACTAGTTATAAATAGATCCTACAATTGGAGATATGTTAATAGTTGCATATAAAAATCACTATTTTAACGTGCTCTTAACAACCAAGAACCTGATCACTGAATGGGTCATAAAACCGATATTTCCTCTCGGGCAATAAAATTTCTGGGGCTATTGCTGCTGTCAGCATCCCTTCCACAGGTCTCCCTTTTCTCCCAATCCAATGAGGATTGCATGATGTGCCATGAGGATATTGAACTGGAAGGCATGTTGCGTGGAAGGAATGTATCCATGTTTGTGGATACCACGGTTTTTGAACGATCAGTCCATCACGGCAACAGCTGCCTCTCCTGCCATGCGGATGCCGCAGATGAAGGCTTCCCCCACGCCGATGATCTGAAACCCGTCAACTGTGGCAATTGCCATACCCAACAAATGGCAGATAACACCAAGGGTATTCACGGACAGGCACTCCTGTTGAATGATCCCAATGCGCCCAGCTGTAAAGAGTGCCATGGTCACCACGATATCCTGTATTATACCGATCCCAAATCCAGGACCTATAAAATGAACATTCCCATTTTATGCGGGACCTGTCATCGTGAAGGGGAAGTGGTTGCAAGGGCATACAACGTATCCGAACACAATATCGTTGAGAATTATACCCAGGGCATCCATGGAAGGGGCTTATTCGAAGCAGGGCTCATTGTAACAGCAACATGCAATGATTGCCATGGCAACCACCTGGTGCTTCCGCATACAAGTCCTAATTCATCCATTTCACCCAACAGGATCGCTGGGACCTGCATGAAGTGCCATACCCGTATTGAAGAGGCTCACAAGAAGGTCATCAAAGGTGAATTATGGGAAAAGAATCCATCGGTCATCCCCTCCTGCTCACAGTGTCATCCTCCTCATAAAATTGATGTTCCCCAAATCCAGGCAAGGGTTTCGGATAACAAATGCATGAAGTGCCATAAGGAAGCAGATGTACATAAAATGGTTGACGGTGAACGTGTTTCTCTCCAGGTGGATGACAATATACTACCCAACTCGGTCCATAAAAATATACAATGCACCAAATGCCATACAGAGGTCACTGATCACCTCCCACGCCCCTGTTCCACCAACAAACCAGTGGACTGTTCTTCGTGTCACGCCGAAGTTTTTGATAATTATTTTAAAAGTGGCCACGGGCAGGCCCATTATAACAATGTGGAGAATGCCCCTTATTGTACCGACTGTCACGGTACCCATGCCACCAAATCCAGGTATGACGATACATCACCAGTATACCGGACAGCTATTCCATCGCTTTGTGGAGAGTGCCATAAGGAGGATGGTAAGGCACCCCGGTCCACTGAGTTGAAAGAGGTGGATGCCTTTGCCGATTATTCCATGAGTGTTCATGGTCAGGGACTCACAAGCAAGGGACTGACCGTTAGTGCAGTTTGTACAGACTGCCATACCACCCACCTCATGCTGAAGGAATCCAATCCCGAATCATCAGTACACCCTTCCAATGTCCAGCAAACCTGTGGAAATTGTCACAAAGGGATCCTTGAACAGTACCTGAAGAGTGACCATTCCTTTACCGAAGAGTTTCCAAAAAAGGAGTATCCAACCTGCGTGAGGTGCCACACTGCTCACGGGATCTCGACTGTGAGTCAGGACAAATTCATGAATGAGGTCACCACCCAGTGCGGATCCTGCCATGAAGAAACTGCAAAGACTTTTCTGAAAACCTATCATGGCAAAGCGTACCAGCTGGGTTACTACGAAACGGCCCGATGTTCTAATTGTCACGGTTCCCATAACATCTTAAAGGCTGAGAATCCCGAATCAATGATTGCAGAACAGAATCTTGTCACCACATGCGGAGCATGTCACCCGGGAGCGAACAAACGTTTTACAGGCTATTTAAGTCACGCTACCTATAAGGACGATCCCAAATTGCATGTCGCTTATATCTTTATGACTGCCCTGTTGCTGGGTGTATTTTTCTTCTTCGGCATTCACCTGCTCATGTGGCTTCCGCGTTCAGTTTCAGAAAGGAGAAAGAAAAGAAAAGAGGAACCCAGGGAGATCGGGAACCAATACATCAAACGCTTCTCCCGCAATCAACGGATCACCCACGTCTTTGTAATCATCAGTTTCATCCTGCTAGCACTGACCGGAATGATGCTTAAGTTTGCCAATATGGAATGGGCCAAATTTCTGGCAAGACTCATGGGTGGGGTGCAAAACGCCGGAGTTCTGCACCGTATGGGAGCTGTCATTACATTCGGTTACTTTTCCTTTCACATCCTCAACCTGGTGAGAATGAAGAGAAGGAAAAGGCTCTCCATGACCAAATTTATTTTCGGGAAGAATTCGCTCTGGTTTAATAAGCAGGATATTCTTGATTTCGTGGCCACCATCAAATGGTTTGTGGGCAAAGGACCAAGGCCCAATTATGGCAGATGGACCTACTGGGAGAAGTTCGACTACCTGGCTGTTTTCTGGGGGGTAGCCATCATTGGTTTCAGTGGCCTGATACTATGGTTTCCTGTACTCTTTACAAAGTTCTTTCCCGGCTGGGTGATCAATTTTTCACAGATCATCCACAGTGACGAGGCCCTGTTGGCCGTTGGTTTCATCTTTACAATTCACTTCTTTAACACCCATTTCCGGCCGGAAGCATTTCCGATGGATACAGTCATATTCACCGGCCATATGCCCCTGGAGCATTTCAAACATGAAAGGCCGCGTGAATATCAGGAATTGAAAGATTCAGGAAAGCTGGAAGAAGCCATCGTGGAAAAACACTATTCAAAGGAGAACATGAGGTTGATCCGGCTCTTCGGATTCCTTGCCCTGGCCATTGGTGTGATCCTGATTGGGTTCATCGTCTTCACCTTCATTTCAGGAGGTGGACACTAGTCTATTGGACCACAGTGGAATTCTCCAGCAGAACTTCGTAGCTGTAGCCGTATCCGAAATCCAGGTTCAAAGCCAGGATGCCTTCAAGGATTACCACTGTGCCCACTTCCAATGACTCCATGGAAGTGGCTGTGAGGTCGAATTTGCCTTCAAATTCGGTCCCGTCCTGCAGATGTACCCAGTTTCGCTCCATAATGGCCGGATTATACTTGGTGACCTCTCCTTTTACACGAACTGTTTTCCCTTCATAAGCCTCCGGATCAGCATAGATCTCTGCAATTGTAACCGTACCTTCAACCCTTTCCACTGCGACCTTAACCTTCTCTTTGGGGGCCATGCTGCCAGGAGTCATCTCCTGTACAGGCATCACTTTGGAATCATCACCCATAAAAAGAGCCTCCACGAAAAGAACCTCATCAAATGTACGGTCGAGCTCTTTGCTGTAAAAATCCTTCATAAGCATCCCTCCCTGATAATGATAGGTCTCTCCAGGACTGGCCTGCATGGTGGGTACGGCAATCCAGAATTCAGTTTTCTTACTTTTGACCAGCAGGTAGGTATAATCGCTCACCTGCTCGACTGCCTGTACTTTAACGGTGTTATCAGTGTTTTCTGCTTTGTTCCCGCAGGAGGATGCAGTGAGTATCAATAAGAGGATGATCAGGTGGTTCAGTTTCGCTTTCATTTTCATTCAATTTTATAAGTACCTTTTTCAAATATATTTTGCGCGAAGATACAACAAACGGGAGAATAGATTGACAATTCTTTTCTAATACAGGGCTCTGTGACAATCCGAACAAGCCATCTCCTTCCACGCCTCCCCAATGTCTACCGGGTGCCTGAAATCCAGAGCGTTATCAATGGTTGTGGATTCATAATTGTCTGGCCCGCCCTGAGCAAGGATTGTATGGCACAGATTACAATCCCTTGAAATGATGCGTCCATCTTCACTTTGATGATTCCCGTTATGGCATCTGAAGCACCCGTTGAACTCCATGTGGCCAATATGAATCGGATAGGCGTTCCAGTTCACTTTCATTTCAGGAAAGATGTTTTTTGAATATCCTTCAAGCAACCCGTCAATTGTCATTTGGATCAGGTCCTGGTTTTTTTCATCAATTTCCGGATAAGCAGACTTGTAAAACGCTTCAACGCTCTCCCTGATCTGGACCTTGCCCGAATCCCGGTCCGTAAACTCCTGGTTGAACACCTGCATGGCAAGAAATTTCACCTCGGGAAGTTCAGCGGGAATGCTTCCTGCAGCGATCAGGTCGTCGGTAAACTTCTGAGGTGCCTGGTAATTGTGTGAGGGCCGGTTGTGGCAATCCAGACAGTCCATCTCCCTGATTTCTAAAGTATCAAAAGCTTCGGGACCAACAGTTTCATAGATATCCTGGTAAATTACAGTGTCCCCGGTAGCCTTATCAATATAGCGTACCCAGGGTATATATTCTCTCTTTTCAGAAGAAGCCAGGTAATCTATTTTAACATCGCTGTGTATATGCCAATGAATTCCTTCCTGCAAACCCAGGGCACTGCTCTTGGATCCGATTTTCATTTTAAGCTGGATATCCCACTCCGTATTTGCTGAATCGGCCAGATAATTTCTTTCGTTTCTTAACCGGTAGGAGTAAAATTTCTCCGGCCAGTGGCACTCTTCACAGGTCTCACGTGCTGGTCTCAGGTTATGGATGGGCGTTTTTATGGGTGTAGGATATTTATGAAAGAGAACAGAATATACCTGGTACATTCCCGACAATTTGCTTTTTACGTACCAGCTTGCTCCGGTCCCCACATGGCATTCCACACATGCGACCCGGGAGTGTGCCGACTCCTGATAGGCCACATACTCGGGTTCCATGACCTGGTGACACAGGGTTCCGCAGAACTCGTTTGATTCCGTATAATGAAAGGCCTGGTAACTGCCTATTCCGGTTAACATGAGAAAGACAATGGTGACGAAGATAAAGACCGCCACAGCATTCCATTGCCTCGAGTCCCTCAGGTCAATGACCATCCATCTCCTGGTACCCTCTTCACCTTCGCGCCTGATTCTCTTAGCCCTCCTGGACATACCAACCGGGATCAGAATGAGGCCTATAATCAAAAATACCGGAAGCACAATATAAGTGATGATTCCCGTATACGAACCCCCCTCATGAAACAACCAATTGGTAAGCATCAAAAAAATAACACTCAGGATGCTCACGGCTGCAATGATGCTGCCGAGCATTGAAAGCGGATTGTAAAAAGTCTTCGGGAATTTCATCAGGATTAGGTCTTTAAATGCAGCATGTCATCAAAAAGTTATCAGTAAAAATTACGGAATTCATCTTCAACATCAAAGGAAGTTAAAGGACGGTTGGCTTATCTGGAATAATTCTTGGCAGAGGAACCATTAAAAAACCTCCGGCAAACCAGACCGGAGGTTCTTTGATTAGCTACAGACCTGCCATTCAGGTATGTTGGCTAGTTCGCAGCAGGATTAGGATGGGCAATCTTTGCTGAAAACTCGGCATAATTAAATGCCTTATAGGTTGGGCTCCCTGAATTATGGCAGCTCTTGCATACCTCTTCTGTAGGCAGAATCATTCCTTTTTGCAAAGCCAATTCCTGGTTTTTCATGATTGAGGCTCCCTTATACATACTTCCCGGACCATGACACGACTCACATGAAACGCCTTCAGACATCACAATTCCGGCCACCAGGCTTTTGTCAATATGACCAACTGTGGAGTGGCATTTAACACAGGCCGCATCGGTGGTCGGATCAGCAATTCCCTTTGCAGTGGCAATTTTCTTTGCTTCATCCGTGGCTAGGGTCTTCATGGCATTGGCATGGGGTCCCTTGAGCCAGACATTATACTGATCACCTGTAGCCGGCTTCATATGGCACATTTTACACTTTGCTGAACCGATGTATTTGAAATCCTGGGCTTGCAGAAACGTGCCAGCAAAAAAGGCCAGAACAACGAGGAATAATAATTTCTTTGATAACATAGCGATAAGATTTTAGTTAACTATAAAGTTCTTTGATAAAAATATTTATTTCTTAAGAGAATAACTTCAAACTTCGGGCCATATATTGAAAATAGGCCACTATTCAGAATCATCCTAAATTCCGAACACTAAAAAAAACCAGGCCGCCCCATACCCATGAGACGGCCTGATTAATGAGGGTTCTAAGGAATCTTTAGTCAACTACATAATCGTAACCCATGATGGAACTTGCACTCCATTTGTGGCTGGACAGATCGCTGTA
The DNA here is from genome assembly GCA_964453785.1 of uncultured Bacteroides sp. Lineage (GTDB taxonomy): Bacteria > Bacteroidota > Bacteroidia > Bacteroidales. The sequence continues at coordinate 65,667 of CAYVRK010000007.1, forward strand.
GATCATTCCATTGGCTCCGAAAAGCAATGTTTTTGCATCGTAGCCGATTACACGAAGGTAGGCAGCCATGTTGGCACTGGTCTGCCCGGTCCAGCAATAAACAACCACAGCCTTATCGGTGGGAAGGGTTTTCAGATCACCATCAAGGCTCATGCCCACTTTGGGGGTATATTGCATGGCTCCCGGAATATGCCCGATTTCTGTGTAATCTGCTTCGGCCCAGTAATTGGCAATGTAGTAGCTTTCCAGGGCTCCGAATACCGTGGCATTGGTAATCTTTGCAGGATCGAATCCTTCTGCAAAAACTTCTTCAATCCGCGCATCCAAAATCTCTTTTCCGGTTTTAAATCCCGTATTCAATACGGGGAGTTCTCCTTCCGGACCCTTCTCAGTAGCGTCTTTTGTAAATTCTGAGGTATACATACTTTTGGTATTGTTGTTCCAGCTACCGGCAAAGTCAGTATTCCATGAACACATTCCGAATCCCATGGAATAGGCATTGTCATACCCGGCTAGTCTCAAAAGGCAGGTTGCCCAGGCTGCTGTCTGGCCGGAATAACATACAATAATGATCTCATCTTTGCTGTCATCGTCAGTTGTGCCTTCAAGATGAGTAAGCACATCTTTGGAAGAAACATTCACAGCATTCTCGATATGTCCAAGTGCATAATCAGCAGCTGAACGGATATCAATGATGTAGTTGGCTCCCGTGGTATTCAGTGTTTTTACATGCTCTGCGCTTACAATGGCAGGCATGGCTGTGGCAGCATAGTTGCCTCCATCGGCTGACTCAAGATACTCCACAAGGACCTGCGCTTCGTTGACATCTTCTTCTTTATTACAAGATACAGCGAACAAAGCAAGGAACAGGATGGCTACCATCCAGATTTTTGTCATTTTCATAATCGTTTTATTTCTTTTTTTGGTTTAACATCTAGATATATAACATTCAATTTATTTAGTCCATGAAGACGGCAACTTTCCATCTACGGTCATAAATTCGGAAGAAGACAATTCCCAGTCCTCCAGCAAATCAGACTTGAAAAGGAAAAGATTTCTATTGACCATTGAATCGCCTTCCATGCGGATGTGGCAGTTGAAAGAACATCCTTGTCCTGGTTCAACATGGGTCCGTGAGGTCCACTTCAGAATATTATGTGGTGAAGTGTAGTTGTAGATTGGTAATGCATCGAAGTCCGCATATTCATCAACGCCGTACATCTCCCAGTTATCTGGAGCTCCAAGTGTCCGCCTGACCACTGTAAAATCAGAATTAAATCCATTTTTAACTTCAGGAATGGGATTGATGGCGATTTTAAAATCCATATAAGAAGGGACCCGTGCACCCTCGCCGTGCACATGACAGCTTCCACAGTTGTTGTAATCCTGTGAATGGCAAACATAACAGCTGAAATCTCCGTAGTGCATTGAATGGTAGTTATTTGCAGTTTCGACACCATCATGACAATCCTCACATTCGGGTAGTTCACTGTAGGCGTACCGCTGCTCCACAGGCTGACCGTCTCCGTGAAGTTCATGACCATCATGACAACTGAGGCATTCAAATTTCAGTTTTTTCTGATGCACATCGGGCTCGGTACCGGGAGCAACACCCAGGAAGGCATGTCCTCCCCTGGATACATGACAGGTCACACATACATTGAGCATATGCGGGGTCTTGTTGAAATTATGCCCCTTGGACAACCCGCCCCCACCGGAAGCCGGGCGAACCACATGGCAATTCCCGCAGGTACCATGGCAATGTGCACAGTTGTCGTTATAACCCTCAATCTGATGCGCTGGCAGCTGGTCAAAATCCTGGGAACCATTCAGGCCGCTTCTGATGGCCACTTTCCTTTTCTGGCCTGTACCATTATGGATGCTTGTGGTAAAATTATCCGCAATGTCCTTGTGGCAGGTTCCACACTTTTCTTCATAATAGAGTGATGGGTGCTTGATGAAATCGCCTGTATGGGCCAGCTCTTTTTCCCCGGTATTACCTACTCCGTTGTGGCATCCTGTACATCCGACGGAATAGTGCCCTGAGCTTTTAAAGGATTCATATCCTTCTCCCCCCATATATACCCTGTCATAGGGCTCATAATGGGGAGCCTCTCCGCCACATCCGCCAACAGGAGCATCTGTATCTGGCGTGTAGACTGCAATCAGCCTTTCGTAATCCGTATGGCATCCTTCGCAGGAATTTGCCTTGACTTCTCCGTTGCCTTTTCCCGGAATGGTATAATTGGTACATGCGATGCCGGTAAAAACAAACACCACAAATAACAATAGCAGACCAGATCCAAACTTAATTCCTTTCATAGCTAATCCTTCTTCTGATAATTTTCGTTAAGTATTGAACTCTTTCTGTACTTGGCACTTAAACTAATACATGATGTGGGGTGATTCTGCCTGTAAAGATTGGTGTTTTGGCTCAGAAGTAAAAGGAAACGGTATAGGAATATTTATATGTTTGAGTTGATCTAAACGGACTTATCGACTGATACAGATCAGTGTTTTTCATGATTCTTTTGTATATTTGCTACCTGAAGTAAATGACTAACATGGACAATTTGGAAAGATTTTCAGGTTGCACCCTAAGCTTTCACCAGTGTAGATGCTTTGAAACACTGACGGTGGAACAGAAGGAATTTCTGGATGCCCACTCTGTAAGGATCAAATACCGCAAAGGTGAAATGATTTGCAAGCAGGGTGGCTTTGTTTCACATGTCATGTATATGGAACAGGGCCTTGCAAAAGTCTTTTTGGAAAACGGATCCAATTCCCTGGTTTTGAGGGTTATTCCGGACGGAAACTTCCTCGGTCTTGCTTCTATTTCCGAAGAGCATTCCACTTTCCCTTATTCAGCCATGGCTTACGTGGATTCGGATATAAGGCAGATCGACATCCATGCTTTCCGTAAATTGATGGAACTGAATAACCAATTTGTAAAGGAGATTATCAATATCCTCAGCGCAAACAGTCTCCAGATTTACGGCAGGTTCTTCTGTCTCACTTACAAACAGGCTTTCGGCAGACTGGCAGATATCCTGCTATGCCTTGCCGACAGAATATTCAAGAATACGGAATTTGACCTGCCCCTTTCCCGAAAAGAGCTGGCAGAACTTTCCGGTATGAGTTCGGAGACTGTGATCCGGATGCTGAAAGAATTTAAAGAGGAAGGCCTGATCAGGATGGATGGAAAAGCAATCCAGGTGATGGATTATGAAAGGCTGAAACAGATCAGTGATACCGGGTAAAAAACAAAAGGATGCCCTTTTGAGACACCCTTTTGCAATTTCATAGTCAATTTGAGCAAATCTCTCCCCTACTTTTCCGATAAGGCTTCAATTGTATTTTCAAGAACAGCTGCTATATAGGCCGGATTGTGAAATCCATGACTCCTGTCTTCCTTGATTGCACTATAGTTAACATGAGCCGCTGTCAGTGATGTACTGAATACACCAGGCTTCATCAGGTACGCATCGCCACCAGCATCAGAAGGATACATAATTCCTGCATCCACCAGAAGGGTATATAACTGATCCAACAGTCCATCGGTTTCTGCCATGACTTCCTCAACTTTATCATCAAGGTTTTCGGCGATACCACCATCCGAATGGCACTCCAGGCAGGATGCAGGCCAGTTATAGGTCTCACTCCCATGGAATTCCCAGGTCATGGCCATGGAGTGTCCTGTGAGGTCACCAAATCCATCATTCATATGACAGGTAACACATCCATTCTCAACTTTTCCCAGAACATGATGACTGGTTGGATAGGCAGTACTTCCCGTGAACTCAAAAAGATCCATTCCCGTAAGTAAATTATACTGTGGACCATGATGAACACCAGTGCGGTTCATTGCTGCAGTGATGGTAACTGTCGTTGTGCCAGCGTCAAAATTTGCCCACAATGAATCTACCACAAGGGAAGAAGCTACCATTTGGTGACATGAAGCGCACTGATTTCCGGTACCTATATCCACACCCATAGAGCCAGTCGCCGGCTCTGGCATACCTGCATTGGTCAGCCCCCAATCTGCCTCGGTATAAGTGTCATGAATGTTATGGCATGTGTAACAATTTGGTTGTGTAACATTCGCATAAGGTGTATTACTGGCACCAACCAGATTATCAAGAAAACCCTGGCTGGTATGACATCCGGCACAATTGTAAAGTGGCCCAAAGGTCCTGTTTGTATACCCGGAGACATCTCCCGTTGAATGCCCTGAGTTTGCATATTGCCTGGACTTTGTGACAATCACTTGATCATCACTATGACATACAGTACAGGTTGCATTGGCATCTATACCATCAATACCATCCGTACCATTTTCACCATCGAGGCCAGGAGGCCCTGCCGGACCTTCGCAACTGCTCAGGATAAATGCGCCTGCAAGGAGGATCGCAAAACCACTAAGCAGACTGATCATAGAAATATTCTTTTTCATAGCTATAAGATTTTGCTTAAAGATATCTGTGCAATTTTACCTGTTCAACTTTTCACAATAGAGATATCCCGATACCGAAACGGCATCACACTGACATCCCGTCGACATATATCGATTCATTCACCGTTTCCGCCCCGGAACCATGAGCACAGTTTACCTTATTGCTCTCTCTGCCTGAATGTTATTCTGATGGTACCGGAAAAAAATGCAATGGTTAACTTTGACCAAAAACAATCAACGGGTTATAAACATGCGCTGCAGTACGTCATATTTTAACATTTGATTGCCACACACCGGTCTTTTTCGGGGCGGTTATTTGAAATACCTTTGCATGAAGCGAATGAAAAAGAATATGAGATATGTTATCATTTTCGGGGTAGTACTCATCTGTATTACGTCATGCCGGAAATCCGATACGGTTGTGCGGTTGGCGGTTACCACCGACGTGCACGGGATGATCTTTCCATACGATTTTACAGACCGACATCAGTCTGATCACTCCCTCTCCCATATATACAATTATGTTACACTGAATCAAAACAGGGAGGACACCCTCTTTTTTCTGCTGGATAACGGCGATTTTCTTCAGGGGCAACCCACTGTTTATTATTACAACTTCATCGATACGGAGTCGGTGCACTTAGCGGCCCGTGTCATGAATTTCATGGCTTATTCGGCAGGCACAGTGGGCAACCACGACATTGAAGCAGGGCCGGAAGTATATAACAGGGTCAGGGAAGAGCTGGATTTCCCATGGCTGGCTGCCAACGCCGTGAACCCAGAATCCGGACATCCATACTTTAAGACCTACACCATTCTGAAAGCAAATGGGAGACGCATTGCCGTGTTTGGACTAACTACCCCCGGAATTCCACATTGGCTGCCCAAAAACCTGTGGCCGGAGATGGAGTTTCATGACATGGTGGAAACTGCCCGGAAATGGGTGCCGATCCTATTAAAAAAAGAGAAACCCGATCTGCTGGTCGGACTGTTCCATTCCGGAACGGATGCCAGCTATGGGGGCAATCCGGAACCATATCTCAACGAGAATGCTGTACTGCATGTGGCCGAGGAGGTTCCTGGATTTGATGTGATTTTTGCGGGGCATGATCACAGGGTTTCCATCCAGTGGATCGTAAATCACAAGGGTGACAGTGTGCTTGTGGTGGACCCGGGAAGCCATGCCAGGTATGCCGGCGAGGTAACCATCACATTCGGGCCCAAAGGAACCAGGCATATTTCAGCACAGAATGTGCCTATGGCGGAATATGGACCCTCGCCCGGGTTTGAAAAGGCATTTGCAATGGAGCGAGAAGCGCTTACCCGGTACCTGGGGGATACCATCACATGGCTTTCTGAAACAATGGATGGAGTTGATGCACTTTTCGGCCCGTCGGCCATGATGTCACTGATACACCAGGTTCAGCTTGAACTATCAGGAGCCGACCTCTCATTCACCGCACCACTTACCCTGACCGCGAAACTGGATAAAGGGCCGCTTCTTGTATCGGATATGTTTAAACTCTACCGTTTTGAGAACATGCTGTATACCATGGAGCTATCCGGAAAAGAGGTGGACGGGTTTCTTGAGCATGCAGCCGGCCTCTGGTTCAACACCATGAGCTCTCCAGGGGATCACCTTTTGCAGTTTAAAAGTGATACACCCGGACGGTTGAATCATCCCTATTATAACTTCTCTTCTGCAGCCGGAATCGACTATTGGGTGGATGTGACCAAGCCTCCCGGGGAACGGGTGAATATCATTGGATTCTCCAACGGAAACAGTTTCAATCCGGAAGAGAAATACCTTGTGGCTATCAATTCCTACAGGGGGAATGGCGGAGGGGGCCATCTGACCAGCGGTGCCGGAATTCCTGCAGGGGATCTCGCCGCCCGGATTCGATGGTCCACCGACGTCGATCTCCGCTATTACCTGATGCAATATCTTGCCAACCAGGATACCCTGGATCTGCCGTCATTGAACAACTGGAAATGCGTCCCTGCTAAATGGGTCTCAGGGGCCTCCGCAGCGGACCGTAAATACTTCCACTGAATTGATTTTTATTTATAGTTTTGCAACCGTATTTGTGTGGCCTGTAAAACTTTTTTTACCTTGACGGGTCATATCTTAAGCAACTTGATCTGGCCTATGGATATAAAAGGAAGAAATTTCACCCGGTTCCTTGAGAGGCAAGCAGTTTACAATTCCCAGCAAGACACCAAAGCTGAAGAGAAACAACATGCCAAAGGTAAACTGACTGCCTGGGAAAGGATCGATATCCTTTTCGATGAAGATACTTTTGAAGAGATTGATGCCTATGTCACAGCCGATAAGTCCGATACCGGGTTTGGCATAGTCACGCAGGCTTATGGCGACGGAGTGATCATCGGCCACGGGCTGATCCGGGGCCGCCTTGCCTTTGCCTATGCACAGGATTTTACTGTGATGGGCGGATCTCTGGGTTCGGTGCATGCTGCAAAAATCATGAAGATCCAGGACATGGCCTCCAAGATGGGTGCCCCCATGATAGGCCTTATCGATTCGGGAGGCGCCAGGATTCAGGAAGGGGTGGCCAGTTTGGCAGGTTATGCAGGGATTTTTTACAGAAATGTGCAATCCTCCGGAGTCATCCCTCAGATCTCTGTGATCATGGGCCCTGCAGCCGGAGGAGCAGTATACTCCCCTTCCATTACAGATTTTGTATTCATGACCAACCAGACCAGCTACATGTTCGTTACGGGTCCCAATGTGGTGAAAGAAGTTCTGAATGAGGATGTCACATTCAATGATCTGGGGGGTGCAGGCGTCCATTCAAGGAAAAGCGGGGTGGCACACATGGTTTACGAGGATGAGGAGAACACCCTGCTGGGTGTGCGGCAACTCCTCTCTTACCTTCCCTCCAATAACATGGAAAACCCGCCGGAAATGGAACTTTCCGAGGATGAAACCAGTGATGTTGAAGAGAAAATGCGTGGCATTGTTCCCGATGATGCAAACAAACCCTACGATATTAAGGAAGTAATCCATCTCCTGGTTGATAAAAGATCCTTTTATGAGATCGCCGAGAATTACGCCCAGAACATTGTCATCGGTTTTGCCAGGCTGGATGGAAAAGTGATCGGAATTATCGGCAATCAGCCCAAAGTGCTGGCCGGAACCCTGGACATCAACTCATCCAGCAAGGGTGCCAGGTTCATCAGGTTCTGTGATGCTTTTAACATTCCTCTCCTGGTCCTTGAAGATGTTCCCGGATTTCTGCCCGGGATCGACCAGGAGCACGGCGGAATCATCCGCCACGGGGCCAAAATGCTCTATGCCTTTGCCGACTCTACGGTTCCCAGGATCACCGTCATATTAAGGAAGTCTTACGGAGGAGCTTATTGTGTGATGAACAGTAAAAATCTGGGAGGAGACTTTAATTTTGCATGGCCCACAGCAGAAATTGCAGTAATGGGGCCCGAGGGAGCGGTGGCCATCATTTACAGAAAAGAACTGGAATCCTCCGATGACCCTGTTGCCCTGAAGAAAGAACTGACTTCCAAATACCGACAGGAGATAGCCAATCCTTACGTAGCCGATGAACGGGGCTTCATTGATGAGGTTATTGACCCTGCAGAGACACGTAAGAAACTGATCAGAGCCTTTGAAGCACTTGAGACCAAATATATGAGTAACCCTGCCCGGAAACATGGCAACATTCCCCTTTAGTTTTCTCCGATGAAAATTAAGAGCATACTGATAGCCAACCGCGGCGAGATCGCTCTGCGCATTATGCGCACTGCGAAAAAGATGGGAATTAAAATATTCGCCATCAAAACTTTCAAGGAACCAAATGCATGGTATCTTGATGAGGCAGATGAGATCATTGACTTTTCAGAGTGTTTTGATGACAATAAACCCGAATTCCTCGATATCGAGCGAATCATACACGCTGCCAAAAAACACAGGGTCGATTCCATCCATCCCGGTTACGGATTTCTTTCTGAAAATCCGGAATTCGCAAGGCGATGCGAGGAGGAAGGCATTGTTTTCATTGGTCCTTCCCATGACGCCATCTACCGGATGGGAAACAAAACCATCGCCAAAAAACTGGCCAAATCCCATAATGTTCCCCTGCTCGAGGGAAGCAAAGGGGCTGTGGCCAATGCCCTGGAGGCCGCGGAGATTGCAGGCAAAATTGGTTATCCGGTGATCCTGAAAGCAGCCGCAGGAGGCGGTGGAAGAGGAATGCGCGTTGTGGAGAAGGAAAAGGATGTTGAAAGAATGTTCACACTGGCCACCAATGAGGCCGAGAAAGCCTTTAACAATCCGGCTGTCTTCATTGAGAAATTCGTAAGGGAACCAAGACATATCGAATTCCAGATCCTTGCTGACAAGCATGGCAATGTGGTTCACCTGGGTGAAAGGGAGTGTTCGATACAGCGAAAACACCAGAAATTATTGGAGGAATCCCCCTCCCCTGCCTTGAATGAGAAACTCCGTAAGGAGATGGGTGAGGCAGCCATCCGAATCGCCAAATCGGTAAACTATTACTCTGCTGGTACCGTGGAGTTCCTTCTCGATGCCAAGAACCACTACTCCTTCATGGAGATGAATACCCGTATCCAGGTGGAGCACCCGGTTACGGAAATGGTCACCGGAATTGACCTTATCGAGCAGATGATCCTGATTGCAGAAGGAGAAAAACTGGCATTTACGCAGAAAGAGATCAAGCTGAAAGGGTGGGCCATCGAATGGCGGATCAATGCTGAAGACGTCCAGTCAGGATTCTCTCCCAGCCTCGGGACCATTGAAAAGATTTCATGGCCGGAAGAGGATTACATCCGGGTAGATACAGGAGTCAGGGATGGATCGGTCATCACGCCTTACTATGACTCCATGATTGCCAAACTGATTGTGTATGGAGAGGATCGGGACCAGGCCCTTCAACGCTCCAGTGCAGCCATCCGTAAATTCTGGATCAAAGGGACCAACACCACCCTGGCATTTTGCAGGGCAGTCCTTCAGAACAATAATTTCAGAAAAGGGAAGTTCAACACATCCTTTCTGAGTACGGAACTGAAGATCCATTACCACCATGAACCGGACGAGGAGATGTTGGCGGCTTTCTTTGCAACCTATGATTACGCACGGGAACTGAATGATATGGAAGACAAACCTCTCTACGTGGAAAAAGGGAAAGACATCGCTCCCTGGGTAATGAACAAGCGCTTACGTTAAAACCAGATCCACCCATGGCCCGAGAATCAAAGAAAAAGAGACCATCCAGGCTCATCGCACTGAGTAGTGCCAATAAGACTTTTGAGTTCAGAAATCCCCTTGAGAAAAGCATTAAATACCAGGGAAAACAGGTGGAGGTGAAGCTGAGGGAAGATCCCGACGGGTTCTCCTATATTGTTTGGAAGAACAAGAAGTACATGCTGGACGTGATTGAGAAGAATCAGAACCGGTATACGGTGATGATCAACGGCGTATGGTACTCTTTCAGTGTGGAAACACCCATTTCCCTGAAGCGCAGAAGGTACCTGGAAACGCAGGGGAACACCTCCGCCCGGGTGTCCATAGAGGCCCCCATGCCGGGAAAGATCATCGATATCATGGTGGAAGTGGGATCGGAAGTAAAAGAGGGAGAATCCATCATCATCCTGGAAGCTATGAAAATGCAGAATGAAATTGCCAGTCATGTGACCGGTACGGTTCAATCGGTATCTGTGAAAAAGAATGAAACGGTGATGAAGGATGATGTGATGATTGAAATCCTCAGGGCCTAACCTTCAAAATGGAGCACCTCCAGAGGTGTATAAACAGGCCCGCCCTTCGCCAGTTCGCTTCGGTACAATATCAACTTTTCCAGCAAAACCCTTCCTGTGAACCAGACTTTCATTTCCCCAATGGTCCGGTAGAACAACCCAGAATCCCTCAGACTTCGCACCCTCCCAAGGGTAAGATGGGCCCTGAATTCCTGATCCGGAACAGAGATCCCACTGGTTTCCAGCGCCCTGTCAACTTCATGTTTCATTGAAGCAAGAATTTCATTTTCTTCAAATCCAACATAGACCACCCTGGGATTTTTACGGGGGCCAAAACATCCAGCCTGGCCGAATGCTGTTTCAGTTTTTCGGGGAATGGTCACCTGCTCCCTGAGTGCTGCTCCAATGGTCTTCACAAGACCCGGATCCGTATCACCGATGAACCTGAGGGTCACATGGTAGTTTTCCGGGTTCACCCAGCTAATCCGTTCCCCGCCCAGTAGTACCTTCAGCCTGTCCCGGGCTTTCAGGAAGTTTCCGTCAACTTTGACGGGGATACCGACAAATGTTCTGTAGTTTTCCATAAATTAGTCTCTGTAAATGTAATTCATCTGACAATCATGAAAAAGTTTGCCGTTGTTTTATCAGGCTGCGGGGTTTTTGACGGAGCCGAGATACATGAAGCCACACTCAGCCTTCTGGCTATCGCAAAAAAAGGATGTTCCTACCGGATTTTTGCCCCTGATATCAATCAGCACCACGTCATCAACCACCTCAATGGCGAGGAGATGCAGGAATCCCGGAATGTACTGGTTGAATCGGCACGCATTGCCCGCGGGAACATTAGCGATCTGAAAAATTTCGATCCGGGAGAATTCGACGGATTGCTCTTTCCGGGCGGGTTCGGCGCTGCCAAGAACCTGTCCAACTGGGCATTTGAAGGAGCAAACTCCACTGTATTACCGCTGGTAGAAAAAGCCATTCAAGGCATGGTTGGAATGGGTAAACCCATTGGTGCCCTCTGCATCTCCCCCGTGATCCTGGCCAAAGTGTTGGGAGCCGTAAATCTGACCATCGGTAATGATAAGGGAACTGCCGGGGCCATGGAATCACTTGGAGCCACCCATGTGCATGCGACTCACGGAGAGGTGGTTGTGGATAAGAAACACAAGCTGGTAACCACGCCCTGCTATATGCTGGATGCCACCATTGTGCAGATCGCTGAAGGCGCTGATAATGTTGTGAAAACCATGCTCCGTCTGATGGAATAACAACCATCCCGCTTCCTCTAGTAGCGGATCCTGGTATTGGGGAGTGCTTTCACAAGCCAATCAATCTCTCCGGCGGGAATTTTATTGCCCTGTAGATGGAGTTCTTCCAGGTGCCCCGAAAGGGTGCTGATCTCCCTGGGAAGGGTGCTGATCTGGTTCTGTGATAAGTCCAGTTTCTTCAGTTTCGACAGTTTGCTGATTCCTTCCGGGATGATACTGAGTCCGTTCCCTGACAATTCAAGTATTTCAAGATTACCCAGCTCATATAATTCTACAGGTATGGATGTCAGTAAATTGTTATCCATGGATAACCTGGTCAACTGGTCCATTCGAAGAATTTCCACCGGCACGAGATTGATCTGGTTATCAGACAGATCAATACTCTTCAGTATGGGCAGAAGGATAAGCTGAACCGGGAAAGTGGTCAGGCGGTTTCCATTGGCGTAGAAACCCTGAAGATAATGAAGATCCGCCAGCTCGCCGGGCAGGTCTGCAAGTTCATTGTGAGCCACATCCAGGGTCTGAAGGTATACAAGCTTCCCGATGTCTGAGGAAATCTGGCCCATCTTCCTGCCATACAGAACCAATTTATATCCATGTTCCACCCCGTCAATCAGAGCTTCCTGGATCTCCTCGTAACGCTTGGCACGGTACAATTCCAGAGTCTCCAGCACCCGGGTCGTATCAATGGATGGTTTTTCCGCATTGATGATTTCACTGCCGGTCCCAGGGGTACTGTTTTTTGCCAAACAACCCGATAGTACCCCCACTACAAGACCAATGCCACATACCCAAACCGTATTTCTGATGCTCTTCTTCATTTTCTTCTGTAACAATAATGCTTTATTCGCGTTAATATAAGCCCTGAGATCTGAAGTTTAGGTATGATTTTTGATTACACTAAAATAGGTATAATTTGGGATAAAATTGAGGTTTTCATATTGAATAAAACACTGATATACAGCCTGTGGATTGGACTCATATTCTGCTTCCAATCAACTGTTTCAGCGCAGTATAAGCACGTTGACAGCATCACAGTTACCAAAGGTGTGATTGAGGGCAATGATACCATTGCCATGGTCGAACTGGAAGAGGTATGGATCTACCGGCGGCAGGATTTTGACTACCTCTCCCAAAAGAGGAGAGACAGGCGGCTGGTGCGGAATGTGAAAATAGCCTATCCCTATTCAAAAATTGCAGGAGAAAGCTTGCACGAACTCGACCGGCAACTGGCAATGTTAAAAGGCGAAAAGGAGAGAAAGGAGTTTGTTGATCAGGCCGAAAAGAAGATCATGGATAAGTTTGAAAAAGATGTAAAAAAGCTCACCATCACACAGGGAATCATCCTGGTTAAACTCATTGACCGGGAGACGGGACGAACATCATATGAGGTAATCAAAGACCTGAAGGGAGGGTTTACGGCCTTTTTTTGGCAGGGTATTGCACGCATTTTCGGGAACAATCTGAAAGCTGATTATGATCCTGACGGAGAAGATTTTATGATAGAAGATATCGTGCGTGGTATCGAAGCCGGGTTTATATAAGAATAGGCTGTCCACCGAAGCGGACAGCCTATTACTAACCTTACTTAACTACTACTACTTCAGGATCAGCTTGCCCTGAGCAACTGCACCCTTCTCATTAGAGAGTATATAGACATAAATCCCATCCATCAGATTGTCTCTGTCCATTTGGTAACTATTTCCATGGATCTCATAGATCATCCTTACGGTACGACCGGCCATATCAACCAGGGTAAAGCTATGAGCCAAACCATTCGGATTCTCAAAAACTACGGTAATCAGGTCAACAGCAGGATTCGGGAAAACATTCACCTTTGCTTCGAAAACTCCCTGTTCATCAAGCCCCGTGTAATTGTTGACTTTTGGGACAACCTCTCCCAGTGAGAGAGACCAACCTGAAGCCCAGTTTTCGTTGGGTTTAAATGCACCCTTGAAACCAACAGGAGTAAACCAAGCATCCATATCGGTGAAGACTGCACCCAGTATGTTGCCGCTGGCGGTTGGATTGGTTGCATCAACACCCACATCACTTGCCTCGTTGCCTGCTGTGGCAAAGTAGTCTGCAAAGGCTGTGCTGGCTGCTGCGGGAACAGTGAACAGGGGGATATCGTTGTCATCCTTGGGTGATTCCACCTTGAAGATTCCGGCTCTTGTTCCGTCGGCTATATGCTGGAAGATGTTGTTCTCGACCTTCAGGATACCCTCATCGGCCCACTGGCTGTAGGAGCACTGGCCCAGGGACGATCCTCCGCCGTCTTCGCGGTATTCGATATCGATACCCTTGGCCTGCTCGGCAAAGATCGAGTTGTGGTACTCACCGCCTGCATTGTCACGAAAGGTCACCACGCGTTTGCCTGCTGCTGCTCCGCGTCCCACATAGGTAACATTGGAGAAGACCGGATGTGAGTAAGGCATCCCCAGCTGGTTGGAGCTCGGTCCGCCGTCGTGCTCGCCCAGACGGTCACCGGCATCGGTACTCTGGATGGCTGCCAGGAACTGGAGCTTACCTGAGAAGCCTTCATCATAGTCAAATGAGTCATCACCAACCCAGGCCACCACAATGTGGTCACATTTGGGTGCTCCTCCGAAAAATTCCACGCCATCATCTTTGTTGGCTGCTATCTCGATGTATGAAAAAGTGGTGGCTGATCCAACCGCCCCCAGGGTGAGGCCATTGATCTCGTTTCCTTCCCCGATGTCGGTACCACCGTGGCGGATGGACACATACTTCATCACTCCTGAGTTGTCATCTTCAATCGCAGGATCCGATCCGTAAAGACCGCGGGTCTCCGAAGTGGGGATCCCTTCAATGGCCTTCTCGGCAGTGGAGTTGCTGGTGGCTCCCTTGCCAAGAACAATCACCCCACCCCACTGTCCATTGGCCTGATCGGGCACTGATCCTGCCAGGTCATCAGCCTCGGAGGTGAAGATGATGGGCTCAGCAGCCGTACCGTTGGCCATGATCTTGCCGCCCTTGGCGATGATCAGCGCTGAGGCATTGGCCTCCTGGCCGGGCTTTCCTTTGATCACTGTCCCGGCCTCAATGGTCAGGGTCTGTCCGTCGTTCACGAACACAAATCCCTCTAATATATACACGTTGTCAGCTGTCCACCTCACCTCATTTCCTGCTGCATCCATGGTAGAACTGCTCCACACTTCTTCAGCAGCAAAAAGGCCGGTTGACCATGCCATCAATCCTGCAATAAGGGTAAAAATCTTTCTCATTTTGGTTTTGTTTTTTTTAAATATTTTACGAGATCAATCAATCAGGTAGGTCAGCCCGATGGAGATGCTTCTTCCCATTTTAAACTGTCTGAAATAGCCTGTGGAACTAGCAAAAGAATAGGTTTGCTCAAAGGTAGGATTGAGTAGATTATCGGCCGACAATTTGATATTGATCCCGTTCCTGAACTGTTTGCTGACATTGAAATCAAGCATGGGAAACGGTTGCTCATACACATCAGGTGTTGCTGCCTTATTCACAAGGACAAGCTTCTCTCCCGACACATTGAATCCCAGGTTCACATCCCATCCCTTTTCAAAATGATGGTAATTCAGAAAGGTATTCACCACGTAGGGCGACTGGCCGAACATGGCCCTGGTCTCAGCCCAGTTGGGATCCACTATCCTGGCTGATGCCAGTCTGGTCGAATCCTCATGTACAATGGATTTAACCAGGGTCACATTGGCACCCAGTGAGAAATTCCTGAGGGCCTCAACAAAATCGAGCCTTTTCCGCAATTCAAACTCCAGTCCGTAAAGCTTCGAATCATCAATATTTTCGAAATGAATCTCCGGATTGGCAGCCTGCTCCTTGTCTCTCAATTCGATGGGATTCTTGAAATATTTATAGAAGGCGCTGAAAGAGAGGATCTCCCCCGGACGCAGGAACCATTCCCATCTCAAATCTACATTGTCGATGTTGGTTTTCTTCAGGTCGGGATTCCCGATCTTCCTCAAACCGGCTTTATAATCATATGAGGCATAGGGAGCCAGCTCCCTGAAAACAGGCCGTGCAATAGTCTTGTTATATCCAAGCCGAAGGTTCATATCTTCAGTTATACTGTAGACCAGGTTGAACGAAGGCAGCAGATCTCCCTCACTGAATCCGCCGAAATCGTATTCGTCTGTTTCATGGGGATTGGCGAGGGTGTCTACCATGTTTTCAATGAAAATAACTGAATACTCATAGCGTGCACCTGCAACAAGCCTGATCTTGTCAGTGACAGGCAGATCCAACATACCATATCCGGCCATCACCGTTTCAGTACCCTGATAACTGTTGATGTCATCAGTAAGCAATGAATTCTCATAATATACTACATTCCAGTTCCCGGGATAGAGGATGTTTTCCTCCTTCAGATAATCTGTACTGGTTCCGTCGAACGCAACACCGCCCTGCCTGGAAATCACAAATTTGTTCTCATGAGAGTTGCGCCCCTTGTCAATAGTTGACCCTCCAAACTTCACTTTCGCACCCCTGCCGGCCAGATTGAAGGGCTGACTGTAATTCAGTTTCAGGTCCAGATTGGTTTCATTCATCTCCCGGTAAAACCGGGCCGGAAGCTTATTCAGACGGACCGTGTAGTTGGTGTATTCCCCGTTGATCGGGTCTGTAGAGTAATCCATGAAGAAAAACCTGAGATCCGGTTCATCCTGGGAAGCCAGGGTATAAGAGCCCATCCAGTCAATGGAAGCATTCCCGGTTCCCGGAAATACATGCTTGCCTTTGGCCTGGATGGCAGTGATGGATCTTTCCAGCCATCCCAGCCTCTCCTCAATAATGTTTTCAGCATCAGAATAGTTTTCAATACCATCCACATATTCAGAGTTCTTCACGCCACTCTGGTTCCTCATGGCAGTGATACCGATCATATGGTTGTTATTCAGTTTATAGGAGACGTTGGCCAATCCGGACCAGATTACATTCTCTGTTCCCTGGTCACGGCTTAACAACCTTTTGGCGTCTGGAGAATCGGGGGTGACCACTGTATATTTCTCATCCCTGCCACCCTGGTACATGTCGTAATCCTTTGAATAATTGGCAGAGAGATTGAATCCAAGGTCTCTTCCAAATAATTTCACCCTGTTCCCCATGGAAAATGAATAGGACTGGTCCAGGAAAGAACTGGTCCGGGTATTGTCCATGAACTTGCCAAAGCCACGGCTGACCATCCCCAGCGTATCGTCACTACCAGTATAGATATAAGGTAGCTGTCCATCCTGAGTCAACGCATCTACTTCCCCGGGAATGGCCCTGGTACCGTCATCCATACCCAGCCAGTCTTTCTTACCCCCTTCATAGGAGAGGAAATCATTCCTCAAATTGGATTGCGGGTTGTAACCCAGACCTGCGGAAAATTGCATCGTAAATTTCTCGGGGAAATCTTTGGTCACAATATTCACCAATCCTCCTGTTGCATTTCCTGGCAGATCAGGAGAAAAGGTTTTAAAAACCATCAGGTTCTCAATAATATTTGAGGGAAACAGATCCATCTGAACCGTGTTCTTTTCAGGATCAAGTCCGGGAATTTGCGCTCCGTTCAATGTGCTTGTAGTATAACGGTCACTCAGTCCCCTCACGTAAATGTATTTTCCACCTTCCACAGAAACGCCGGTCACCCGCTTGAGCGCAGAAGCTGCATTGCTGTCCCCCAAACGGGAAATCTGTTGGGAGGATATACCGTCAAGTACCGATGGCATCTTCTTCTTCATAATGAGAACAGCTGCCTCGGTTTGCTCCCGCTGCCGTGCAGTGACCACAACCTCTTCTATATCCTGGGAGGAGATGTTCAGGTTTGCATTCAATATGACAACATCACCGGGTACTACCTCCACATCCTCAAAAACCCTGGTCTCATAAGAAACATAGGAGGTGGTAACACTTACCCTTCCCTTTGGAAGATCAGGCAGGAAGAAATTTCCGTCATAATCGGTAATGGTTCCTGTGGTTGTACCTGTCAGAAAGACATTGGCTCCAATCAGGCCTTCGCCGGTGGTGGCATCAATGACCCGCCCCCGGATCATCCCGGTAGTCAAGGAACCTTTGACATCTGGGGTGGCCCCAGGCTCTCCAAATGACAACAAGGATTCATCTGCATCTGCCTGTGCTGAAAGGGTGAAAGCACTAAAACCAACTGCCAGGAAAAGTATGATTCTTTTCATTAAAACTTCGTTTTAACTGGTTCGTTACAAATTCTGCCACAAAGGAAGAGTTCAACTATTACTCTACAGTAAATCCAATGTTATATGAGTATTAAGTTTTTTGTCCTTTGACCGGGAATATTTAATGTTTATTTAACATGGGGCAGTGGAAGGATTCCTGTGAACATTCATTCATTAAGTTTGTTTTTACTTGCTGAACAACAAAACCAAAGTGCCCATGAGTGATCCCAGGAACAGACAATATACCAACGGGGAGATAACAGTCTTCTGGATCCCCTCCAAGTGTATTCATGCCACCACCTGTTTCCGGGAGTTGATCGAAGTGTTCAATCCGGGCAGGCGGCCCTGGGTGAACATGGAAGGAGCCCCCACCCGGAGGATTTCCGAAGTGGTCAACAAATGCCCCACCCAGGCCATTGTCTGGAAGCATAACAAAGACCTGACTGAAGAGGAGAAGCTGGGAAACAGGCGGGAAGCCAGGGAGGAAGAGAATCCGGAGACATTAACCGAAGCAGAAGAAAAAAAACGGGTTAAACCTGCAAGTGTCAGGATCATGAAGGACGGACCCATTGTGGTGGAAGGAAGTTTTAAAATTATCGGGGCCAATGATGAGACCTTGAAGCCAGCATTGATGACCTCTTTTTGCAGGTGCGGAAACTCCAAAAGCATGCCATACTGTGATGGTACCCACCGGAAAACGGGTTTTACAGATGAATCAATCTGACCATGGAAGAGAGCAATGCACGGTTTAAGGTAATTACCGGCGGCCCGCTGGAAATAACCGGTCATTTCCGGGTGGTGAACGCCAACGGAAAGATTATTGAAAAGGAAGGCCCGGTTTTTCTTTGCAGGTGCGGGGGATCGTCAAACAAACCTTACTGTGACGGGAGCCATAAGCGCAATGGTTTTTCGGAATGATGATGATTAAATCTATTACCTTTGGGGCATGTCAGCCATACAGGTAGATTCAGAAATTGGTGATTTGCAGGGAGTGATCCTTCACCCTCCGGGACCCGAGGTGGAAAACATGACACCCAAAAATGCAGAACGTGCCCTGTACAGCGACATTCTTAACCTGTCTGTTGCAAGAAGGGAGTATAACCAGCTGGAATGCCTTTTACAGAAACTGGTCCCCACCTACCGGGTCATGGACCTGTTGAAAGATATTCTGCGTTCCACAGAGATCAGGGAGAAAATCATCAAAAAAGCATGCTACAATGAGGGGCACCCGGACCTCATTGATAAGCTTCTGAATCTCAATGAAAAACAAATAGCCAAACAACTTGTACAGGGCGTTCCGCTTGAACGAAACACACTAATCGGCTACCTGTGCAATGAACATTTCTCTCTGCGTCCCCTTCACAATTTCTTTTTTACGAGGGATTCCTCAGTGGTCATGGGGGACCGGGTCCTGATTGGAAGGATGGCCAACCGGATTCGTGACAGGGAAGCCATGATCATGCAGGCTATTTTTGACTACCACCCTATGTTTCGCGTCAAGACCATCAATCCGGCAGAAACCGGTGCTGAGAGAACCATCGTCTCCATCGAGGGCGGAGACCTGCTCATTGCATCCGATCAAATTACATTGGTGGGATTGGGTACCCGGACCACAGCAGCAGGGATAGATTTCCTTATAAAGATGTTGGCAGGAAGAGAGAAAAAGCAACACATCCTTGTCCAGGAGTTGCCCGCTTTGCCTGAATCATTCATCCACCTGGACATGGTTTTCACCTTGCTTGATCACGATTCGTGCATGATTTTTGAACCCCTGATCCTGCATTCCAATAAATACCAGACCATCCGGATAGACCTGGAAAACGGAAAGGTGGTCTCCATCAATAACGCAGCAAATCTTGTGAATGCGCTGGCCGACCTGGGAATGGACCTGAAACCTTCCTTCTGTGGTGGCACCAATGATACAATGGTCCAGGAAAGGGAGCAATGGCACAGCGGAGCCAATTTCTTCGCCATCGGACCGGGAAAACTGATCGGCTACAACAGGAACATCCATACACTGGAGAACCTCAGCCAGTCAGGGTATGAGATTATCAAATCCAAAGATGTGACCGGGGGACAAGTCGATCTTTCCGGATACCGGAAATACGTTCTTACCGTCGATGGGGCTGAACTCTCACGAGGTGGAGGCGGGGTACGGTGTATGACCATGCCTTTTAAGAGGGAAAAGGTCTAATTGAGATAGTTTTTCTATTTTTAATGGAAATTGCATGGAGATGAGAAGATTTGGATGGATCATTATATTTTTTACAGGCCTTCCGGTCTTTGCACAACAGAACTTTGCAAGTATTTCATTCGGCGCCAGTATCCCGCTGGGTGAATACGCCTCAACCGGTAACCTGGCCTCAAGCGGTTATGCAAAAACAGGAGGAGCCATTAAATTTGATGCCGGATATTTCCCGGGGTCATACCTGGGAATAGGCGGCTCATTCTCATTCGGCTCCAATTATGCAATTCGTGACTCAATCCTTCAGGATATGATCACCTATATTGAAGAGAATGCATCCTCCATCATCGATATCCCACCGGGAGTAGCCGAGTACGGATCAGGGTTTTGGAACTACATCAACATTTTCCTCGGCCCGCACTTCTCCGTCCGGGCCACCCAGAGGCTTTACCTGGATGTAAGGGTGCTGGCGGGGATCAGTGTACTCAGGCCACCTGACCAGGAGCTTTACATACCACTGGACGATGGGACAGAGATTTTTACCACAGTGAGCAACAGCAAGATCGCCTTAGGTTTCACAGCCGGCGGTGGTCTCAGGTTCAAATTAAATGAAAACCTGGCGCTCAAGCTTGGTGCTGATTTTACCCAGAGTCGGGCAAAATTTAACTACTTCGAACTGTTCCAGGGTGTGGCAGATGTACCACCCGTCCATTCGGAGTTTTTCGTCAGAACCCTCGAAGCATCGGTGGGACTCGCTTATGCATTTTAATGCCTGTAGGTTCTTAACTTCTCTTTATTTAGCGAGCGTGTCTTTTCCGGGGATTCGCTTCGAAAAGGTTTCTCCCAGCTTCCATACATGGGATTCGGGAGGATAATGAAGGTAGTTCCAAACAAATCCTTGTTTTCATCGACACGTTCATTTGCAAGTCCATCCGACCTCTCATCGAATATTCCGCTGAAATCGCCCAGGTTGTCCCCAATCAGCAAAGCAATCTCATGGGTTTCTTTCACCTTTTCACGCCTCAGATCTTTGACGGAAGTACTGGTTTTAAGCAAGACATGGCTGCTATCTGCAAAAGGGAACCCCGCTGCCCTGAGGTTTTCAAGAGTAACACCCAACAAATGGTTTCCACGGTTGGAGATATAGAATAGTTCCACACCCTTTTCTGCAGCACTTTTTGTGAAGTCCAGGGCTCCCGGCAAAGGTTGAGCCTGCGCCAGAGAACACCATTCATCCCACATTGCATCGGTGAAAGGCACGCCCTCAACGATCTGCTGTGCAGTCTGTGGAGAATTATCAAGTATCGTTTCATCAATATCAAGCACCACTGCCAAAGGCTTTTCAGAACCTTCTGAAACCTTTTGGTCAAGTTCCCGTCCGGCCCAATGATAAGACTGGTAGTAAAGAGCCCTCATTTCTGCAGAATGCTGGAACCAGATGGTGGCCTGAATGAGTTGATCCTGCTGCCCGGTCAATTGATCCCGGCTACATCCCAAAATAAGGATGGTCATCATGCAAGTCAGAACCATCAGAAAATTTTTCATGCTGTAAAAATAGCAAAAGCAAAATCGATAAACCACCCCTTCATCACATGAATAAAAGAATTTGCTCCATCAAAAAATGCCAGGGGAATCGTTTCTTTACTTTATCTGGAAATACAGATTATTTAATCAACAGGACTTAAAAACCACCTGCGGAAGGAGTCTTGGTGTCATTACCCCCGGAGAAATGAACCTCCATGCAGGCCCTGATTTTTTTAATGCAAAAATCAGGATTGATGGAATCATCTGGGCCGGAAATGTTGAAATTCACCTTCGTGCATCGGACTGGGAAGAACATGGACACCATCATGATCCTGCTTACAACAATGTGATCCTGCATGTGGTAACACATGATGACAGGCCGGTTTTAAACCACCTGGGAAAAAGGATCCCCACCCTTTTACTTGACTATCCGAAAGAACTTCAAAGCTGTTATCAGGCTCTGCTTAAGGCTGACTCATGGTTGCCCTGCCATCCTTTTATTCATCACATGTCCACCGTGGTGATCCGGAAATGGCTCACTACCCTTCAATCGGAACGGCTGGTTCAAAAAAGCCTTATGATCGATACCATGATCAGCCGGAATGGACCTGACTGGGATATCTCCCTGTATAAAATCCTGGCATCCGGTTTTGGACTGCCCATCAACAGCCTTCCCTTTGAAATGACAGCTGCAGGCATCCCCTATGAGTTGCTGATCGGGTGCAGGGACAGCGTGGCTGACCTGGAGGGAATCCTGTTTGGTCAGGCAGGGTTTTTATATGATGGTATTCCACTAGGGCCCTATGCATCGGACCTCTACCAGCGATACCTCCACTATTCGAAAAAGCTATCCGGACCCAGTGTTAACAGGTATCTGTGGAAATTCCTGCGTTTACGCCCGGCATCCTTCCCCACCCTTCGGATCTCACAATTTGCCTCGCTGGTCAACCTTCGTTTTCCGCTGTTGCAAACACTCCTGGATACTTCCTCACTTGCCGAGGTCGAACAGCTGTTGAAAGTTTGTGCCAGTGAATATTGGAACACCCATTATACAATGGGAAAAGACTCTTCCGAAATCCCCAAATACCTGGGACATGAATCCATCAGGACACTGATCATCAACGCCATTGTTCCTTTTCTTTTCACATTTGGAAACAGAAAGCAACATATCCATGCCATAAACCTGGGAACATCCATGCTTTCAGAACTTAAGGCAGAATCTAACAGTATCACAAAAAAATGGATTAATTTTGGATTGGTCCCAAAAGGAGCGTTTGAGAGTCAGGCCCTGATCCAGCTTCACAATGCGTATTGTAAACCAAAGCGATGTCTTGAATGTAAGATAGGAGCGGAATTGATAAAAAAATACAAGGGATGAGAAACAAAAGTCTGAAACATGCATATTATACAGTGGGATTGCTGTTTTTTATTCTGGTGGTAGGATCCACCGGGTACAGACTGCTGGGATTTACGCTTTCAGAAGCCATCTATCAGACCATCATTACCGTCGCCACAGTTGGATTTGAAGAGGTTCATCAACTTGACAATACAGGTATGTGGTTCACTTCCATTCTTGTGGTTGTCTCGATAGGAATTTTTGCATATGCGGTAACAACCCTGACACGTTTCATTGTGGAGGGCGTTTTCAGAAATACATATAAAGACACCAAAGTGAAAAGAAAGATGAACAGACTAAGCGATCACGTAGTGATTTGTGGATATGGGCGGAATGGGAAACAGGCAACAGCCGAGCTCCTGGAGCACAAGGTGCCCACCATCGTTATTGAAAAGGATGTTGAATTGGTCCGGGCATTAAGGGAAATTCCCGGTATGCTCTATATTGAAGGTGATGCAGCCGACGAAGATATCCTTAAACAGGCCAACCTGAACGACGCCAGGGCCCTGATCACCACACTTCCACAGGATGCTGACAATCTGTTTGTTGTGCTAACTGCCAAAGAGATCAATCCGGATCTCACGATCATCTCCCGTGCATCTGTGGATAATTCAGATCGAAAACTAAAGCGGGCCGGTGCCACCAATGTGATCATGCCGGATAAAATCGGAGGACAAAGGATGGCCAAGTTGGTGGCTCAACCCGACATCGTTGAATTTGTGGATTTCATGCTTCTTCAAAGTGTCGAAAATGTGGTTCTGGAACAGATTTCATGTGAAAAACTTGCCTCCTGCTTTGCGGGAAAATCTATCAGGGAACTGGACATCCGAAATGAATCCGGAGCCAACATCATCGGGATGAAAAGAGAAGACAATTCGTTTCTGATCAACCCGGTTCCGGAAACCACCCTTACCCCCACCGATAAACTTTTTGCCCTTGGGACAAGGAAACAGATCAATAACCTCCTGCAAAATATTACCACAGAGAGATAGGATAGGAATACACCCTTTGAGAGCAGCACAAACATTTGATTTTCTGCACAGTGGCATACGTTAATTTCTTACTTTGCCTTATTGGTAATTCAAAATAAATAAATACCTTTGCAACTCAATTTTTGAAACAGGTTTTAAAAGCAGAAAAAACAGGATGTATTTAACAACTGAGAAGAAGAAGGAAATCTTCAAGACGTATGGAAAATCCGAAGCTGATACGGGTTCAGCCGAAGGCCAGATCGCTATTTTCACTACCAGGATCAACCACCTTACACAACACCTTCTGATCAGCAAGAAAGACTACAGTACCCAGAGGGCACTTCTTAAACTTGTTGGTAAGCGGAGGAAATTACTCGATTATCTCAAGGAGAAAGACATCGAGCGTTATCGCGCTATTATCAAGTCCTTGAAAATCAGAAAGTAAAAATATTCGTTACGAAGAAAAGGCAATTTACAAATTGCCTTTTTTCGTATTCAACCATTGCATTTAATCAAATCTTATGTCAAAACCAGAAGCAATAAAAGAGATCATCGATCTTGGTGATGGTCGGTCCATTAGCATAGAAACCGGTGTACTGGCAAAACAAGCCGACGGCGCTGTGATGGTTCGCCTGGGCGATACCATGTTGCTGGCCACAGTGGTCAGTTCAAAAGAGGCCAAAGAGGATGTGGATTTCATGCCTCTTTCAGTAGATTATAAAGAAAAATATGCGGCCCTTGGGAAATTTCCGGGGGGATTCCTCAAAAGGGAAGCCAGGCCTTCAGATTATGAAATCCTTGTAGCCAGATTGGTTGACAGGGCCTTGCGTCCCCTCTTCCCTGATGATTATCATGCTGAGACTTTTGTGAATGTCACATTGATGTCAGCCGAAAGTGATACACCTCCCGATGCGCTTGCCGGACTGGCTGCCTCAGCTGCACTTGCTGTATCAGATGTACCTTTCCATGGCCCGATTGCAGAGGCCCGCGTGGCCCGCGTGGAAGGGAAAATGGTAATCAATCCCACCTTTTCCCAGCTGGAAAATGCCGACATTGAAATTATCGTGGGTGCAACCTATGACAACATCCTGATGGTTGAAGGCGAAATGAAGGAGGTCTCCGAAGCAGAGATGCTCGAAGCCATTAAATTCGCTCACGAGGCCATCAAACCCATGTGTAAAGCACAGCTTGCACTTTCGAAGAAGGTTGGTAAAGAGGTGAAACGCGAATATTGCCACGATGTCAATGATGAGGAACTCAGTAAAAGGGTCTGGAAAGAGACCTACGATGCTGCCTATAAAATTGCCAAATCGGGCAATGATGACAAGCATGCAAGAAGCGAAGCTTTCCATAAAATAAAGGAAGATTTGCTCGTAAAACTTTTGGAAGAGGCTGGAGAAGAAGGTGAAGTGAATGAGAATCTGGTAAGTAAATATTACCACGATGTGGAGAAAGAGGCAGTTCGGCGTGCAATCCTGGACGACGCAATCCGGCTTGATGGAAGAAAGACTGATCAGATCCGTCCCATTTGGAGTGAAGTGGATTACCTGCCTTCGGCACATGGTTCAGCAGTTTTCACCAGGGGTGAAACCCAATCCATTACCACAGTTACACTGGGTACGAAGATGGATGCGAAACTTATCGACGATGT
Organism: uncultured Bacteroides sp.; assembly: GCA_964453785.1. Classification (GTDB taxonomy): domain Bacteria; phylum Bacteroidota; class Bacteroidia; order Bacteroidales. The sequence continues at coordinate 91,057 of CAYVRK010000007.1, forward strand.
AATGAAGAAAGGGAATGATAAATTCCTTCTCCACTATAATTTCCCTGCTTTCTCAACCGGCGAAGCGCGTCCCAACAGGGGGACAAGCCGAAGGGAAGTCGGACATGGGAACCTGGCCCACAGGGCCCTGAAAGGAATTCTGCCCTCTGCTGACGAGATGCCTTATACGCTCAGAATTGTTTCCGATATTCTGGAATCCAACGGTTCCTCTTCTATGGCTACAGTTTGTGCCGGGACACTTGCATTAATGGATGCCGGGGTACAGATTAAAAAGCCGGTTTCCGGTATTGCCATGGGACTGATCACCGACAAAGGTTCGTCCAAATTTGCAATCCTTTCCGATATACTTGGCGATGAAGACCACCTGGGTGATATGGACTTCAAAGTAACCGGAACCCGTGACGGAATTACTGCCACGCAAATGGATATCAAAGTGGAAGGACTTTCCTATGAGATTTTATCCCAGGCACTGGACCAGGCAAAAAAAGGCCGGCTCCATATCCTGGATAAGATGAGCGAGACCATTGCCAAACCTAATGCAGATTACAAACCTCATACACCGCGAATCGAAAGAATCGAGATTCCCAAGGATATGATTGGCGCTGTCATAGGACCCGGAGGCAAAGTGATCCAGGAGATCCAGGCCCAAACCAACAGCACAATCACCATTGAGGAGATTGACAGTGTGGGAATTGTTGATGTTTTTGCAGTTGATAAAGCGTCCATTGATGCCGCCATGAACTGGATCAAGGGAATCGTTGCTGTACCTGAAGCAGGTACTGTATATAAAGGCAAAGTCAAAACCATCACTCCTTACGGAGCATTTGTTGAGATTCTTCCAGGCAAGGACGGACTGCTGCACATCTCTGAAATTGAGCACAGAAGGCTCGAGAAAGTTGAAGAGGTTCTCACGGAAGGACAGGAAATCGAAGTGAAGCTTATCGCCGTGGACGAAAAGAGCGGCAAACTGAAGCTTTCCCGGAAAGCCCTTCTACCCAAACCGGAAAAGAACTAAAATTCACAATCACAAAAAAACCCGTTCCATGCCGAGCGGGTTTTTTTATTTCAATTTAAAAATATGCTCCCGGGAATTGCACACTATTTTGAAACCATGTATTTTCAATCCCGGAATGATAAGAATTTACTCCTGAACTTTGAAATACAACTATCTGGTTATTGAAGGTAACATCGGAGCCGGGAAAACCACATTGGCCTCCATGCTGGCTCAGGAGACAGGAAGCAGGCTGATCCTGGAGCAATTCAGCGACAATCCGTTTCTGGCCAAGTTTTATGAAGATCCTGAGCGGTATGCATTTCAGCTGGAGTTGTCTTTCCTGTCGGAGCGGTACCAGCAGATCAAATCAGAACTTGGGCATCCCGACCTTTTCGGGCAGACCGTAATAAGCGACTATTTCCTTTCCAAATCCTTCATTTTCAGCAAATACAATTTAAAGGATGATGAAATGAAGCTCTTCGAAAAACTCTTTTCCATCATCAACCTCCAGGCACCCAGGCCTGATCTCTACGTCTATCTGCATGTCCCGGTGGAGAGGCTCCTGGATAACATCCGGATCAGGGGGCGTTCATACGAACAAAACATCAAGGCTGACTACCTGAAGGAGGTTCAGGATGGCTATTTTGGCTTCTTCAAATCACAGACCGACCTGAAGATTGTTGTGATTGATGCAAGTAATCTGGAATTTGTTAATAATCGTTCAGATTATGAGCGTCTTAAGAAGCATATCTATGAGGGGGACTTCAGACAGGGGATGAATATGCTAATTTTATAACAAATGCTGACATTCGACATATAAATGTTTAATTTTGACAAAATATTGTTAAGTTTGTAATAGGAATAACTAAGCTCCGAAAACATTAAGTATTAAACAAATAACCAGAATTGACATGAAAAACCTTAAAACCTTAGCGATTTTCATACTTGTAGCAGCTGTTCTCAGCAGCTGTGGAGGAGTGAATAAAATGATTAAGGACTCTGATTTGGTAAGTTACAGCGTCGCACCTGAAGTATTGGAAATGCATGGGGGTGATGTGAATGCAACCATCAGCGTCAAATACCCGGCAAAATATTTCAATAAAAAGGCCGTTGTAACGCTCACTCCCGTTCTCAAGTATGAAGGTGGTGAAAAAACACTTGATCCTCTCGTATTGCAGGGACAGGACGTTTCAGCAAACAACAAGCCCGTCAGTTTCGACAATGGGGGCTCAGCTACACATCCCGTTTCTTTTACCTACGAAGATCCCATGATGATGTCAGAACTGTCATTCAATATTTCAGCTGCAGTGAAAGACAAATCCACTGACATTGGAACGGTCAAGCTCGCAGATGGAATCATTACAACCCCCTTGCTGGTTTCAAAAAAGGCCAAGTTGCTTTCCTTCAGTGACAATTATAAGCAGATTGTGCCCGAATCCTATGAAGCTGACATTAAGTATGTGATCAACAGGGCTGATGTCCGCAGATCAGAAATGGGAAAAGAAGAGATCAGCAAATTGAATGCTACCCTGCAGGAAGCCAATGCAAACGATAGGCTTGATTTGAAAGGAATTGAGATTTCAGCATATGCATCTCCCGATGGAGCACTGGATCTGAATACAAAACTGGCTGAACAACGAAAGAAAACTGCTGATAAATACCTGGAAGGGCAGCTCAAGAAAGCCAAAATCCAGGTGGCTGATGAATTAATGAGCCTGCTTTCCACCCCCGAAGACTGGGAAGGATTCAAGAAATTACTTGAAGCTTCAAACATTCAGGATAAAGAGATGATCCTCAGGGTTCTGAGTATGCATTCTGATCCGGTTGTCCGCGAACAGGAGATCAGAAACCTTTCTGCAGCTTTTGAAGTATTAGCTGAACAGATTCTTCCCCAGCTCAGGAGGTCCAAATTCACTGTGAACATGGAGAAGATCGGATGGAGTGACCAGGAGCTGAAGGAACTATGGACCAGCAATCCTGACACACTGGTTCTTGAAGAATTGCTCTATACAGCAACACTCTTTGATGACAACGAAACCAAACTGGCCATTTATTCCAAAGCTGCTCAAGTAGCCCCCAATTGCGTTCGTGCCCATAACAACAAAGGTGTCGCCCTCTTTGAGTTGGGAAAAGTTGATGAAGCTGCTGCTTCCTTCAAAACCGCCAAAGGCCTGAAGGATCATGACAATATCAACAACAACCTGGGTGTCGTGGCATTGGCCAAAGGTGATATTGCTGGTGCTAAAGAAGCCTTTACTGCTTCACTGGGTGCCGGGGAAAAAGTCAACTATAACCTGGGAATTATCAATATCATTGAAGGAGACTATAAATCCGCTTTGAACTACTTCGGAAGTGCTCCTTCCTTCAACGCTGCACTTGCCATGTACCTGAACGGAGATTCAGAAGGAGCATGGAGAGTTGCTGCAAACCTTGATCAGGAGTCACCATACCGTTCATACCTGCTGGCAGTAATTGCTGCAAACCAGGACAAACCTGAGGTGGCAATAGAAAATCTGAAAAATGCAGTCGCAAATTGCAAGTCACCTCAGATGATGAAGGACCACGCCAAGAAAGACCTTGAGTTCGCTAAACTGTTCGAAACAGCTGAATTCAAAGCCGTGGTTGAATAGGTCAATAAGGTGTTTTATCATATGGAAGGAGGCTGTCTCAGAAGGGGTAGCCTCTTCTATTTTCTAAGGGATGCTTATTCGTAAGCATCCCTTAGAATTGAATAAAAAGGGACTTTTGAGTCAGTCTCTTTTCTATACAAGACTCACTTTTGGATTTTCATTGGAAACTGCCTGGATAGTTCCCAGATGACGATACCGGCTGCAACCGAGATATTCAGGGAGTGTTTTGTCCCGAACTGGGGAATCTCAATGGTCATGTCACTCATATCAACCACCTTCTGATCTACGCCTCGTATTTCATGCCCAAATACAAGAGCAATCTTCTCCTGCCCGGAGAGCCTGAGTTCATTCAAAGGGATTGCACCCTCGGTCTGTTCCACAGACAGGATCATGTAACCCTTTCGCTTCAGTTCACCGATGGCCATGGTAGTCTCCTCCCGGTATTCCCATGGTACAGATTCGGTCGCGCCAAGGGCAGTCTTATGAATCTCCCTGTGTGGAGGAGTGGCTGTAATTCCACAAAGAAAGATGCCTTCCAGACGGAAGGCGTCTGCGGTCCGGAACACTGAACCAATGTTGTTCTGGCTTCTCACGTTGTCCAGCACAGCAACCACAGGTATCTTCCTGGACTTCTTATACTCCTCCACACTGATTCGTTCAAGTTCATCATTCTGAAGCTTCCTCATTTCTGCAACTTTTGCATGAATTTAAAGATTTTTCCTTTTTCCTTTTCCCTTTCTCCTGTCCGTTGTTTTACTAAATTTGTAAAATTACAACGGAATATTCAATCCCATTGAGTTAGAATAAATATCGTTTCAATATGAATATACATGAATTCCAGGGCAAGAAGATCCTGAAAGGCTTTGGTGTGGCAGTCCCCTTAGGTGCTGTAGCCTATACACCTGAAGAAGCCATTGAAGCAGCAAAGCGGATCAAGACTGAGACCGGAACAGAGACGTGGGCTGTAAAGGCTCAAATCCATGCAGGTGGCCGTGGTAAAGGAGGAGGTGTTAAAATAGCCAGATCCCTGGAGGAAGTGAAGTCCTATGCCCGGGAAATTCTCGGAATGAACCTGGTAACCCATCAGACGGGTCCCGAAGGCAAGATCGTCCACAAGATCCTCATTGAGCAAGGCATCTTTTACCCCGGTGAATCCAAACCCCAGGAGTTCTACATGAGTGTGCTCCTCAACAGGGAAACGGGAAGAAACATCATCATGTACTCCACCGAAGGAGGTATGGATATCGAAACGGTTGCTGAAAAGACCCCGCACCTGATATTCAAGGAAGAGATCGATCCCCGGGTGGGGATCATGCCTTACCAGGCCAGGCGAATTGCCTTTAATCTTGGTTTGTCGGGGCAGGCCTTCAAAGAGATGGTAAAATTCACAGAAGCCCTTTACAAGGCCTATGAAAAGTCAGATGCATCACTGTTCGAGATCAACCCGGTGTTTAAAACATCCGATAACAAGATTATGGCAGCCGACGCCAAAGTAAACATTGATGACAATGCCCTTTACAGGCACCCTGATTACGGTGTCATGCGTGACCTGAACGAGGAGGATCCCACAGAGGTTGAAGCCGGGAAATTCAATCTCAATTTCATTAAGCTTGAAGGGAATGTAGGTTGTATGGTGAATGGTGCCGGTCTGGCCATGGCCACCATGGACATCATTAAGCTTTCAGGAGGTGAACCCGCCAACTTCCTCGATGTGGGGGGTACTGCCAATGCGCAAACCGTGGAAGCGGGATTCAGGATCATCCTCAAGGATCCCAGCGTAAAGGCCATTCTGATCAATATTTTTGGTGGAATTGTCAGGTGTGACCGGGTGGCACAGGGCGTGGTGGAGGCTTACAGGTCCATCGGTCAGATCAATATCCCGGTCATTGTCAGGCTCCAGGGAACCAACGCAGAAGAAGCAAAAGTGTTGATTGACAATTCGGGGCTTGAGGTACATTCAGCCATTACCCTTGAGGAAGCAGCCGGAAAAGTGAAAGAGCTGGTTCGTTAAAGCAGATTCCGGTTTTTCAATGCAACCTCCATTTGTTTCTGGAGAATGGAAGCCTGATCCCGGGCTGCCCGCTCAAATTTATTGGTTCCGTCGGCATAGATAATTGACCTGCTGGCATTGACGAGTAACCCGCAGCGATCGTTCATCCCGTATTCAGCTACATCATAGAGGCTGCCGCCCTGGCTTCCCACTCCGGGTACAAGCAGAAAATGTTCAGGTATCAGTGTTCTGATGTGCTGCAGTTCGGTGGCTTTGGTAGCTCCAACCACATACATGGTGTTGTTTACAGTTCCCCAGCCTGCCGAAGTAATAATCACCTGTTCATACAACTGGAGACCATTTTTTGTCTCAATCTGCTGAAAATCCGCGGAACCCTCATTGGAGGTAAGTGCAAGAAGCACGGCCCACCTGTCCTCTACCTCCAGAAATGGAGCAATGCTGTCGTATCCCATATAAGGAGAGAGCGTGATGGCGTCGCAATCAAGGGTATTAAAATATGCCCTGGCATACAGGCGTGACGTGTTCCCGATATCTCCCCGTTTTGCATCTGCAATCACGAATACATCCGGATAGGTCTGCCTGAGATATGAAATGGTCATTTCAAGGCTGATGTATCCGGCAGCTCCCATGCTTTCATAAAAGGCAAGATTGGGTTTGTAGGCCACTGCCAACTCTGCGGTGGCATCAATGATGTGTTTGTTGAACTCAAAAATGGGGTACTCCAGATCCAGCAGCATCCTGGGGATTTTCTTATAATCAGTATCGAGACCCACGCAGAGGAAACTCTTTTTACGTTGTATATTCCTGAATAACTCTTCTGCGTTCATGTTTTCCTTTTATTAAATGTCCTACCCGTTTACTCCATTCCGCTCTCCTTCAAGCGCTCTGCATTTTCTGCCATCTGGAGTTTTTCAATCACCTCCTGCAGGTCTCCGTTGATGATGGCCTGGAGGTTGTACAGGGTCAGGTTGATCCTGTGGTCGGTAACCCTCCCCTGAGGATAATTGTAAGTCCGAATTTTGGCTGACCGGTCCCCCGAGGAGACCATGGTTTTCCGTTTGGAAGAGATTTCATCAATGCGTTTCTGATATTCCAGGTTATAGAGCCTTGACCGCAATTCCTTCATGGCTTTATCCAGGTTCTTCAACTGTGACTTTTCATCCTGGCAGGTAACTACAATCCCCGTGGGCATGTGGGTCAGTCGGATGGCCGAATAGGTGGTATTCACAGACTGGCCACCCGGTCCGGATGAACAGTATGTGTCTTTCCGGATATCCGACTGGTTTACCTGAACTTCGAAATCCTCGGCTTCCGGAAGAACAGCCACCGTGGCAGCAGAAGTATGTACCCTTCCCTGTGTTTCTGTCTGGGGAACCCGCTGCACCCTGTGAACACCAGATTCGTATTTCATGATACCGTACACACCCTCCCCTGTCACGTTCATGATGATTTCTTTAAATCCTCCTACAGTTCCTTCTGTAAAACTTGTAGTGGAGGCCTTCCATCCCTTTATTTCAAAATACTTGGAATACATGCGGTAGAGGTCACCGGCAAATATGCTGGCCTCATCACCTCCTGTTCCTGCCCGGATCTCTACAATAGCCGATTTCTCATCCTCCGGATCTTTGGGCAAAAGGAGCAGCTTGATCTCCTCCTCAAGCGGGAGTAGCTGATGCTGGCAAAGATCCAATTCCTCCTTTGCCATTTCACGGAGTTCTTCATCCTTCTCTTCTGCCAGGATCTCCCTGGCGCTTTGAATGTTGCTTAGAAGGTTGCTGAAGGCATCATATGCCTCTACAAGTGGTTCCAGATGCTTGTACTCCCTGTTTAGCTTCACATACTTTTTCATGTCAGAGATCACCGAAGGATCATTAATCAGCTGGCCCACTTCGTCGAACCTGGCTTTCACCCCCTCCAACCGGCTTAATATCATATTCTCTCCCATCCCATGAATTTTAATCGCTGTATACAAACTCTCCGTATTCACTCCGGATGGTCAGTTTTTTATGATCCAGGGCTTCACACCTTCCTACCATCCTGGCCTCTATGTTATATTTCCCGGCAATGGCAATCATCTCTTCAGCCGCTTTCTCATCCGTGTAGATCTCGAAGCGATGCCCCATGTTAAACACCTGGTACATTTCTTTCCAGGGTGTTCCGGACTCCTGCCGGATCATTCCGAACAGAGGCGGTACGGGAAACAGATTATCCTTGATGATGTGCACATGGCCTGCAAAATGCAATACCTTGGTCTGGGCTCCTCCCGAACAATGAATCATGCCGCTGATCCTGTCTCTCAGCTTTGCAACCACTTCACGGATCACCGGTGCATATGTCCGGGTTGGCGAAAGTACCAGCTTCCCGGCATCCACCCCCACATCTTCTATCAACTCGGTAAGGGACCGGCTGCCGGAATAGACAAGGGAACCGGGCAGCTCGGGATCATAGCTCTCTTTGTATTTTTCAGCCAAAAATCCACCAAAAACATCATGCCGGGCAGAAGTGAGCCCGTTGCTTCCCATGCCCCCGTTATAGGAGTCCTCATAGGAGGCCTGTCCGGAGGAAGAGAGGCCTACAATCACATTCCCGGGTTTGATGTTGTTCTCGATGATTTGGTCCCTTCTCATGCGGGCAACAACGGTTGAATCCACGATAATGGTCCTGACCAGGTCACCCACATCTGCAGTTTCACCGCCTGTGCTGTAGATGGGAACCCCCTGATTTCGCAACGCTTCAAGAATCTCTTCAGTACCATGAATGATAGCATAAATGACCTCACCCGGGATCTTGTTCTTATTTCTTCCAATGGTGGAAGAAATAAGTATATCACCTGTCACACCCACACAAAGCAGATCATCCAGGTTCATCACAATGGCATCCTGGGCAATTCCCTTCCAGACTGAAAGATCACCTGTCTCTTTCCAGTACACATAGGCCAGTGAAGATTTGGTCCCGGCTCCATCCGCATGCATGACCAGGCAATAATCAGGATCACCTGTAAGTGTATCGGGGATTACCTTGCAAAAGGCGTTGGGGAATAACCCTTTATCCACATTCCTGATGGCATGATGCACATCCTCCTTTCCGGATGAAACACCTCGCTGCAAATAACGGGAAGATGGACTCATTCAACCTAATTTTGCGGAATGTAATCAGTCGACAATACCTTGAACTCGGTCCGCCTGTTCACCTGGTGCGCTTTCTCCTGGAGATCCGGACTTGGCAGCTGGTTAATGAATTCATCCGTAAGAACCTCATTCAGTTCAAGGAAATCAAGGGATGCTTTGATCTTCTCATCCACTACCTTGGGCTGAGATTCCCCATAACCCACAGCCACAAGCCGGTCTGCAGCGATCCCTTTGGATATCAGGTAATCCACCACAGACTGTGCCCTCTTCTGAGACAATTCCTGGTTGTCAGCCGGTGTACCCCTTGAGTCGGTATGGGACATCAGCTCGATGGTCACGTTGGGGTTATCATTCAAGGTCTCCACCAGGTTATCCAGTGAAACCATGGACTCTGGCCTGAGGTCCCACCTCGCAAAATCGTAGAAGATATTCGGAAGTTCAATGACCCGTCTGGTTGATGCAAGGTAGATGGTTACTTCGAACACCTTGCTTTGATCAAGACCCCGTGTGGACTCACGAACTTTTCCATTCAGGTAACCTGGCTGACTGGCAATGAATACATAATCCGTCCCGGGTTTCAACATAAACCTGAAGGAACCTTCATCACCCGTAGTGCTCTCCACGGTAATCCCGTCGCTTCCAACTGACCTGACAACAGATCCGGGCAGGATCTGGTCAGTACGCTCATCTTTTACTACACCGTTCACATCAAATTCAAGGGGTGGCAAAACAAAGGAGAATATCTCATCATTTCCATGCCCTTTCCTGGATGAACTAAAAAATCCCTTTTCCACTTTACCTTCAAAGACAATCCCGAAATCATCCTCAGGGGAGTTGATGGGCGGCCTCATGTTTTCCAGCTTCCAGGCTCCTGTTTCATCCTCAACGGCTTTATAGATATCCAATCCACCCAGTCCAACCCTGCTGTCGGATGAAAAATAGAGGGTCCCGTCAGCGTGTACATAAGGATATAGTTCATTTCCGGGTGTATTAATCTCTTCACCCATGTTGACCGGATCACCCCAGCTGCCTCCGTCACTTGTCACCTTCCAGATATCATTCTCCCCAAGGCCCCCCGGCATATCGGATACAAAATAGAGGATTTTCCCATCCGGGGAAATGGCAGGATGCGCTGTGGTAATGCTGTCTCCCAGAGCTTCAAACTCCATCACGGGCTCAGACCACTCACCACCCGCTGCCGTTGTTTTGTAAATCTGGCAACCCAACTGCTGATTTTTGCCCTTCTTACAACGGGTAAAATAGAGTTCTGTAAAATCTGGCGATATACAGGGCGTCCCTTCCTCAAACTCAGTATTGAGACTTTCCACCGGAACAGGTACACTCCATTTCCCCTTGCGGTCCATGCTGGATGCAAATATATCCGCGAAATTCTGGCCGGTAGCCCCGTGGGTTTCATTGCCCATGGATTCTTCCCGTGTAGAGGTAAATAGCACCTCCGTATATGCTTCATTGATATAGGCGGGGCTGAAATCCCGCTGCCTTGAGTTAAAAATCCTCATATTCTCAACAATGTAACCGGTTGGATTCTCATTCCAGACGATGGCTGCCTCGCATGATTCAATCCCAATACCACCCCTGGGGTCATCCGGAACCAGTTCCACATACTTTTTAAACTCCTCCCCCGCCTCTTCATACTGCTCATTCTCCAGCAACATCTGCCCGTATCTCAGAAATATAATCGGATCCTGGTACTCTTCCCGTACCGCCTTCTTATACCACAATACAGCCGATCTGGCATCTCCTAGTATCCGGTAACACTCCCCGATCTTGAAAAAAATGGCTGTCTTCTGATCCTTGCTTACCTTGTTGTAGGCATCTTTATAGAGATCTATGGCTGAAAAATATTCACCCGCCTCAAATGCGGCCTGTGCTCTTGAATCCTTCTGCTTCTTCTGTGCATCAGCCGGGAGGGTAAATATAATGACAGCCACAAGGGCCAGAAAGATGAATCTGATATTGTTATGCATAGTCGTGCCCGTTTTTACAATTCGATAAAATTACCTTTTTTTTCGATGAATATGAAACGTAATTAAACGGCTCTTTATTTGCGTGCTGAATGAAAAAAAGCCCCCTGTTTTCGCAGAGGGCCTTGGATTATGGAATTTAGGCAGGGTTAACTTGAGAATAACAACTCCCTGTACTTGGGAAGAGGCCAGATCTCATCATCCACAACAAGCTCCAGCTTATCGATATGATAGCGAATCTTTTCAAGGTAGGGTATCACAGACTTTGAATACTCCTTGGCTTTCTCCTTCTCATCTCCCAGCTTGTTGGCCACTTTTCTTGCCTCCACCATGTCATTCACGCCCATTTTAATCGTAGTCACATGGTCTGAGATCTCTTTGATCAGCTCCATCCGGTTGCCGGCAAGCTGTTCGTACTCATCACCATAGATCTGCTTCAGCCCCAGCACATTCTCAACGAGTCTGTTCTGGTATTTTACAGCCGTGGGCACAATATGATTGATGGAAAGGTCTCCAAGGACCCTGGCCTCAATCTGTATCTTCTTGGTGTACTCTTCAAACATAACCTCCACACGTCCTTCAAGCTCGGACTCAGTAAAAATACCCAGGTCAAAGAAGAGCTTTTTGGCTTTCTCGCTCAGGTATGCCGCTAGCATTTTGGGTACATCCATTTCATTGGTGAGCCCCCGCTTTGCAGCCTCCTTCACCCAGTCCTGGCTGTAGTTATCTCCTTCAAAACGAATGGCTTTTGAAGCGATAATATTTTCGCGGAGCACCTGGAAAATAGCCTCATCCTTTTTCACGCCCTTCTCCACCAGCGCTTCAACCTCTTGCGTAAACGCCTTCAACTGTGCTGCCACTGCTGCGTTAAGAACGGTCATCGGTACAGCAGGGTTGCAACTGCCACCTACCGCACGGAATTCAAACCTGTTCCCTGTAAAAGCAAAGGGTGAAGTCCGGTTCCTGTCCGTATTGTCAAGTAGGATCTCAGGGATCTTACCAATATCAAGCTTCAGGGCAGTCTTCTCATCCGGCGACATCTTCTTATTAGTCACCTGTTCTTCAAGTTGATCCAGCATGGCAGAAACCTCTGTGCCCAGGAAGCAGGAGAGAATAGCAGGCGGAGCCTCATTGGCACCAAGCCGGTGGGCATTGGATGCTGATGCCACGCTTGCCAGCAACAGGTCCTGATGGTCATAGACTGCTTTAATGGTATTCACCACGAAAGTCAGAAACTGCAGATTTGATTTTGGATTTTTTCCAGGTTTGTGCAGAATCACACCCGTATCTGTAGAAAGTGACCAGTTGTTGTGCTTTCCTGTTCCGTTGATTCCCTGGAAGGGCTTCTCGTGGAACAATACACGGAAACCATGATGCCTGGATACTTTCTTCATCAGATCCATCAACAGGACATTATGGTCTACAGCCAGGTTGCATTCCTCAAAAACCGGTGCCAGTTCATATTGGTTGGGAGCAACCTCGTTATGGCGGGTTTTAACCGGGATACCCAGTTTATATGCTTCAGATTCCAGGTCATGCATGAATGCAGTCACCCTTTCAGGAATGGACCCGAAGTAGTGGTCATCCAACTGCTGGTCTTTGGGTGAAGCATGTCCCATCAGGGTACGCCCTGTTAATGAAAGATCGGGACGGGCATAATACAGGGCTTCATCGATCAGGAAATACTCCTGTTCCCAGCCCAGATTTGCATTTACCTTGGCAACATTCTTATCGAACAACTGGCAAACCGCTGTGGCGGCCTTGTCAACCTCATTCAGCGCCTTTAACAAGGGCGTCTTATGGTCAAGTGCTTCGCCTGTATAGGATATAAACACGGTGGGGATACTCAGGGTATTATCAATGATAAAAGCCGGTGAGGCTGGGTCCCAAGCGGTATATCCACGAGCTTCAAAAGTGTTCCGGATCCCGCCACTGGGGAAAGAAGAAGCATCAGGCTCCTGCTGGGCAAGTGCATTACCTGAGAATGCCTCGACCACGCCGCCATAACTATTGGGCTGTATAAAAGCATCATGCTTTTCTGCAGTTCCGCCGGTAAGGGGCTGAAACCAGTGGGTATAATGCGTAGCGCCTCTTTCCGTGGCCCAGGCCTTCATACCTGAAGCAACTGAATCGGCTTTTCTCCTGTCAATGGGTGTGCCTTTTTCAATAGCATCCATCACATGATTGAAGGCATCTCTGGCAAGATATTTCTGCATCTTTACCTTGTCAAACACATTGATCGCATAGTAATCCGATGTCTTGTCCGAAGGAGGGGTTACGTGGACAGGTTTCCTGTCAAAAACCTTTTCCAGTGCTTTAAATCTGATAACCGCCATAACGAATGATTTAAGTTAATTTGCTAAATAGGATTTATTGCTGCAAATATATATAATATTTAATTATACCCCCGTATTTTTATACTTAAAGAAAATATTTTTGCTTTTTTTCTTACAATAACCCCTTTTTAACAACCTTTTAGTGCGAATTATACGTTTTTTAATAAAAAAGCTGCCGGAAAAATCCTGCGGCTTCATACCCTATCGGTTCCTGGGATTGTTATTTCATTTCCTCCACATAGTATTTGTAGAAAAGCGGTATGGTCTCAATCCCCTTATAAAAGTTGAACAAGGGATAATTCTCATTGGGAGAATGAATGGCATCCGAATCCAACCCAAAACCCATGAGGATTGATTTGATCCCCAGCACCTCTTCAAAATCTGACACAATGGGAATACTTCCCCCACTCCTGACCGGAATAGGGGTTTTGCCAAAACTCTGTTCAATGGCTTTGCTTGCTGCACGGTATGCCGGAAAATCGATGGGGGTTACATAGCCCTGTCCTCCATGAAGGCTTTTCACATTCACACTGGTCCCTGCTGGGGCCATGTTGTTAAAATGATCGATGAAAAGTTCATCGATCTTCTTTGAATCCTGGTTGGGCACAAGGCGCATGGAGATCTTGGCAAATGCCTTGGATGGAAGCACGGTTTTTGCCCCTTCTCCTATATAACCTGACCAGATCCCATTCACATCCAGACTGGGACGAATTCCCGTACGCTCGTTGGTGGTATAGCCTTCTTCACCCACAACCTCATCAATCTCCAGTGCCTTTTTATAGGCATTGAGGTCGAAAGGCACCTTGGCCATTTCTGCCCGTTCCTGGTCAGACACATCCTGGACATCATCATAAAATCCGGGAATGGTGATGTGATTGTTCTCATCGGTCAGGGAAGCGATCATTTTGGCAAGAAGGTTGGCAGGATTGCCTACAGCGCCACCGTACAAACCTGAATGGAGATCCCTGTTTGGTCCAGTGATTTCAACTTCCATATAACTGAGTCCTCTCAGACCAACTGTAATGGAAGGGATGTCCTGGGCAATCATGGTGGTATCCGAGATTAAAATAATATCGGCCTTCAGCAGTTCCTTGTTCTCTTTACAGAATTGTTTCAGGCTTGGAGATCCAATCTCTTCCTCCCCTTCAATCATGAACTTTACATTACAGGTCAGGGTTCCGGTCCTGTTCATCAACTCGAAAGCTTTCACATGCATAAAAAGCTGCCCCTTGTCATCATCAGCTCCACGAGCATAAATTTTCCCGTCTCTTACCTCAGGCTCGAAAGGTGGTGAATCCCAGAGATCGAAGGGTTCCGCTGGCTGAACATCGTAATGCCCGTATACCAGTACAGTAGGAAGGGAATCATCCACCATTTTGTGTCCGTAGACTACCGGCCAGCCATCGGTCTCCTTTACCTCTGCATGGTCAGCCCCGGCTTCCAGCAGGCTTTTCCTGATGAATTCAGCGGCACGGTGCATATCCTCTCTGGCTTCATCTTTGGCACTGATGGAGGGAATCCGGATCAGGTTAAAAAGCTCATCAAGGAACCGGTCCCTGTTTGAATCTACATAACGCTTAATCTCTTTCATTGGTATCTGTATTTGCTTGTATCAATTCACGGTATACTATTTCCATTTCATTGTAAAAGTCAGGCCCGTAAACCCTGGTGATGGAATCCTTCAAGAACCTGAATACCGGTTCACCCATTTTTTCGCCTAGGATCCTGGCAGGTTCACAAATGCCCCAACGGTGGTAGTTCAGGGCTATGGCGTTCTTCAGTTTGTTCACCCTGATGGGATAGAGATGACAGGAAGCCGGCTTTTGAAATGAGATGGATCCGTCTTCATATGCTTTTTCGATGGCACACTTTGCGATCCCATCCTCAAACACCACATAGATGCACTCCTCCCTGCCCACCAGGGGGGTCACCTGATCTCCATCATTGTCCACCACCCAGCTCCCCTGTTCACTGACCTCACGAATACCCTCAGCCCTCATGTAGGGTTTTATCTCCGAGATATGCTTTTCAAGCATCTTTGCTTCATCATCTTCCAGAGGAGCTCCCGAATCTCCAATTACGCAGCAATTCCCCTCACATATTTCAAGATGACAGATGAACTTTTGATCGAACAGATCCCTGCTTACAATCTTATCTCCTATCTGTATCATGTCATTTCCGGTAAAACACAAAAATGCAAAAAATGTGGTAATGGCAGTAGAATATGTATATATCTTTACCTCATGTGGCGGCATTCAGTAATACTGGTGGTCCTGGCCTGTTGCTTTTCATCTCTTCAGGCCCAATCGACATACATCAACAGGACTGACCTGATGGCTTTGGCAGATAGCTGCCTGAAGCATACCTACAATTTCTCCTTTGTCAAGGCTCGTCATTTCCAGCAGATTCTGGATGTCAAAACACCGAACCACCCGGCCCCCCCATTCCTGGAAGCGTTGATCATCTACTGGGAACACTTTCCACTGACTCCTGATGAGCCCGAATCGGAACTATTCACTTCCATGATGGATATGAGTATAGCCCGGGCCAAAGGGATGATGGAACATGATGCCACCCGTTTGGAGGGTATCTTTTTTGATCTGTTCAGCAGGGCCTTCAAGGCCATGTTCTGGGCCGATAATGGAAAATCCGGTAAAGTGGTCCCTGATCTCCGTACCATGTACAACCATACCAGGGAGGGCTTTGCTCTGATGGATGAATTCCCGGAATTTTACTTTTCAACCGGTCTATACAATTATTATATAGAAGCGTATCCTGTGGCTCACCCCATATACAAACCCCTTGTCTCATTCATGCAGGATGGTGACCGGGAACTGGGACTGGCCCAACTGAATCATGCCATTCAAAACACGGTATACCTCAGGGTGGAATCCATGTTGTTCATGTCGTTGATCCAGCTTCATTATGAAAATGACCTGAACACTGCGGCCATTTATGCCGAAAGGTTGCACATGGAGTACCCGGCAAACATTTATTACCAGGGACTCCTGGTGACCATCCTTCTTCATCAACACCGTTACCGGCGCGTTAGGGAAATCTTGGAACGTACCGGGAACCAGGAGGGAAATTACAATGAAATGATCAGTCAGCTGGCCAATGGATTCATGACTGAAAAAGAAACCGGAGATGACCTGACTGCAGGAAAAATGTATCAGAATGTCATTGAGCTTGCAGAAATTATTGGTCCGTTCGCAAACAGTTACAAGGCCATGGGATATATGGGTTTGTCCCGGCTTCATGAAAAAAAAGGGCTGACTGTAGAGGCAAGGAGATATGCCAGAAAGGCTTCAAATTATACAGAATACAGCTTTATTCTTGATGAGTAGATGGCCGCCACGCAATCAGCCACACCCCCGCCAGGGTCATGATCCCTCCCACCAGTTGAACCCCGGAAGGGATTACCCCCAGAAATATCCAGGCAAGAATGAGGGTCCACACCCCTTTTGAACTAATGATCAGGGAGGTTCTTGTGGCCTCAATCATTTTCAATGCCTGGTAAGCAAAGACAATGACAATCATGGTTTCAAGAAAGGATCCCAGAAGCAGGTTTCTCCATATCAGCAAGGAGATATCAAAAATTCCTGATTCCCCTCCGATCATGAACAGAATGGCCATGGCAATGGCCAGGAGCGTTGATCTGATCAGGGACATGTAGGCTGGATTCAAATGTTGTCTGTATTTCCTGCCTGCAATGGTCGCCAGTGCAAAGAAGAATGAGGCTGCGATCACATACAAAGCACCGGAATCCAGGAACCCGGCAAATCCTCCCTCACGGTAATTGATTACAAACACACCCAGTATGGTAACCAGGATACCTGCCATCTGAGAACCTTTGAATCTCTCCCTTAGCAGGGTCAGACCCATGATCGTTACAAATACAGGACCAATATTACCGATAAAGGAAACCACGGCGGGGTTCTCCATGGACTTTATGGACATGTAAAATAGTCCGGTTGCAGCGCCTTCCAATGCAGCAATAGCCAGTGCCACCCTGGTTTTCAATCCAAATGATGGAAAGAGGCTTTTATACTCCCTTCGAAACACGAACCATATTCCGTTCCAAAGGACTCCCATAGAGAACCAGAGAAGCCCGAAATGGATCATGGTTACCTGGTTCAGAACCGACTTGCTGAAAACAAATGAACCTGCCAGTGCGATGGATGCACCAAATGCAAAAAGGGTGCCTGTTGCCTGGTTCCTGTTCATTTGCTAAATTCAAGCGGAAATTGATGTTCAAAAATAGTAATTCCGTCGATACAAGAATCCTCCATGATACAAATCAGGAACCCGGGCGTTGAGTCCCTCAGATCGAATCCGGCTTATCGCCTGGTCCTTGAGATCGGCTTCCAGGATATGATCCCTTTTGTGCTTAAAAATATCAGGGCAAAAGGAATTATGTCACTGGCTTACCTCATTGTGAACATAGCCATGCTCGGATTCATTGCATTTCAGATCTTCTCGGGAGTGTGGAATCACACGCTCACCCTTGGGAGTTTTCTATCTCAATCCATCACCGGGATTCTGGGGGGTAGCATTCTTGTGATCCCGTTGCACGAGAGCATACATGGTTTGGCCTATAAACTCCTGGGTGCAAAAAAGATCATCTTCGGGGCGGATCTTCAACAGTTTATCTTTTTTGTTACGGCAGACAGGCACCCGGTATCGGGATTGCAGATCCATTTCCTGGCGCTTTTGCCATTCGTTGCTATCAATCTCACTACTTTCTCATTCATCCTGCTTCTGTTTCCAAACAACCTCCTTTTTTGTGGCTTCTTTTTGCTGAGTCATAACCTCATGTGTATCGGTGATTTTGCCATTTCCAATTACGTACAGAGGGCTAAAAACAGGCTATACTCCTTTGATGAACCTAAAGAGAAGAAGAGTTATTTCTATGAAAAGGTAAAGAATTAGCCTACGGTTTCTCTGAATTCTCCAGAAGATACATTGCCTTTTGGGCCTTCTTTTCACTGATTCTAAAACCGGAGTCCAGCGCATACGCTTTCTTATAGCTTTCATATGCCTCTTCATAACGGCCGGTGCTCATAAAGAAATCACCCTTGGAATCATAGGGATTGGCAACATCCGGAGAGAGCCTGATGTATGTATTGAAAGCTTCCTCGGCCCGGTCATACTTTCCAAGGTTCATCATGGCATATCCCAGCTGATTATAGGTAATTGCATAATCGGGTAGTGCTTCGATGGCCCTGTTCATGGACTCTACCGCACCCTCAACATCTTTCATGTACAGGAACTGATAATTGTACAGAATCTTATGAATATAAGGATCCATGGGATAGAGGTCAACAGCTTTCTTCAGATGTATGACCGCTTCATCCTCCTGCCCGTCCAGCATATATTTAAAAGCTGTTTTAATCTCTTTCTCCCCGTCATTCAGATCCGCTTCGGATTGAAAGGCCTTCTCCGCTACTTTTACCGGACTCTTGCCCGACATAAAATAGATCCAGAAATAGGCCATAAAAAAATCCGGATCTTCTTTTACAGCCATTTCAAGATTATAGAAAGCAAGCTCAAACTTGACCTGATCAAAAGCCAGCATTCCGGTTTCATACAACTCAAGTGCAAGATCCGAATCAGTGGTAACAGTCATCCTGGATGCTGATTCGTTTTTTGTGCAGGAAGAAATGACAAGAAAGGACATAAAAATCACCGAGGCTAAAATTACTATCCTCATAACAAATAAATTTTCCAATCTTACGTCCGATTCAAAAATAGCACTTTTCCCAACCAAAGGCAAATTAGCTAAGTGCAGGTTCCGGTTTTAACCGGGAGGAGTGTTTTTTGGACAGTCAAAGGCGTTCATATTCAGCAATGATCTCTTTTACATCATCCGGGGCAACCCTTCCATATGTTTTGTCGCCTACCTGAACCACAGGGGCCAGTCCGCATGCACCGACACAACGAAGACAACTCAATGAAAACCTTCCATCTGTGCTGGTTTCACCCACCTCAATTTCCAGCTGTTTTTTAAATTCACTGAGGACCTTCTCCGCACCCCTTACGTAGCACGCAGTACCGGTACAAATTGATATGGGATGTTCACCCCTTGGGGTCATGGTGAAGAAGGAGTAAAAGGTAACCACACCATACACTTTTGCAGCCGGAATCTTCATTTTTTCTGAAATGACCTCCTGAACCTCGGCAGGTAGATAACCGAAGGTCTCCTGGCACTTGTGCAACACGCTGATCAAATTTCCTGGCTGGTTGTCAAAGGAATCACATATGGCATGGATCTTATCAACCTGGTCCTGTCTGAGTTCTATCTTAACACTTGACATAACTATATGATCTTGAAAACAATTAAATCTGGAAAATCTTTTTACGCTTATCGAAATAGTGGGTGTGCAAAAGTACATGTGCCTTTTCGCTCAATGGTTCGCCCAGGAATTCATCGTATAGCTTCACGATGTATGGATTCTCATGGGATTTCCTGATGGTTTTTCCTTCATCCTCCCTGTAGATGGCTCTGGTCCTGGCCTGAAGAATGGAGGAATCTCCATGGTGGAGGGGCTGGCCACCACCTCCAATGCACCCCCCGGGGCAGGCCATCACCTCAATGGCGTGGTACTGGGATCTCCCTGCTTTCACATCATCCAGTAATTTTCGTGCATTACCCAATCCATGTGCTATGCCTATTTTGATATTCAATCCGTCAAAATCAACAGTCGCAGACCGGATCCCATCCATTCCCCTGAGCTGTTCAAAGTCAACTTTTTCGAGCGTTTTCCCGGTATAAAGTTCATAGGCTGTCCGGGTGGCCGCTTCAATGACACCACCGGTGGCCCCAAAGATCACTGCTGCGCCTGAAGACTCTCCCAGCGGGGCATCAAACTCATCCTCCTCCAGTTTATTGAGATCCATGTTGGCCTGCTTGATCAGGTGGGCCAGTTCGCGGGTAGAGATGCTGTAGTCCACATCCGGGTTTCCATCCACCGAAAACTCTTCACGCTGGCATTCATATTTTTTGGCGAGGCAGGGCATGATGGAAATAACCACCAAATCTTTCCTGTTCACCTTGATCTTATCAGCAAAATAGGTTTTGGCTATGGCACCGAACATCTGCTGGGGAGAACGGGCAGTGGAAGGCACGTCCTTCAATTCGGGATAATTGTGCTCAAAGAAGTTCACCCATCCCGGGCAGCAGGATGTAAGGATGGGAAGTTTCACACGCTCATCACCCTCCAGGTGCCTTTTTAAACGTCCCAGCAGTTCGGTTCCCTCCTCCATGATGGTCAGGTCGGCAGCAAAATCGGTATCAAACACATAATCAAATCCAAGCTGTTTGAGAGCTGTAACCATCTGGCCGGTTACCCTTGTTCCGGGCTCCATTCCAAACTCTTCTCCAAGAGCTGCCCTGACTGCCGGAGCTGTCTGTACAATTACTGTTTTAGAGGGATCATTCAATGCTGCAATAACTTTGCCTGTATGATCCACTTCAGTCAGTGCCCCTGTGGGACAAACAGCCACACACTGTCCGCAATAAGTACAGGGCGAATGCTCCAGGTTCATCTCAAAGGCCGGAGCGACCACGGCATTGAAACCCCGGTTCACTGCGTGCAAGGCCCCCACGGTCTGGAAATCATTACACATGGTTTCACACCTCCGGCACATGATGCATTTATCCAGATCCCTGATAATGGAAGGGGAAGTGTCGAGACGGTAAGTTGACATCTCAGCATATTCCTGTCCCGGAATTTCCCTGATTCCAAGCTTTATTGCCATGTTCTGCAGGTCGCAGCTACCAGATTTTGGACAAGAGAGGCAATCCTTGGGGTGATCCGACAGGATCAGTTCCATCACCGTTCTGCGCGCATTGATCACCCGCATGCTGTTGGTTCTTACGACCATGCCTTGGGCCACATCTGTGGAACATGAAGGAGCCAGATTTTTCCTGCCCTCTACCTCCACTGAACATATTCTGCAGCCGCCGGGTTTATTCTCTATATTCAAATCTTTCAGATCCATGTAGCAAAGGATGGGTATCTCTATGCCCAACTCTTTTGCTGCTTTGTAGATGGTGGTTCCAGCCGGAACCTCCAGTTGATGACCATCTATGGTTATTTTTACAGGACTCATTGCTTTCATTGTTATATCAAAATCACAGCATCGAATTTACATTTCTCCAGGCAGGCTCCGCACTTGATACAGGTATCAGGGTTGATCAAATGCGGTTCCTTGCGTTCACCGGAAATGGCTCCCACAGGACATGCCCTTGCACAGGCCGTACAGCCGGTGCAGTTTTCCTCTATGATGAAATACTCCAGCAGGCCGGTACAAACCCCGGAAGGGCATTTTTTGTCCACCACGTGGGCCAGGTATTCATCAAGGAAATTATCCATGGTGGAGAGTACCGGGTTGGGTGAACTTTGTCCAAGTCCGCACAGGGAAGTATCCTTGATCACTTCTCCCAGGTTGCGCAGGCGCACCAGGTCGCTCTCCTCACCCTTTCCTTCACAGATTCTTTCCAGCAGTTCGTGCAGTCTCTTGTTCCCAATCCGGCAGGGCGCACATTTTCCGCAGGACTCTTCCACAGTAAAGTCTAGATAATACTTGGCAATGGATACCATGCAATCGTCCTCATCCATGATAATCATACCTCCCGAACCCATCATGGAACCATTGGCCACCAGATTTTCATAATCAATGGGTGTATCCAGGTGCTTTTCTGTCAGGCATCCTCCTGACGGTCCTCCGGTCTGCACTGCCTTGAATTTCTTTCCATTCCTGATCCCGCCGCCAATCTCAAAAATCACTTCACGGAGGGTGGTTCCCATGGGTACCTCGATGAGCCCCACGTTGTTGATCTTGCCTGCCAGTGCAAATACCTTGGTCCCTTTGGAGGTCTTTGTTCCAATGCTGCTGAACCACGCTGCACCTTTCAGAATAATCACCGGTACATTGGCCAGGGTCTCCACATTGTTCACATTGGTAGGCTTGCCCAAATATCCGCTCTCTGCCGGGAATGGGGGTTTCAGTGTGGGCTCCCCCCTTTCACCCTCCATGGAGTGGATCAGGGCAGTCTCTTCACCACACACAAAAGCTCCGGCACCGTATTTCAGATCAATATCAAAATTAAATCCGGTACCCATGATATCCTTTCCAAGCAGACCATACGCTCTTGCCTGTGAGATAGCAATCTTTAAACGTTCGATGGCCAGCGGGTACTCAGCCCGGATATAGATATATCCCATATCTGCTCCGATACACCGGCCCACAATGGCCATGGCTTCAAGGACCGAATGGGGGTCTCCTTCCAAAATGGACCGGTCCATAAAGGCCCCCGGGTCTCCCTCATCAGCATTACAGACTACATATTTCTGATCGGCTTCATTTTTCCTTGCCAAATCCCACTTCAAACCGGTTGGGAAACCGGCACCTCCGCGACCCCTGAGCCCTGATGCCTTCATCAGTTCAATGGTCTCCTCAGGTATCTGATTTGTCAGGACCTCCCCCAATGCCTGATAACCATCCCTGGCGATATACTCATCGATCGCTTCCGGATCAATCATTCCGCAATTGCGCAGGGCAATCCTGATCTGCTTTTTGTGTAAACGGGTTTCCGGTTCGGTATAGAGCAGGTGTTTTACCTTTCTTCCTTTGATTACATGCTCCTCCACGATCTCTTCTGCATCCTCCGGTTTTACCTGTGTATAAAATGTATTATCCGGCATTACCTTCACAATGGGGCCTTTTTCGCAAAACCCGAAACAACCGGTCATGATGACCTGTACAGTCTCCTCCAGTCCCTGTTTGGACAGCTCTTTGGTCAGCCTTTGGGCGATAAGATCGCTTTGCCGGGACTTACAGCCTGTACCTCCACAAACAAGCAAATGCATGCTGTATTTTGACATTTCAGTTCCTCCTTTATTCCTTTGATTCGATGGTTTCGTAGTTTACCGGGATGATTCCATTCACCAGTTCACCACCTTTGATATATTTCTCAATGATCTCATCGGCTTTCGCCGGGTTCACCCCGCCGAAAACCACTGGTTCACTATCCGGCAGAGTCACCTCAATGGTAGGCTCAGCATAACAATAGCCCATGCATCCTGTCCGGGTAACCAGGGCATCCACGCCGCGCTTTTCCAGTTCCTCAATCATAAATTCCATGGTATCCTTGGCACCCGATGCAATGCCGCATGTGGCCATAGCCACCTTCACAAGCACCAGATTTTCGGATGATTCACCCTTTTCCCGGGCCTGCAATCCTGTGATTTTTTCATCACGGATCTTTTTCAGATCAACCAGTGATTTGATTTTTTCCATCTTGGTTTAAAATTGATTTCCTGTTTCTAAATTTCCAATGAAATATCCATTTATTGTTATTCGTTTCACAGTAATAAGGCAAAAAAATTTTCAAGCTGTGATACAAAGATACAATAAACTTTATTTTCCCATTCTGGAAACTGGTTACAGGCATTAATGTATATTTGTTCTAAATAACTTCGGAACGAAGCTTAACCGTGCCAACATGTGTGATGTGAATCGTTGTGAATGGAGCAAAACCCACCCTATCTATGTGGAATATCACGACAAAGAATGGGGAGTCCCGGTCCAGAACGACAGAATACAGTTCGAATTCCTGGTACTGGAATCGGCCCAGGCCGGTTTAAGCTGGCTCACTATCCTGAAACGAAGAGAGGGATACCGGAGACTTTATGATAATTTCGATGCAGAAAAGGTGGCCCGCTATGATGAGGAACGAATCATGAAGATGCTATCCGATCCCGGCATCATCAGGAACCGAAAGAAAATCGAGGCATCCATCAACAATGCGCAACGCTTTCTGGAGATCAGGGAGGCGTTTGGAAGTTTCCGCAACTACCTGTGGGGATTCAACCAAGGCAGGCAGGTGGTGAATCAATTTACGCTACTCTCTCAGATTCCTGCCACATCCCCCTTGTCAGATTCCATCAGCAAAGACATGAAGAAGCGGGGATTCAAGTTCCTGGGCTCAACCATCCTTTATGCCCACCTCCAGGCCACCGGACTCATCAACGACCACCTTACCTCCTGTTTCCGCTACAGGGAATGCATTGAGTAACGCTTGCAAAGCAAGCTACTAACTGCGAGCACAGCTATTTAAACAAATCTTCATCCCGGATCAGCATCAGTATGGCAGAATGAGGAATGATCACATATTTTTCATTATTGAACTCTAGTTCATATCCACTGTTCTGAAGGTAGACAGCCAGATCTCCTTCCCTGGCTTGCAGTGGGACATATTTAACCGCATCACCCTGATCTTTCCATGGCTCATCCTCATCCTGGATGGCAGGAATGGGATATCCGGGACCGACCTTTACCACATAACCGCTGTGGATCTTCTCCTTCTCCTGTACTCCCTGAGGAAGATATAAACCCGATTTGGTCCTGTCCTGTTGATTCTTTGGTTTGATCAACACCCGGTCACCCACCACAATGAACCTGTCAATGTTTTTCTCATCTATCTGCAAACCCATGGCATATTGTCTTTCCTGTCAGAAATCAAGGTTACTCTTCAAGGCCTGCATTCCGCTCCTGCTCACGGGGACCTTATTCCCGTCCTTGAGAATCAAAATGAAATTGGTCTTTTCATAAGGTTCAATACGCTCAATGCAGCTAATATTTACTATGTACGAGCGGTGCACCCTCACAAACTGCTCCGAATCCAGGTGATTCTCAAAGTACTTCATGGTTTGCTGCTTCAGGTACTTTCCTTCATCCGCATAGATCATCACATAATCATCCTGGGCCTCCACGAAATTAATGTCATTTGTGGATATCACATGTATCTTTCCTGACTTTTTAATCACTACCCTGTGCAGTTTTTCCTCCCCTTCAGCCAGATGAATTCTAATCTTTTCTATTGCTGATTTACCCCCTGGTGAACCGGAGGTTTTATCAAGTCGGGACCTCAGCTTTGACAAGGCCTCCCCGAATCTTTCCCTGGAAAACGGCTTCAGAAGGTAATCCACTGCATTCTGCTCAAAAGCCTGAATGGCATACTGGTCAAATGCAGTTGTAAAGATCACCTCCGGTTGATGATCCAGAACCTCAAGCAACTCAAACCCGGTCAGCTTGGGCATCTGAACATCCAGAAAGATTGCATCGGGTTTCGCTTCATTGATCGCCTTTAATCCGTCAAAACCATTGTCATACTCTCCCACTATTTCGATGGCAGGAAAGTCGGTCAGGTAAGCCTTCAGCAGGTCCCTGGCAGGTTTTTCATCTTCTACAATAATGGTGCGAATTGTATTCATCGTTTTGTAAATATACGTGGAAATAAAATCGTTACCTCGAAATTCCCATCGGTTCCTTTCCAATGAACGGATCCCTGTCCCTCATATACCAGGTCAATCCGTTGTTTGACATTCTGGAGCCCGACTCCGGTCCCCCGTCTGCTGGGTACAGAAGGGTCATAATTGTTGCTTATCACGGTTTTCATCACATCATTTTCAGGGAAGCAGTCAAACTGGATGGTAACCGGCTCCGTGCTTTCATAAACACTGTGCTTGATGGCATTCTCAAACAGGGGCTGGAAGATCATGGTGGGAACAGGGAAAGATTCACAGGCCCCGTTGATACTGAATTCATAGCAGAGTTTCTCCCCAAATCTGATCTTCTCAATGGACAGGTAATCCTTCATATGGCCAATTTCCTCTTGAAGTGTGACAAACTCATTCTCCCTGTGCTTCAGGGAATATCTCAGAAAGTCGGAAAGCCTGATGATCATATCTCTTGCCTCATCTGGACTGGACATGGTCAGTGAAGAGATGGAATTCAAAGAATTGAACAGGAAATGGGGGTTGATCTGGGACTTCAACATGCTGAGTTCAGTTTCCCTCACCAGGTTTTTAAGCCTCTCCTCCTGTCGTGCCCGCTCCTGTAGTTTCTGGGCTGAAGAGGTAAGGTAGTAAACCAGAACCAGAACCAGGTAAACAAGGGCTCCAAGCATGCCCCTGAAGGCAAGTGACCTGTTGAGGAACGCAATGTAATCTACGTTTTGTGTGAATACCCCATTCAGGATTCCCACGCTCAGCAACAGCCAGGTAAACAATACCAGCATTGCAGCTGCTAAATGAGCTACAAGAGAATATACAGGCGTCTGCTTCTGAAAGGGGATATAACGGGTAGGATACCATGCCAGCAGCCCGAGAATTCCGAAAAGGAAATTTGAGATCAGGGGATCGGCGATGATCACCCCTATTGAGAACTCCTCGAAATACAAGTATATGACTCCTTGCAGGACTGCAATCAACAGCCAAACAAAGGAGTAGATCAGAATTGACCTTCGTTTACCCGTAATTGGATGGCTCATCCTTAGAGAAAATTCACAATCTCACCGCCGCCAAATAGGGTTACTCCCGATATAACCAGCAACCTGTCCCGCTCTTTCTCTATCACCGACCTGGACCTTTTATCCGAGAATCCTCCAAATACAGAAGTCAGTTCGATTTTCACATCCCATCCGTCAGGAATGATGAATTTGGATCCACCGAAAATCATGATCACCTCCAGATACTGATTGCCTTGGGCCAGCCTGGCTTTGCTCATGTCATACTTTGACCCTCCGAAAATGTTGGTAATTTTACCGCCCTGGAAATTCTGGGAATGAATGACCCTGTCACCCCCTCCGAAAACGGCTACATCGTCGAGGATGTCCTCACTCGATACTTTTTTTTTATGCCCGAAATAGGTACCGCTGCTTCCATGTCTTCTGGCCCCGAAAATGACAACCAGTCCCAGAATAATTAGCATGCTAGGCCAGAAAAGTGAATGCCAGTAATAGGGCAGGTCAAGAACCTTGGGCAACAGGAAGAAGCCCCCGATGGCAATCAGGATTATTCCGGTTCCCTTGTTTTCCTTATTGGAAAGGAAAACCAGACCCAAAAAAATCAGCAGGGCCTGCCAGGTAAAAATAAAGTCTCTTAATCTCCACGGTACAATGTCCGCCATATCTGCAATCAGAAACAATCCCAGGAACATCAGTACAATGCCCAGCAAAAGGTGGGCTCTCCCTGACCTTTTGAAATTTTGTGTTTGCCTCTCCATTTTCTTTAATGATTAATTTGGATCAAATGTAAAACCGTTCAAGCAATATTGAAAAGGAAATTCGGTAAACGGACTCATTTTACCGGCGAGTACCACAGACGATTATCTTGTTAACCAGCGAAGCCTTCGTGTATGGTCACCCAGTTTGGCAATGAAGGTAAATTCATGGGTACCATAACTGCTTTTCATGATGCTGTTCAAACCGATGTCGAATGCGTACCCGAATACAAGCCGGTCCACACTTAGGCCGGCACCTACCACCAGCGTATTCCCGGTCCTGTAGGTAAGACCTCCCCAGAACATCTGCTTGTAATAAAATTTACCGCTGATATCTGCCTGTACTTTACCGTTCTCAGCTATTTTCAAATGGGTAGATGGAGTTATTGTATATTCATTTGTGACAAGGAAATCGTACCCGCCCATCAGGTGATAGTTTCGGCTCATGGTAAGCATATCATACCCGTCCCCGCCAAACTTAAGCGAGGACTCCAACAATTGATCCACAGAAAATCCGGCCCAGATAGTTCGTGAGGTGTAATATACTCCTACATCTGCATCCGGAATAAATACAGATTGATCCAGATTGTTAAACAGAGCATCATCATCAGGAAATTCAAGTGAGATCCTCTCCTTATCAATCCTGTACTGATACCCAACCATTGAAAGTCCGAAGGAAAGCTGGGACTCATTAAGCTCCAGGTGATATGCATAGGTAATCCTGATCCCTGTGCGGTCCACTGCCCCGTTCCTGTGGTTAAAAATATAACCCCCCAGACCCACATGTCCGCCACTGAAAGGTGACTTGCTATTGCGCTTCACGTTTTTGGCTCTGGAAATATGACTTTCGCGCAAGAGTCTGGTCTGAAAACTTAAGGCATAGGTTGCAGGTCCATCCTGGAAGCCCACCCACTGCTCCCTGGCCGTCAGGTTAAAGGCAGAGTAACCTTCCGCACCTGCTACTGCCGGATTCATCAGAAAACCATTCAGTATGTACTGACTGTATACGGGAGTTTGCTGGGAGTATCCCTTTGGCATAAATCCGCTTAAAATCAACGCTATATAAAAAAACCTCTTCACCCGTTATCTGATCACAGTTATATAACCTATGTGACGTTTATCGCTTCCATCGTTATAGTGTATTACAAAATGGTATGAATCAACCGGAACCGGTTTCTCCTTCATATCGCGCCCATCCCATGGTTCCGGATAACCGGGTGCAGACCTCCACACCAGTGTGCCCCATTGGTCAAAAATATCTACAACCGCATTTTCAAACTCCTTCAATGCCAAAATGTTCCACACGTCATTCACTCCATCATCGTTGGGTGTGATCCCTGTAGGAATATCGATCAAATGACTCAGATCACACTCCCAGATCAGAACAGTATCGCTCCCTGCACATCCATTACTGTTTTGCACCTCCACCCAGATTTCCCGTGTTCCCTCATTGAATACAGTAATTTGCTGGCTTTTATCCCCGGTGGACCATAAATACGCATCCCCTTCATCGCCGGCATCCAGTATTATCCCCTCCATGGAACATACCGTAGTATCAGGGCCAAGGTCAACAAAAGGTGGTTCAACCTCTGATACATACAGGCTGTCATATGTTGAACAACCATTAGAATCATCAACTTCCAAAACTACCCACCCTTCCTGGTCAGCTGTATACTGCGCACCCGTACTTCCATCATGCCACAGGTATGAAGCGAATGCTCCTTCAGGTGAGATCGTGACAGACTCTCCAGCACAGAAAATTACATTTTCACCAAGGTCCAGGGAAGGTCCTCCAATATCAACGGACAAAGTGACCGGGACAGAAATACATCCTTCCATTGTGGTTTCTGTCAGTTCCAGGAAACCCGTTATGATCTGAGTTCCCCAATCTACAAAAATTGATTCATTGTCATTAATCACAATGGTTCCGTTTGTAATATTCCAGTTGAAAGTTGAACCTGTCTGGCCCCCCGCCGCATAATGGTAAAGCGGACCATTGATACAGGCTGCATCTTCCATTTCAACGAAGATTGGAGCAGGTACATCGTAGGTTGAAACAGTTACCGAAGCTGCGGATGTGGTGTCGCAATCAGATTCAAATCTGACGAAATAGGTTGTGGTTGTATCAGGGGCTGCAAGAACCAGAGCATTTCCGGTACCGACCGTCAATGCAAAGGAGCTATCTTTATACCAGACCGCAGTGGTACCTGCTCCTTCGGTTCCCCCACTATAACTCAGGGTAATGTTTCCATTACCAGGACAGACACTGTCATGATCAACGAATGCTTCATCAGGAGGAAGGGCTGATGTCAGGACGACAACCTGAAAGGAACATGAGTCCCCATTTCCCGTTAAATCCGCAATATTGTACCAAACAGTAGTGACACCGCTGTTAAAACTACTTCCACTGGCATCATCAGAACCGTTGCCTGTTGTGGCCCCTTCCAGTCTGTAGGTTACCAAATGCACACCGCAATTATCCCCGGCAAATTGGGGGGCTATTCCATTCACGACCATACTGCAATCGCCGGATTCCGCTGTCATCATTGCATCTCCCGAACAATTGATCTGGGGGTGAATCATATCTTGAACCGTAACGATAGCTGAGCATTGGGACCAATTGCCATTTATATCGGTAGCTGTAAGGGTCACCATGTTATCTCCAATCTCGGAACAGGAAAAGCTATTGGGGGCAACAGTAAATGACGCAATTCCACAATTGTCGACAGAACCACCATCGATATCTGCAGCAACAATTGTGGCATTGCCTGTGGCATCAAGTTGTATGGTAATGTCCTTGCAAACAGCTACCGGACGGATGGTATCCATCAGAGTCACATCAAACGAGCAGGACTCAGTTGCGCCGTAGGCATTGTGAGCCGTAAGTGTAACAGTAAGAGCAGTCCCATGACCAGTAAAAACAGACCCGATGGCTGGCAACTGGGTAACTCCCGTTTCGCCTGAGACAATGGCCAGACTTCTGTAATCGGGAAGCATAAATTCACAGTTCAGATCCACATATTCATTCAAGTTTCCCGGACAAGTAATTACCAGAGGATCCAATTCCTCAAGGGTTATATCAAATGAACATTGTGCACTGTTATCGCACCCATCATCCACTGTCATTGTTACAGTCTGTACAGTTCCAATCCCCGATATCACCGTTCCTGGAACTGGATTCTGTAAAATGGATGGTGAAGGATTGCAATTATCGGTTACCGTTAATAATCCAGAATAATCAGGAATTGTAAAGTTTTCACTTGGATCAACATTTTCTGTGGTGTTTGGTGCACAGACCGTTATTTCGGGATCGGTCGTGTCATCAACATTGATCGTCTGGGTTACTGAGGTCATATTGGGGTGGTCATCAGTGATGCGCCATGTCCTTGTCACAACGATGGGACAGCTGCCCGCCTGCCCGTCCTGGTAGGTCACACTCGCTATGTTGCAGTTGTCTGTGGCAGCGGCCCCCGCCAGGGCAAGGTATGCCGCCAGGGTAACGGTGGTCTCTGTTGTATTATAGGCAAAGTCGGTGATGGCCGTCACATCGCACCCTTCAAGGGTGTAGTCACCCGGCGCGGTGACAATGGGTGGGGTCGTGTCATCTCCGGTCAGGGTTACATCACAGGTGGCTGTGTTGCCATTGCCGTCAGAAACGTTTATTGCAACCGTATGGGTCATGCCTTCTCCGGATGAGAGAAGGACTCCGGCAGCTGGCACCTGGGTGATGATCAGTGACCCTGTTGCCGTGCAGTTGTCACCAACGGTAATCTCCCCGGTCATGTCCGGTACCAGTAGCTCACAGGAACCCGTCAGAACTACCGGACGGTCAGGTGCACAGACCGTGATCACCGGAGCAATGGTATCAACCACAGTAACTGTTGCCATGCAAAGGTCATTGTTTCCGCTACCGTCAATCACCGTCAGGGTGACTATATTAGGGCCAATATCCGCACAGGAAAAATTATTCACATCCAGGAACCTGAAGGCGATTCCACAATTGTCACTGCTACCGTTGTCAATATCAGCTGGTGAAATGTTTGCATTGCCACTTGAACTTAGCGGAAGGGTCAAATCCTGACAGGCTGCAATGGGAGGTATAGCATCATTGGATTCGGTCAGGACAAGTGTTCCATTCAATATGATGAAGCAAGAAGGAACGACCGCATCCCGGATCCGTACATCATATGTTCCTGCCGAAAGGTTAATAAAAGTACCTGAACCCAGCCAACCGAATCCTCCATTGATGGAATATTCATAAAATCCGCTGCCCCCACTGGGGGAAGACAAGACGATGGACCCGTCACTACCCCCTACACAGGTAACAGAATTGGAATTCAGTGTTGCATTAAGCTCAGCAGGCTCAGCAACAAAAAATGTACTATCAATTTCACAACCATTAACATCAGTTGCAATAACACTATAGGTACCCGCCTGCAATAGTGATACATCTTCTGAAGTTGGCCCATGACTCCATGCATATGAATATGGAGCCGTTCCTCCATTTACCGTTATATTGATTGCACCATCATTACCTCCACAGCAGTTTACATCCTTAATAATCCTGTCAATACTGAGTCCTGTACATTGTATATCTCCAACTCCAAATTCTGTTCCGGTTGCTGAAATTCCTCCTGAAAGATTATTTCTGAACAGATCAGGAGCTGCAGCCTCGCCATGAATTCCATCAAGTACCCAGTTTCCGCCAGACTGGCGATTAATAATCCGAGTTCCCGGTATAATGGTACAACTTGAAAAATTCGTGGCGGTAAGTTGAATATTGTAATCTGACGTTGTTAGGCCATTGTTTGCGGAAAGCGACCAGTATCCTTCTGTAAATTGATCCGTTATATTCACGGTCCCTTCGCTTAAAGGAAGTCCGGTAGATCCTGGGTTTGTAGCTATAAATTCACTCAATACAGAACCATTAACCAAGTTTGTAAAGGTAACCGTAGCAGGTCGATAAGAACCAGATGTGCCAATTGGAAACAAGTAGGGTGTTGAAAGCAACGTTACCCATCTTTCAAGCTTCCCAACCACAATACCGGATGTATAGCTAATGTTTCCGGGGCTTACAGATGAAGTTCCGATGGTTAGTTTTCGACCCTGGGTATTTATATTACCACCGTTCATTGATAGGGTATTTGAAACAGTCACATTGCTGTTTAAATACAGACTGGCTGTATTCACAATGCTTTGGTTATAGAATGTCTCCGGCCCCGTAATGAATTGGTTTTTAGTACCATCAAAGATGATAGTACCATTCCTCTCATTGAAAATCCCTCCCAGGTTATTCCAATTTCCGGCAACATTGATGGAGAAATTGGTTGGTGAAACATCAAGGATACTGGGGGTAATCATAATCAGGTTCCCGTTTACATCAAGGTTTCCTGCCAGGGTCTTGGTACCGCTTCCCTCTGTAATTAGATTATAATAAGAGGACTGTGGCAATTTGATGGTCTGTCCTGCTACACCGTTATAATAAACTGAATTACCAGTAGTGGAGGCCTCAAGTATCCCATCCCCGCTAAAAAGGGTTCCCCCTATTTTCAATGATGAATTGGTTTTATTGATCCATGTACTTGTTGGATCTGACCCGATCATATTCGCATTAAGCCTCAGAGAACCATAGTTCGAGACGCTTTTACCTGGTCCAACAACCACATTCCCACTGGTAATATCAATGTCTGCTGTAGTTGTGAAATATATATCAGCAGCAAATGAAATTCCCTGTTCAAGATTCCCCACTCCGTTAATATACTTTCCAAACCCATCCATGGTCAGTGCCTTGTTTCCTCCTTGGTATGTGCCATTCAATTCAAAATTTGCGTGGATGGTCATCTGCCTGTTGTTGGGATTCAGCGCCCCCCCGGTGACAATGATCAAGTTATTCACCTCGGTACCTCCTCCTCCTCCGGGTGTAAGCTGTACTGTATGGGATGTGCTGATCCTGACATTATCCGTACGAATAGGAACACAATCACAATCCCAGGTTGCCGGATCCGTCCAGTCCCCGGACGTAATACTTTCAATGATTACAAACTTATTTACCTCAATCTGGACGGCTGGTGCCATAGCGCACCCGGCTTTCTCGGCCTCAACGCTTACATAGCCTTTCCCATTGCTGCCCCAGTTAACCGTAATACTTTCTGATGATCCTCCGGATGCCTGGGAGCCCCCGGTTATTGTCCAGTGATAAATGTAACCGGGGATGCCTGTAATCGAATAGGGTTCAGCGGTTGTTCCTTCAGCCACAGATAAACGGCCATTGATCTTTTCCGGTTGAACCGCATCAATAAATACCGGCAGATCCACCGGTATGCCATTTGTACAAGTATTGGACTCAATAACCCTGACATTTCCATCAGCCATTCCTTCTCCCCCCCAGTCAACTGTTATACTGTTTGAATTTCCACCGGAAGTCTGGGTTCCTCCGGTAATGTACCAGGTATAAGCATTTGGCGGATTGTCAATAACCTCGTAAGTAACTGCAGAAGCCCCTGTACAAACTTCGGTAAGTCCGGTAACGATAGAGGTGACAGGGCGTGTGCAGTTTGTTGTATCCCCAAGCGAATACTCGCCCGGTATCGTACTCATTCCGGATCTTCGCACAACTGAACCGATGGGTGCCTGATGGTCACCTTCAACCGTCCATTGACTTGCAGGAGACCTGGCTAGTAACCTGGTGGATCCATCAATCGAAAAAGAGGAAAAGCCCGCACCGTCCAGGCTTAAATCATAGCTGTTAGAAGCACCTAAATTGAATCCATTCATATCAGCCATACTCCAGTATCCTTCCATGAATTCATTGAAAACAGAATCAGGATTATCAAATATGGGCAATCCTTGGCTGCCCCCATCGAAATTAAAATACTCCGATCTAATGGATCCCCCATTGTTAACTCCGCTCAGGGATAATTCCAGGGATTGCTTGGTGGATAAAGACCCTATAGGGAAAGCATACGTACCTGAGGAATTGATCCATCTTTCAAATGCACCGTTGATATGACCGGCGGTATAAACCAGAGTACCGGTATTGGCTAATCCTGAGCCCAGGGTCAGGCTACTACTTCCACCATCGATAATGCCTGCAGCCAATGTCAATATATTGGAAACCAGGACATCATCCTGCAGAATTAGGACGCCTGCACTATTATTGACAGTCAGATTATAAAACTCCTCTCCAGCAACATTCGCAATGATCTGGTCAGCTGTCCCGGTAAATGCCACCGTACCTGTACCCTCCAAAAAATCACCCTCATTGGACCAGTTTCCCATCACCTGCAGATCGAAGTCATTGCAATCAAGTGTGCCATATTCGATGTATAAATCATGGGTGATCGTCAGATCTCCGCTCAGTGTCTTGATATCAGTGCCTGAAATCACTAGGTCATAATAGGTAGATGCTTCTGGAGTTTTCACGGACTGATTCCCTAGTTCTATGTAAGTAACCTTATTACCGTTGGCTGATGCATTTAACATACCAGTATTCATCAGTACACCACTAACTGTTATCTGAGAATTTGCCTCATTGATCCATACCGAACCCGATGCATTGTCTCCATCCAGGCTGCCATAGATCTCCAAGTAACCTTTGTTTGTCACGGTGACACCATCCCGGATATTTATATTGCCAAATAAGTGCAATTCTGCTGTGGACAATACCTCTACATCCGATGCGATATCAAAATACCTGCTTTCATCATTGATGGCAATGGTTCCGGTTCCTCCAAGAATATTTCCATCAAATGAAACATCCTTTGCTGAATTGTCATCCGAGGTCAGGGTTCCGTTCACAATAAAAATACCACCGACACTGAAGGTTCTATTCTGAATATCAATGACCCCTCCTGTCTCAACAGTGATTGAGTGAACACTCTCACCATTGCCGGTCGTTATTCCAACTGAATGTCCTTGCAGAATCAGGACCGTATCAGTCGGTCCAGGCGTTCCAAGGCCTCCTGTCCATGTAGAAGGATCATCCCAGGCTCCAGAATGAACCGACGTATACTTGGTCTGCGAGAAAAGAAATAATTGGAAATTGAAAAGGACGAGCAAGAAAAGCCCAATCCTTCGCAAAACTCTGGCTTGATTATCACCAGCGCAATTGGTTCCCCAAATCGAATCCGTTTCTTTATAATTCAACTTCAATGTGTAATGCCTTCATATTCTTGTACTTAACGTCTTAAATTACAAATATTAGTCGAGATTGAAACCAGCATTTGTAACTTTTTTCGTAACTGTTTACCAGGGTATGCTACCCAGCAATGAAATGAAGTTTAAATATTTGC
>CAYVRK010000008.1:0-109576 GCA_964453785.1 uncultured Bacteroides sp.
ATGGCCTGAGGCTGAGAGTAACGAGCGGCAATTCGCTGTTGCCAATTTTGTGAAAATCCTTACTGACGAGATTGATAAAGAGAAAAAAGGATCGCCCGACCCAAAATAACTTATAACTCCCAGGGCTGATTGTAATTCAGGTAAAGATCAACCATCATTCCTGATATACCGTATTCCGCAGGAGGGACTTTTCTTGTACATGCTTTAATACACCAAAGACAGTTCCACTATTTTCTGAAGCTGGTATTCCAATGCTTCTAATGCCTCTGCATTATAAGTAAATCGAGGCTAGGTTTAGGAATCATAGATCACTCTCGAATTTGACGTTCACATCCACCTTCCATCTGTTATTTACCGATCCGGGTTTTTGTTTAGAATTTGGACTTAATAATACCGGGAAGTACTTATTTGATTTCAGATGGTCGAATATCTTTTCCTGGTGTTCTTCTCTATTACCAATTTCTTCTAATAAAAAGCCGAATCGCTGCAAGGAGCTTCTGTTTGGATACCAGCTAAGCAAATTAACTATATCAGGTCCATCTATTTCTTCCACTAATTCTTCAATGATGGCTAACAACCTGCTCAGGCCCCCCAACTTAGTTTGATGATGTATAAGATCCAGAGCTGTTAAACCCGGGCTCGAAATTTTATATTCGCCCGCATCTGCCTTCTTGGTCAAAATGTTCTTATCAGGCCAATGGTTTGAGGTGAGGAATCTAATGTCATAACTATTTTTACTAATATCGTTGAGCTTTGGAGCGGCGGTCATTATATAATCTCGTTGGACTTGCTGGTGACTTGCCCCATGAATCTTAGCAGCTGTATAGAATCCCAAATAATAATCCTGGTTCAAATACCTGAATAGTTTTTCTGCATAAAGCTGTATGGGGAGTTTTCCAGAAGCAGCATATCTGGGTGGAATTATCAAGTAATATCCTTTTCTCAGGTTTACGACTTCCCTCTTTTTAACCAGTCTTGACAATTCACTTCTAATAGATGTATCACTTCTACTAAGCTCTTGTTGGAGCTCATTCAATGAAAATGAATATTCCTCAAAGGATAAAAGCTGTTTTATGTATTCAGCGACCGTCATTCTTAGTAATATTTCGAGAAAAATACTGAATATCGATACTATTCTCAAATTATTACTATGTTTTCTTTGTGGACGATTCCACCTTTGAAGCTGGAAATATGATCCGCAGGCGGGCCAACAAGCTTGATCTTTATTCACCCTCAGAGGTTGATTTACCAAGGACCCTTACCCAGGAGCAATTCCTGGATTCAATCGCGTGGGAAAGAGCCTGGGAACTGAATTTTGAACCCAATGGCCGATGGTATGATATCGTCCGGCTTGACATGAAGGACAAACTTCCAGAATACAGGTATGCTCATGATTTTCCATATGAAGTGCCTGAGGAGTATCTTCAGGACAACTGGTATTTCTATAAGATTCCTGAGTAGCTTGAGTAGAAAAAAGTAACGCTCTATTTCTGGTGCGTCGAACCAAAGATACTATCTTTAGTGCTGTTGTCGACAGAATTATTTTTTATGAACGCTTTACGGTTTTCATTCTCAATCCAAATCATCGTTCTGTTTATACTGTTGACTGGTTGTCAATATGATATTGATGAGATCTATGAAGATACTTCCAAATCTCTTCCTTTACCCCCAAACATTACCATACTTGAACTTAGCTTAGAAAGAGATTCATTCTTGCTCAGCGAGCCATTGATCATCAAATTTAAACTTGATGCTGATCCCAATATCATTAGACAAACTACAGTAACGCTGGATCATACCAAATATGCTTCTTTTAATTCCGGATCTGGTGAGTTTATTTTGTATCCATACAATCTTGTAGTGGGAGAACACAAGTTTCATCTAGAAGTTATAACAAGTACCAACTCTGGCAGCATTGCCGACGTACTGGAGGCCGAGGCGTTTGCTATGGTCAGCAATGACTGGGTTTTTTTTAATATGGGCAGTGGTGATTTGCCAGTCTTACATTATAGTCAATATAATGAGAATGGTGATTTATCAATAAGCTGGCCTCCGTGCTCCTTTAACAATATTGAATATAGGATTTCCAAATTTCTCGGGAATAAATCAGGCCCTTTATTAAGTTCCACAATTACCCAAACATTTGAATTTTCGGATCCGGATTACATCGGTGAAGCAGCATTCTATAAAATATCTGTAATCAATAAGCGTGATTTAACCGAATATCCATGGTACTCTTTTTCAATTGAAAAGGATATCCCCGTCCCTTACCTTGATCTCATTAATAATAGTTATGTTTTACGATGGAAAAGAAAAGAATACTTTCAGAAGTTATCGGGAATGATCATCCATGACCTGGAGACCGGTAAGGATCTGGATAACTTAAGCTTCACAGAGACAGTTTGGGATTCAGGAATCCTCCGGTTTGCGGAACATAGAAAACTTGCGCTCATCAACGTACCAGTATCAATATCTGAGATTTACACTGAGAACCGGTTTGAGTATAGCAACACCTTCGAAGGAACAATAGGAACAAAATTTGCTGATATCAAGCAAGATGGGATGTTTGCCATAACCAATGAATCAAGGCTGATTTTCCAAAAGAAGTACAGCAATGTATTGGCATATGATCTGGTTTCAGACAGAATTGTGGATTCTCTTTACTCGGGGCCCAGGGTTCAATCAAATAGTTTTAAACTCTTTATGTCTCCTTCCAGGAAGGAATTTTGCCTGTTTGAAAGTCAACATGACGAAATGTATTGTGGAGAATCAAATGATTTATCAGGAAAAGACACATATTCTATTGATTTAAGCAACGCTGAAACAACCGCTCATATTATTGATGAGTCGGATGAAATAATAATTCAGGACGATAAAAATTTCTACTTCTTCAAAAAATCAGAAGCAGCCATCGCTGATACCACAACATTTAGTGAAAGTGGATTTCCTACAGTTCGGGATCTTGGTAACCATTGTTTTAGCTCAGATGGCAGGTACTACTTTCATACAGCGGATAATGACCTGTATGTATATGAATTTGACGGACGAAATTTCAAATTACTGTACACAATTAATGAAGCCTTTTCCAGTTATTCTGACAGGTTTCTATTTGACAATACAATTCCTTCCAGGATTATCCATTTTGATGGAGAGTCAGTGTATTTCCGTAATAGTGAGGACTTCTCTGTAATATCAAGTTATCCATTCACAATGAATATAGACTATCGTCTTATGTATATTGACTTGGTTTCTAAAAGGTTTTTAATTCTGGATATTGGTTTGAGCAAAATAAATATCTATGATCTTATAGATGGCACTTTGCTCTTTTCTCTTCCTGCGGCCATGGATGGATCCTATATATTATCCGGGAATACCATTATTGCAAAAGCTGGATTAAGGTTTGATTTGCCATAGGATCTTATTTATCATAATAGCAGGCTTAAATTAACTGTAAGGCCTATCCCAATTCTGTAACCACTCCAGTCTGGGTTAATCTGGCTGTCGGAGGGAGTATACAAATAAAATTCGGCTTCCTCGGTCCCGTGAAAACCCTTTCCCTCAAACTGCTTGAGATAACTGATGTTGATATAAGCTTCAATAGCACGAAGGAAGCCGAAGCCATAAGCGAACCTGACCCCGGGTTCTATAAAGCCATTGGTTGATTTAAAATCAAATGATTCACTTAACACTTGTCGAGAATCCAAAGTCAGCTCTTCACTTAGAGTTAAACCTGAAACAATTATTCCCCCTTCATTAATGAGTGATATTTGGAATCTATTATCAGGATTTATAACCACTCCGAAATAAAGTGCCGGAGCATACATTTTAATCCGTGTATCAAATGTGTATTCTCCAGAATAATCTTTCAAAGAATACCTGGAGCCTGAAGATTGCCACGTATTTGCTATTCCAACTCTAAACCTTTTTATATGCAGGGATATCTGAGGCTGATAATAAAAATATGGAGGGTACTCTTCAATTTTCTTTGTCTCAAGTGGATTCCTTCTGCCAACATATTGGTTGAATTCTTTTAGGTCTTCCATCTTTATGCTGCCACCTCCCCATTGAAACTCAAACTCGACTTCCTGAGCAAATATGGAACCGGACAAAGCTATTGCTATTGCCAGTGTCGTTACTTTCCTAAGAATTCCTCCTTTTATTATCATTTGGGCTTCAGGCTACATCACAATCTATAAATGTAATTATTCGTCAAAAAAAAACAGCAATTCCCGTCGAAAAGCATCTGGTATGCAGACAACGCAGAAGGCTTGAGCGCGTCGATCATTGGCTTGAGACCGGAGCAAATCGACATCGGACGGGTGCACATGAACATAAGACGGCCGTCGATTGACATAAGACCACTTGCGATGGACATTTTGTCAGATTCAATCAACTTGGGATGAAATTCAATGCATGATAGAACACCGCAGATGAACTCCGATCCACTTGACATGGATATGATGGAGGTGTTTATTAATCTGTGTTACTATCGATACTATCTGGACTTATAGAGAATATGGATCTTGTAATCACTGATATACACTATCGATTTGATAAAAAACCGAAGATATCCGAAGCCCCGCCATGGATCAGAGAACGATATCCTGATTTCGATTTTGATAAATACGATGATGTCATTCCCTTTTCATATATCCATCCGAAAATCCAGAAACTAAAGGAAAAAAATAAATTAGCTTCTCTAATGCTTCCTGCTTATGACAATGATTCCTTGTTCTGGGAGATTAATATTAAATCCCGAGTTTGACAGTTGATGAGGGTCTACCCCTCTGTAACCCCTATAAACACTGGGGTGGGGGTCGTGATTTTCCGAAGTGTAGTGAACAATCTTTCAACAAAACATTCATTTTATTTGGAGAATACATACATTAGTGTAGTAAAAACACTGCGATGTATATCCGAGTCACCAAAAACCAACGGGGTCATGCCTATTATCACCTGGTAGAGTCCTTCAGGCAGGATGGGAAGGTAAAGCAGCGCGTACTCCTGTCATTGGGTCGCGTGGAGGAGAATAGGCTGGAGGAACTTGCAGAAGCGATCAATAAACATCTGGAAACGGCCAACATTTTTAACCTGGCCAAAGAGATCGATATTGCCAGCACTTACATACTGGGTCCGTTGCTGGTGTTGGAGCAAATGACAGATCAGCTGGGAGTAACTGATATTTTGAAAAAGATTACTCAGGATCATGAGAGATTGCAATTTGACTTCCAGAAGATTGTTTTCACCCAGTTGTGTTCCCGGTTCATCAAACCAGTATCCAAACTGGCGCTTTATGATAACTGGATAGAGCGACTATACCCTGGAATGATCGATCACGATATTGAATTACAGCATATCTACCGGAGTTTAGATTTGCTGGCCAAGCATAAGAGTGAAATAGAGAGGTTCTTGTACCAGTGGGAGAAAGATCTGTTCACTATCAATGTGGATGTGGTACTGTATGACCTTATCACTCTGCGCTTCGAGAGTACCAGAGAAGACATGGATGAACTTCGACGATTTGGATACAGCAAAGAGATGCGTACCGACTGTACACAGGTTGTGTTAGGTTTATTGACTGATACAAACGGGATCCCCCTGTGTTTTGAGGTTCACCCCGGAAATACCTTTGAGGGTAACACACTCAGTGACATCGTGGAGAAGATGCGAAGTAAGTTTTCCATACGACGGTTTATTTTCATCGCTGACCGGGGGCTATTCTCTTTCTCTAACCTGGAGCATATCCGTAGTAACCAGGGTGAATTCATCGTGGGCTTGAAGATGGGTTCAATGGAGAAAGAAGTGCAGGAGGATTTTTATCAGATTGAGAATTTTACCTGGATTAATGAAGAACTGGCTGTTTATGAGACCAAGCTCAGAGAAGACCGGTGTATCATCACCTGGTCAAAGTCAAGGGCGGAACGTGACAAGAAGACCCGGGAGGATGTGATAGAAAAAATCAAAAAGAAAATAGCTGCTGACAAAAAGAAGGCGAAAAAGCTCATTACCAACCGCAATTACAAGAAGTATGTCACGATAGAAGGCAATGACCAATGTGAGCTTAACCATAAAGCCATAGCAGAGGAAGCTACCAAAGACGGGTTCTTTGGTGTGATCACCAATGTCACAACTATGTCGGCGGCGGAAATAGTGACGAATTACAAACAACTCTGGAAAGTGGAGGATGCCTTCGGGGAAATAAAGGGCACTCTCAAAACTCGCCCGATGTTCCACTGGACGGACGACCGGATCATTGGACACCTGGTACTGTGTTTTCTATCCTACTTATGCGAGGCCCATCTGACAAAGGCATTGCGAGACAGCTATGAGCTATTGGAAAAGAAATCCATAACCAAAAAAACAATCAAATCCCGACAACTTACTGTAGTGCAGGCAATGGACGAGTTGGCTCAGGTCATGGCTATCCCGGTCAAAGTCAGGAAAGAAACAATCTGGGTAAGGACAGATATCCCCACCAATGCTGCAAGCCTTATGAAAGCCATTGGTATGAGGATCCCCCCGAAAATAATCGCCAAATAGCCCAAAATGTAGTGTCACAAACCAAACAACGGGGACTTATGCGCCTGATTGTGAGATTTTTGAAAAAATCAACTGTCAAACTCGGGATGTCATTCCCTTTTCATATATCCATCCGAAAATCCAGAAACTAAAGGAAAAAAATAAATTAGCTTCTCTAATGCTTCCTGCTTATGACAATGATTCCTTGTTTCTATCTGCAAAGTACTATCAACGGAAATCACGCCTTGGGCTTGCGAAAAGGAAAACTGAATTGAGATCAGCGAGCTGTGGATAGGGTCCACTATTTCAGATTGTTAATTGCTGTTCAAAATGTTATCAAACTGACTTTACTATGCCCCTGAGTCCGTCCCTGAAAAAATAAATCGTCTGTATCTATTTGATTAACAGATGGTTTAAAATTGCAACTTGAGGTCGGTAGCGGAGTGTAACCCATTGCCTTTTTTAAGCATTCTATTACATCTTTTTAATTCATTATGCTGATTTTGTGGCATTTACAGATCAGAGATCTTCAAAAAATAGGCATTTTGCTTGCCCCAAAAAGTATTTGCTTGCTGTTTTGCTTCCTATAGGAGTTTTTTATGACTTCGACACTAAAGCTCATCTGCCAATCTCTGCAGAATATCTTTTGGCTTTTGATATTTACTGGAACCCTCTAATGAGAATAGCATCCCGCTAAGTGCGTCTTCAATATCACCTATATTTATTTCTTCAGATCCTTCAGCAATAGCAACACTGTATTCAATCGCATATCGCATCTGATTCATATGTGCCAGCATGCTCCTGCTGTTAGTGGTGTGGATCTCAGGAACTGTATGCGTCTGAAATTGAAAAATAAGTTCTACATATCCAAGCCTTTCAAGGAGCTGTTGCAGTCGTTCTGGAAATAGCAAGAGTGCCTTATTCAAGGATTTCCCAGAACACAAAATTGAAAGCTTGGTAGAGCTGTGCAAGAAATGAATCAACATCTTCCCCTGTCTACCAATCGATACCAATCCTGCGTACCATTCTCCCGGAAAGGGAGCTTTTG
The DNA here is from genome assembly GCA_964453785.1 of uncultured Bacteroides sp. Taxonomy (GTDB): domain Bacteria; phylum Bacteroidota; class Bacteroidia; order Bacteroidales. The sequence goes on from CAYVRK010000008.1 coordinate 7,568, forward strand.
GCTCATTTAGATTCTTTACCGGTTCAATTCTTGATGTATTCAGTAACTTTCTTGTTGCTCTAATAATCATTCCTGCTCTTCTATTTTGCTATTCCAATATTCAACGTAGATTTCATATGCTTTTCTGTTTGTAAGGAATCTAATGTGCTGATGGACATTCAACCTGTAGGCCTTTATCGTTTCCATTCCCAGCCTATGAGCTTTCTCAACCCTATGCTGGCCATCAATCAGGTTAAACCGAGAAGGAGCAATTTCTGCTATAATCACAGGTTTGGAGATATCAACGGAGTTCACATGAGATTCATTTAAAGACAAGAACCTATGAAGTTCCCTTACAGCCACTTCTTCGGGGACAAAGACTTCAGGATTATCCATAATATGTTCTGTCATCTTCGTGATATTGAACACAAACATACCATTAGGATAGAATTCATCTCCATCTGATTCGGGACAGGGAGTAAAGTCAATATCGATTGTAAGCTTTGATATCATAAGATAGACTGATTTGTAATATTATTTTTGCAATAAGTGTCGATTTTCGGTAACTTTCGCAATATAAATATTTAGTTGTGTGACTGCAATACCAAACATAAAGATAAAGGATTGGATTGAGAACCATGAAAACAGGGGCCGAATCTCTTTTTCACTGAGCCAACTTCTTGAGGAGAATCCTGAGATCTCAGAAATCGCAATTAGAAGTGCGCTGAGCCGGCTCTCTAAAAAAGGGAAAGTTGTACCTATCCATAAAGGATTCTACTTAATTATCTCTTCAGAGTATGCTCTAAGGGGTATTATACCTCCTGTACAATTCATAGATGATCTAATGAAGTATTTGAACAGATCTTACTATGTAGGCACTATTAGTGCGGCTGCACTTTATGGAGCTGCACATCAAGCACCGCAGGAGTTTTTTGTACTAACAGAATATCCCGTCATGCGTCCTACTGCAAAAAAAGGAATAAAAATAAACTACATCAGCAGGCACACAATAGCAGCAAATCTGTTGAATGAGAAAAAAACTCAATCTGGGTATGTAAAAGTCTCCTCAGAAATCTTAACTGCTATTGATCTGGTACAATATCAAAATCGTTCAGGAGGTTTATCACGTGTTGCCACCGTATTATTTGAGTTAATGGAGGATATTAATCCTGATTCATTTTCAGATGATCTTTTTGATTATTCAACTACTTCAGCACTTCAGAGGTTAGGATATCTATTTGAATTTGAACTGGACAATCAATTGCTTGCTGACACTTTATACAAAAGAACCATGGAATATGGCTCAAGATTTCAGAGAATCCAGTTAAGACAATCTGTTCCTTACCAAGGTATTTTACCAGATAACAGGTGGCGTGTGGCAGTAAATATTGAAATTGAAATGGATGACATATGATACCTTCAAAAAATATAATCGAATGGTCGGATTTTGTCCCCTGGAGCAGCAGTGAACAGGTTGAGCAAGATTTAGTCATAAGTCGTTCATTGGTAGCATTATTCACAGATGAAATAATTCTTGAAAACCTGGCGTTCAGAGGAGGTACAGCGATTCATAAGTTGTTCCTCTTCCCTCAACCAAGATATTCGGAGGATATAGATTTCGTTCAGATAAAACCTGGGCCATTTGGCCATATCATTGACAGAATAAGAGAAATTTTAGCCTTTTTAGGAGAACCAAAAAGAGATCAGAAGAACAGAAACAATACTTTGATATATAGATTTGATTCTGAGAACGAACCGGTTCAACGGCTTAAGTTGAAAGTCGAAACCAATTGCCGGGAACATCATTCAATATTTGGACTTCATTACAAGCAATTCGAAGTCAAATCTTCATGGTTCAGTGGTAATTGCAAAATCCCAACTTACCAGATTGAAGAGTTATTAGGGACAAAGATTCGAGCCCTTTATCAAAGAAAGAAAGGCCGGGATTTATATGATATTCACAAAGTATTAACCTCAGAAATAGATGTCTCCATTTACAAGACCATTCAGGCTTACAATTTTTACATGCAGGGAGAACCCAATGGGATTCCGGATAAGAAAGTATATATTGAGAACATTGAATCAAAGTTGGAAGATCCGGAATTCCTGGCAGATACCTCCATCCTTCTTCATCCTTCCGAGGACTATGATCCTGTAATTGCCTATGGAGAACTGAACAAACTCTTGTTCTCAAAACTATAGTATCACTTCAACTTGCCCCAAAATAAAATCGCTAACAATATGTTTTACATGCTATTAGCGATTCACTGAGGTCGGTAGCGGATGGATTTGGACAATTCTCTCTACTCTTGTTTACCCCTAATCATATTCTCCACAAGAAGTTACAAACTTTTTCAATCCAAGTAAAAGTAAGTGAACCCAACCAAAAGTAAATGTTATACGCCAACTGTACGCCCAATTGATTGTAACATATTTTTGCTATATTTGTTACAGTAAACAACCAGGGAATTAATGAAAAGCATTGACAATCAGATATACGATAGAATACTAAAGAAGAAGAGAGGTACATTGTTTATTCCAGAAGACTTTTCTGAATATGGTTCTTCAGGTGCTATACGAATCGCTTTGCACAGACTTGTTGCTAATGACAAAATCAAAAGAGTTGCTCAAGGGATATACGTAAGACCAAAGCATAGTGATCTTATCGGAGAAGTGCTACCAACAACTGATGAAATTGCCAGAGCAATAGCAAAAAGAGATAGAACCAGAATTATTCCAACTGGAAGCTATGCTCTTAATGTTTTAGGATTATCGACTCAAGTGCCTATGAATTTTGTGTATCTAACTGATGGTGCTCCCAGAAAAATACAACTTAAAGTAGGAAATATAAAATTTAAGAAAACTACCCCAAGGAATTTAGCAGCAAAGGGTAAAATCAGCGGATTAGTTGTTCAGGCTCTAAAAGAAATAGGAAAAGACAAGGTTGAGGAATGGGAAATGAAGAGAATTATTAAGCTATTAAAAGAGGAAAAAAAGGAAGATCTTGAACACGATATCAAGCTTGCTCCAGAATGGATTAGAGTAATAATGAAAAAAGCACTGTAACATGGCTGCCTTTGATTTTTATAGTTTTAAACAAGACGAAAAGCACCTCATTTTTAATCAACTTGCAGCCAAACTAAAAATTCACCCAGCCTCAATAGAAAAAGACTGGTGGGTAGTAAGAACTTTAGAGATAATTCAGACAATGGATGTTTCAAAATCCATTGTTTTTAAAGGAGGTACATCATTAAGCAAAGCCTGGAATATTATCGATCGGTTTTCGGAAGATGTTGACCTGGCTCTGGATAGGAGTTTTTTAGGATACGATGAATGCAAGACCGTTAAGCAAGTAAAAAAACTTAGAAGTGCCACCAGAAACTACATCTATAAAGATTTTATTCCAGCATTACAAAACGCATTTATAAAGGCCGGTTACAGAGATGTAAGAGTAAAGCTCAACGAAGAGGAAGGGAGAAATCTTGAACCAGTACAAATTTCTATTCTCTACAAAAGCTGCACAACTATATCGGAATACACTAATCCGTATGTAAAAATTGAAATAGGTAGCAGAGCATTACGGGAACCATCAACAAATAAAGAATTTAATTCTCTGGTCGGAGAACACTTTCCAGATAGACCATTTGCTGATAACCAGATAATTGTACCGTGCGTTAATCCTGAAAGAACACTCCTGGAGAAACTGTTCTTATTGCACGAAGAGTTTTCAAAACCCGAAGACAAAATAAAGGTTGATCGTCTTAGCAGACATCTTTACGATGTTGAGATGTTGACAAGAAAAGGCTATCTAGACATTGCTATAAAAGAGAAAGAACTTTATAACGAAATAATTGATCACAGGAAAATTTACACCAAGATTAGCGGAATAGACTACAACTTCCATCAACCAAAGACATTAAATCCACTCCCACCTAAAGCTATAATGAATAGTTGGAAAAATGACTATCAGAAAATGCAGGAAGAAATGATTAATGGAGATTCGCTATCCTTTGATGACCTAATTGACCGAATTGCAGAAATAAAGAATAGAATAAACGCTCTAAAATGGTAAATGTCTAACCGATGTAGTTGAAAAGGGAGGTAAATAGATAATTCATTAAATAACACCATAATTGGGTAGAAGGGTGAGTAGAGTACAGATCCCAAGAATGTCGTTACAGTGTAACGACAATCCAAATTCTGAAATGAAACCAGTGACTTTCCAGAAAATACGCCAACTGTACGCCAAAAGAGGTAAATCAAAAAACCGAACTCCTTTATTATCAGAAAGTTCGGTTTTTATACTGAGGTCAGTAGCGGAGTGTAATTTGTTACTCTTTTTTAATTAATAAGTGTATTTACTTGCCTATATCGTTGAACATCAGTCTATTTTACTATTCTTAATTAAAAACGGATGTAAATAGTTCGCCCCAAAAAGTTTCTTATTACTCTTATACGGAATGCTGAGAGCATTTTATTACTCTTTCAATTAGAAATCATTGACATATCTCTGGAGTATGTCCTTTTGTTTCTCATATTTTCAAGGCCAGCTGATGAAAGTATCATGTCACTGAGTAAATCATCAATATCTCCATCTTTTTTATCTTTTGGGATTTCAAGTATCCTATTGGTATCCTCAAAGCTTCTAATAGATTTTTATCTTTTCAGCATCTTTTTCGCAATCCTTGTTCAATTCTTGACATAGTTCTTCCATTTCTTAACATGTAAACGCTTGATATTATGTAAATTTGATTATCATCAGTCTTGAAGTGTCATGAATCCCGGAAACCCTGGATCGCGCAGAAAGAAGATCATACTCTATTACTTCTTGGGGGTTGTTCTACCTGGTATTGTATTGGGATACATGGCCTTCCGGGGTATCCGCAACGACCAGGTCCTTCGAGAAAAAGATGGCCTGGAAAAGCTTGAAACCAGGAGCCAGACTTTCTTTTCTGAGATAGATTACGATCTTGGAAGGTTCATGGATGAACAAACTTCTGATTCGATAATTTACGGCACCAAAAAAAATGATCCCTCCATTCTTATTCTCTTCATCAAAGATTCGACAGGTGTAAAAAAGCTGATCTCTCATCAGCTGCTCTATCCTCCTGCAGAATTGCTTACCGGCGAACCTGACCGCATCAAACCCTCTTCTCTCCTCAAAGAAGGTCAGCGACTCGAGTTTGCCGAACAAAGAATTTCTGAGGCTCTCAGCTTCTATAAAAAAAGGATCCTTAATACAACTGATCCGGAAGAAAAAAAGGAGGCTTTGGTGGCCTCAGCCCGGCTCTATAATAAAATGAACCAGCCGGAAAAGGCAAAAGCCGTATATGAAGATATCCGGAAGGAATACCAGGGAGGCCTTCTGAATGACCGGATACCTTTGGAACTTATTACGGGGCTGGAAATAATGAAAATAAATCAGGCTGAAGGACAAAAAGAGGAATTGAGTCTCAATTTACATAAATCCCTGGAGCACTTGCTTCATCCTGACTGTGAGTATGATGCAAACCAGTTTGAAATGTTTTACCAATTCTTCAAAGAGTTCATAAAAGAGCCGGACGACATTTCTGACTCTCTAATTCAGATTCTGGATGTCCAGAGAGCCAGAACTGATTACTTGATCAAGTTTCTTGGAGAAGCGGATCTCATAACTCCCAGCGGTCAGTATCAGTATGGAAGCAGCAATAATATGACCTACGGCATTCCGTTTACATCAGGGGATCTTCAATCCATTTATTTAACAGCTGAAGGGAATCATGATAATCATTCCTTCATGATGATCGATTTTCCGGTTTATATGAGGTCAGTATCAGAAAAGTTAGCAAGGGAAATTGATCCGGATTCTACCATAAACTTAAAGATTGAAGCTTTTGACGGGAATCTTGTCCTTTCAAGAGTATTTACGGAAGAATCAGGGTATCTTTCTTTCCCATTCCCCGAAAACCTCCCGAAATGGAAACTGCTGCTGAGTGAAAACAGACCAGGATTTATAACAACATTAATGAAAGCCGGAAGCGGCATTTATCTTGTTGCGTTTATCCTGATCATACTGCTCATGCTGCTGGGTTTTGTTTTTATCCTGTATACACTCAATGTTGAACTTAGGCTGAATAAATTAAAATCGGAATTCATCTCCAACGTGTCGCACGAATTGAAAAGTCCGCTTACCTCTATCCATATGATGACTGAAATGCTTCATCACAAGCGGGTAGAGAATGAAGAGCGCAAAGCGGAGTATTATTCGGCGATGCTCGAGGATAGTGAGCACCTGAGCCATCTGATAGACAATATCCTTGATTTTTCCAGGATAGACGAGGATCGCAAGAAATATGAATTCATTGATCTCGACCTGGACAAACTCATCCGGGAGTTTATAAAATCAATCAAGGAAATGATCAGGGAATCTGGTTTTGAAATCAGCTACAGTTGCCCGGACAAGGTATCGGTCATCCGGGCTGACAGGAATGCTATTCTCCAGGTATTGCATAACCTGATTGACAATGCCATAAAATTTTCAGGAACATCCAGAAAAATTGATATAAATCTGGTTTATAAGGATAATGAAATACAGCTTTCTGTAAAGGATTACGGAATAGGGATTTCCATAAAAGACCAGGAGAAGATATTTGAGCGCTTTTATCGTTGCCGGGAATCACAGCATTTGGGCATCAGAGGAAGCGGTATCGGATTGACCATTGTGAAGAAGATTGTTGAGGATCACGGGGGATACCTGTCCCTTGTTAGCAGGCCGGGAGAAGGAAGTACGTTCACTGTCAGGATAGCGGTCGGTGGAACTTAAAAAAAATACGAGTGCAGATGAAAAGGATTTTGATAATCGAAGATGCCCGGAACATCCGGATGGCACTGGAGGATGACTTTAAATTTGAAGGTTTTGAAGTGGAGACTGCCTCCACAGGTCCTGAAGGACTTGAAAAAGCATTGGATTTGAACCTGGATATCATTATCCTCGACCTCATGCTGCCGGAGCTCGACGGCCTGGAGATATGCAAGGAATTACGGCGGCGCAATATCGAAACTCCGATCATCATGCTGACGGCCAAGAGCCAGGAAATCGACAAGGTGCTGGGCCTTGAGCTTGGGGCAGACGATTATATCACAAAGCCATTCAGTACGTTTGAGCTTCATGCCCGTGTGAAAGCACTGCTGCGCCGGTCGGAGATCAGGGATCAGCAGACTGCTGCAAATACAATTCAGGTTGGTCCGTTTGAACTGGATCCTTTGAAATATGAATTCACAAAAAATGGCGTACCTGTTCAGCTCACTACCATCGAATTCGCCCTTTTGAAAATGCTAATGCAGCATGCGGGACATGTACTCAAACGTGATAATATTCTCAGCAGCATCTGGGGCGATGATGTTTATGTTACATCTAGGACCGTGGATACACATATTGCCAATCTGCGCAGGAAGATAGAAGATGATCCGGATCAGTCGCACTGGATAACAGGCATTCGGGGGGTGGGATATAGATTCAATACCCATGGTTCTTCACCCGGTCTTAACCAAACTTAACCTCATCTTCAGGGGCTTAACAAGGACCCATGGTACTTTTAAATAAAAAGAAAATTGAACCATGAAAACACGAATTTTATTGATGATCGCTCTGGTGTTTCTGACTTGTTCCGTATCTGCACAGAAAAACAAGGCATCGGTAGCACTAACAGCAGCGATTTATGAAGAAGAAGTAACGGGCAACCTTGAAGAAGCAGCTGAACTCTGCCTGGATATTCTTAAGAACTACCCGGAGGACCGTCCGGTGGCTGCCAAAGCCCTTTACCATCTCGGATTGATCAATGAAAAGATGGGTAAACAAAAAGCCACTGATTATTTTACTCGCCTGGTTAACACATATCCCGATCAAATCGAGATGGTGGCCCTCGCAAAGGAAAGATTGGCAGTACTCAGCAGTCCCGCCCCCAGGACGCTAACGGCTCGCCGGCTGATGAATCCGCCTGCTGATATCTCAGTCTATGGAGCGATTTCCCCCAATGGCCAATATCTTAGCTATTGGGATTGGCGCACTGGCGATCTTGCCCTGCGGAATTTGCAGACGGGAGAGCTACGTCCATTGACAAACGAGGGCACAGAAGGAGATGAAAATGCGACAGTTCATGAATCAGCTGGGAGATCGGTCTGGTCAGCCGACGGTCAACAAATCGCTTATGTCTGGCAAATTAGAGATTCGGAGAGCCAGCGTGTAGAGTTGAGAATTGTTGGGCTCGAGGGTGGCAAACCACGAGTGATTTCTCAGATAGCTGAAGCCCGTGAAATGTGGAGCTTGTCCTGGTCTCCCGACAGGCAGCACATTGCAGCCATAGTTTCTCAAAAAAATGAGCCGGATCAGATCGTGCTGGTTTCCACTATAAATGGCTCAGTTCGTATGCTCTCCGATCTTAGACAACAGATATTTCCTACAACTATTCGCTTCTCATCTGACAGCCGCCATATCATCTACGACCACTTACCAAATACTTTGAATCCTGAAAGAGACATCTTCGCAATGAACATCGACTCAAGGCAGGAAACACCACTCGTCCAACATCCAGCAGATGATATTCTTCTTGGCTGTTCGATGGATGGCCAATGGCTCATTTTTGCCAGTGACAGGACGGGAGACCTCAGCCTCTGGGTTGTTAGCCTCTCCGGTATAAAAATCCAGGGAGAACCGATACTAATTAAGCCTGGTATTGAACGCATTCAACCCGTAGGCTTAACACGCCATGGCGCCCTTTACTATGGAGTTGTCAGGGCAACGGAGGATGTCTTTGTGGTCGACCTCGATCCCACAACATGCAATGTCACCAGCCCTCCCAGGAAGATGGTAGAGTCCTATGAAGGAGGAAATTTCACACCATCCTTCTCTCCGGATGGGGAATATCTGGCCTATGTATCCAGGCGGGGCAACTCTCCTTATCCCACCAACCTTGGTAATGCCCTGTGCATTCGATCACTCGATACAGGGAAGGAACAGGTTTTCTACAGAGAGATCTGGCGGCTTGGGCTCAGATATATTGGTGGGCCTGACTGGTCCCCTGATGGCAGATTTATAACCTTCGGGGGTTCAACAGGTATTTCGGGTTTTAGTATCTACCGTATCGAACTGAAAACAGGTGAGATCAACCCGGTTTATCTCTGCGGCCCGGATGAGCGTCTTACGGGAGGGGCATACGGTCCTGATGAAAAGTGTTTCTTTGCACGTGCTAAATTAGATGCCGGCATCTCGCAAATCGTCGTTCGTGACCTCCGGTCCGGTGAAGAGAAGGAACTGTTTCGTTATCCGCAGGTTGAAAGAGGAATCAGAATTGCGCTATCTCCGGATGCTCACTGGCTCTGCTTTTCAAATGCAGGCTGGGGTGGGATAAGGTCCCTGAATATAATGCCGGCCTCTGGTGGAGAAGTAAAGGAGATATGTAGTTTCGGAGAAATAGAATGGGGAACGCCCGGAATTCATCAAGCATGGTCACCTGATGGACGATATATCCTGTTTGCGGCACCTGATCTGAATGATATGAGGAACTGTGATCTGTGGCGGGTGCCTGTAGAGGGTGGCAAACCCGAGAAGACCGGACTGCAAAGAAGCTGGGGCATATACAACCTTACGATCAGTCCTGACGGGCGAAAACTTGTTTTTGCAGGCAGAGGAGGAGCCTCCACGGATTCCGAATTATGGGTACTGGAGAATTTCTTGCCGGAAGAGAAATAGAAACCCATCAAATAAGCCCCCCGAAAACAAAACCCACTGAAATTCAGCGGGTTTAGTGCATTAAAAGAGGTCGGTAGCGGATTCGAACCGCTGTAACTGGTTTTGCAGACCAGCGCCTAGCCACTCGGCAAACCGACCGGATCTTTTGCTTTGCGCCCACAAAATTAGTAAAAAAAATTACTTCTTTTTCAGTAACCAGCCGATGCGGTCAAGGGAGGAAATGTAGTGGAGGATGACCGCCCCGGCCAGTATCCATTCCAGGGTGGAATACCCGAGGTCAAAAAGCATCCACACTGCGGTCCCGAAGAGCGTCAGTTCCAGGATCAACCTGACGATGCCCGGGGTATTGACCACTGTTTTGCCTGAGCGGCTGGGGTCGTCCTTCACGGCGAAGATGCCCCACAGGGCTGCAAACAAAAGGGGCATCATAATGGCCCAGACAATCCGGAGTCCGGAGCCGGTGAGGGCGTATCCCCAGATTCCAAAAGTGACGATGGCGGCCACTTCCATCAGGAATCTCAAAGCCAGGTTTACCTTTTTCATGTGCTTATAATGACAATATAAAGTCGGTCAGGTTCACATCCTTCTTTAAAAGCAGCTTTTTTCGCAGGCGGTAGCGGTGGTTTTCAACGCCCCGGTAGGAGATGCGCAGCAGGGGGGCGATCTCCTTGGAGCTCAGGTTCATCCTCAGGTAAGCACACAGCCTGAGATCGCTGTGGGAGAGGTGGGGGTATTTGGAGGTCAGTTTCTGGAGAAATTTCTCGTGGGCTTTTTCAAAATGGATCTCGAAGACGTTCCAGTCGTCCATGCTCGAGATGTTGTTGTCGATCTTGCGCACCAGCCGTGTGTGGTATTTTTCGGGAAAGCGGGTTCCCAGCTCTTCCTTCTGCGCCTTGAGGATCTCCTTCAGCTCCATCAGGAACTCGTTTTTCCGGATAATGGCCATGGTCGAGGTGGCCAGCTCCTGGCTCTTGAAGGAGAGCTCCGCATTCAGCTTCTCGTTTCTGAGCCGGACGAGCTCTTGCTCCTTGCTCCGTTGGATCCGCATTTCCCTGGCCCTGATCCTTCTCAATAAAAGGGTTCTTCCCAGGAGAAAAAGGAGAATAACCAGGAGCAGGTACACCAGGATGCTCACCTGGCTCTGGTACCAGGGTTTGGCAACGATCAGTTTGATTGTGGTTTCCTGGCTGCTCCTTCTCCATTCGTTGAATGCCCTGACCCGGATGGTGTATTCTCCAGCGGGTATCCGGGTGAAATCGAAAACAGGCTTGTCCAGCGGCTCGCTCCAGGCCACGTCCAGTCCCTCCACAAAAGATGCGAAGGAGTAAACGCCGGGCGAGTAGTGGGGGAATGCAAAGGCCAGGGTCAGGCTGTTTCTGTTGTAGGGGATCCGGATGGTGCCCTGGTCCAGGGGCAGGTGTTCGGTGACCCCAGAACGGCCCCGGATGGTGATCCCCCGCACCACCAGGTGTTTTTCTTCGATGCCCGAGGAGAGATCGGGCACCCCGGCACGCAGGATCGCATAGCCGTTGTCCAGGCAAAGCAGGGCCTCGGTGGTGCTGATGGGGACAATGTTCTCATACCCGGCAATCAGGTGATCCCTGAACAGCTCGGTGGGATACTCCCTGACCAGCGAAGTGCCCTGGTCCGAGATCCTGAAGAGCCCGATGTGCTCCTTCCCGATAAACCAGTAATGCTGGTCTCCGGCGGCCACCACGCGGTGGGCCCGTGCATGCACGCCCAGGGATTGGTTCAGCTGCCCGTAGGGGACAATGGTGTCGTTCAGATCGCTGTAGGTGAAGAACTGCGTACCGGTGGAAAAAACGATCCTGTTCCCGATATTGAAAACATGGATGCCATACTCCTTGCCAAAAACCTTCTCCCCGTAATAGCGGGTTCCCGTAACTGTTTTGTGTTCATCATCCAGCTTCAGCCGGTAGATGCCCCGGTACATGTGACTGGCCCAGATATTGTTGAAGTAGTCCAGCTGGATGTACCTGATCAGGTCCTGGAATCCGCGCAACTGATAGTTGTAGCTCCAGTTCTGATCCTGCTTCTGGTAAAATACAATGTTTGTATAGGTCGACTGCACCAGCAGATTCTGCTTCAGTGGATCCCGGGTGATGCTGAATCCACCCGATACCCCGCTGATTTGTTGTGCTGAGTGGTTCTCGATCCGGAAGGTGCCCACGTTGTGACCCACGATCAGCTGACCGTCAAACACGTCGCAGCTCCAGGCCTGTCCCTGGGTTCCCGGGATAAGACGGAACGCATCCCGTATATTCTCCCGGTCACGATAAAAAACACCCTGGTTGGTACACAGGTAGAGATCGCCACGGTAGATGGCAGCAGAGTAAATGGCACCGATATCACCATATTCGTAAACGGTGTAGGAGGGTTCCACATGGAAGGAAACAAAATCGATTCCCCGGTCAAGGGCCAGCCAGATGTTGTTCTCTTCGTCGCAATAGATGCCGAGTACCGTGTTGTTCTGCAAGCCGTTTTCGTGGTTGACGCGGTGCAGCAGCTTCCCCTGGGGATCAAAAACAACAATACCGTCCAGCAGGGTTCCCACAACGATGTTTCCCTCCATGGTGATCGCTCCGCGGTTGATCTCGTTCTCTGAAAAATAATCCCTCCACTCCTCCAGGAAAGGGCTTAGCTGGTTCTCCTTATAGAGGTAGAGGCCGTTGGAAGCGGTCCCGATCAACAGGCTCGAATCTGGCAGGGAGAGGAAGAAATGAACATACATATTGCTGATCTCCGTCTGAACCAGGAAAGGAGTCAGTATGGAATCCTTTACCATGAACAATCCACGTCCCCCGATGCTTACGCAGAGCTGTCCCCGGTACTGACTGATGGCATTGATGCTCTCGCCGGTGCGAATTACGCTGAAAGCCTCCCCGTTGTAGACAAAAATCGAAGAGAAGGAATGGAAGTATACCTTGTCCCCGATAATCACTGTATTCCAGAACTCTTCGTTCTTCCCGAACAGGTGAGCAGCCAGCGAATTGAGGCTCTGGTAAATCAGCTCTCCCTTCCCGCTCCTTTCCCAGTACCCGATTTCCATATAACCGCTGGTGTAGATCCGCTGATTCCGGTCCACTGCCACCGAGCGTATGACGGTTCCGTTGGGAGAGGGATAAAAACTCCACTCCACCCCGTCAAATTCAAGAAGTCCGGCGTTGTTGGCTGCATAGATATAGCCATTCTGCCCCTGGGTAAGGGACCAGTTCTGACTTTCGGCTTTGTACTCCTGCTTTTCGAAATTCCTGACGATATGGGGCTCTTGCTGCTGTGCGGTACCATTGCCCGAGGTTAAAAATAGGATAAAAACAGCCAACAGACTACTATAACGCATGCTATTACAATCTTATTTTATGCATCAATATTACATTTCGTTCAAATATACTACTTATTAATTATTTGTATTTCAATATTATATAATTTATCTCATTTAGATTGATGTGTTAATGGTGAACTCTTTTTTCCTATACGTTTTTCCGGAAGCGTTAGAGGTGTACCCTTTCAGTTGGTCCGGCATGACTCTTTTACGGAACTTGGATCTACCAAACTACATCAGAAAACACCAACCTATGAAAAAACTGATACTATTCATCCTGTGTGCACTTCCAGGACTGGCCCTTTTCGGTCAGCAACCCGTTGAAGTGAACGGCCGGGTGACCGACCCCGACGGGGGAGGGATTCCCGGGGTGACCATCCTGGTCAAGGGAACACAGCAGGGAACCATCACCGACCTGGATGGCAACTACAACCTCCAGGTCCCGTCCGATGCTACCCTGGTCTACAGCTTCATCGGCTACGCAACCCAGGAAGTTGCGGTTGCCGGACAAACCAGCATCAACGTCTCTATGGCCGAGGAGTCTTTTGACATAAACGAGGTGGTGGTGATCGGTTACGGAACGGCCGCCGTGAAGGATGTGACCGGAACCATTGCGGTGGTCAGGTCCGATGAGATCAGCAGTCAGCAGGTGTCCAACGTGGGACAAGCCCTGCAGGGCAAGGTGGCCGGGGTACAGGTCACCAACGACGGGACTCCCGGAAAATCACCCACCATCCGCATCAGGGGACTGGGAACGGTCACTTCCAATGCCAGTGCGTTGTATGTGGTGGACAATGTGCTGGTGAACGACATCTCTTTCCTCTCCCCGGAGCAGATCGAATCCATGACCGTACTGAAGGACGCCTCATCGGCGGCCATATACGGGGTAAGGGCAGCCAACGGGGTCATCCTGATCACCACCAAAACAGGGAAATTCCAGAAGCCGCACATGACCTACTCGGGCTACGCAGGTGTACAGCAGGTATCCAACCTGCTGTACATGGCCGACAGGGACCAGTATATTGCGCTGGTCAATGAGAAAATTGCCGTGGGCGCCGACAGGGGAACCGCCTCTGCGCCCTTCGATCCTTCGGCCTACCCCGACAACACCGATTGGTACAGTGAGGTGCTGCAGTCGGCCCGTATCCAGAACCACAACATTGATTTCACCGGTGGCAATGAAACGGTCAATTATTATTACGGGATAGGAATTACCAGCCAGGAAGGACTGGTGAAAGACAACAAGTATACCAGGGTAAACCTGCGGGGAACCTCCGACATCACCCTGAACCGTTTTATCAAAGCAGGGTACGGGATCACCGTGAGCGGATGGAAAACCGATAATGCCGCTGATGTACTCAACCAGGCTTTTATTGCTCCGCCGGCTTTCAGTCCCAGGAACGACGACGATACCTATACCGACCCGGTGATCCTGGGATTTGGTAACTTTGCCAATCCGGCTGCCACCATCGCATACCACAACAACACAACCGAGGGATTAAAAACCCTGGCCAACATCTACGCCGAGATTACCCCCGTGAAAAACCTGTCCGTCAGGAGTTCATTTACCCTCGACGGGGATTTCTCCCAAAACAGGGGGTATACACCCGATTACTGGGTTTCGGTAGTACAGAACGATACCCTGTCCCATCTTTCAAAATCCAATACCCAGCTGTCTAACTACACTTTTGACAACACGGTGAATTACAACCGGATCTTTGGCGATCACCGGGTGAATGTCATGGGTGGTTTATCCATGGTTCAATTCAGGACACAGGGGCTGAAAGCTTCCACAAGCAGAGTACCCTACTTTACCGAATCGACCCTTTACCTGAGCAACGGTTCCATAGAGGACTTAACTGCCAGTGACCAGGATGAGGGACTGGGCTGGCCCACACTGATCAGAAGCACATCGTACTTCGGACGGCTCTTTTACTCCTTCAGGGACCGCTACTTGCTCACTGCCACCTTCCGCCGGGACGGATCATCCACCTTTCCCAAAGAGGAGCGGTGGGGCAACTTCCCCTCCGTGGGAATTGGCTGGATTGTTTCCGAAGAGGGTTTCATGCAGAACGTGGACCTGTTCGATTTCCTGAAGGTGAAAGCCAGCTGGGGTTTGCTGGGCAACAACCAGGTTCCCCAGAATGCCTTTACCGTAACGGTCAATAACTGGGCCGGGTATTCGGTGGTATACGGGCCCTATGGTAGT
Organism: uncultured Bacteroides sp.; assembly: GCA_964453785.1. Lineage (GTDB taxonomy): Bacteria > Bacteroidota > Bacteroidia > Bacteroidales. The sequence continues at coordinate 22,826 of CAYVRK010000008.1, forward strand.
TCCTCCATCAGCCAGGGTGCCTCCATCACTTCCCTGGTCGAGCCCCTGCTTCGCTGGGAGATCGTGGAGGAGTACGATGCCGGTATCGAAGCCCTGATGCTGAATAACCACCTGAACGTGGACCTGGGCTACTACCGCCGAATGACCCATGCGGCTATTTTCCCGGTGCCGCTGATCGGAACAGCCGGTACATCGGGTAGCAGCTACCTGGATAACAACGCGGATATTCTGAATACCGGGGTTGAACTGACCCTGCAATGGAGCAACAAGGTCAGTGAAAAGCTGTCTTACAACGTGGGGGGTAATTTCTCCTACAACCACAACGAGGTGTACAAACTCGAACCCGGCACGCTTCCCTTCTACGATGCCAATGCTTTTAACGGCGCGCTGGCCACCTATACCCAGGAGGGACATCCCGTCGGGGAGTTCTACGTTTGGGAGACCGATGGCATCTTCCAGAGTTTCGACGAGGTCAATGCCTACACCCATACCGATGGCAGCCTGATCATGCCGGATGCCGTTCCAGGCGATTTCCGCTACATTGATCACAGCGGTGATGGCATCCTGGATGACGCCGACCGGATTTCAGCAGGCAGCTACACACCCAAGTACCTCTATGCATTCAGCCTGAACATTCAGTACACCTCCTTCGATGTCAGGATGGACCTGAACGGGGTGGGTGGGAACAAGATCTACAATGCAAAACGGATCGGCCGTTACGGCAATGAGAATTACGATGCCGATTTCGCCGAAAACCGCTGGCATGGTGCAGGCACCAGCGACACCTACCCCTCGGCCGATGTGGCCGGAGGGAAGAATGCCTTCCCCAACACCTTCTTCATCGAGTCGGGGGCCTATTTCCGCATCCGGAACATCCAGGTCGGTTATACCCTTCCAAAAAGGATCACGGACCGGATCTCCACCGAATCGATCCGGGTTTACCTGAGCGCCCAGAATCCCTTTACCTCCTTCGCGTACAACGGGTTTTCACCGGAAATTCCCGGCGGAAAACCTTCCACGGCGGGAATGGATTACGGGATTTACCCGCTCTCCAGGATCACCTCATTTGGTCTCACTTTGAAATTTTAAGTCATGAAAAAATATCATATCCTGCCGATGTTCCTCCTGGCCCTGCTTGTCTCCTGCCAGGACTACCTTGAATTCCCTCCCGAAGGTGAGATCCCCCGGGATGAATTCTTCACCAGCGCCGAAGATGCCCAGCAGGCTGTCAACGCCATGTACGGCTATCTGCGATCGTGGGACATCTCTGCCTTCAACTACCTCATCCTGGGATCGCTCCCTTCGGAGGACATGCTGAAAGGGAGCAGTCCGGGCGACGGTTCCTGGGCCAACGATTACGACAACTTCCAGCATACCAAAACGCAGCTGCAGATCCTCGAATTCTGGACAGGCCGCTACAAGGGGATCAACCTCTCCAACCAGGTCATCACCCAGGTTCCGGACATCGACATGGACCCAAACCTGAAAAAGAGGCTGATTGCCGAGGCCACCTTCTTGCGGGCCTTTCACTACTTCTACCTGGTAAGAGCCTACGGAGGTGTTCCCATCATCAGGTCGGTGCCGGCCGGACCGGAGGGACTGGTAAGGGCAAGCCTCGGGGAGACATGGGAATTCATTGAAAGCGACCTGAGGGATGCCATTCCCGGTCTTCCCGAAACGGTTCCCGCCGGCGAATATGGCCGTGCCACACGCTGGGCAGCCAAAGGATTGCTGGCCAAGGTGCTGATGTACCGGGAGGACTGGTCCGCCTGCAAGGAGGTATCGGCCGACATTATCAACAATGGCCCCTTCGATCTCTATCCCGATTTTTATGCGCTGTTCCGTCCCGAACAGGAGTTTTGCGTGGAGTCGCTCTTCGAGATCGTGGCCACACAGGTGCCGGGTGAAACCGGACTCTCCAACAGCCAGTTTGCAGAGGTGCAGGCGGTACGGGGACAGTACGGGTGGGGATGGTTTGCTCCCACCGATGTGTTGGCTGGCGCCTTCGATGCGGCAGGGGATGCGGTCCGCAAGAAAGTGACCATCCTGTACTTCGGGGATATTACCGAAGATGGGGATACCATTGCCGGGAATGAAGTCATGGAAGGGATCGACGGTCTGCCCCGGTACAATGGCAAGGCTTATGTGCCCTCGCGGATCGATCGTGTAACCGGACCCTATGGATGCGACCAGAATGTGCGTATCCTCCGTTTTGCTGAAATCCTGCTCATCAATGCCGAGGCAGCCATCCATGCAGGAGGCGATGCAGCCACACCCCTGAACCGGGTACGGGCAAGGGTTAACCTGGCAGCCATCGGCGCTCCGACCCTGGAGGATATCTGGAAAGAACGGAGGCTCGAGCTGGCCGGGGAACAGGACCATTACTGGGACCTGCTCAGGACCGGAAGGGCAGCCACGGTGCTGGCGGGCAATGGGTTCCAGACCGGGAAACACGAGTGGTATCCCATTCCACAGACAGAAGTTGACCTGAGCGGCGGTCAGCTTTTACAGAATCCCGGATGGTAAAGGGGGCAACATACATGTTGTTCCTGGCAGCCCTTTTGCTGTTCTCCTGCGGGACACGGACAGCAGAAAGGGCTCCGCTGAGCGATACCCAGTTGCTGGATACCATCCAGTATTACACCTTCCAGTATTTCTGGGACGGGGCTGAACCCGTCTCGGGAATGGCCAGGGAGCGCTTCCATGTAGACGGGTTCTATCTCCAGAATGACCAGCACATTGTCACTTCGGGTGGTGGCGGATTCGGACTGATGGCCCTGGTCGTGGGCATGGAGCGGGGATTTATCACCCGCGCCGAAGGTGTGGAGCGGCTCACGCGGATCATCACTTTCCTGGAATATAGTGACCGCTTCCATGGTGCCTGGCCCCACTGGCTTAATGGCGAAACAGGCAGGGTAAAGCCTTTCAGTGAGAAGGACGACGGCGGCGACCTGGTGGAGACCGCCTACCTGGTGCAGGGCCTGCTTGCCATCAGGCAGTACCTCCATGGGGATGATCCCGGGGAGGCGGATCTGCAGGAGCGGATCGCCGCCCTTTGCAACGCCGTGGAGTGGGACTGGTACCAGCGAGACGGGGAGCAGGTCCTCACCTGGCACTGGTCGCCCACCTACCAATGGGAGATGAACCTCCACATCGAGGGTTTCAACGAATGCCTGATTACCTATGTCCTGGCAGCCTCATCCCCCACGCATCCCATCACCCCGGAGGCCTACCACAGCGGGTGGGCACGGGAGGGCGCCATCAGCGGAGAGAATTACAAGTATGGCCTGCTCCTGGATATGAACCACAACGGGGCCCGGGAATATGGCGGACCGCTGTTCTGGATCCACTATTCCTTCCTGGGGCTCGACCCGCGGCACCTGAAGGATGCGTACTCCGATTACTGGACCCACAACGTGAACACCGCCCTGATTAATTATCTCTACTGCGTGGAAAATCCACACCATTACAAAGGCTATGGAGAAAATTGCTGGGGCCTCTCAGCCAGTTACTCCATGGGTGGCTACGAGGCACACAGTCCCACAAACGACCTGGGGGTCATCTCCCCGACTGCGGCGCTTTCCAGCTTTCCCTATACACCGGTGGAATCCATGAAGGCAGCCAGGTATTTTTACGATTCACTGGGAGCGAAGCTCATGGGACCCTACGGTTTTTACGATGCCTTCAGCCTGCAGAAGGGGTGGTTCCCGCAGCGCTACCTGGCCATCGACCAGGGGCCCATTGTGGTGATGATCGAGAACTACAGGAGCGGACTGCTCTGGGATTTGTTCATGAAAAATGAAGAGGTAAGGGCCGGACTCACTTTACTGGGATTTACTTACTGATGAGAAGAACACCGCTATATATCATACCCCTGTTGGCTGTCACCATCCTGATCCTGAAGGGCTGTGGGATGAACCCGCGCAGCGTATCGGAAGAGAGCGAACTGGACCGGAAAGTGGATTCGGTGCTGGCCCTGATGACACTGGAGGAGAAAGCGGGACAGCTCACCTTGCTGACCAGCGACTGGGATGTGACCGGTCCCACCATGCGGAAGGAGTATGTGGAGGATATCCGCTCGGGCAGGTGCGGGAACATCTTCAACGCCCACACGGTGGCCTACAACCGCAATCTCCAGAAGATCACCGTGGAGGAGACCCGGCTGGGCATCCCGCTGCTTTTTGGTTATGACGTGGTGCACGGTCACCGGACCATCTTCCCCATTCCCCTGGGAGAAGCCTGTTCGTGGAACCTGGAACTTATGGAAAAATCGGCCCGGCTGGCCGCCGGGGAGGCAGCCGCATCGGGACTGACGTGGACCTTTGCCCCCGTGGTGGATATCTCGAGGGACCCGCGCTGGGGCCGGGTGAGCGAAGGAAACGGCGAAGACACTTACCTGGGATCGCTCATCGCCGCGGCACGGGTGCGGGGTTTCCAGGGAGAGGACCTGTCGGATCCCTATACCCTGGCCGCGTGCATCAAACACTATGCCGCCTACGGGGCACCGGTGGCGGGCCGTGACTACAATACCGTGGATATGTCGGAAATCGCTTTCCGGCAGGATTACCTCCCTCCTTACCGGGCCGGTGTAGCGGCCGGGGCTGTTACGGTCATGGCCTCATTCAACGAACTCTTCGGGGTACCTGCCACGGCCAGCCCTTACCTGATGACCCGGATTCTCCGGGAGGAATGGGGCTTTAAAGGCTTTGTGGTGACCGATTACACGGGCATCGATGAACTGCGCGCCCACGGTGTGGCTGCCGACCGCCGGCAGGCGGGAATACTGGCCCTGACCGCGGGGGTGGACATGGACATGCAATCGGCCATTTACATGGAAACCATGCAGGGGGCACTGGAGGATGGCAGCATCACCCTGGAAGAAATCGACCGGGCCGTAAAAAGGGTATTGCGGGTTAAGTTTCAGCTGGGGCTCTTCGATGATCCTTACCGCTATTTTGATGACAGGCGGGAAAGCAGCGTGGTGCACTCGCAGGAAATCATGGAGCACGCCCTGCAATCGGCCCGTGAATCGGTGGTCCTGCTCAAGAACGAAGCCTTTAAAGGATCTGCCATCCTACCCCTGGCATCGCCCCGGCGCATTGCGCTTATTGGCCCGCTGGCCGACAACCAGGTCGACCTGCTGGGGAGCTGGCACGGTGCGGGCGACATCGACCAGGTGGTCACGCTTCGCGCCGGACTCATGAACAGGTATCCCGGTGCCACGATCAGCTATGCGCCCGGATGTGGTTTTGAAGGGGACGAAGTTTCGGGTTTCGGCGAAGCTCTGCGCCTGGCCCGCAGCTCCGATGTGGTGGTGCTGGCCATTGGCGAGAGCCAGGCCCGGAGCGGAGAGGCTGCCAGCCGCTCCGAGTTGGGAATCCCCGGGGTCCAGGAAGAACTGGCCCTGGAGCTGATCAAAACGGGAACCCCGGTGGTGGTTCTGATCATGGCCGAACGTCCCCTGGTATTTCCCCTTCTGAATGAAAAGGCATCGGCCATTCTCTATGCATGGCACCCGGGTACCCGGGGCGGGGATGCCCTGGCCGACATCCTGTCGGGCAACTATAATCCTTCCGGAAAGCTCGTGATCTCGATTCCCAGGAACGTGGGCCAGATCCCCATATACTACAGCGCCAAACCGACCGGCCGGCCCATGGACCCCGGCAACAAATTTACCAGCAAGTACCTGGATGTACCCAACACACCTCTTTACCCCTTTGGATACGGACGCTCCTACACGACCTTCGAATACGGCGAAACCGGGTTGAGCAGCGAAAGCATCGGGCGGAGCGACACCCTGGTGGTGAGTGTGACCGTAAGCAATACCGGTGCCACTGCAGGCGAAGAGGTGGTTCAGCTCTACACACGCGATGTGGTGGGCAGCCTGACCCGTCCCCTGAAAGAGCTTAAGGGCTTTCAAAAAATATACCTGGAACCCGGTGCGTCGAAACTCCTGCAGTTCAGGCTCACGGCGGGCGACCTGGCCTTTGTAAACGGGAAGCTGGAACGGATGGCCGAACCAGGTGAGTTCCGGGTGATGGTGGGTCCCGATTCAGCGCACCTGGAGGAAAAAACATTTACTCTGAAAGAATGAGACATATGAAATATACCCTGATCCTGATACTGGCTACCGCGACTTTGAGCCTGAACGGCCAGTCAACCCTCTATTTCCAGGACAGTCCCGACAACGCGTTTTATGACTTCAGCTGGATGGAACTGACTGCTCCCAGCGAGCTGGAGCGGACGGGGAATGAACTCCGGAAGTTCCCGGTGGAATCGGTCATCGCCGCGCAGCAGGGAGTCAACTCGCTCCGGCTGAAATGGCGCTCCATGGCAGGAGGCAGCTGGGTTGCCATTGCCGCAGGTACCTCCTGGACAGCCCATGATATCAGCGATACAGATACCCTCACATTCTGGCTGCAAAGCATCGAAGGCATCACTTCGGCCAACTTTCCCCAGGTGTTCATGGAGGATGTAAGCAACACCAAAAGCATTTTCATCCCCCTGTCCGGCCACCAGGAAGACCTGGCAGCAGGGGTCTGGACACGGGTGAAGGTCCCCATGACGAACTTCCTGAACGCGGGCGATGGGGTGGATTACAGCCAGATCAAGACCATCGGTTTTGCACAGGGGGCAAGCGACGGAGCAGAGCATACCCTGCTGATTGATAACATGAGGGTAACCAAGGGCAGCGGGGTGGCTGCACCGGTTTCTCCCCCCGCCAACCTGAGCGCTGAGGGCTATGAATACCATGTGGAACTTGGCTGGGAGGCCAGTCCCGAACCGGATGTTACCGGGTACCAGGTGGAACGTTCCACCAACGGCGGATCGAGCTACACCACTGTTGCCCTTGTGGATGGTGACCTGTCCTATTACGTGGACTGGGTTCAGTCGCCGGGAACTTTCACGGACCTCACCTACAGGGTCAGGGCACTGAATGCAGCCGGCGATCCATCCGATCCATCGGTCACCGCCGATGCCTCTACCCGGACCATGAGTGATGAGGAGTTGCTGGATATGGTGGAGAAATACACCTTCCGCTACTTCTGGGATCATGCCCATGAGGCATCGGGGGCCACCCGGGAACGCGCCAGCTCCGGAAACATCGTCACTTCGGGAGGAAGCGGCTTCGGGCTGATGGCCATCCCGGTGGGAATCGAGCGGGGATATATCACCCGCGCCGAGGGGGTGGAAAGAATGCTGAAAGTTCTGACCTTCCTGGAGACGGCCGACCGGTTCCACGGTGCCTGGTCGCACTGGATCAACGGGAATACCGGCGAACGAATTCCTTTCAGCACCAAGGACAACGGGGGTGATATTGTGGAGACCTCCTATATGGCGGCGGGACTGCTCACCATCCGGCAGTATTTCACCCTGGCTACGCCCGATGAACAAATGATCGTTCAAAAGGCCACCGCACTGTGGGAGGGGATCGAGTGGGACTGGTACCGGAAGAATGACTCCCCATCCATCTACTGGCACTGGTCGCCCGAGTACAACTGGGACATGAACATGACGGTATCGGGCTGGAACGAGGCCGCCATTGTGTATCTCTGTGCCATCGCTTCGCCCACCCACGGGGTTCCGGCCAGCCTGTGGAACACGGGTTGGGCTCAAAGTCCCAACTACACCAACGGGTATAAATATTATGGGTACACCCTCTACCTGGGCAACGGATCAAGTTATGGCGGACCCCTTTTCTTCGCTCATTACTCTTTTGTGGGCTTCGATCCCAGGGACAAGGCCGATCAGTATACCAACTACTTTGACCAGAACCGCAACCACTCGCTGATCCAGCAGGCCTATTGCAAAAGCAATCCCAAAAACCAAACTGGCTACAGCGAACTTTGCTGGGGGATCACCGCCAGTGACGACCCCGACGGCTACCTGGCACACGAGCCCAATACCGACCGGGATAACGGGACCATCACCCCCACCGCGGCCCTTTCTTCCTTCCCCTATACCCCCGATGAATCCATGCTTGCCCTGAAACACTTCTACCGCGAGCTGGGTGCAAAGACCTGGGGATGGATGGGCTTCTACGATGCTTTCAATCAGAAACGCGACTGGTGGGCGCGCTCTTACCTGGCCATCGACCAGGGACCCATCATCCTGATGATCGAAAACCACCGGACGGCCCTGTTGTGGGACCTGTTCATGGCCAATCCCGAGATTCAGCCCATGATGGATGCCATCGGGTTTTATACCGCGCCCAACTCCGTGGAAAAGGCCGGGGAGAGTCAGGCCATCCGTCTGTTTCCCAACCCGTCTTCGGGTGCGTTTATCTTATCCTTTTCTACCAGCAACAGGGCGGAAGTGCTGGTGGAGCTCTATTCTTCTACCGGTGACAAGATCCGGACCCTTCTCAGCGACGAGGCTCTGCCTCCCGGGGAACATCAACTCTCCCTGAACGGGGAAACTCTGAGCCCCGGTCTCTACTTCATCAGGCTTCTGAACAATCAGAAGGAAGCCGGATATACCAAATTGATTATACATTAAACAAAAAAAATCGAAACAATGAAAACAGCTTTTACACTATTGCTCTTAGCGGTTTTCGCCCTCGGGGTGAACGCCCAAACACTGCCGGAAGGTTTTGAAACGCCGGATTCTGATACTGCCTGGCACCAGTTTGCCAATTCGGGGGATGATCCTGAGAACATGTTCCTGGTTGAAAACCCGGTCATTGACGGGATCAACCCTTCTGAGACCTGCCTGCAACTGAATGTGCTCGAGACAGCCGATCCCTGGGTCGGGGCCTGGGCCGAAGCATACGGCGAAATCTCGATCTCCGCCGACCGGTACATGCTGGAGATGATGGTCCTCAAGGACGTGATCTCCAACTGCGGGATGAAACTGGAGGCCGGGGACGGACCCAACACCGAATTGAAGATACCCAATACGGTGGTCGACGAGTGGGAATTACTTACCTTCGACATGAGTGCGGCCATGGGCTATACCTATCCAAGGCTGGTGATTTTCCCCGATTTCCCGGATACCCGTGAAACGGGCTCAACCTGCCTGATCGACAACATTCATTTTGCATTCCCTGTTTCGGTGGAAGACCAGCGACTGGCTGGGATCCGAATCTATCCGAACCCGGCAGCAGAACGTATGACCATCCGCTATCCGGATATGGAAGGTGCCCTGATCTCCAATGTACTTGGACAAACCGTCAAATCGCTCACTTTTCAGCAATCCTCTCTGGAGCATATCGATCTTGCTGACCTGGAACCCGGACTCTATTTCATAACGGTTAAAAGCGCAGGAGAAACAGTGAGTTCAAAATTCATCAGGGAATAAAGGATCTCTGAGTTTCCAACCATAGTTAAAGGAGGCTGTCTTCAAAAGGGACAGCCTCTTGCTTTTGTATTTGAAGGGATGCTTATGAAGTAACCTGGCATTTTTTACGCAGTAAATAAGCACGTTACAAGTAAGCATCCCTTAGAAATAGTTGAATAATTACTTTCGTGTGACCCTCTTTTTATTGTATTTTTAAGGAATAGCATCATTTACAAACCATTAAACCATCTGCACAATGGAAAACTTCCAGGAAATTCTCGAAAGAATGTATGCCCTGTTTATCCGCTATGGCATGAAATTCGTCCTTGCCCTTGTTGTTCTGATCGCCGGGCTGATCGTGATCAGATGGATCACCAGGGCCATGGTAAGAATGATGAAAAGATCGAATGTGAATGCTTCATTGATCCCTTTCCTCAAGACACTGACAAACATCCTGCTGAAGGTGATGCTGGTGATCAGTGTGATGGGCATGGTGGGGATCCAGATGACCTCCTTTATTGCAGTTCTCGGTGCTGCCGGTCTGGCCGTAGGCCTGGCCCTGCAGGGCACCCTTCAGAACTTTGCCGGGGGCGTGATGATCCTGTTGTTCAAACCCTACGAGGTTGGCCATTTCATCGAAGCGCAGGGGTTTATGGGAACCGTAAAGGAGATTCAGATCTTTACCACGGTTCTGACCACACCCGACAACCGCAAGGTAATTATCCCCAATTCTCCCCTGGCCACCGGATCGATCACCAATTTCTCAGCCATGCCCGTCAGGCGAATTGACTTCTCATTCGGAATAGGCTATTCCGATAATATAGACAAGGCGAAGAAGATCCTGCTGGAAATGGCGCAGAAAGACGGGCGGGTACTGAAAGAGGAGAATCCCCCCGAGGTAATGGTAGAAGCACTGGGGGACAGTTCCGTCAACCTGAAGCTGAGGACCTGGGTGAAGTCGGAAGATTACTGGGGACTGTTTTTTGATATCACCGAAGGCGTCAAGAAGAATTTCGACGCTGCCGGGATTTCCATACCCTTCCCCCAGCAGGACGTTCACCTATATGACCACAAGGCTTAGGGTTCGCCTGCTGCTATCCTTTATTCTCCCAGTTGTCCCTCAGGGTCACCGTGCGGTTGAATACCAGCTTTCCGGGAGTTGAGTCGGGATCCACGTTGAAGTAGCCCAGCCGCTGGAACTGGAACTGGTCCAGGGGTTTGGCATCTTTCACGGAGGGTTCCACAAAGCCCGTGATCACCTTCAGTGAACCGGGATTGAGGAAATCTACCGGGTTTTTGTCTTTGTGGCCCGCCGGGTCGGGATCGGTGAAGAGCCGGTCATACAGCCTTACCTCGGCCTCCAGGGCATGTTTGGCAGATACCCAGTGGAGGGTTCCCTTCACCCTGCGGCCGGCCTCGGGTCCGCCGCTGCGGGTGGCTTCATCATAGATGCAATGAATCTCCGTGATCTCTCCGTTTTCATCCTTCCTGAAATCCTGGCACTGGATGATGTAAGCCGACTTGAGCCTTACTTCGCGACCCGGGCCCAGGCGGAAGAATTTCCTGGGGGGATCTTCCATGAAGTCCTCCCGCTCGATAAAAATCTCCCTGGAGAATGGGATGGTGCGGCTGCCCATGGCAGCATCCTCCGGGTTGTTGATGGTCTCCATCTCCTCTGTAAGGTCCTCCGGGTAGTTGGTGATGATCACCTTCAGGGGGTTCAGAACAGCCATCACCCTGGGGGCTTTTATGTTCAGGTCCTCCCTGACTGCAAACTCCAGCAGTCCCACATCGTTCTGGGCCATTACCTTGGTGTAGCCGATGCTGTCGTTGAAGTTCCGGATCGATTCGGGGGTATAACCCCTTCTTCGCATCCCGCTGAGGGTGGGCATCCGCGGATCGTCCCAGCCCTTCACATGCCCTTCTTTAACCAGGTTGAGCAATACCCTTTTGCTGAGTACGGTATAGGTCAGGTTCAGGCGGTTGAATTCGGTTTGCCGGGGTCTGTAATCGTTCTCCTTCAGGTGCTCCACCAGCCAGTCATAAAGCGGCCGGTGTACCTCGAACTCCAGGGTGCAAAGCGAATGGGTGACCCCTTCGAAATAGTCGCACTGCCCGTGGGCGAAATCGTACATGGGATAGACTTTCCATGTATCACCTGTGCGGTGGTGCGGGTGAAAGATGATCCGGTAGATCACAGGGTCGCGCATGTGCATGTTGGAGGAAGCCATATCGATCTTGGCCCTGAGCACCCGGGACCCTTCGGGGAACTCCCCGGCATTCATGCGCTCAAACAGGTCCAGGTTCTCCCCCACCGGGCGGTTTCTGAACGGACTGTGGGTTCCGGGAATGGTGGGGGTTCCTTTCTGACTGGCGATCTGTTCCGAGGACTGGTCATCCACATAGGCCAGCCCTTTGCGGATCAACGCCCTGGCAAATTCATAGAGCTTTCCAAAATAGTCGGATGCATAATACTCCCTGTCTTCCCAGTCAAATCCCAGCCAGTGGATGTCCTCCTTGATAGAGTCCACATACTCCACATCCTCTTTGATGGGGTTGGTATCGTCGAAGCGGAGGTTGCACTTTCCGCTGTATTTTTCTGCAATCCCGAAGTCCATGCAAATGGCTTTCCCGTGCCCTATGTGCAGGTAACCGTTGGGCTCGGGCGGGAAACGTGTATGAATCCTTCCATGGTCCCTTCCGGTACGCAGATCTTCTTCCACGATGGCCTCGATAAAATTGAGACTTTTCTTTTCGCTGGGCACTTCGTTTTTCTCGGTCATTGTCATATTTTAAACGGCGTCACAAAATTAGTAAATTTGTAAAGGCAATTACACAATCATCCGAGGCAAGCGCATATGGGCAAAATCATTATCGAGGAGATGGAATTCTACGCATTTCACGGTCACTACCAGGAAGAACAGATCGTGGGCAACAGGTTCCTGGTGGATCTGGAGCTGGAAACCAACATGGCGGCCGCGGCTGAATCTGACCAGCTGGAAGACGCTGTGAACTACCAGAAGGCATACCAGCTGATCCGAAATGAGATGCAGCGGAAGAAATCATACCTTCTGGAAAATATAGGCAAACGGATCCTCGATGCACTGTTTTCCGAGATGGAAGGGATCGAAAAAGCCACGGTCAGGGTCCGTAAGATGCACCCTCCCATGGGCGGCTCCATCCGGTCTGTTGGCGTAACGATGAGCAGAAATCATGAGTGAAAAGATATGCCCAAAGTGCGGGGCCAAATTCAGGTGCGAGGGAGACAGGGACTGCTGGTGCGAAAAGGTACAGATCCACAAAGTGCAGATGCTGGAGATCATGGATCGATATACCGACTGCATTTGTCCCGAATGTATGAAACTGTATACAGCCCGCGAGTAAAGAAAACCGGGTGTGCTATTGGTACAGGTAGGTATATTTGATAATCCTCGTATGGGTACTTCCCAGCTTTTCGTAAATGGTTTCCGGATATGCCTGGGCATTGTACCTGATGTCGTACTGGTAATCCATATCACCGAAACCGGAAGACCTGGTCAGTTGGTTGTTCACAAAGGATTCCCCGTTAAAATAAGTCCGAAGCCCTGAGAAGGGATGCTTGCCCGAATCGTAGGTCATCTCCACGGTCTCTGTCTTCCCGTCCTCTTCATAGGAGATGATACTGCTCAGGATGTTCCCCTGGTCGTCATACCCGTATTCAGTCGAGGAGACCACCCGTTCACTGCCTCCTTCAACAGCCATTCCGTAAAAGATCTCCCGGATAATCTGTTTGCCCTCATATTCCAGATCAATGTGTCCAGTATAGGCCGAATCGATGGGTTCCAGGTAGGTATAATCCAGGTTTTTCTTCACCAGGATCACTTTTGAGACGAGGGCTCCGTCGTATTCAAACCACATCTCATCCTGCACCTTCTCCTTCACCTTCATCTGCCTCACCACAAGCAGCTGTTTCGCGTCGTTGTATTCAAAGTAATGGGTCTGGTGGTTGCTCCAGGTAATGTGGTCCAGCAGATCGGTCCCCGGTACATAATAATAGTCCGCAATGATTTTGCTTGTATTGGAGCCCTGTACAATCGTGGCAGACATATTCTGCGGAAGACATACGATGGCCTCCTCTTCCTGGAAAGCTTCGCATGAACAGAGGAGGAGAAGGAAGATAAACGGACTGAGTACGCGGACCGGATTCATTTTAGACTTTTTTAGGATCATCTTTCAGGTTTGAAACCTATAGGATTTACGAGAAGTACGGTCCGGGGTTGATCTTATTACACGGAGGGAATGAATCGATTGACGAACGGAGCCGGTGGCTGTATTAAAATTCAAGGGTGATCAGCACAGGCAAATGGTCTGAAAAGAAGGCGCGGTCCCGGGAAGCTGATCTCAAAGGCATCATGAAGCACTTTCCGGATCATCCCTTTTACCTTTTACCTTTTATCTTTTCTTCGCCTTAGGCTCAGTTCGTTCTTCAGCTTCGCTTCAAATCCTTCGGTACGGTTGTCCTTTTTCCTTACTATCGTTGGCGAAGCCAATATACTATTTCAATAACGTTTGCGCAGCAAACTTACCATCTGCCAGCGTTTCGCTGGCAACTACACCGGCATGTCCAGCCAAAAATACCTTCCCAGTCCCACCCCGAACAGGATGATCCCCATGACCCCGTGCACAAGGGCTGTAAAAAGGACACTGCGGGTTTGCCTGTACACCTGTGCAAAATAGATGCCGCCTACAAAGGTAAGGATAATGGAGACCGGGTCATAGTATACAATGTGCAGGAATGAGAAGGTGATCCCCGATGCCAGGATGGTCAGCCAGCCGGATCCAAACAGATTCCCATACCGCCTGAAAAGGAAGGTGCGGTAGATCACCTCCTGTCCGTATGCCGAGAAGACCGGGTAAAAGAGACACATGGCCAGGTAGATCCAGGGATGGGACCGGGGCAGGTCGAAGAGATGCTCCCTATCAAAAAAGAGGACATAGCCCAGCATCAGCAAAAGCGTGATGAGTGCGATGATCCCGTTTTTTACCATCATTCGGCGTGAGATACCCCAACGGGTGAGCTCTTTCCACTGGAAATCGGTGGTGCGCCGCAGCACAATGAAAATGAAGACCAGTACCGGCAGGATGATCATGCTGGGATGGATGAAGCCCTTGTCCAGGTATATGAGCAGCGGGATCCCGAAAAAGAGGATTACAAACTCAAGGATACGGATCAGCTTTCTACCCATTAGCGCAGGAATGTCTCATTTTAAAGATAACCCAAAGTTTCTTAACTTGTTTGGCATACACCGGACAAAACATGTATACCTACGAGCGATACAATTTCAGGATCGTCACCCTTCTACTCGGAATCATGGTCATCGTTTTTCTGGCTTACAAAGAATACATCGGTGCCATTATCTCCCTGACATTGGGAGTACTGCTTACCTGGTCCTACACAGGCATCCGTGTTGACAGGGTCAAACAGCGTTTCATCAAGTACGACCGCTTTGTAAAATTCCGCATCGGCCGGTGGGAGAAGCTTCCCAAACCCAGCTATGTGACCCTTGTGCGGATCAACCTTTCAAGCGAGAGGAACCAGTTCAACCCCATGATTTTGCCCGAGGCAGGGAAGAGAGTCAAAGTCTTTAAGGTCAACCTGGTCGTGGAGGGCGACATGCGGTATATCCCCATTTGCCGGGGGTCTCTGGAAAAAATGAGGGAGGAAGCGCTCAAGCTTGGCCGGGAGCTGGAGGTCAGGGTCCTGGATTATACCACCCATGACAAACACTGGATCCTGTAAACCGGCTCCGCATGTTCAACAGGAAAATCAGTTTTACCATATCTGCCCGGGGGAAAAAGGAGCATACACCCATCCCGGAATTCCTGGAAACCCATTTCTCCACCATCCCTTTAAGGCAGGTAGACAGTGTGTTCGGATTCCTGGAACCATCGACCCTCTACAGCGGAAGGCCTTTTCTGGCCAGACAGCTGTCCGGGGCTGATACCGCCTGGATGTATGAAAACCGCATCGGGGTACGCATTCCCTGTACCAATCACCTGGTAACCCGGGAGGAATACAGGCAGCACATCCCCTTTTTTGAAAAATATGAGCGAAAAAGGAACTCTGTCATCTGTACCGATGACAACCTGGCCCGGTGGATCAGGCAGGACTTTCCCGCTTTCCAGATCGAAGCCAGCATTCTCAAAGAGATCGATACCCATGAAAAGATCGACAGGGCCCTTGACCTGTATGACACGGTGATCCTGCCCATGAACCTGAACCATAAAACCGGGTTCCTCGTTTCCATTGCTCAAAAAGAGCGGATCACCCTTTTCGGAAATGCAGGCTGCGCACTGACCTGTCCCGAGCGGATCTGTTACAGGAGGATCTCCGAAACCAACAAGAAACTGGCCCTTCATCAACCTCTCCGGCGATACCTGACCTTCATGTTTCAACTGGGTCTTACCTCCGATTGGTGTTCCAACAGGCTGCATCCCCGAAAGTTGAAGGGGATGGTCGACTTTGACCTGGACCACCTCTACGGTCTTGGTTTTAAGCGGTTTAAAATGCTCCGGGAACACCGGAAGCTACAGACGGGGCACTAAAAAATCTTAAAATACTTGATATTGTCAATATGATTATTACATTTGTATTATTCATCTTGTTTAATACTTGTTGTATATTATGAAAGAGAATGAACAATTGAAGGAAGATCTGCTGGCAGCCTGGGAAGAGACCTATAAAAAAGGACAGCTGACCCTCTGGATCTTTCTCTCGCTGAAGGAAGGTCCCAAGTATGTGACCGAGCTGCAGGAATCCATCCACCTTTTCTCAAAAGGAACCATCAGGGCGGAGGAGCAAAGCCTCTACCGCACCCTGCGCAAGTTCTATCACCTGAAGATGGTCGATTTCAGCACGGGAAAAGGGTACAAGGGACCTGACAGGAAATATTACCAGCTGACCCCGCTGGGAGAGGCGCTCCTTAAATCTTTCGTGGAAAGAAACATCCTTCTCTTCTTTGAAGAACCGCTGAAAGCTTTGTTGTTGTCCTGACAAGGATCATTTAACCTGCAAAACAAAATACCATGAAAATCATATCAAAAAACCTGCTGCTGTTCGCCGCCCTGCTGTTTGTGTATACGGTGCTTTTCCGGTTCGGATTAAGCAGCCTGCTGACCGCTGAGAAATACATCTGGCTTTGGGTGATCGCCTTTCTTTACGGGGCTGCTATCTTCGCCACTGCATGGATGACCGGGCGGAGGGACGGCATGGAGAATTTCCTGTTTGATGCCGGCCTCCGGTGGAGTCTGACCACCTTTCTTGTTTGGGGGGGTGTTTCCGAAGCCTGGTTCCTTCTGGGATTGGGTGCCAGGCAAGAATCAATCCGCGTGGTGCACATCACCCTGCTGATCTGGAGCGGCTTCCTGGTCCTCCACTTCATCCTCTTCCTTGTCCTCCGGAAACGGACCATCAAAGGGATATACAAGTCCGATATCTTCAAATAGTTCCCTATCTCAAAAGTCTCTTTTTATTCTAAGAGATGCTTAAAATGTTTGTTTTGTCAGGTATGCCCTGGAAGGAGCCTATAAATGTTTACGAAGTAAAGATTAGCTTCGCTGAGCTCGCAAGCTCGGTTTTCAGCGACTGAGGGGTATACCTAACAAAAACATAAAAAAAGACCGCCCCTTTTGAGACAGTCTGTGGTCGTTCTGTTTTCGAGGTTCAACTACCTGAACCAGAACCCCAGGGAGAAGACCCACTGGCTGGGACGTGCATCCAGGTTGAATGCCCGAGTGCCCACAGTGAATGAATCCCCCAGTGCACTCAGGGATCCCTCATAGCGCACATCCAGGGAAATTTTGGACAGATCCACTCCCACTCCGGCCTGAAATCCCCAGCTCATGCCGCTGGTAAACAGGGTATAATCCTCTGTGATATTGCCGATTTCAATTGGGATGGACTCTTCTCTCAGCACATAGGATCCAACCGGGCCCACATTGATCCTTGCCGGCCCCAGTTTCACGCCAAACAAAATGGGAAGGTCCACTGTTTTCAAATCCACATTCAGCAGTTCACTGACCCCATTGGCATCGACCATGTCAATGGTTCCTCCGCCATCATTGAAATACAACTCGGGCTGCACAAAGAAAGTGGCAATCGTGATCCGGGTCTGAAGCCCCACATGGTAAGCCGCTACCCTGTCTCCCGTGGCCAGTTGGTATACATCACTTCCGCTACCTACCCCTGTCAGATCATCGAATTTCAGGTTTGATAATCCGAGCCCTGCTTTGAGGCCGATTTTGAACATCTGTGCATCTACAAACGGCACAACCAGAAAAGCTACTGCAACAATTATAATCAGTTTTCTCATGATCATTCGGTTTTGGTTTGTGTTTATAAAACAATGTTTGTACGGCAAAATACGGCTTATGGTTGCACGATCCAGGAAAAAAACATGGTTTTTTTCAACCCTCTCCGGTAAGGTCCCGGATCACAATGGATGCCAGGGTACACCCGAAAATGGCAGGGATGAAAGAGGTGGTGCCCACGGTGGATTTTTTGTTGCGCTCCCCCTCCACGGGGATGATCATCTCTTTGGGGACCTGCTCTGTTGAGAAAACCACCCTGAATCCTCCATGTACATCCATCTTTCTCAGCTTTTTACGCAGGATGAATGCCAGCCGGCAGTTATAGGTCTCACCAAAATCCGCCACATGAACCTGTGCGGGGTCTACCCTGCCGCCCGACCCCATGGAACTGGCCAGCCCGATCCCCCTGTTCATGGTATGGTAGATGAGGTGAATCTTTGGGGAAAGGGTGTCGATGGCATCCACAACATAGTCGAAGGGTTCTTCCAGAAGCTCCGGCAACCGGTCCTCTTTGATAAACTCATTGAGTACGGTAAGCTGAAGTCCCGGGTTGATGTCAAGCAGGCGTTCTCCCATTACCACAGCCTTCGCCCTGTTCAGATTGCTGTGGGTGGCAGGAATCTGCCTGTTCAGGTTGCCGGGATGGATGATGTCGGCGTCCACAATGGTCATTTTTCCCACCCCGCTCCTGCAGATCATCTCTGCAGCCATGGAACCTACTCCGCCCATACCGGCCACAAGTACATTGGCTTTTTCGAGCCTGGCATACCGCTCCAGCCCGAAAAGTTGGATGGTTCGCTCCTGCCAGCCTGGATGAGGACTGCTTTGTGTCATTCATGAAGGGGATCAGAAAAGTGCTGCAAACCTGGGCAGGTGTGTTTTCGCATTTTCAACGATCTGGATCCGCAGGTGATCCAGGGAGACGCCTTTTACGTCTGCCGCTGTTTGATAAATCTCCCTGATATCAAGAATACCTTGGTCCGTTTCCAGGAATAGTTTTTCCACCGGTACCAAAAGTAAAGATTCTACGATCTTGGAGTGCTCTCCGGCAATGGCCTCACCGAAAGAGATAAGGAATCCGGCTTTTACAAGATCATCGGCCATCTTCCGGCTGCCGTTGTAACCATGGATAATCATGGGGACCGATGGCTGATGGGCTTTCATGAACCCAAGTATCTCATTGAAAGCTCTGACCACATGCAGGATCACGGGAAGATCGGCGAATTCGGCGATGTCCATCTGCCGTTCAAAAATACGCATCTGGACATCCAAAGGAGCTTCAATGGATTTGTCCAGACCGATCTCCCCCAGTGCAAACACATTGGGGTTTTCCGTAGCCAGGCGTACCTTTTTCAGGGTTTCCTCTTCATCCACCTTCCCCACGTTGTAGGGGTGAAAACCAACCGAATAGTATCCGTTTTCAATATCATCGGGCGGATACTCACTGGCCATCAGGTTCATCATCACCCACTCCTGGATGTTGTTGGCCTGCCTGTGCCCATGGATGTTTACGTAAAGTTTGCTTTCCTTTTGCATTGGTTCAGGATTTAAAATTGTATTGTATCGACTCCTTTGCTGATCCTGGCAATGACCTCCTCCTTTCCGAGGAATTCTGCAAGTTCAAATAGGCCCGGACCTTTGGAAGCTCCCACAATGATCAGCCGCCAGGCATTCATGATGGTCCCCATGCCCCACTCCTTTTCAGTGATGAGGCTCTTTACCACATTTTCAACAGATTCCGCTGTAAATGGTTCACAGGACTCCAGTGCCGCGGCCAGTTGATTCATCTTTCCGGGTGTATCTTCCTTCCACCATTTTTTTACCACTGCCGGGTCGTAGGAATCAGGCGCCCTGAAAAAGAACCACGCCTGTTCCCACACTTCTTCGACGAAAGTGATCCTGGGTTTGATGATGGGAATCAGCGTGGCCAGTTGTGTATCTGAACAGCTTACATCGTTTTTGGCCAAAACCTCCTTAAAAGCCAATTGCAGGTCCGTATCCGGGATCAGCTGCATGTACTGGTGGTTGAACCACTTTGTTTTTTCCGGATCGAACCTGGATCCGGACCGTCCTACCTTTTCGATCTGGAATTCCTGAATCAGCTCTGCCAGGGAAAACAACTCCTGTTCGGTTCCGGGATTCCATCCAAGCAATGCCAGCATATTGATACATGCTTCAGGGAGATAGCCCTCTTCCCTGTAGCCCGGGGAGATGACTCCCGAAACCGGGTCTTTCCACTCCAGCGGGAAAACCGGGAACCCTCCTTTTTCACCATCCCGCTTGCTCAGTTTTCCTTTCCCCGTGGGTTTCAAAATAAGTGGCAGGTGGGCATATGCTGGCCTTAGGTGTTCCCATCCGAAGGCTTTGTAAAGGGACCAGTGAAGCGGCAGGGAGGGGAGCCACTCCTCACCACGGATCACATGCGAGATGGCCATCAGGTTGTCATCCACCACATTGGCAAGATGATAGGTTGGCATGCCATCCGATTTGAAAAGGATTTTGTCATCAAGGGCAGAAGAATTCACCAGCAGTTCACCCCGCACCAGATCGTGCATGGGGATATCCCTTCCGGGTTCGAACCTGAACCGGATCACGTAGGGAGTACCGTTACCTATCATCTCCTCTACCTGCGACTTTTCCATAACCAGTGAATTCCGAAGGCTGTCCCTTACCTGTGCATCGTAGACAAATGTTTCTCCCTTTGACTCACGGTCACTGCGAAGCCGGTCAAGCTCTTCCGGAGTATCAAATGCATAGTAAGCGTTTCCATTCTCTACCAGGTCCTGGGCATACTTCTCGTAACGGCTTTTTCGTTCGGATTGGCGGTAGGGACCAAAACCTCCACCCTGGCGGGGACCCTCATCCGGGATCAGGCCGCACCACTCCAGCGATTCAATGATATAATCCTCGGCTCCCGGAACAAACCGGGTCTGGTCTGTATCCTCGATGCGAAGGATAAATATTCCACCGTTTTTTCTGGCAAACAGGTAGTTAAACAGGGCGGTACGTAAACCGCCAATATGCAGGGGGCCGGTGGGACTGGGTGCAAATCTGACCCTGATGTTTTGACTCATTCTATCAATCCGTTTACACAAATATAGAAAATGGTTTCCGGGGAATTTTGGTTTTGTATAATTTCCACCAGGGGATGCCCGGTGCCTCATGATGTTCCCGGTGGTATCCGAAAAAATAGCAGGTGAGCATGGCCAGGAGATGGTTGCGGCTCAGGGTTCTGGCCCTGTGTTTTCCCATTTCCTCTGTATGCGGCTCGCGATGGGGGACAAAAGTGCCAAAATAGAAGAGCTGAAAGGTACCCAGGATGGCGGGGATGATCCAGAATACCACCAGTGGGGGACCCGGCACGCCTGCCAGGTGCTTCAGGATATTAAAGATGACAGCCATGGAAAGAAATTGCCAGATGGTCACATACCGCACCAGGAACATAAACCACCAGGTAAAAAAGTTCTGTGACAGGGTATAAAAATCAGGGTCTTTTTCTGTACCGGGATACCTGTGGTGATCCCAATGGTTTTTGATCAGCCGCTTATACGAGAGGCTTGCAAAAAGGTACACTGCCAGGGTTCCCAGCAGATTGTTGATCCACCTGGTTTTTGAAACGGAATGGTGCATGGCATCATGGCCGGTGATGAAAAGCCCCGTATACAGATAGGCCTGGATCAGTACATGAAGATACATCCATGGATTGGTCCAGGAGACCTCCACCAGTGCGATGGAAAAGACCAGGTGGCCTCCCCACAGCAACATGATCGTTATGGCTATAAGGATCCCCATATCCTTTCAGCAACTATCCATATGTCCAGTGTGATGAAGAAAGTCAGCTGAATGAAATAGATTGGGCCTGACATTTTGTTGTTTGGATTGGGCAAGCGAAACCTGGCTGCCAGATAGCTGAGAACCGTAGCAATCACAAACCAGGCCAGATAATTCTGGAGTGGCACGGCGTTCCCTGTCCATCTCCACATGTCCAGGCGGATGGCTGCCGGTTCGAGGGCAAAATCATACACAACCATCATGGAACCTGCCACGATGGACCTGAAATAGAGGGGCTCCACAAACCTGCCTGCAATCACCGTGCTGCAGTAAACCAGTATGAGCCAGTTCACACCAATCATCAGCGGTGTATGAAAGAGCTTCAGCCCAAGGGTATCCCCATACTGGTAATCCCCGAAAATAAGTCCGGTGGCCACACCTGTCATCTCAATGAGCAGGCCCAGGACAAAAATCAGCAGTCCGGTCCACCAGGTACGGGATGATATTTTTCCATGATAAAGGAACAGCAATGCCAGACTCACCAGCAAGGTAAAGGGAACCGCCCTGATAAACCACCCCCGGGAGGCCGGGATGATCAATCCTGCTGCCCCTACGGCAAAGTAAAACGCCAGGATAGGGACCGGGTTTTTTGACTGAAGTTTATCAAGCAGCTTGTCTGTCATGGCTCCCTCCTATTTGATGTGCATATCAACGATCCTGGCTGAAGCCAGGCAGAGGGGGATTCCCCCGCCCGGATGCACACTTCCTCCTACGAAATAGAGCCCCTTGTATTTCCTGAGAAAATTGGGATGCCTGCTGAATGCGGCCACCCGGCTGTTTGAACTGTTGCCATAAAGTGAACCCCGGTGGGACCAGGTATTGGCTTCGATGGTACGGGGATCGGCCACAAACTCTTTCAGGATCAGGGGTTCGATCCTGGTTCCAAGCATCCTGTAAAGCTTGTTGAGTATATTCCTGCGGGCTTTTTCCACCAGGACATCCCAGTCCTGCCCCAGATTTTCCGGCACATTAATCATGACGAACCAGTTCTCTTTTCCCTTTGGCGCATCGCCTGTGACCATCTTGGAGCTTACGAAAATATAAACCGTGGGATCGTCATAAATCTCCTGTTTGTGACTCAGTACCCGGAATTCCTCCCTGTAATTGGCAGAGAAGAAAATGTTATGCAGATCCAGCTGGGGAAACTCCCGGTATATGGCCCAGTAAAAGATGAGGGCCGAGGTGGACCGCTCTTTTCTGAACTGCTTCACGGGGAAAGGTATCCCCTCCAGCAGGTCCCTGTAAAGGTAGAATATATCTATATCACTGACCACGATATCCGAAGAATAGATCCCCGACCCGGTGACCACCCCACGGGCTGTTTTTTTATCCAGCACCACCTGTTCAACCGGCTCACTAAAATGAAAAACCACACCCAGTGAATCGGCAAGTTCTTTGAGTCCGGTTGCCATTGAATACATGCCCCTTTCAGGGAACCAGGCCCCCAGGTTATGCTCCAGGTGGGAAATCACGTTCAGCGTACCGGGAGCCCTGTAGGGATCCGATCCGTTGTAGGTGGCGTACCTGTCAAACAGCTGTACGAGGTTTTTGGACTGAAACCGCCTGGCATTCACATCATGCATGGTGGTCAGTGAATCCAGTTTCCATATCTGGAGGAGGGCGTTGAGGAATTTCTGAGACACCAGGGTTCCCATGTGGAGGAAACTCCTGAAGATGAACACCTCGCTGGTCAGGTTGTATATCTTCCTGCTTCTCTCCAGGTGATCCGCAACCCTTGAGGCAGGTTCTCCCAGCACCCTTTCCACCTCCCCGGCGAAAAGGTCAGGATCCCCGTAGGCATTCAGAACTTTGCCATCCTCGTAAAAATACCGGGTGATTACATCCAGTTTCTGAGTGCGGATGGAGGTTTTCATCTCGGCCCCGGCCATGACATAGAGTTCCTCCATCATGTCTGGCAGGGTAAAAAGCGAAGGACCCGTATCCCAGCGGAACCCTTCCCAGCGAATGAAATTCAGTTTGCCTCCCGGGATTTCTGACCGTTCAAACACAGTGACATGAAAACCTCTGGAGGCCAGCCTGATGGAGGTGGCCAATCCGGCTATGCCTGCACCTACGATGATCGCCGATTTTTGCATCCTGTTGAATCCCGGGTTTAAGATGGATCACATGCCTTTTAAACAATATGGATCCTGATTTGTTTAATGTTTGAATTTGATTAATAAACAAAACACCAATAAGCGAAATTTTACTTTCAGGTTCCGCGATTAAATTACGTATAAAAAGATGCAAAAAAAAGTTCTGGTAGTGGGGACCGGGCTCGCGGGCCTCACAACTGCTCTCAGACTTTCGAAATTGGACTACTCTGTGGAGATGGTAGAGAAATACCACCAGGCGGGAGGAAGGCTCAACCAGTTGAAGAAAGATGGATTTACCTGGGACGTGGGGCCCTCGTTTTTCAGCATGAGTTATGAATTCGATGAATTCTTCAATTTCATGGATATGAAAGCCCCCTTTGAGTTTGTCGAACTGGATCCGCTTTATACGGTTCAGTTCCGCAACAGCCATAAAAAATATACCATCTATCGCGACCTGGACAAACTGGCATCGGAGTTCAGCGAGGTGGAGCCGGATTTCAAGAAGAACATGGAGAAGCTTCTGACCTCTGCCGGGAAGTTTTTCCACGACACCGATGAGCTGGTTATTAAAAAGAATTACAACAACCTCATGCAGTGGTTGCTCACCCTGGCCCGCGTTCCCCTGGGGCATACCCCCAAACTGGTGCGGTCGGTATGGAAGGAACTGGAGCGGCATTTTACTTCCGAAGAGGTAAAGCAGATCTTTTCGCTGGTGGCCTTTTTCCTGGGGGCCACACCCTATGATACACCGGCCATCTACACCCTGCTTACTTATACCGAACTGGTCCACGACGGCTATCACAATGTCAGGGGCGGCATGTATAAGATCGTAGAGGGGCTCCTGGGTGAAATGGAAAGGCGGGGGATCACCATCCATTACAACACCGAGATTACCGGTTATGGAGAGAAGAACGGACGGCTGGAGTATCTGCTTGACAACCAGGGGAAAAAGTGGGAGTCGGACCTGTTTGTGATCAACAGCGATGCGGCCGGTTTCAGGCACCAGGTATTCAACAAGCCAAAATTTAGCGAAGAGAAGCTGGACAAAATGAAGTGGACCCTGGCACCCTTTACCATGTACCTGGGTGTGAAAGGCAAGATCGGGGGACTGGAACACCACAACTATTTCCTGGGAGACAATTTCGAGGAGTATGCAGGAAAGATTTTTAAAAATTCCATCTCCCTGGACAAACCTTACTACTATGTGAATGTAAACTCCAAGTTCAATCCGGAGATGGCCCCCGAGGGACATGAAAACCTGTTCATTCTGTGTCCTGTACCCGATTTGCGGTACAAACCTGACTGGAGCGACAGGGAGAAGCTGGCCGGTGACATCGTGGCAGATCTTTCAGAGCGATCGGGATTCGACATCCGTGCGAACCTGGTGACCCAGACCATCTATGACCCCACGGATTGGAGGGACCATTTCAACCTCTACAAGGGAAGCGGACTGGGACTGGCCCATGACCTGAACCAGATCGGATATTTCAGGCCAAAAAACAAGGACGAGAAATATGGGAACGTCTACTATGCTGGGGCATCAACCATCCCGGGAACCGGGCTTCCCATGACTGTGATCAGTTCAAAGCTGGTAACCCGGCGAATTACCGAAGACCATGGATCAGTTTGATATCAATTCGCTGAATATCAGTCGGCTCACCACCAGACACTACAGCACATCGTTCTCCTTCGGGGTAAGCCTTCTTCAACGTGAATTCCGTTTGCCGGTTTACGCCATTTACGGATTTGTACGGGTGGCCGATGAGATTGTGGATACCTTTCATGACCACAACCAGGCAGAGATGCTCCGGGATTTCCGGGTGAGAACCTTCGAGGCCATTGCGCAGAAAATCAGCACCAATCCCATCCTTCACAGTTTCCAGTGGGTGGTCAACAAGTACAACATTGATCACAGCCTGATCCACGCTTTTCTGGACAGCATGGAGATGGACCTGACCGACAAGAAGCATACGGCTGAGAGTTTTAAGAAATATGTGTATGGATCGGCCGAGGTGGTAGGGCTCATGTGCCTGCGGGTGTTTTACAAGGATGATGACCAGGCTTATGAATCTTTGAAATACCCTGCTAAAAAACTGGGCGAGGCCTTCCAGAAAATCAATTTCCTCAGGGATATCCGGAGCGACTATTCGGAGCGGGGCAGGTTCTATTTTCCCGGGATCAACCTGAAGACCCTGGATGAAACCACCAAAAAGGAAATCGAAAAGGACATTGCATTCGATTTTGAGGAGGCATACAAAGGAATTGTGAAGTTGAACAGGGCGTCCAGACTGGGTGTTCTGGTCTCCTATACCTACTACCTGAAGCTTTTCAGGAAGATCAGGCGGACCAGCGCCCCCAGCCTGTTCTTCAAACGCTACCGGATCCCCAACAGCAGGAAACTTCTGCTCCTAACGTCACTCTGGATCCGTTACCAACTCAGACTGGCATGATGGAAAGGGCCTCCTGGACATACATGGCCATCCTGGGAATTTCCATGCTCTACCCGCTGGCCCAGAGTTTTGAGAAACGCATTTACATGGCCCGGAAATTCCGCTTCATTTTTCCCGGCATCCTGGCTGTCGCGGCCGTGTATGTGGTATGGGACATCTGGTTCACCCGCATGGGAATCTGGGGATTCAACCACACCTACACCAGGGATTTTTACCTGGCCGGACTGCCCCTGGAAGAGTGGCTCTTTTTCCTGGTAGTACCCTATGCCTGTATCTTTCTCTTCGAGGTGCTGCGATACTTTGTAAAGAGGTTCCATCACCCGGTGATGTCCAGGATCGTCATCATGGCGCTGCTGCTTCTCTTTTTGGGCATGATCCCATTTGTCACCGGGAAAATATACACCCTGGCAGCCCTCTCCTTTACTTCCCTGATGCTGATGCTCCAGCTGGTGCAGCGAACCTACAAAACCTGGTTCTCCGGATTCCTGTTCGCCTACCTTCTCTCGCTGTTACCCTTTATCATCGTCAACGGAATCCTCACCTCCCTTCCGGTGGTGTGGTACAACAACGCCGAAACCCTGGGAATCAGGATATGGACAATCCCCCTGGAGGATTTCATCTACCTCATGGGACTCCTGCTCCCTGCCATCAATATTTACCAGAACCTTCTCCACCGGTTCGCCTCCCCCTCCCTCAGGCAGAAAATGCAGCTGGATAAAACCTCCGGCTTCTGATCCCCTTATGTTGTTTATCATTTTTTTGGGTCCCGGAAACTCCTAATTTCGCAGACAAGCAAATCAACTGTGCGAATGGACAATATTCTGGTAATAGGTGCCGCCGGACAGATCGGATCAGAGCTGGTGGTGGAGCTCAGGAAAATCTATGGCAACGACCGTGTGTTTGCCACTGATATCAAGCAGGCTGCCAGAGACATCGTGGAGGGAGGCCCTTTCCAGGTTCTGGATGTGATGGATGATAAACAGCTGATCCATTTCATTATCCGTCACAAGATCAACCAGATCTATCACCTGGCTGCGGTGCTTTCGGGCAATGCGGAAAAGCTGCCCACCCAGGCCTGGAACATCAACATGGACAGTCTGATGAATATCCTTGAAGTAGCCAAAATGGTGGAAGAAGTCAAAAAGGTATTCTGGCCCAGTTCCATCGCGGTGTTTGGCCCCACCACCCCGCAGACCAATACTCCACAGCTGACGGTCATGGAGCCTGTGACCGTTTACGGTATCAGCAAGCTGGCCGGTGAGCGCTGGTGCGACTACTATTTTAACAAATTCGGGGTGGATGTGAGAAGCCTCCGTTATCCCGGCCTGATCAGTTACAAGACTGAGGCAGGGGGCGGTACAACAGACTACGCCGTGGAGATCTTCTATGAGGCAGTGCGCAACGGACAGTATGAGTGTTTTTTGAGTGAAGGGACCGCATTGCCCATGTTGTTCATGCCCGATGCCATAGAGGCCACCATCAGGCTGATGGAGACAGAACGCTCCAAACTGACCATTCACAGCAGTTACAATCTTGGGGGCATGAGCATTACCCCTGCCCGGATGTACCAGGAGATCCGGAAGCATATCCCGTCCTTTTCCATCCGTTACAAACCTGATTTCAGGCAGGCCATTGCCGATACATGGCCCCACAGCGTAGATGATACCATCGCCCGGGTGGACTGGGGGTTTGAGCAATCTTACGACCTGGAGAAAATGACCGCAATCATGTTGAAAGAAGTAAAAAACAAGTTAAAAAAATAGCCATGTACGGAAAATTCCAAACGCACCTGAAACAGGAACTGAACGCCATCTCCGAAGCCGGGTTGTTCAAAAGGGAACGGATCATCTCCTCCTCCCAATCTGCCGAAATCTCTCTGGAAAGCGGAGAGAAAGTCCTGAATTTCTGTGCCAACAACTACCTGGGGCTGTCCGATCATCCCGAGTTGATCCAGGCAGCCAAGGATGCACTGGATACACACGGATTTGGTATGTCCTCGGTGCGCTTCATCTGCGGCACACAGGATATTCACAAAGTTCTTGAACAAAAGATCGCCGCTTTTTTCGGTACCGAAGATACCATCCTCTATGCTGCCTGCTTTGATGCCAACGGCGGGGTATTTGAGCCACTGCTGGGTGACGAAGATGCCATCATCTCCGATTCGTTGAATCACGCCTCCATCATCGACGGGGTCAGGCTTTGCAAAGCCCAGCGGTACCGTTACCAGAACGCTGACATGCAGGACCTGGAACAACAGCTCATCGCAGCACAGGACCAGCGTTTCAGGCTCATCGTTACCGACGGGGTTTTCTCCATGGACGGGAACGTGGCTCCTGTGGATCAGATCTGTGCGCTGGCTGAAAAATATAATGCCCTGGTCATGGTGGACGAGTGCCACTCGGCCGGTGTGGTGGGTGATACCGGACGCGGAGTCACGGAACTGTTCCGGATCAGGGGAAAGGTGGACATCATTACAGGAACCCTGGGGAAAGCTTTTGGAGGAGCCATTGGTGGTTTTACCACCGGCAAAAAAGAGATCATCGAGATGCTTCGCCAGCGCTCCAGACCCTATCTTTTCTCCAATTCCCTTCCCCCCGTTGTGGTGGGAGCGGGGATTCGCATGTTCGACATGATGGATGAAACCTCCGAACTGCAGGAGAAGCTGCATGACAATACAGCCTACTTTATGGAACACATGACCGCCGCCGGGTTCGACATCAAACCCACCCAATCGGCCATCTGTGCGTTGATGCTCTATGATGCCAAACTCTCTCAGGAATTTGCCTCCAGGCTTCTGAACGAGGGTATCTATGTGATCGGATTCTATTTCCCGGTTGTTCCCAGGGACCAGGCACGGATCAGGGTGCAGCTGTCAGCTGCCCACAGCAGGGACCACCTGGATAAGGCCATCAAAGGGTTTACAAAGGTCGGAAAGGAGTTGGGTGTAATCTGAGGAAGACCCTAGAGAATAAATTTCCGCCTGCTGATCCCTGCATCGGACAATACCAGGATGAAAATAGCCACAACGGCTGCAACCACTCCCGTAGAGATTTTGATTTTGGAAAGGAAGCTGAAGTTCCAGTTAATATGCGGCAGCTGCAAGTCCAGGCCTGAAATCCCCAACGACTCCATGTACCGGCCCCCTGGCTCGGAATAGACCATGGACAGCACAACGACGGCGACCACAAAGAGAATGATCATGATCCTGCCTCCCCTGCCGATCAAAGGTTTGTATGCTTTTCTTTCCGGCTCTGCAGTGATCAGGTCCATGACCCGGCTGCTGAATCCCTCAGGGGCCGTTACAACACCGCTTTCCCTGATTAGCTTTGATATTTGCGGATCCCGTTTCATGTTATACAATTGAATTAAGTTCAGATTTTAACTGCCCGCTCAGCACCTGGTACATTTTTTTTCTTGAGCGGTGAAGTTTGATTCGGATGTTGCTGCTGGTCAGCCCGGTGACCTCGGCAATCTCTTCCAGCGACAACTCGTCATAATAAAAGAGTGTTACCACCACTGCATCGGTTTCGGGGAGGGCCTCCACGGCCATCTGCAGGTACCGGGCCCTCTCCTCCCTGCTTAGAATCTCAAGGCCGTTCATCTCTCCGGGGGTTTCTTCGGTATCGGGAAGCTCATCCACCAGGTCAATGACCCTCACCTTTTTCCGGATCTCACTGATGCAATGGTTGTAAGTAATCCGGTAGATCCAGGTGGAGAACTTCGACTTTTCCTGAAAGCTCCCTATGGACCTGTATGCCTTCACAAACACTTCCTGGGCCGCATCACCGGCATCCTCCTCGTCGGCCAGCATCCTCAGGCATACGGTATAGACCATGTTCTTGTACTGATCCACAACCCAGGAAAATGCTTCCCTGTCCCCGGCTTTTACCCTGCCGATGTGGTATTTTTCACCTTGAACGTCCATGCCATCTATAAGACGCGGGTTTTGAAAAAACGTTACACCATCCCTGCAATTATCTGCCTACTATAAAGGAACGAATAAATAATTGAAAAAGTTTGTGCCCGAGGTGTAACATGAATTGAATCCCCTGCGTCAAAGAGGCAACAAACAATGTTTAACCAAATTATACTGTTATGGCTGAAGATATTTTAATACCCCTGGTGATTTTTGGTGCAATCTTCGCAATATTCTATGTGTTTATCTCTGCAAGGAATAAGGAGCGGATGGCACTGATTGAAAAAGGCATTAACGCAAAGGATTTTCTGGTACAAAGGAAAGTGAGTATTTACGGGATCCTGAAATGGGCCCTCCTGCTGGTGGGTGTGGGACTGGGTATTTTCATTGGAAGTCTCCTGGAAACCTATACCGCAATGCCGGAAGAAGCTACTTACTTTGCCTGTGCCCTCTTTTTTGGAGGAGCCGGGCTTGCCGTAGCGTTCATCGTACAGAAGAATGCGCCGGAAGAGAAAGCATAAACACCTCTCTGGTTTACTTCCTGTCAATGCAAATGGGGGATGTCTCAAAAGGACATCCCTTTTTTACTTTGCATAATATTTTACCGCCAAGTGGTTATTGCTTCGCAAAAATCCCAGTTGGCTTATAAAACATTATGCAAAATAGAGTGCTTTTGATAGGTAGCAGAAAAAAAAACCGCCCGGGTGGGGGTGGCCTTTTTAACAAACAGACTTCACGGTTTAACCACACTTTGAGCTGCCGCAATCGGTACAGATCAGGCAGCCCTCCTGGTAGATCAGGTTATCTGAACTGCACTCTTCGCATTTCAGTCCCGACTTGGCCTTGGTGCCGTTGGGAATATATTTCTTCAGAGAGCGAACCACCCCGGCACTCCAGGTATTGATCGATTCATTATCCAGCCTCAGGGAGCTGATCAGGTTGATGGCATCCATCACGGGCATTCCGTGCCTGAGTACCCCGGAGATCAACTTGGCGTAGTTCCAGAACTCACTGTTGAACTGGTGGGACAACCCTCCCATGGTTACCTTGTATCCGTATTTATCCACATACTGGAAATCGTAACGCTTGGTGCCATCCTCGTTCCTGTTTTTCAGGATTTTTCCCTTTTTTACCTTGGAGGGAATGGGGAAGGTATCTTCCTCTTTGCGCCCGGTAAATATCTCATAGGGCTTTCCATCCAGCAAACCGATAAATGCGATCCAGTCTTCGTCATTGTTCTTGAACCGGAGGATCTCCGCATCAAGCTCCCTGGGTCGCTTGATGGGAAATTGTGTCTCGTCTGTACCCTTTTTATCAGCAGCCAGCAAAACACCGGAACGGCAGCCATCCCGGTAAACGGTCACCCCCTTGCATCCGTTTTTCCAGGCATGCACATAGAGATCGCCTACAAGCTCCTCCTTGGCATCCGAAGGCAGGTTGATCGTAACGCTGATGGAGTGATCCACCCACTTCTGAATGGCCCCCTGCATCTTAACCTTCTGCATCCAGTCCACATCATTGGAAGTGGCTTTGTAATAGGGGGAACGCTTTACCAGCTCCTCCACATCCTGGTCACTCAGATTCTCCACATCATCTGTCTTCAATCCGTTCACCTCCAACCAGGTAAGAAAGTTGTGATGAAATACGTTGTACTCCTCCCAGCTATCCCCAACCTCATCCACAAAAGTGATGTTGGACTCTTTGTCATTTGGATTTACTTTTCTGCGCCGCTTGTAAACCGGAAGGAAAACCGGTTCGATCCCCGAGGTGGTCTGTGTCATCAGGCTGGTGGTTCCTGTGGGTGCAATGGTCAGTAGGGATATATTCCTTCGGCCGTGTGTTTTCATGGCTTCAATGAGTTCCGAATCCTCTTTCCCAAGCCTGTTGATGAAAGGATTGTCCTTCTCCTTGTTGAAATCGAATACCTCGAATGGACCCCGCTCTTTGGCCATGTTCACCGAAGAGCGGTAAGCCTCCAGGGCAAGAGTTTTGTGGACCTCCACTGAAAAATCGACAGCATCCTCACTGCCATAACGAAGTCCCAGTCCGGCCAGCATATCACCTTCTGCCGTGATCCCTACGCCGGTTCTCCTGCCTTCCAAAGCTTTGCGCTTGATGTTTCTCCAAAGATTGATCTCCACCTGCTTGATCTCTTCGTCTTCGGGGTCGGAGTATATTTTATCCAGGATTGCATCCACCTTCTCCAGCTCCAGGTCGATAATATCATCCATGATTCGCTGGGCCAGTCCCACATGTTTCCGGAACTTTTCCCAGTTAAACTTTGCATGGGCAGTGAATGGTTCTTCCACATAGCTGTAAAGGTTCACGGCCAGAAGGCGGCAGCTGTCGTAAGGGCAGAGCGGAATTTCACCGCACGGATTGGTGGATACTGTTCTGAATCCCTCGCTGGCATAACTGTCCGCCACTGATTCGCGGATCACTGTATCCCAGAAGAGGATTCCCGGTTCTGCCGATTTCCAGGCATTGTGTACAATTTTTTGCCACAAATCGCGGGCATCGATCTCTTTGGTATGGGTGGGTGTATCAGAGTTGACGGGATATTGCTGGGTATAGGTTTTTCCCTCCACCACAGCCTTCATGAATTCATCGTTGATCTTCACGGATACATTGGCCCCGGTAACCTTTCCCGACACCAGCTTGGCATCAATGAAATGTTCCGCATCGGGATGTTTTACCTCGATACTGAGCATCAGCGCACCCCGTCGTCCGTCCTGGGCCACCTCCCTGGTTGAATTGGAATAGCGTTCCATGAAGGGAACCACTCCTGTGGATGAAAGCGCGCTGTTCAAAACAGGGCTTCCGGAGGGCCTGATGTGTGACAGGTCATGTCCAACTCCTCCACGGCGTTTCATGAGCTGAACCTGTTCCTGATCGATCTTCATGATCCCGCCGTATGAATCTGCCCGGCCTTCGTGACCGATCACAAAACAATTGGAGAGGCTGGCGATCTGGAAGTTGTTCCCGATCCCGGTCATGGGCGACCCCTGTGGAACGATGTATTTAAATCCCTGCATCAATCCAAAAAGATCGTCAAATGAGATGGGATTGGGATATCTTTTTTCAATGCGGCAGATCTCCGATGCCAGGCGGCGGTGCATGTCGTCCGGGGTACGTTCGTATATCCTGCCGGCTGAATCTTTCAGTGCATATTTGTTCACCCATACCCTGGCGGCAAGTTCATCGCCCTTGAAGTAATCCCTGGAGGCTTTAAAGGCTTCATCGAAACTGTACGTTTGTTGGAGCTTCTTTCCTTCGCTGGCTTTGCTGTCTGCAATAATGATCTCTTTTGCCTCAAACGTCAGGTTCTTCTGTGGTACTGCCTTTTCTGCCATTCTTCTCTTTTTAATCAAGTGGTTTCGCGGGGTGCCATAAGTAACACCAAAATAGTCATTGGACGGGCCTGTTTCAATCGTAGTTATGAATGGATATCAACAAGCTTGTAACGCCCTGGTAATATGTCTTTTAAAATGAAGCCCCTTTCGACCAGGGCCAATTATTCCCATTTCCACATGGTAAAACTCGAATGGCTCTTCCTAAAAAATGATGAAAATGGGGTCCTTCGCAATACAGATTCTGGGAAATGAAAATAAGAAGAAATCAATAGCAGGATGGGTGAAATCCATTCCATTTTATTAACAAGAAATCAACCCTAAAGCTAACTCAATGAATGGCAGCCACATGAGAAAAATCATGCTTTCAGAGTCCATTTTGAATTGTTATCTATCTGATTTTATGATTGTTGGGCTATTCCGATAAATTCATACATTCGCTGGAGGCCAATGGTGACGGGCGACCTGACTTTTACGCGAAATTGGTCTAAAAAAAACCGCAGCATAAAAAAAACTGCCCCCCGGAAAGGAGGCAGTTTTTCATCATATCAGGGTCTGATTAGAAGAAGTAACGTGCTCCGATCTGGATATGCCAGCAATCCCAGTAACTATAATAAGTAGTATATGTTTCTGTCAGGTAATTGCCATCGTCATCTACAGCCATTGAAAAGCTTGGAACATTGTTTGCATCCACGCCTTCATAAGTCAAAATCCGACCATCGTTTGGATCATACTTGCCAATACCCCATTTGCTGTTGAGCAAATTTCCGAAGTTGAAAATGTCAAGGGCCAATTGCAAAGTATGTTTGGTGTTACCTGCATTTATGCTGAAATTCTGTGCCACACGCAGATCAAAGCGATGCACCCAGGAAGCTCTTGCAGCATATGCTTCAGCATATTCACCCTGATGCTTGCTCAGGTAACTGTCCTGATCCATAAATGCAAAGAAAGCATCTTCGTCAGCAGCACTTACAAACTGGATGTCGCCCCTCTCGCTCGGTATATAAATCAGATCATTTCCATAACCATCGCCGTTCATATCATTTGTATACATAAAGCTGTTGTACCAATCTGAAGATCCGGAATAAAACAGATTAAACGATGTGGACATATGATCGTTGGCATAAGGAATGCTGTATGTGACTGAAGCAATGGCTTTGCTCGGCACCACATACTGTGAACGCTGTACCCAGGGAATATGCGGACCATTCACCTGAATGGCGCCATTGTATGCTGAATAGGCGGCGCTGCCGGGCATGCCCGAAACCTCTTTTGACTCGGTTTGGTTATAAGCCACCATTACATTCAGATTTTTAACAGGCTCTGCAGTCAGGGTAATATTCCCGGTTGCCCCCCATCCTTCGCTGCTATTGGACAATACGTACGCATTTCTCGAAGTATAGGAAATATCATCGGGATAAATATACCTGTCATCACTTCCGCTGAAATTTTCCCATGAGGCATCAGGCTGCATCAGGTTCCAGTTTTCCAACAATACACCATGGATGTTCTTAGTGAACATCCCTTCCACTGTCACCGACATCGGGAAAGAAACCGGAAGTTCATAATCTACGGCCAGAGAGGTTTTCCAAACCTGGGGCATTTTGAATTCGGGATCAATGGCATTGACCTCGCTCGGCAATACGCCCTGATCAGGGGTTATGGTATTGGGCAGCCCCAATCGGGAGATCATTTCATCCACATCAGTGATCATGGGCCCTGCCAGTCCTGCCAGGGCAGGATCAACGGAGGAAATCGTCCAATCGTCGGTATTATACCTGGTCACAGCCGTGTAACTGCCCTGTACCATCCCTGAATTGGTCGGCATGTTGGTGAAGAACACCAGAGGCAGTCTTCCGGCAAAAAGGCCTGTACCACCCCGGAGTTTCACAGTCTGATCGCCCATGGCATCCCAGGTGAAACCCACCCTTGGGGAGAACTGGACATTCCCTGCCGGCCATTCACCGGTATCAATGTTCCTGCTGCCAAAATCCAAAGCAAGGATTGCGTTATTCGTGAGCACATTATCCACATATTTCATATAATCTGCACGCAGACCGTACATTAATTTAAAATCAGGACTGAGGTTCCATTCATCCTGTACATACAGGCCAAAGGTATTGAAGGCTACTTCCGCGGCTGGGCTTTCTTCCCCGTCATACCCGTAAGTCAGGGCAAAGTCTCTCGGTGCAGCCTGGTTCAGGAAATCCTGGATATTTGCATAGCGGTAGTATCCCGTACCGTTACGCATGTAGGAATTGTTTGCCATCTGATGTTCAAACTTGAACCCTGCCGTAATTTTATGGTTGTCCAGGTAATAGACCAGGTTGTCGGTGATATTCCAGATGTTGTTATGCACCCCGTTGTTCCATGTGAACAATTCATACCCTGCAGATATATAGGGTTCAACCGGGTAGGGAGTGGATCCATCTCCATCGTCGTCATACATGATGTCGATAAAGGGGAACTTTTCAGAATTGGATCCACGGATATCGTTAAGCGATGAAAAGGTGGCCAGAAATTGATTTGAAAACTTGTCGGAAAGCCGGCTGTTCAGGTCCAGAGAAAATGAATTCACGATGTTATCCATGGAATACAGGGAATTGGCAAAGGCCATGGAATACTGGGAAATCCGGTCCATGGACCGGTTACGGTAGCCGGCATTGTTTGAATTGCCGTTGGTGGGATTCCATGCCATATTCTTGGTATAGTTATACCGGAAACTCAGTTTGTTGTCATCGTTGATGTTCCAGTCGATACGCGCAAGAAGTTTCCTGTTGCTTTCATTGGCAGGGTAATCGGTGTAGGAACCGGGATCATATCCGTAATTGTTTTTCAGGTGCTGGCTGACCAGCTCCATATCCCCTGTGCTGGCGCGTGAATACATTTGCTCGGTATTGGCAATGCCATTCTCTGATGGTCTCCAGGTAACGACCTGTCCGGGCTTCAGTTCGTATTCCCCGTTCACGAAGAAGAACAGCTTGTTCTTAATGATGGGACCGCCCAGGGTCACACCGTATGTACCCGTCGATTCCTTATCACGTTCACCGAAATCCACATCCCCGATCTTATTGCCCCTCATATTCTGGTTGGTGTAATAGGTATAGGCTGAGCCTCGGAATGTATTGGTTCCGGATTTGGTAATGGC
The DNA here is from genome assembly GCA_964453785.1 of uncultured Bacteroides sp. Taxonomy (GTDB): domain Bacteria; phylum Bacteroidota; class Bacteroidia; order Bacteroidales. The sequence goes on from CAYVRK010000008.1 coordinate 59,245, forward strand.
GTTGATGCCACCCCCGATGAAATTGGTCTGGCGAACATCGAAAGGTGCAACCACCACCTGAATTTCCTCAATGGCATCCAGGGAAATGGGGTTCCCCCCTCCAGGAAGGTTGGAACTCAGTCCAAAGTTGTTATTAAAATTGGCACCATCCACCGTGAAGTTGGTCGAACGGCCATCGCCCCCTGCAAAGCTCATACCATTGGCATAGGGTGAAATCCTTGAAATGTCGGAAATACTCCTGTTTAAGGTAGGCATTGAACTGATCTGTTCATTGGAGATGTTGGTCGTGGCCCCGGTCTTGGTGGTGCTGAATTTCGAAGGCCTGGAACCGATTACCACAACTTCTGCAACATCAACAGCACTTTGCTTGATCTGTGCGTTTAGAATAAATGATTCACCCAAAAGCAAAGTAATGTCGGTATAAGAAGCGGTAGAGTAACCGACATATGAAACTTTGACAGTGTATGGCCCGCCGGGTCGCATACCCTGCAAATTGAAACGGCCTTCGGAGTTGGTAACAGTTCCGTACTGTGTTCCGGAAGGTTCATGAACAGCTACTACCGTAGCCCCGGGAAGTTTTTCGCCAGATTCTGACGCAACTGTACCATTCATACCTGAATTGGTAATTTGCGAATAAACAGGAATTGTTATAAGGCAAAAAACGAAAAATGTAAGTAATAACTTTTGCATGTTTTTCATAGACTTTAGGTTTTTATAAGAGTAATCTTAGTGCGAATATATACCCGCATGGTTCAGTTCATGTTAATAAATTCTAAAGAAATGGTTTAGATTACAGCAACAGGGCATCATACGACCAAAAGTAGAAAGAAATCCCGGCTCAGAAATCTATTCCGTAACATTTTGAATCCTTATTTTTTGCACAGCTTATCAAGGATTCGGGATGTTGCTCCAACCCTTTGTAATACATAGTTAGAAGCAATACCGGATGTGGTTTTCAACAGCTGTGAATTTCCCAATTGTTGATGAATGGTTGATAACAATTGGCCACCGCCGGAAACCGGAAACGCGCCTCCCATCTGAATAAGCTCCACAGCTTCAGAGAACTTTTTATAATTGGGACCAAAAATCACCGGAAGCCCGTAGGTTGCTGCTTCCAGAATGTTGTGGATTCCTTTGCCAAATCCTCCCCCTATATAAGCCAGGGTGCCATAGCGGTAGAGGTGGGAAAGGTGGCCAATGGTATTCACAATCACCACCCTGGTATCCGGCGGAACTTTTTTACCTGTCTCTGTGAATAACACGCTTTCCGGAAAACGTTTTTGCAGTTTCTCAAGATGGCTGTTGGACAATTCATGAGGAGCTATGATCCAAAGCAGACTGGAAGGAAGCTCTTTGTATGCCTCCTCCAGGATTTGTTCGTCTGGCTCCCAGGTACTTCCTGCCACAAGCACCTGTGCTCCCGAAGTGAAGGCCTCAAGTGCCGGATTACGGTATTCCGATTGCACCAATTGTTTCACCCGGTCGAAACGGGTATCGCCACTCACCGAAACCCTGTCAAATCCGCTTTCTTCCAGCAATCTGCGGGAAGCTTCCTGTTGCACAAAAATATGTGTAAAGGCTTCAAGGAAGCGCCTGTACCACCGGCCATACCACTTAAAAAAAATCTGGCCGGGACGGAAAATTCCAGATATCAGGTAGACCGGTATCCCCTCTTTTTTTATCCTGGTGAGGAAATGGAACCAGAATTCATACTTGACAAACAATACCATCTCCAGGGAAAGGGATTGCACCAGTTTCCGGGCATTCCGTGAGGTATCCAGGGGCAGGTACATCACATGGTCCGCACCCTCATAGTCTTTTCGCTTTTCGTAGCCTGAGGGGGAGAAAAAGGAAAGCAGGATTTTATATTCAGGGCAGCACTCCTTCATGGCTTCAATTACCGGTCGTCCCTGCTCAAACTCACCCAACGAGGCACAATGGAGCCAAACCACCCTGTCACCCGGCTCAAATGCATTCTGAAGCTCTTCTTTCCATCCCTTTCTTCCCTTCACCCATTTCTTCGCCTTGGAATTCCAGGGTGAGATGATGATTGCCACCAACTGGTAGAGCCTGATCCCTATGTTATAGAGGAGTCTCATTCCAGGGTCAGGTTGCCGGTTTTTGAAAAGTGATAACGCTGGTAATCCACACTGCTGCAAGTGCCAGCACCCAGGAGACGAACCTCACACTGATCACCTGGTCAAGCAATGTAATCTCCGACCAGATCACTGTGGAGACAAATCCGGTGACCAGTCCCGCGATCACACCCTGCCGGGTCACTTTTTTCCAGGTGAGCATCAAAAGGATCAGGGGCCCGAAAGAAGAACCCAATCCGGCCCATGCATAGGAAACCATGGAAAAGATCAGTTTGTCGGAGGTAAGGGCGATCACAAAGGCAGTAACTCCCACGATGATGGTGATCATGCGGCTCCCCTTCAACAGGGAAGCATCACCCACCTCCCGGCCCAGGGTCTGGTGAAAAAAATCCTCGATAATAGATGAACTGATCACCAGCAGCTGGCTGTCGGCCGTTGACATCATGGCTGCGATGGCCCCACTGACAAATATTCCGGCCAGCCATGCGGGAAGCAGGTCGTTGGCCAGATGCGGCATTACCTTTTCGATATCATCAAAAACACCCTGTCCGTAAAGCCCGGCGCCCACAAGCCCAATGACCACTGCTCCTGTAAAGGCGGGAATAACCCATGCAATGGCGATCCGGCGTGAGATCATGATGTTCTCGGCTTTGTCTATGGCCATGAAACGGGTGAGCAGGTGGGGCTGACCCATGTATCCAAGGGCCCAGCTCATGCCGCTGATGATCACAGCAGCAGCAGCCCACCCTGTTTTACCGCCCGTAAATGACAGGAGCGGATACCCTCCGGCTGCAGCCATCTCCGCAACCGGCTTTGTACCTTCACTGATCTCCCTGAGTTCCACAAGTCCCACCAGGGGCAGCACCACCAGGGTGCCGATCATGATGATTCCCTGAACCACATCGGTCCATGCAACCGCGAAAAACCCGCCCATCATGGTGTAAAAGATGATCACTGTAGCACCGAGGATCATCCCTATGCGCTGGTCAATCCCAAAGGTCACATTCAGAATTTTTCCGGCACCGTTAAACTGGGCGGAGAGATAAAAAATGAAGAAAAAGATGATGATGAAGGTGGCCAGCACCCTGATCACGGACTGTCCCTTTTGATATCTTGCAGCCAGGAAGGTTGGCAGGGTTATGGCTCCCAGTGCCTCAGTCTCCTCCCGCAGGGCCCTGGCTATAAAAAACCAGTAGAATATGATCCCTGTCACACATCCCAGGGCCGACCAGAATTCCATCAACCCGGCCGCATAGGCTGCTCCGGGCAGGCCCAGCAGCAACCAGGCGCTCTCCCCCGATGCCCTTTCAGAAAATGCAATGACCCAGGGGCTCAGTCTCCTGTCGGCTATAAAAAAGTCTTTGTGTGATTTGTTGATGTTGTAGGTGATAAATCCCACGACAAGGATCACTGCCAGGTAGAAAATGAAACCAAGAAGCGCGAAATTCATGTCCTAATATAGAAAAAAGCCGTCAATCGGATAATAACTGAAAGACTTTGGACCCGTTGGGCGCATAACCGTATTCCAGGTTGACTTCGTTGTATGGTCTGCCCGATTCCACCTCCATGTACTGGATGACTGTAATGACCATCTTCACATAATTTCCTTTAGCGGTCTGCTGCACCCAAACCTGGTGTAGTTTTACGGTATCGCTCACCTGTGTGAACTTCAATCCCTCTTCCACCTCTGCATAGCCATTAAAAAACGAGCGGGCTTCCTCCCCCGATGCGAACTCCCCCACCAGGGCAAAAGCGGAGCCCTTTCCGGGAGCGTTGAATCCGGGCAGGGAAACCTGTTTTCCTCCGTCGATAACCAGGTATCCTTCATTGATTATCTCCGGGACATGCTCCCCATCCGATGGGAACTTATAATATTCGCTATCCTCGAAAGAATAACCCATCAGGTAGTAATTCTCCACACCGAATAACTGGGAACTCAACTGAATCTCCCCGGCATAGTCAGGTCCCTTGTTGCTGTCACATCCTGCCAGTATCAGCACGATACCCGCAACCAGTATCAATCCACATCTTCTCATTGAACCCTCTTTTTCCTTTTCCCTTTCACCTTTTCCCTCGTACTGAGCCCTGAGCACTAAGCCCTGAGCACTAAATGACCGCCATTAGCAAATCAATATCCTTGGAGGGAATGCCCAGGTTCCGCCCCAGAATTTCGCTGGTTAGTATACCATTGTAGATATAGACACCATGGCGCAAACCCACATTCTCCTTGAGGTGTCTTCCTTCCTGACTTTGTTCCCCCATTCCAATGATCAGTGGTGCAAACACATTGGAAATGGCAATGGAGGCTGTCCTGGCCACCCGCGAAGGTATGTTGGCGACACAGTAGTGAATAACCCCATGCTTTACAAAGACGGGATCAACCTGGGTCCGCAGTTCAGAGGTTTCAATGCATCCGCCCCGGTCAATGCTCACGTCAATGATCACCGAACCTTTCTTCATCTCCATGACCATCTCTTCGGTGATAAAAAACCCCTGGTATGTCTCATCCCTACGGATGGCACCGATCAGTACATCAGCCGACCTGAGGGCTTTTAAAATCACCTTGGGATGAAATATGGAAGTGGGGATCATGTGTCCCACTGCGTCCTGCAACCTGCGTAGCCGGTGGATGGAGTGGTCAAATACCTTGACTTCCGATCCCAGCCCCATGGCCGCCCTGACTGCGTATTCCGCTGCTGTGCCTGCACCGAGGATCACCACTTCGGTGGGTGTAATTCCCGTAATGCCGCCCAGCATCACTCCTTTGCCCCCCCGCATATTGCTCAGGTATTCAGCAGCGATCAGCATGCTGGTGGTTCCTGCTATGGCACTCATGCTCCGGACGGCCGGGTAGCATTTGTGTTCATCCTGGATGCGCTCAAATGCAATGGCAGTCGCCCGTTTCTGCATGAGCATCCGGACATATTTCTCATCCTGGTGGGTGGCCACCTGGAAGGAAGAAAGCAGGGTCTGCCGCTCCTTCATCCAGCTGATCTCTTCTAGGGTCGGCGGACTGATTTTTAGAAGGATGTCACTTTCACCGAATACGTCCTGCCGGTTTTCGGCTATCATCCCACCTTTCTCAGAATAATCGGTGTCGAGATAGTTGGCTGCTGCACCAGCTCCTTTCTCCAGGATCACTTCGTGGCCATGCCCGGTGAGGATCTCCACTGCTTCCGGGGTAATCGGTACCCGGCTCTCCACCGCATGATCCTCCGAAGGGATCCCTATCTTCAATTGCTTCTGTTTATTCCCTATCTCCAGCATCTCTTCCTGGGGCATCAATCCCTCCTTGCGCAAGTCGAAAGATGAGGGTCCGGATTTTTCCATGGGTATAGCGTTTAAGGCAACCAAAATTAAAACAATTAGGGAGTTTTGTCAAGACATTTTATCACGGCATTGGCTCTGAACAATTTACACTGGGTCATTAGGCCGGCAGGTCAAATACAATGACGCGGGAATCGTCGTCCTTTACTTCGATGCGCACGGTAAGTGCAGTTTCGGGAATCAGATGACCTGCCTTTTCTGGCCATTCGATAAAGCAGCGGCTTCCTGAATAAAAATACTCCTCATACCCCATGTCAAACAATTCAGCCGGATCCTCAATCCGGTACAGGTCGAAATGGAAGATGGATTCACCGTGGTCTGTAAAATACTCATTCACAAGTGAAAAGGTGGGACTGTTCACCTCAACGGAGACACCCAGGACCAGGCACAGGGACTGAATAAAGGTGGTCTTCCCTGCGCCCATATCCCCCGAAAACGCGACCACCTTTGTCTCCCCGATGGCATCCAGAAAAGATTCGGCCGCAGCCGGAAGGTTCTTCAGGGATGCTATGGGAATCAGGTGTTGCATTACCTGACAGGTGAAAGGATGGATACAGGGATCAGCATCTCCTCCATGGAGATGCCCCCGTGCTGAAAAGTGTTCCTGAAGTGGTTCACAAAATGGTTGTAATTGTTGGGATAAACCATGAAATCGTTGTTCATGGCAAAAATATAACTGGAAGTCATGTTGGATTTGGGAAGCAGGATGTCACCGGGCCGGTTGATCTCATAAACCTCCTTGGGATTGTAATTCAGGCTTTTCCCTTGCTTGTACCGGAGGTTGACAGATGTTTTTCTGTCCCCGATCACCTTCACGGGATTGGTCACCCTGACTGCCCCATGGTCTGTGGTGACAACCAGTTTTACGTCTTGCTGTGCCAGCTGTTTTAGCAAATCGTAGAGGTAAGAGTGCTGAAACCAACTATGCATCAGGGACCTGTACGATGCCTCATCGAATGCCAGCTCCCTGATCATCTCCATTTCGGTCCGTGCGTGTGAGAGCATATCCACAAAGTTGTAGACCAGGATATTCAGGTCGAAATTGAGCAAGTCATTGTATTTTTCAAGGATTTTCTTTCCAACCCGCTGATTGGTGACCTTCTCGTAATTGAACGAGTAGTCCAGTCCCAACCGTTTCATCTGGATCCTGCAAAGTTCCTCCTCGTGGGCATTTTTCCCATCCTCTTCATCTTCATTCACCCAGAGCCCGGGGTGTTTCTCCTGGATCTCGGCAGGCATCATTCCGGAAAACATGGCATTCCGAGCATATAGTGTTGCTGTGGGCAGAATACTTGAAAAGATTTGCTCCTCTTCGGTCCGGAAGAATGATACAATCTCCTGCTCAATGATCTTCCACTGGTCGAAGCGGAGGTTATCTATTAGTACAACCACTACCTTCCCATACTCAAGGAGGGGAAATACCTTGTTCCGGAAAAGCCGGTGTGAAAGCAGGGGAACATCTGAGGATGTCTCCGAAAACCAACCTGCATAATTGGAACGGATGAACCTTGAGAATTCATTGTTGGCTTCAGTTTTCTGCATGCGTAAAACCTCATCCATCCCACCCTTGGTGGCGGATCCCAGCTCCATCTCCCAATAGACCAGACGGGTATATATCTCCACCCAGTCCTGGAAACTCCTGGCCGAGTTGATCTTCATCCCGATCTGGCTGAACTGTGCCTGGTAACTTGAAGTGGTTTTTTCGGTAACCAGCCGTTTGGAATCAATGTGTTTCTTGATGGTCAGTAAAATCTGCTTGGGATTAACCGGTTTGATGAGGTAATCCGCGATCTTGCCTCCCAGCGCTTCATCCATGATATCCTCCTCTTCATTCTTGGTGATCATCACCACCGGGATGGAGGGTTTGATGTTCTTGATCTGTTCCAGGGTTTCAAGACCTGAGATTCCGGGCATGTTCTCATCCAGGAAGATCAGGTCGAAATCACTGGTCTCCACCAGGCTGACTGCATCGGTCCCGTTGGCTGCCGTCGAAACCCGGTAATTCTTCTCCTCCAGGAAAAGGATATAGGGCTTCAGAAGGTCAATCTCATCGTCTGTCCATAAAATTTGAATCTGCCTGGTCATTGTTCCTGGTTTAGATAGTGATTCAGATAAAAGAGGTAGTAAGCATTGCCGACCTTATGCCGGGTGAGGGTGGCGAAGTTATCCAGTGAGATCACCATCATCCTGTAATTGTCTTCGGAAATACCCGCCAGGATCTGGGGTTTGTTCTTACTGACCGCCTCCAGGTACCGTGTGGCCCCCTCTTTGTTTAAAAAGGTTCTGACAACCAGCATCTGATACCCGTCTTGAAGTTGGAGCCTTTCAATGGACAGGTCGTATTCATTGAAATGATCCAGGTTGAAATTCAGCAGGTCGAAACTGACCTGATTCACATTTTCACCCTGTTTGAGTGCCAGAAGGAAGTAATGTTCCTGGCCGGGGTCGTACCTTGTATAGATCTCCTCTGCCACCCTGGCTTCTTCAGCCTCCCTGATCACGGGAAAAGCCACAAACATATAATCGATGATCTCCTGGGCCTGCAGGCTCTCCTCGGTCCCCGGATGCTGGGCAATGAGTGAATCAAATTCCACCTTCATCTCCTCCTTGCCTTCAAGCGCTCCTACCGACAGCGCTTTGATATATTTGAACTTGGGAACCAGCGGATCGTCCGGGTTTTCGGCGATGGCAAGGCCGGCATCAGCAATCACTCCCGTGTAATCCCTTGACTGGTACTTTTCGAAAATCCCTTCATACATGCGGGTCACCTGCATCTCTTCCGCTTCCAGCTCGTCGATATAATTGGGATTGTGCAGCAGCTTGGTATAGTGGGATTCGGGATACTGGGCCACCAGCTGGCTTTTGTAATAGTTGGCCCGCTCAGGTTTTTGGGTGGAATTGTACAGCTCGTAGAGGTAGTACATGACCCGGTCGTTGTATCTTCCCCCGGGATAGGGAAACCTGTTCAGCACCTCATCAAAGGCCAGGATTGCCTCATCGTAGTCCAGGAGATTCTCCTTATAGATCACCCCCATGTTGTAGAGCGCATCCTCGAGCCTGATGTTGGACTGCTCCATGGCCGAATCGTTGAGCGGAATGGTGGCCAGGTAGTATTCCCTCGACTTGTTGTCAAAAATAGGAGTTGCACCCTCTCCTCCGTTTATACTATCGCCATCGGTTCCATGCCCCGGCACCAGGGATGAAAGGGACTGTTTGTTCTTCCGGCGCCAGTTGTCCTCCAGCCTCCGGGTTCCCCACTTCATTCTGAATTCGGGCTGACCGAAGCTTTTTGCATTCAGGTTATAAAAGTACCACGTACCGCCCTGCTGACCGGTCTGTCCTCCCGGCTGGTTGCTGTTATACATCATGGACTGGTTAAACGCCATGTCCTGCATGGCCTGCTGCTCGGCCTGGTTGGCTTCTTCCTCGGCCTGGCGAACCTGATCGATGATCCCGTCAATGATGGAGAGCCTTTCTGCTTCAGGCAGGGCGGCAAGCATCTGGACACTGTCCTCCAGCTCATAAATATTGACGTTGTAGACCAGCCGGCTCAGGCTGGATGAAAGGGTAACCAGTCCGCTATACCCCGGGTAATCCTTGTTTAGGAAAGAGACAGCCGAATCGTAATAGGCCGCCGAAAGGATGTAATCGGGCTCATCGTAGTAGATCTTAGCAAGGGTTACCGACGAGAAACCTTTCTGGTACTGGTTCTGAACGCTTGAGGCCACCGAAAGCTGATAGTACGCAATGGCGCCTTCCCTGTCACCCTCTTCCAATGCAATGTTCCCCAGTGCAAAATAGATCTGGTCCTTGTACTCCTTGTTTTTGCTGTCGCGAAGCATCTTATTCAGGAGTTTTTTCAGATCCTCACTGCTGGCACTGCCCGATTCAAAAACCTCTGCCATACTCACCCTGGCATTGAAAGCCATCTCATAGGGAGGGTTATACCTGTTCACCCGCTTGTATTTTTCCAGCGCCAGGTTATTCTCCCCGGCTTCCTCATACAACTGTGCAAGGATGAAGGTAAACCTGATCTTCTGCTCTTTTTTCAGCCCTTTCTGTTTCAGCGCATTTTCGAGGTACCCGGCAGCGTCCGCATAGGATTTCTTTTTCATTTTGAACTGTGATTGCGTGGTCAGATAGTCGCCCAGATATTCCTCCGGAAGCTCACGTTGATCAGACAGGGAGATGAGAATCCTTTCCGCTTCCCGCATCTCATCAATCATGATGTGGGCCCTGGCCAGCCAAATCATAGCCAGGAAGCGGATATCATCCACAGGGAAGGTAACCAGTACATGCTTGAAAGTTTCGATGGCCAGGAAGTACTCTCCCTGGTACATGTAAGACTGTCCCATGAGCATGTAAGAGTCATCCACCCATTTGTTATATTCGTTCCGGTCATAAAATTCCTGATCTTTGTCAGACTGGTTACCTTCCTTCACTTCGGGCTTGGCCTTGATGGAGTGGTAGGTGATCACCTTGGTGGCTTTGTCGATGGCCCTTTTCATATCGGCATTCACTGCCGAGTGGACCTCTTCCTGTTCGTAAAGAAATATAGGCAGAATGTCGGTATAATCTAACTGTATGGAGGTTCCGGCTTTTTCAATCCCCTTTTTGTAGCTCTCCAGTCCGTTGAAATAGATGTTGTAATGTGAAGTAAGATTGTGGTAATTCCTGCTTATGGAGGTGTTTTTTTCAACACTGCAGGAGATCACCCCGGAAAGAAAAAAAAATCCGATACCATACACCAGGATGATCCTGTGTGGAATGACGGTCCGGTTATTTGTGAATCTCTTCAAAAGGGAAACTATGATTGGGTGAAGCTCCTCCGGAGGCTTACAAATAACTAACTGCTTTTGTAATTAAATATTGTTAATATCCACCACCTCTTTAATTTCGGGAACTTCGTTCCGAATTGCCATTTCCACACCTGCCTTGAGGGTCTGCATACTGTAGGGACAACCATGGCATGCCCCTTTCATCTCTACCCTGACTACCATATCCTCCGTAATTTCCACCACAGAAATATCTCCTCCATCGGCAACCAGATAGGGCCTGATCTTCACCAGTGCCTTCTCAACGCGTTCTCTAATCGATTCCATATGATCTGCTTAAACTGTTCAACTATTTGCTTGTAATCTCTACCTTCCGGGTGGGTTGAAGTTTGGAATTCCTGGTGTCAACTGCCTTCCGGACCGCTTCAGCCAGATCGTGGAAGGCTTTCCCTGAAGGCCTATCCGGGAACAGAGCCACCGGTTCTCCCGTATCTCCGGACTCCCTGATTCCCTGTACGATGGGAATTTCTCCCAGCAGGGGGATTCCGGTTTTTTCAGAGAGCTTCCTGCACCCCTCTTTCCCGAAGATGTAATACCTGTTATCGGGTAGTTCATCCGGAGTAAACCATGACATGTTCTCGATGATGCCCAGTACCGGTACATTGATCTTGTCACCCGCAAACATATTGATCCCCTTCACCACATCGGCCAGGGCCACATCCTGCGGTGTGCTCACGATGACCACTCCTGTAACAGGCACTTCCTGTACCATGGTCAGATGCACATCACCCGTGCCGGGAGGCAGGTCGATGAGCAGGTAATCCAGTTCACCCCAGTCCCCCTGTGATATGAGTTGCTTCAATGCACTTGTGGCCATGGGGCCCCGCCAGATCACTGCATCTTCAGGCCGGACAAAAAATCCTACCGAAAGCAATTTTACTCCGTACTTCTCTATGGGAATGATCCACTCCGTCCCTTCTTCGGTCCTTGCAGCTGGCTTCTTCTCTTCCTCATTGAACATTTTTGGAATGGAGGGGCCGTACACGTCGGCATCGATCAGCCCCACCCTGGAACCGGTCATGGCCAGTGCCACTGCCAGGTTGGCAGCGATAGTTGATTTTCCCACGCCGCCTTTTCCTGATGCCACTGCCACGATATTTTTTACCCCGGGAAGCACCTGGCGAGGCGGAGGAGGCTCAGGAACCATCACCTGGATGTGACCTTTCTTTAAGGTTTCCTCACCAAATGCATTGTTCACACTCCTCATGCATGCCTTCTTAATAGACTGGATGAAGGGATCGTTTGCCCTGCTGAACTGCAAGGCAATCCAAAGTTCTCCTTCCCTGTATACAACTTCGCTGACCATGCCCATGGAAACAATGCTCTCCCTGGATTCGGGGTGTATGATACCATTTAAAACCCCAATGATTTTCTCCTTCTGAATTTCCATGATTTACCTACTGTTTGAGACCCAAAGATAACCTTTTTTTTATTTAGATTAAGTTACTATAGTCCCAATTCCCCAAGCGGATCCCAGAAAAGATCTTTGAAATTGACGATGCGGTTCTCATCAATAACAGCGCCTTCGTTTTCCAGCAGCTCCTGCATTAGATTCCGCCCCTGGAAATGATGCTTCCCTGTGAGAAGTCCCACCCGGTTGACCACACGGTGGGCAGGCACATAATCGGGATGGGTGTGACACTGGTTCATCGCCCATCCTACCATCCTGGCTGCACCCGGAGCCCCCAGGTACCGGGCTATGGCTCCGTAAGAGGTAACCCTTCCCGGTGGGATGAGTCTGACCACCTGGTAAACCCTGGTGAAAAAACCATTATTCGGAGTCATTGTGCATTTCCTTAATCTCCCTGTCTGTGGGCAGCCTGAACTGGATAAAATGAATCCTGGCGCCCTCTGCCCTGAACCGGGTCTCGTAATAGGTCTGTATGGATACAGTCTCATCATCCCAGTCCGTAAGGTAAAGGTCGTCCGTATACCTGTCGATCGTCAGCCCGTTATACCTGGCCAGTTCCAGGGTATAGGTGTAGAGTCCGCTGTTATCGGTTTTCAGGTGGATGATTCCCTCATCCTTCAATATTTCCCTGTATCGGTTCAGGAAGAGGGCTCCTGTGAGGCGCTTTTTTTGGCGGCGTCTCTTTTCCTGGGGATCGGGGAAGGTTACCCATATCTCATCCACTTCACCCGGGGTAAAGAAGGAGTTAATGATATCGATGCGTGTACGAAGAAAAGCCACATTCTCCAATCCTTCAACATTGGCTTCGGTTACTCCCCTCCATATCCGTGCTCCCTTGATATCCAGGCCCATGTAATTCTTTTCCGGGTTCATCCTGGCCAGACCAACGGTATATTCCCCTTTTCCGCACCCCAGTTCCAGGATCAGAGGCTTGTCATTTTTGAAAACCTCCTGCCTCCATCTGCCCTTCAGTTTATAATCTTTTTGATAGACCTCTTCAAACTCCGGCTGAAATATCCGGCTTAGAGTCTCCAGTTCCCCGAATCTTTTCAGCTTATTCTTTCCCAAGATAATTAAGGCTTTATCCGTTCGACGCGAACCCCCACATTGGTTACCGGAAGTTCGGATTTTCGCATGGCCTGCTCAAGAGATATGGTATAAATACCCTGTTCGCTGAAACGGATCTGCTTTCCGTACAGCAACCTTAGCTCCCTGAACCTGCCTGTACCTTTCCCGATCCACTGTCCGTCGGGGGCAGCAAGTATCATGTTGACCGTATCCCTGACGAATTGTCCGGAGGGGCTTTTCAGCAGCACAAACATATAGAGATTGCTCATGGGATAGTCAACCGTATGCCGTACCTGCAGGTATACGTTGTAAAGAGATATGGTATCGGTCAACTCCACCTGAAAAACACCCACATCATTCCATCTCCATTCCCCGTCTTTGGTGTTCATATATTCATCATACACCATCAGGGGGTCGCATGATGAAACCGGGAGGATGAGAAGGGTGAGAAGCAGAAACCTGGTGCGTATCATGTTTTGGACTGTGGATTGCGTGGCGGGCTGCGCCTTTTCTTCTTTTTGGGACGATTGGTTTCAAACCGCGTAAGGCTCTCCTCTCCAACCCCGCTGGTATAGTCCAGTTTGGAAGCCTGCTTCAAGGTGCCTAATTCGATGATTTCATCAGGAAATTTGCCATTTCTGTTCATGTCGATAATTTCAGCCACCCTTTCCACTGAAACGGGCAGCAAGACCTGGGATCCGCCTCCGCCATAGGCATACCACATGATCCCCCTGTAGACATCGGTTTTCAGAAGATGGGCTTCCCCGGTTGCGGTTTTTAAAGGAGTGCATACTTTTGGAAACTTTTTCCTGGCATCCTCATACCCTGCCAGTTCATAGTTCAGGCAGCACTTCAGCTTTCCGCATTGCCCGGCAAGTTTCTGGGGATTCAGTGCCACCTCCTGGATCCGTGCCGCATAAGTACTTACGGAAACAAAATTGGTGATAAAAGTGGAACAGCACAACTCCCTGCCGCATGTACCAATTCCCCCGATCTTCCCGGCTTCCTGTCTTGCACCAATCTGCCGCATCTCGATGCGGACCCTGAACGATTCGGCCAGCACCTTGATCAACTGTCGGAAATCTACCCGTTCATCAGCAATATAGTAGAAGATTGCCTTGGTATTGTCACCCTGGAATTCCACATCTCCGATCTTCATGTTCAGTCCCAGGTCAGAGGCAAGCTGACGGCTCCGAAGCATGGTTTCCTTTTCTTTTGCGATAGATTCCCTCCACTTGTCAATGTCTGCTTCCTTGGCTTTCCGGTATACTTTCTTCAGCTCTTCGGCCGGGTTGTATTTGGTTTTTTCCTGCTGTTTGGTTACGATCTCTCCTGCCAGGTTAACGATACCAATATCATGGCCAGGCGAGGCCTCCACTGCCACAATATCTCCACGTTTCATACGAAGTTCATTCACATTCCTGTAGAATCCCTTCCTGGTATTTTTAAACCGGATTTCCACTACTTCGGGAATGTCCATGTCGGAAACCTCCCTAAGCCAGTTATAGGAATCCAACTTTGAACATGTACTAAAATAGGAATCAATGCGCTCGGCATTGTCACCGGATATCTCCAGCTGTTTCTCGGTGCAGCATCCTCTTGCCTTCAGGCTTTCCATCATGCAAAAATAGGGATTCGGAATTCTAAAACAAAACCCGGCTAACCTTCCTGCGGAGCCTTCTGCATCAGCAAGCGGATCACCCTGATGGAGAGGTCCATCAGTACAATCTTTGGATGACCGTTGGCTTCGATATGGTTTCCAGCAAGCGTGAACTGCTCAACCAGCCCATGAATATTCCCTTCATGGATGAAGGGACTGAACTTTTCAGAAAATTCCGCCTCTTTCGCCGACATGAAGTTCAGATCGCTATGTTTCATGTGAAGCATGAAATTCTCGCGCAGAAGTCTCAGGGAGTAATCCAGCAGTTGTTTCTGGCGCTCGCGGCCCATCACCGAAACATCATCCACCCAGTCGTTGATCTCAAGGATCGTCCTTGAGTAAGCAAGCCGCATGAGCCCTGTAAACAGATCGAAATACTGGCGTTCCTGTTCATCACTCCGCAGGGTTGTCAGAGCCAGGTTATAATTGCCATTGGCCCTGCGCACCGCATCCTCTATGAATTGCGGATCACAACCCGGTTCATTCAGCAGACCTTCCCTGATCTCACCCGGGGTCAGGGGCGGCACATGCAACAGCTGTGTCCGGCTCAGGATGGTGGGAAGGATCCGGTCGGTATGTTCGGCCACCATGATGATCAAGGTTTTATCCGGGGGCTCCTCGATCAGTTTAAGCAGTTTGTTTGCGGCAGCCTGGTTCATTTTTTCAGGAAGCCAGATGATCATCATCCGGTAATCCGACTCATAGGGTTTGAATCCCAGCTTGATCATGACTGACTGGCTCTCTGCCACATTGATGATCCCCTGCTTGTTCTCGGCTCCGATGGCCTCGTACCACTGGTTTTCGGAAAGGTAGGGATTCTCCAGGAAAGCCTCTCTCCAGGACTCCAGGAAGGAGTCGGTGGTTGGTTTGGACGCCACCTTCCGGGTGGTGGTCACCGGCACCACGAAGTGCAGGTCGGGGTGGACCAGTTTACTGAACTTGATACATGATGAGCATACTCCACATGAATCGCCGGTTTGGCGATCGAGGCAGGCCAGGTACTGCGCCATAGCCACTGCAAGGCTCCGTTTTCCCGTACCCTGGGGACCAAATAGCATCAGTGCATGGGGGGTGCGGTCTTCATCCACCATATTCAGAAGTCTGCCTTTGATCTCTCTCTGTCCGATGATCTCCTTAAACAACATATCCTTTTGGCACTGTAAATGTAGATTTTCTTTTTTACCTTTGGAATTCCTAATCCGATTTGTAGTCATTTACTTAAATTTAATTGATATGCAACTTATTGACAATTATAACTTTGCAGGTAAAAAAGCCATCATCAGGGTCGACTTCAACGTACCCCTGAACGCCCAGTATGAAGTGACCGATGATACCCGGATCCGTGGTGCACTTCACACCATAAAAAAGGTGCTTGCCGACGGTGGTTCCGCTATCCTTATGTCTCACCTGGGTCGTCCGAAAAGCGGTCCCGAAGAGAAATTCTCCCTCAGGCACGTGATTCCTAACCTTTCTGATCACCTGGGTATGGAGATTCAGTTTGCAAATGACTGCATGGGAAAAGAGGCTGAGGAAAAATCTGCCGCCCTGCAACCCGGACAGGTGCTTTTATTGGAAAATCTTCGTTTCCATTCGGCCGAGGACAAGATCAAAACCGATGAAGAGCAGGCTGCCACCAGGGTATTTGCAAAAAAGCTATCCACCTATGCAGATGTCTATGTGAACGATGCTTTCGGAACTGCCCACCGTGCCCATGGCTCCACGGCGGTGATTGCAGATTTTTTCGATGCGGATTCCAAAATGTTCGGATTCCTGATCAACAGGGAGATCGAAGCCATGGACAAAGTGCTTCACAACTCTGAGAAACCCATGACAGCCATTATGGGCGGGGCCAAGGTTTCTGACAAGATCCAGGTGATCGAAAACCTGTTGGATGTGGTGGACAACCTGATTATTGGCGGAGGAATGACCTATACTTTTATCAAGGCACGGGGAGGTGAGATCGGAAACTCACTCTGTGAAGAGGACAAGCTGGATGTGGCCACTGAGCTGGTGAAAAAAGCAAAAGCAAAAGGTGTGAACCTGATCTTTCCTGTGGACCAGGTTCTGGCCGATAAATTTGACAACGATGCTGCCACCGAACTTGCCAGTATTGACAAGGGCAAAGTGGGTTACATGGGTCTGGACATCGGAGCCAAATCGGTGGAGACACTCTCTGAGGTGATCAAGAACTCCAAAACCATTCTCTGGAACGGACCCATGGGCGTATTTGAAATGCCCAACTTCCAAAAGGGAACCGTGAGCATTGCCCAGGCCATCGCTGCAGCAACTGCAGCGGGAGCTTTCAGCCTGGTGGGCGGAGGAGACTCTGTGGCTGCGGTGAATAAATTCGGGCTGGCTGACAAGGTGAGCTACGTATCCACAGGCGGCGGGGCCATGCTGGAGTACATCGAAGGCAAGGAACTGCCGGGGATCAAGGCCATCAGGGGGTAAGGCTCCCAAAATATATCTCCGGAACACTTACTCGCGAGGTGCTTATTTAGCTGTGCTAAAAAATGCCAGCTCGTCTCGTAAGTATTCCGGAAGATAATAAGAGATGCCTGTGCTTTGGAGGGAAAAGGAAAAATGGAAGATATGGATCAGGCTTTTACAGAGCGGATTTTTAAGATAAAGGATGAAGAAACCTTCAGGGCCGTTTCCCTGGAGGTTTTTCATTTCCAGGCTGAATCGGTACCGGTGTACCGGGAGTACCTGGGCACCCTGGGGGTGGACCCGGCAGGTGTAAAGAACATTGAAGAGGTCCCGTTTTTGCCTGTGGAATTTTTCAAATCACACAAAGTCATCGCCGAAGGCATGGAAGCCGAGTTGGTCTTTGAGAGCAGTGGCACCACCCTGGCTACTCCCGCCCGGCATCATGTTGCCATGGCCTCCCTCTACAGGGAGAGCTTCCTCAGGAGTTTTAATGCTTTTTATGGTTCCCCGGAAGATCTCTGCATCCTGGCCCTGCTGCCCTCATACCTGGAACGCTCCGGCAGCTCCCTGGTCTACATGATGGACCAGCTGATCCGGTGGTCGAAGCACCCGGACAGCAGCTTCTGCCTGGATAATCTGGAGGAGCTGGCATCCATCCTGCAAAAACGAAACAAGGATGGCCATCCAACCCTGCTGATGGGTGTAAGCTTCGCACTGCTCGACCTGGCCGAACAGCATCCGCTTGAACTCTTGAAAAACATCAGCGTCATGGAAACCGGCGGGATGAAGGGGAGAAGGACAGAGCTGGTCCGGAGCGAACTGCACAAGTTACTCATGGGCGCATTCGGAGTTCTGTCCATTCACTCCGAGTACGGAATGACCGAGCTGTTGTCCCAGGCCTACTCCTCCGCTAACGGGATCTTCACTTGTCCCCCCTGGATGCAGGTGGTGGCCAGGGACCCAAACGATCCGCTCTCACCGGTGGAAGAGGGGCAGACCGGCGGCCTTAATGTTATCGACCTGGCCAATCTGTACAGCTGTTCTTTCATTGCCACGGGTGACCTGGGGAAATGTTTCGACAACGACTCCTTCGAAGTGCTGGGCCGCTTTGACCACTCCGATGTACGGGGATGCAATCTGCTGGTGACCTAATTCAGAACCTCCACCAGGCTGATCTCCTTTACGGGGATGCTGAAGTCTCCGGCATTGGATTTGCCTGAAAAGCGGATGTTCCGGATCATCTCAACCGCTTCGGTACTTCCGTTCCTGTACTCCAGCTCCACATTGATATAGATGTCATTTTCACCCGCGATACGGTCATGTAAAACGGTGATAAACTTCAGTTCATTGAAATTGATATCCCTCCTGGATCCACCTTTTAGCGCGGGGAAATCGGGTGAATTGCACGAGGTAGATGAAGAGGAGGTGGCATTTTTCACTACCGTGGTGACTCCGTTTACATCGGTGACCTTGATGGTTGCACTCTGATTCTGAGCAGATACGACTGCGATGATCAGCGATAATCCGATTGTTAAAATGATTTTTGCAAATTTCATATGACACTCCTTAAATGATACCTCCATCTAAAACAATTTTTCATGCGCTTTTGTTGTGATCATGTACCCCTTTATTTTCTAAGACAAGACATTGTACACTACTCTTTCCTTTTGACCATTTTTCCGGATATATATATTTTCTTTTTATCCATTTATTAATATATTTACCCTTTCCTTTTGTCCATTTTTGATATGAAACGAGATATCTACAATACCTTGATTGATTGGAAGAACTCGGACAACAGACGTCCTTTACTTATAAGAGGGGCAAGGCAAACTGGTAAAACGTATATCGTCAAAAAATTCGGGAATACTGAATTTAGTGAGCTCATTTATCTGAATCTTGAGAGAAATCCTGAATACAAGGAAGTTTTTTCTTCGCATAACCCGGAAGATATCCTGGAGATGATTACGTTGTATACCGGTAAGAAAGCTGAATCCGGGAGCACCCTATTATTCATTGACGAGATTCAGGAATATCCTGAAGCCATTGTTTCATTGCGGTATTTTTTTGAAGAAATGCCTGATTTGCATGTGATTGGAGCAGGTTCCCTTCTCGAATTTTCTTTGATGTCGAATAACTTCAGAATGCCGGTAGGAAGAATTCAATACCTTTTTTTGTATCCTATGTCGTTCGGGGAGTTTCTGGAGGCAATAGGTGAGTCCGAATTACGAAATCATATTCTGGATGTCACCAAACTTGAGGGAATAACGGATCATCTTCATGATAAACTCAATGAATACATTAGAAGATACTTCATAGTTGGCGGTATGCCAGCGGTTGTGAACGAATACAGCCATACAAGAGATGTATTAAAGTGCCAGAGGATTCAGCGCTCAATAATCGATACTTTTGTTGATGACTTTGCCAAGTATTCAAAAGTCATAAAACATATTTATTTAAAAAAGATTTTCAATGCAGTACCCGGGTTGGTGGGAAAGAAATTCGTTTATGCCCGGGTGGACCCGGGTATTAAATCGCGAGAATTGAAAGAGGCGCTGGAATTATTGGAGACCGCTGGAATCCTGACCAGGGTAAGACAAACCAGTGGAGCTGGAATCCCACTATTGACTGGAGTACACGAATCAATCTTCAAAATAGTGTTTCTGGATGTGGGCCTATTTCATGCAGTTAGTGGTGTTTATTCTGAAACTGCCAAAGAAAAAGATTTAACAGCAATCCATAAGGGATCGGTTGCAGAACAATTTGCCGGGCAGGAATTGATGGCATACCACTCCCCGTATACCAGAGCAGAATTATATTACTGGGGAAGATTGGCTAAAAGCAGTACAGCAGAGATAGACTATCTGATTGAACAAAACGCTCAGGTTGTACCTGTTGAAATTAAATCAGGATCAAAGGGCCGGATGAAAAGCATGTTTATGTTTTTAGAAAAATATGGAAGTCAAAAAGCCATTAAGATTTCCCAGGCTCCTTTTGAAAACTCAATCCCAATAAAATCAATTCCCCTTTACGCAATGGAGTATTTAATTCGGAAGGGATTGTAACCTGAAAGCAGGATCAAAGGCAAACTCCTCCTTCACCCTGTCGAGCTGACTACGGGCACTGAGGGTATCTCCCATCTGAAGATAGCATTCGCCCAGGTACCTGCGTGCCATATGTGAGTCATACCTTTTCAGTGAGGCCTCCAGGATCTCACGGGCCTCTTCAAACCGGCCCTCCGACATCATCTGCTCTGCGGCCAAAACCCGGTTTCTGGTTTGAAAGGGAATATACCGGGTATAGGTATAACTTTTGGGAGGAATCCTCAGATATTGGGTGGCACCATATTTCTGCAGCTGCCCCGCAATGGCCTTTGCCTCGGCCTGCTGATTGTTATAAACGGATGACTGATAGAGTTTACCCAGTGATCTCAGCTTGTCCTCATTGTCTGTGGCCAGGGAAAATCCCTCCTGGAAGTATCTCCTTGCACTACCGTAATCCCCCTTGATCAAACAGATCTCACCCATCCGGTAGAGGGCATAAAACGAGGGCTCGTATTCCAGTGATTTTTTGAAATAGTCCAGTGCCAGGGGCAGGTCACCCAGCTGAATGAGCACCGAAGCTGCATCGCGGTAATTCACGGCCAGGTATGGATTGGTCCGCAACATGGCCTCATACTCACCATATGCAGCCGCCAGGTTCCCCTGGGCTTCATATTCCCTTGCCAGGGATAGCCTCAAATCAAACAGTGATTTCCCCGGATCCTTCATGGCTGAGAATGCGATGGAATCCAGCCTGGAGACGGGACTGTAAGTTAGCCTGTAATCCTTCTCGCCTGTCTCTATGGGAACAAAAGGCCAGTGTGTTTTCAGATTGGCAATCCGGTGATGGGCCAGCAAACTGTCCAGTTGGGTGTAGCCCCAGTTGGCCTTGTAGTATCCGGATGGATAGTCTGAATTCTGATCTTCCTCACCCAGGATGCCTGACGCTGCGATCTCCCTGAAAAATGCATCGGCCATTAAAAACTCCCCCGCAATATTCGGATGCACATGCTCCGTCATCAGGTTATTCCCGATCAGACCGTGGGGCGAAGCGGCCTGAAATTGATCCTGCATGGGCACGAGGTAGGTTCTGTATTCCCCGGCAAGCTTCCGGATGATCTCATTTACCTCCTCACTGGCCCTGAACCGGACTCCATCCAGGTCCTTGGCCTTATAAAAGAAGTCCCGGGCATAATCATACTCACCTTTATTACAGGCAGTAACTGCCTGCACATATGTTTTCCATGCTTCGTCTTCCTTCCCTGCGGAAAGAGCGCTTAACGGCTTGATATCCTTTACATTACTAACCACTTCACTGAAAAATACAGGGATCTCCCTGTCGCTGAAAATGGCCAGCAGATCACCCATGTTTTGCTCGTACCGGGTCATGGCCAGCCGGTAAGGTTCACTCTCGAAGGGAATATCATGACTGGCCACAATGCGTTTCATGAGGGTTCCGTGCACCTGTTCAGATTTGCCGGCTCCTATTTTTCCGGCTGTGTTTGTGATCAACTGGAAGAATCTGAAATCCATCAAGGCCAGGTTAAGCCTGGTCAACCCACGGCTTCTGCTCATGCTTTCGTTGGAACCCACCCCGAAGGCTCCATAGAATTCATTGTGGCCGGCATAGACCAGTACGGCGTCGGGTTCATATTTAACGATCTGACCTGCAAAATCCAGGAGGGTGTAGCTGTTGATGGCAGTAATGGCCGTATTGACGACTTCGATATCTCTCCCGGGAAAAGCATCGTCCAGTCTCTTGTGCAAAATCCGGGAAAACATCAGGTTGCTTTCATAGGGAAAACCAACCACGGTGGAACTGCCCATCACGAATACCCTGAAGGTCCCTTCGGGCTTTTTCTTCAGGAAGATATCGTTGGGCGGAGCGGTATATTCCAGTTTATGAAAGTACTTTTTCCCTACAACCGGGTTTACGATCATGTATGCTTCATACCCTTCCACCGGATTCTGAATAAACAGGCCCAGGTTATCGCCGTAGGAAACCAACCTCAAAATTCCTTCCAGAAGCAGCAGAAACAGCAAGGGCAGAGAGATAGAAATGAGCCTGAACAGGATTTCCCGTCCCGGGTTTTTTTCATTTCCCGCCGTGTTGGCTTTGTTCATGATTCAGTTGGCCGATTTGTAACCGAAACATAAGGAAATAATTTGGAATTTTTGTGATGGTGTTGCCACTGGTGTTGCATGAACAGGTCCTTCCCGCAATCATTACCATTTCCAGCCATCAACTTTCTGATTATTAAATTGTTTTGCCTTTCTTTGTTAAGAAAATCACAAAAACACCAACACCGAATTAATAAATATTATAATTTCGGGGCACCAATTTATAAATGGATGAAAAACACCTACTTCGACCTGATAGAGCAAACCTACTATTTCCCCCAGGAAGGGTTTGACCTGAGAGACGGTTCGCTGACCTTCCACGGAGTCTCCCTGAAACACCTGATCGAGAAACATGGAACGCCTTTCCGGTTCATCTATTTACCCAAAATCGGGGACCAGATAAAGAAAGCCCGGAACCTGTTCAACCGGGCCATCAAAAACAATGGCTATAAGGGCAGTTATCATTTTTGCTATTGCACGAAATGCAACCATTTTTATCATGTGATCAATGAAGCGCTCAAGCACAAGGTCGATCTTGAGACATCCTCAGCTTTTGACATTGATCTGATCATGAACTTTCATGAAAAGAAAAAACTGGATAAAGACCGTCTGATCGTTCACAACGGATATAAGACGGACGATTATCTCAGAAGGATTATCCAACTGCAGCAGGCTGGTTTTCATAATTCAATTGTTATCCTTGACAGCATACAGGAACTGGACCGCTTGCTTAAATATAAATCTGATACTCCCATCAAGATCGGATTAAGAATGGCCATCAATGAAGAAGCCCAGTCTGCCTATTATACTTCCCGGCTGGGAATTCCTCCTGATGAGATCGTTGCTTTCTTTAAGAAACACATCAGGGACAATGACAGGGTCGAATTGAAGATGCTTCACTTCTTTGTGGATTCCGGAATCAAAGACACCCTCTACTTCTGGGGTGAGTTTCAGAAGGCGCTTAAACTGTATGTTGAACTCAAAAAGGAGAGTAAAAACCTGACTTCATTCAACCTGGGGGGAGGATTCCCCATCCGAAGCCAACTGGGTTTCGAATATGATTATGAATACATGATCAATGAGATCATTAAAAATTTGAAAGAGGCCTGTGAAAAAGAGAAGGTAATGGAGCCTGATATTTTTACCGAATTCGGAAGATATACCGTCGGTGAGGCAGGCGCCATCATCTTCAAGGTCCTGGAACAAAAGCAGCAAAATGATACCGAAGCCTGGTACATCATCAACAACAGCCTGATGAACACCATCCCCGATGCCTGGTCGATCCATGAGAAATTTATTTTACTTCCGGTTAACAAATGGAACAACGAGTATGGAAGGGTCAATATCGGCGGGATCAGCTGCGACCATTCGGACTATTACAATTCGGAAGACCTGAACCAGGAAGTCCTGCTTCCCAAATACAGCAACAAGGAAAAGGAACCTTTGTACCTGGGTTTCTTCCATACAGGAGCCTACCAGGACGCGATCAGCGGGTACGGAGGGATCAAGCACTGCCTGATTCCTTCCCCCAAACATGTGATCATTGACCGCGATTCGAAAGGGAACATTGTCGACCATGTGTACCGTGAGGAACAGTCGGTCGATGAAATGTTCAACATACTGGGTTACAATGAGTAAATCGAGAATCTTTGCCGGTATTGAAAGCGGGAATGCCGGTTTTGACCAGGCAGCCATCCTGCTTCAGTCCATTCCGTACGACGGCACAAGCACCTGGGGAAAGGGTGCCGACGGCGGTTTTGAGTCCTTTTTGGAAGCAGCTGAAAACATGGAGATCTATGATATTGAAACCGACTCCGAAGTAGTTACCCGTGGTGTCCATATCTTGAACGAAATCTCTGAGGCCTCCTCTCCCGAAGCGGTATATGAAACAGTGAAGCTGAAGACCCGTGAATTACTCAAAACCGGCAAGTTCCTTACATTTTTCGGAGGAGAACACTCCGTAAGCATCGGGATTATTGAAGCCTTCCGGGAAGCATATACAGACCTGACCGTATTGCAGCTGGACGCCCATGCTGATCTGAGGGAGGAGTACCTGGGCTCCCGTTACAACCATGCCTGTGCCCTGCACGCTGCCAGCAGGGAGACCAACCTGCTACAGGTTGGAATCCGCAGCATGGATACAACGGAGAAACCTTATTTGAATCGTACCAACTGTTTTTTCGCCCATGAGATCCAGGGGGATAGATCCTGGATGGAACGCTCCATTGCATTGATGAGCGATCAGGTTTACCTGACCATCGATCTGGATGTTCTGGATCCTTCCATCATGCCCTCCACGGGCACTCCTGAACCGGGAGGAATGGATTGGTATACCCTGCTTGCCTATCTCAAAAAGGTCTTCGCCGCAAAAACAGTTCTTGGTTTTGATATTGTTGAATTCGCCCCCATCAAAGGGCTGAAGGCCCCTGGTTTCCTGGTGGCAAAACTATACTATAAATTGCTTTCATTTAAATTCTGTCTTCAAAAATCTTAGGAAATGAGTGTTCAAAAAGGTGTCATCAGTGAATTTATGCTCAGGCATTTCAAGCATTTTAATTCAGCGGCTCTGGTAGATGCTGTTAAGGGTTATCAGGAACAACTTGACAGGGGAAATAAAATGATGGTGACCCTTGCAGGGGCCATGAGTACGGCCGAACTGGGAATATCACTGGCCGAGATGATCCGGCAGGGCAAGGTGGATATTATTTCCTGTACAGGGGCAAACCTGGAAGAGGACCTGATGAACCTGGTGGCCCACAAGCATTACAAACGGATTCCGGAGTACCGTGACCTGACTCCCGAACAGGAGCGGGATCTGATGAACCATGGACTGAACAGGGTAACCGATACCTGTATTCCCGAGGAGGAGGCTTTCAGGCGCCTTCAAAAGCATATTTTCAACATCTGGAAGGAGGCTGAAACAGGTTCGGAACGTTTCTTTCCCCACGAATACATGTACATGATGTTACGTTCAGGGGTATTGGAACAATATTACCAGATCGATCCGGCAGACAGCTGGATGCTGGCTGCCGCTGAAAAGAATCTGCCCATTGTGGTTCCCGGCTGGGAAGACTCCACCATGGGAAATATCTTTGCCTCTTATTGTATCAAAGGTGAACTCAAGCCCCAAACCATGAAGTCAGGGATCGAGTACATGACCTGGCTGGCCGACTGGTACACGGAAAATACCGTGGAAAACGGGATTGGTTTTTTTCAGATTGGCGGAGGAATTGCAGGTGATTTCCCCATCTGTGTGGTGCCCATGCTGTACCAGGACCTGGAAAGAACAGACACCCCCTTCTGGAGTTACTTCTGCCAGATCTCGGACTCAACCACCAGCTATGGTTCCTACTCAGGTGCGGTACCCAATGAGAAAATTACCTGGGGCAAGCTGGATGTGGATACCCCCCGGTTCATTGTTGAATCGGATGCCACCATTGTGGCTCCCCTGATCTTTGCCTGGCTGCTGGGCTGGTAACACGGTAATTTGTGTAAATTGGCAAGACAAAACTCCAATTTAACAATTTACCTGTTATGAAAACCGACAGAAGAAGCTTCATCAAGACGACCGGCGCAGCCTCCGTATTCACCATTGTTCCACGGTTTGTCCTTGGAGGCACCGGGTATGTTGCTCCCAGTGATACAGTTTACATCGCCGGAATCGGCGTTGGAGGGAAAGGAGAATCAGATCTTACCTCATGTGCCGAAAGCAAGCATGCAAAAATATCCCTGCTTTGCGATGTGGATGATCGCATGGCCGTGAATTCAAAGAAGAATTTCCCCGAAGCAAAATACTATCGTGATTTCAGGGAAATGCTTGACAAAGAACACAAACACATTGATGCAGTCACCGTCTCCACCCCTGACCATACCCATGCGGTGGCCGCCATGGCTGCCATGCAGCTGGGCAAACATGTCTACGTTCAAAAACCGCTCACCTACAGCATTGGTGAAGCGCGTGCTTTGACCCTGGCTGCCAAAAGGTACAGGGTGGTTACCCAGATGGGGAACCAGGGGGCCTCCGGTGATCCGGTTCGAAGGATGAAAGAGATTGTGGATGCGGGGTTGATCGGAGAGGTTTCCCGGGTCTGGGCATGGACCGACAGGCCGGTCTGGCCCCAGGGTATCCCTGCGCCCACAGGTAAATATGATATTCCCGGGGAGCTGGATTGGGATCTGTGGCTGGGTCCTGCTGAATATATCGACTACAACCCAGCCTACCTTCCCTTCAACTGGCGTGGTTGGTGGAGATTTGGTACCGGGGCACTGGGTGATATGGCCTGCCACAACATGGATCCCATATTCAGAATCCTGCCCATTGATTATCCCACCGAAGTCGAATGCAGTGCAACCACGGCCTATGAAGGCTTTTTCAAGGTAGCCCATTATACCGAAAGTTGTCCGTCCTCATCCATTACCCATTTGAAATTCCCCCGTACTGACGGGAAAGGTGTGGTGGACCTCACATGGATGGATGGCGGCCTGCGTCCTCAAATGCCCGCCGAATTATCACCGGAGGACAATACAGGCGATTTAAGCAATGGCGTTATCTTCGAAGGCAGCAAGGGTATCATGATTGATAATCACACCGAAAGGCCCGTACTACTGCCCAGAACACTGATGCCTGAAATTGATTCTGTTCCCAGAACTGAAAAACGGGTACCGGAAGGACATTATGTGGCCTGGGTGGAAGCCTGTATGAAGGGATACGGGGAATCGGATTTGAGTTCAAAATTCGAATATGCCGGACCATTTACAGAAGCCGTATTAATGGGTAACCTGGCCATCCGGAGCTACCAGCTGGAGACCAGCGAATCGGGAAATTCTTCCTATCCCGGCAGAAAGAAGCTTTTGTGGGATGCCAAAAACATGAAAATCACCAATTTTGATCCGGCCAACGAATTTGTCATGAGGAACTTCAGGGAGGGCTGGAGCCTGTAAGGTCCGATTAACCTAAAAGTTGCTACAAAAGAGCACTTGCAGTTAGGTAAACCCGTGAAGTTGCCTATAAATATTTACGCAGTAAATAAGCACGTTACGAATAAGCATCCCTTAGAAAACAGAAGAGGCTATCCCTTCTGAGACAGCCTCTTGATCATTGTATTAATTGATTTTAATCTGTCTTGCCGGTTTCGGCTTGACTTCTTCCCTTTTGGGCAAGACAACATGAAGAATGCCATCGGTGTAGCTGGCGTGGATTTTGTCCCCATCCACATGGTTTTCGGGAATGGTAAAGGTCCTTTGAAAGGCCATGTAGCTGAATTCCCGGCGGGTATATTTTTCTTCAGATGTTCCTTTCTTCTCCTCTTTTCTTTCGGAAGAGATGGTCAACCGCCCGTTTTCATAATCCACGTTGATCTGCTCCTTGTTCATTCCGGGAGCTGCTACATCAATGAGAAATTCATTGTCATTCTCCCTGATGTTCACTGCCGGCAGCGTTGAATTTGTACCGGCAAAGTTTGAGTTGGACCAATCCATCAGGTCCCCTTCAAAAAACCTGTTTAAAATTGAAGGGAATGTAGGATTCAAATTGTCAGATAATCTTGCTAGTGTCATGGTTTTACCCTCCATTTTTTAATGCGTATGTTACGCGTTTGTTAAATAATTTCATGTTATTGCACCTCGATTTGTGCAATTTTTCATTTTCAATTAGCGTGCCATTGGATCCTAAATGAAAAAAAGTCAGTATATGACAATGCATCAGGTGTTTATTTAACATTTTTTTAGATTTCAATCATGTCATTGTTGTCATTGTGTCATGGTTTCTTGATTTCAAAAACTGTCATTATGTCATGTTGTATTTACCTGCCAAACATAGCTTCAAACGCAATCCCTTTGTTTGTGAGGTTTTGAGCCCGAACCAAAATGTTACTTGCCCGGTCATCCGATAAATGGCTCGCCTTTTGATCAAAGGGAACGGAACAAGTAAACAATGAATTAGCGACCAAAAGAAATGGAAACAGATAAATTTACCATCAAGGCACAGGAGGCTGTTCAGCGGGCTCAGCAAATCGCCATGGAGCTCCAGCATCAGTCCATCGAATGCACCCATCTGCTCAAGGGAATACTCGAAGTGGATGAGAACGTGTTCCCGTTTATCATGAAGAAACTATCCATGAACGGGGAACTGGTGGAAAAGTCACTCGACCAGATGATCAAACAACATCCGAAAGTTTCGGGTGCCGAATCCTATTTTTCCCAGGAGGCCGGAAAGGCACTGAATAAAGCACAATCGGCCCTGAAGGAATTCGGAGATGAATACATTGCCCTGGAGCACCTGCTTCTTGGAATCCTTCGATCGGGAAACCAGGTGAGCAGCATGCTGAAAGACGCCGGCATGAATGAAAAGGAGCTTTTGGAATCCATCAGGGAGTTGCGAAAAGGAAGCCGGGTTCATACCCGCTCCTCCGAAGAATCATACAATGCCCTGGACAAATACGCTGTTCACCTGAACGAACGCGCCGAATCGGGCAACCTGGACCCGGTGATCGGAAGAGATGAAGAAATCCGCAGGGTCCTTCAGATACTGACACGTCGCACAAAAAACAATCCCATCCTTGTAGGTGAGCCGGGCGTGGGAAAGACGGCCATTGCCGAAGGTATTGCGCTCAGGATTGTAAACGGGGACGTTCCGGATGACCTGCTTTCCAAACAAATTTACTCTCTCGACATGGGAGCCCTGATCGCGGGAGCCAAGTACAAGGGAGAATTCGAGGAACGTCTCAAAGCTGTGGTAAAGGAAGTGATCGGATCGGAGGGAGAAATCGTATTGTTCATTGATGAAATCCACACCCTTGTGGGAGCCGGCGGAGGCGGAGAGGGAGCCATGGACGCCGCCAACATCCTCAAACCAGCGCTGGCAAGGGGAGAACTCAGGGCCATCGGTGCAACAACCCTGAATGAATACCAGAAGTATTTCGAAAAAGACAAAGCCCTGGAACGCCGTTTTCAGAAAATTTTTATCGATGAACCAGGCGAGGAAGATGCCATTTCCATTCTCCGGGGCATCAAGGAAAAGTATGAGAATTTTCACAAAATCCGCATCAGGGATGAGGCCATCATTGCGGCAGTTCAACTTTCCATCCGCTATATTACCGATCGTTTCCTTCCTGATAAAGCCATCGACCTGATTGATGAATCTGCCGCTCACCTTCGCCTGGAAATGAACTCCAAACCGGTATCCATCGATATCCTGGAGCGGAAAATCCAGCAGCTGGAAATCGAAAGGGAGGCTTTCAAAAGGGAAAAGGACAAAATCCGTGTGGAACAAATTTCCCGGCAGGTCGCCGACCTGGAAGATGAACACAAACAGCTGATGGCCAACTGGGTGGAAGAGAAATCGGTGGTGGAAAAAATACAGAAAAGCAAACAGTTGATCGAGCAGCTCAGGTACCAGGCAGAAAAGGCAGAAAGGGAAAGCGACCTGGGTACCGTGGCTGAAATTCGCTACGGTCAGTTGCCGGCAGCAGAAGCTGAACTGGCTTCCAGCATCAGCAAACTGCAGGCGTATGAAAAGGACGGGCAACGCCTGGTCAGGGAGGAGATCACTGCCGAGGATATTGCAGAGGTGGTTTCGCGGTGGACCGGTGTACCGGTGAAAAGGATGCTTCAAAGTGACAAAGAGAAACTTCTGCATATCGAAGAAGAACTTCAAAAACGGGTTGTGGGCCAGGAGGAGGCCATCGGGGCTGTTTCGGCAGCGATCCGGCGAAGCCGCACCGGTCTTTCAGATGAACAGAGACCCATCGGTTCGTTCCTCTTTCTGGGAACCACGGGTGTGGGCAAAACTGAGCTGGCCAAAGCGCTGGCCGAATACCTGTTCAATGATGAAAGGCTGATCACGCGCATTGACATGAGTGAATACCAGGAAAGGCATGCCGTTTCCAGACTGGTAGGGGCTCCTCCGGGATATGTGGGTTATGAAGAAGGAGGACAACTCACTGAAGCGGTCCGAAGAAAACCCTACTCAGTCATCCTGCTGGATGAAATAGAAAAAGCACATCCCGATACTTTCAACATCCTGCTTCAGGTGTTGGAGGATGGCCGGCTGACCGACAACAAAGGCCGGGTGGCCAACTTCAAGAACACCATCATTATCATGACCTCCAACCTGGGTTCGGAAATCCTACAACAAAATTTTGCAAATGTGGAAGACAGTGCAATCGACCAGGTTTTTGAGAAATCGAGAACGCAGGTATTTGAACTGTTGAAGCGAAACCTCAGGCCCGAATTTCTGAACCGCATTGATGAACTGGTCATGTTCCGTCCGCTGACCATGGAGGATATGGAAGGGATTCTGCGTATACAGTTGAACCTTCTCCAGAAAAAGCTTCAGAAGCAACAGATCACCTTTGAGGTGACGGACCGCTGTATCTCGTTTCTGAAACAGGAAGGTTTTGACCTGCAGTTCGGGGCAAGGCCATTGAAACGACTGATCCAGAAGAAGATTCTCGACCGGCTTTCCATTGCCATGCTGGAAGGGAAGGTGCAACCCGACTCCCACACCCTTATCGATGTGGAAAACGGACAGATCGTCTTTTCCCGGTCCGGCACATGATGTTATGCCCGGGGAAATGAAGATCAGGGGTTTTCTCCGGAGATCAGCTTCCCGGAGGCGGGGAACAGGTCCATGATCAGATCCCTGTCTTCGAAAAGAAACCAGGTATCGGGATTGAAACTGCTGTTCAGAACGATGGATCCATTTTTCTGAATATAAGCCTTGATTTGCTGCGGCTTCATGTTATCACCTTCAAATACCAGCATATAGTCTGGCTCAGGTCCGGGCTGAACACCATCGGCGAACCGGGAATGGGTTTTGTTGGTGCTCCGCTGCAGGTATTTGGCCATGCTGCTTGAATCTGCAAGGATCCCTGAAACCATCCATCCTGCCTCACTTCTTTGGGCCACAAATCCGGAGTCGGCAGGATAATCAAAAACAATTCTTGTGATTCCTGATGAATTCATGCGGGAGATGGTCCGGTTCCTCCAACGGGAAAACTCCTGGTTCAGGCTCATGGACAAAAAGCCATTGACCGAATAGACTTCGTTCTCACCGGAAAGCCTTACATAGGTTTTGCCGATCCCCTGGTTTTGTGAATATTGCGAATAACTGTTCTGGGGCGGTGGCTGATATTGAAACCGGCCCACGATCAAATCCAGGGTCACCTTGTTTCCCTCCTTCAACACTACCCTGGTCCCTGAACTGTCCTCAACCTGGTATTCGTTCCAGTTTTCCGGAGAGAGGGCCACCAGTTGTTCTGCTTTCAAATTCTGAAGTTCAGAGAGGGTGTTTTTCACTGCACCTGCATCTGCGGGTGCAGAAATTCCCTCCCGGGATACGGTCCAGGAGGTGTTTGTTTTGTTGAATTCCAGCTGTTTTCCATTTTCTGCTTCAGGGTACAACAGAATGGAGGATACCCGGCTGGTATCAATCTGTATAAGATTGGCCTTCAGGGTACGGTCTGGTTTTTTCAAGGAAGTAAATCTGCTGATTACAAATAGCGTGATAAAAACCAGAAGCACCAGCAACAGGGTTCGGTTATTGATCTTTCCACTCATGGTCTTTATATAATTTGTTATGAATAGTTAACTTCCATGCGCTTGATTCGCTGATTTTTACGGCGCTGGGAACGGAACAGTCCATACACAAGCACAAGGAGGATGGGAACCAGGAAATTAATCCATTTGATCAACGAGCGTTGATGGTCCTCCATCTGTTTAATGGGCCGCGAACTCACACCTTTGGTCCGTAGTTCAATCAAACCGGTATCATCACTGAGCCAGTCAATTCCATTAACCAGGAGGTTCACATTATCAGGGTTCACCTGCTGGCCGTTGTTGTTTACAGCAAAATCGCCATCGCCAATAACCACCATTTTGCCACGCATTCCTTCCGGTCCGTTCTGCTCCAGAACTCCGCCAAGCACCTGACTTTTTAATGGAAAATCCCCCATGTTCCATCTTTTCTGAAAATTAAAATAGGTGGGAGTCCCCTGGGTCCCTGACAAATCGGAGCTATACAGGAGGGGAGTAAACTTTGTAGCAGAATCGCCCATATAATCCATGGTACTCGCAAACGGGAAAATCACTTCTTCCAATCCCTGGGTAACAGGATGATCCGAGAAGCGGTTCACCCTGGGGATATAAGGAATGGCCACGCTTGAAAGCTGGATGGTGTTTCCAATCTGCTGTTGCATGGTGGCAGAAACGCAGTGTTCATCCACAAGGAAATTCTCATTGACATGCAGGCCTTTTTCACTCAGCCATGACTCCAGTCCGGTGGAAAGTCCGCTCCCGTAACCTGTCTGAAGATCTCCGCTGACCCGGTTCATGGCAATGAAAACATTCCCTCCGCCGGCAAGATAACGGTCCAGTTCATCAAGCACTCCGGGAGGAATGGTATCGGTAGGTCGAACAATGGTGAGCGACTTGATATTTGCCGGAATGGGTGTGGAGTCATTGACATGGATATCCTCAACCGTATAAAGGACATTCAGCTCCTGGACCGCCTGGGACAGTTCACGCCGGGAGGCTTCTCCATGTCCCTGCAGAAATCCAATCACGGGCTTATGGATCACTGACAGCTTTTTTATGGCAGTTGAAAGAGTATATTCCATGGCAAGCCCCGGCTCTACCACGGGGATGATCTCCTGGCGTTCTCCCATGCTCAAAACAGCTCCCATGTATGCCCTTTGCTGCTTCATCTGGTCCTTCTCCCTTACATTGATCATTACCGGTTGAATTCCATTCTGCATCGCTTCCTGCTCAAGGGATTTATCATCATTCGGGCTGACAAACTCATATACCACCTTTTGACCGGAGATTTTTCCAAATTCTACCAGCATTTCCCTGAAATCATTTCTGGTTTTAATCAACTGTGCCGGTATGTCCTTGCTAAAATAGGCTTTCACAGTGACAGGTTCAGAAAGGTCTTTAAGGATCTCTTTTGTTGCATTGCTGAGGGTATATTGCTTGTTCTCGGTAAGGTCAAGCCTGAAAAAAAACTGCTCGGATAACAGGTTGATCACGATGATGATCGAAACAAAAAGCAGTATTGAAATGGAGTATTTGCCTTTTTTCATGGTTCGATGACTTTTATACGTTGAGGTTTCTTTTTGCAAGGGAGATCTCTGAAAGAAACAATCCGATCACGATCAGGGAAAAGAAGTAAATCAGGTCACCACTGTCCAGCACGCCCCTAGAAATGCTGTCAAAATGCTCGCGCATGCTCAGGCTGCTAAAAAGCCGGCCGCCGAAACCCTGCAGGCCTGTTGAGAAAATCCCAAACAGCAGGTGAAAAAACAGTCCGATCAATAGTGACAGCAGGTAGGCGGTGATCTGGTTTCTTGTCATGCTGCTGGCCCAGAGCCCAATACTGATGTAGGATGCGCTCATCAGAATGAGGCCCAGGTATCCGCAGACCACTGCTCCCAGGTCAAGGTTTCCGATACTCCCGATTGTAACCACATAGGGCGCTGTAAAAGCCAGGGCCACAAGAATAAGCAACAACGTGGAAAGGAACTTTCCAAGAATTACCTCCCGGTCGGTGATCGCCCTGGTCAATAACAATTCAATAGTGCCTGAACGTATCTCTTCTGCCAGCAGGCGCATGGTAAGCGCCGGTATGAAAAAAAAGAGACTCCAGTAAGCGATGGAAAAGAAGGCTCCCAGGCTGGCCTGTCCAACCAGGAACACATCACTGCCAAACAGCCATGTGAAAAAACCGCTGAATCCCAGAAACAAAACGAGCATGATGTAGGCCACCAGGGAATCGAAAAATGACCTGAATTCTCTTTTACTCAATATCCAAATGGTATGCATGTCCTATGTTGTTATAATTGTCAACTTTCATTTCAATGGGTGGTGAGTTGCCTGAAAACATCCTCAAGCCTGGTTTCAAAGGGAGTCATTTCTGTCAGTGTCCAGTTGTTCTTCACACAGAGCTTAAAAACATCTCGGCCGGCACTGGTTCCCGGTTGGACCTGTATCTCAAATCTCTCTTTCTGCCCGTCTGCAAATCCAACCTGGTGAACCAGGGTTAGCCCCTGGAGGGCCTTAAATATTTCATTGGGGTCTCCATCTTCTATTTTTACCCTGAGTATCGTCTCCCCGCTTGCCTGTTTCCTTAGGTTTTCTGAGGTTCCGTCAGCTACTATTTTACCCTGGTTGATAATCAGGATCCGGTCGCATGTGGCTTCAACCTCCGGGAGGATGTGTGTGCTCAGAATGACGGTCTTGTGCTTTCCCAGTTCGCGGATCAGCTTCCGGATCTCTACAATCTGATTGGGGTCCAGCCCGGATGTGGGTTCATCCAGGATCAGGACCTCCGGATCATGAATGAGGGCCTGGGCCAGGCCCACCCGTTGTCTATATCCCTTGGACAGTTCCCCGATCTTTTTATGCTTCTCCTGGTTCAGCCCGGTAACCCTGATCATCTCTGCTACCCTGGGAAGGATGCGCTCTTTGGAAATTCCCTGCAATCCCCCCACAAACTCCAGGTAATCGATCACAGGCATATCCTGATAAAGCGGATTGTTTTCCGGCAGATAGCCGATGTGTTTCTTGAGCCCGTCTCCTTCGCTCTCCAATGATTTACCGCCAATAAAAATACGCCCCTCAGAGGGGGCTATGAAATTGGTAATCATTCTCATGGTGGTGGTTTTACCGGCCCCGTTGGGCCCCAGGAACCCCACGATCTCACCGGTTTTTACTTCAAAGGAGATTTTGTCCACCACCCTTTGTCCACCATACTTTTTGGTCAGATTTTCAATCCTGATGTCCATTTTTCCGAATGTTATTGGTTTGGGCCCGGGTTCAATATCCGGGCACCCCTTTCCAAACTGAATCGTTTGCGAGGACAAAATAAAATAGTGGATTTCAGAAATAAAAATCCGGAAGGCTCCTTTTAACTAACTTTAACAGTTTTGTATGAATGGTCAATCCATTCCTTCAACTGACTGTCGCTGATGCTTCCATTCAGGTTTACGCCATTCCAGTGCTTTTTATTAAAATGCCAGGCCGGTGTAACCTCAGGGTGCTGCTCCCGCAGCTCAATGGCCAGTTCGGGATCACATTTCAGGGTGATTCCCCGGCTGTCCTCAGACAGATCGAGCAGGGCGAACATCTTCCCGGCCACTTTAAAAACTAGGGCAGTGTCATTAAATGGGAGACTTTCAGTGGCGCCGGGTTTAGTGATGCAGTATTCGCGGATTTCTTCGATGTTCATCTGGTACTATTTGTTTCAGCAATTTAAGACAATTTAAATTCTCAATTTTGAAGTGTGGTCCCTAAGCACTATTTTTGACTTATTTAATACAATAGTCAAATTCCATGGCCTCATCAGATGTAAAGAGCCAGATTATTGATTCAGCAACCAAGTATTTCTCCAGGTTTGGTTTTCATAAAACCACCATGGATGAGATTGCCAAAAATATTCATAAGGCAAAAGGAGTCCTTTATTACTATTTCAAGAGCAAGGAGGAATTATTTAACGAAGTGCTGAAACAGGAACTGGGCGTTCTGAAAGATGAGCTGACGGCCATCGTAAGCAGTAATAACAACTCCTTAACCATTCTCACGGAATATATGCTTACCCGCTTCCGCCTCCTGAACCAGGCTGTGAACTATCACGAAACCCTGAAGGCTGATTTTTTCGAGAAATATCACTTTGTGAAAGATGTGCGGGATGATTTTGATGAGTTTGAGCAAATCCAGCTTACCGCCATTATTGAACAGGGCAATGCAGAAGGGTATTTGAACGTGAAGGATGTGGGCCCTACGGTTGATGTGGCCATGATGATCATTAAAAGTATTGAAATTCCGCTGTTCCTGCAGGATAAGTACACTGAATACGAGAATACGCTTCACGACCTGATCAATATGATTACCGGCAGTCTGAGCTTGCCCCAGAAATCCTGATATTTTTCTCTCATAAATTGACCCAAAAACATATTTGGTCAGATATTTTTTTATCTTTGCGCTGACTATAGAACTAAAATGGTCAATGTTTATAAACCTTCAACATTTTAAGGTGGAAAAACTAGTACAAAATATCATCAGGCTCAGATGGCTCATCATTGCACTTGTTGTTGGTTTGACCCTTTTTCTCGGGTACCAGATCAGGAACATAGGCATCAATTCAGACATCCTGAGTACGCTGCCCGATGACGATATGACAGGACATTTGTACAAAAGCATAGGGGTTCAGTACGGCGGAAATGACATTGGCATGATCGTCCTTGAAACAGATGATATATTTACAGCTGATGCATTGCAACACATCAGGCAGATTACGGATAGTCTTAAAATCACTGCAGGCGTTTCCACCGTCACAAGCCTTACGGATATTCTTGATATAAAAAGTTCTGAATGGGGGCTTGAGATCGGGAAACTGGTAGATGCGTATAATCTCCCTCAAAAGAAATCTGAACTGGACAGCCTGAGAAAATATGTGTTCTCAAAAGAGATGTACAAAGGGAGCATTGTATCTGATGATGGAAGCGCTGCCGTCATATTATTTACCCTTCTTCCGGGTGCGGAAAGACAGGACATTGCATCCGGTATCCAGAAGAAGATCGCTGAAATGAACCTGCCCGAAACCGTATATTATGGTGGGTTGCCCTTCATGCTCAATGACATAACAGGCCTGATGATGTCAGATATGATCTGGCTCATCCCCATCGTTTTTGTGATCATTGCCTTCATCCTATTGGTCAGTTTCAGGTCGCTTCAGGGGATGCTGCTCCCCCTGCTTATCGCAGGAATCACGGTGATCTGGACACTCGGTATCATGGCCATGGCCGGGTATGAGCTTACCATCATCACGGATATCATGCCGGTTGTTCTGGTGGCGCTGGGAAGTGCATATACCATCCACGTACTGAACAGTATAAACCTGAATGCCGGGGAAGACGGAAAGAAGGCACTGGTGGAGGCCATGTCAGGTACAATGGTCCCGGTCATCCTGGCTGCAGTGACCACAGCCATCGGTTTTATCTCTTTCGTTTTCGGAGCTTATCTTACAATGATCAAGGAATTCGGTATCTGCAGTGCCATCGGAATACTCATCGCACTGATCCTTTCCCTGTTTTTTGTCCCGGCCCTTATTTCTGCATTATCCATGTACAGAAAGAAGCCGGCTGCTGAAAAAGCTGAAAAGAAGAGTTTATTGACCCGCATGATTCTCCAACCCTTTACCAATGTACTCCTGAAGCATCCGAAAAATGTTTTGTGGGTCTGGGGTCTGCTGATGGCCCTGAGTATAGCCGGTATTTTTATGATCCGCACCAGTGTAAACATCACCGAATACTTCAAAAAGGATAATCCAACCAGGGTTGCCGAGGATGTGATGCAGAAGAAGTTCGGGGGTTCGTTGCCGGTTTTCGTTGAATTTGAAGGCGATATGCAGGAACCGGAAGTTCTGAAAATGATGGTAAAACTGGAGGACTTCATGAGGGAGGATCCCAACATCTCCTCAGCACAATCTGTGGCCGATCTGGTGGAGCAGATGAACGAGGCCATGGGAGAAGGGAAAAAAATACCGAATGAAAAGGCAAAAATAGAACAACTCTGGTTCCTTCTTGACGGTCAGGACGTGATGCACCAACTGGTCTCCGATGACCTGGACAAGGGCATCATTCAGTCTAAATTTGCTTCCATTGAAACCAAAGAAATAGGAATGTTCACCGATAAGATGAACCTGTTTATCAAGGAAAATGCCAGCGACCTCTATAAAATAAACTTCACAGGAATTCCTCCTTTGTATATAAAACTTAATGACAGCCTGGTTAAAAGCCAGTATAGCAGCCTGATCATTGCCATTATCATGGTCCTGTTCATTATCGCCCTGATCATGCGCTCTTTTTCAAAAGGGGTATATGCCACCATTCCAATTATCGCAACCGTCCTGTTACTTCTTGGATTTATGGGATTTACAGGCATTCCCCTGGATATAGCAACCGTTCTTGTGGGTAGTATTGCCCTAGGGATCGGTATTGATTATTCCATACATGTGATCACCGGGTTTAATACCCATCTAAACCATCTCGGAAATGCCGAAAAGGCGGTTGAAACAACCCTGCTCACCAAAGGGAAAGCAGTAATTATTAATCTGGCATCAGTAGCTGCCGGATTCCTCGTGCTGATGTTCGCTCAGCTTTTACCCATCAAGAATTTTGGCTTACTGATTGCCATAAGCATGATCGGTTCAGGCCTGGGTGCGCTGACCCTGTTACCTGCAATCCTGCTGTTGGCTCACAGAAAACGAACAACAAATACTTAATGCCCATGAAAACAAATATGCACACAGCGATCGTGATCATCCTGCTGTCGACAGGAAGCATTTTCTCAGCCAATGCGCAGGATGCCAGTACGATCCTAAAGAAAATGGATGCAGTATTGTATGCCCCGGCAGACATGACAGGAACACACAGGCTCATCCTGATTGACAAGAATGGAAAACAGGAAACCCGGGAAGCGAATATCATGCAGAAAGGCACCGATAAACGCATCCTCCGGTTTACTGCACCGGCATCCCAGGCAGGGATTGCTGTCCTGGCCTTGCCCGATGATATCATGTATATGTACCTGCCTGCCTTTGGCAAAGAGCGCCGCATTGCGGGCAGCGTCAAGAATCAGAATTTTGCCGGCACTGATTTTTCTTATGATGATATGGAACCCATACCCTATGCTGATAAATACACCCCTGAACTGGTCAAAACAGAAGGAAACCTGTTTGTGCTGAAACTGACACCGAAGGGGGCGTCTGATTATTCAAAAATTATTGCATCGGTCAATCAATCCAATTATTACCCCGAATTGATGGAGTATTACGACAAGGGGAATAACAAGATTAAAGAGGCAAAATACACCTTCGAGAAAAAAGGCAAGTACTGGAGTACTTCCGAAATTGAAATGACAGACCTGAAGAAAAGCCATCGTACCAGGATGCAAATGTCGGATGTAAAATACGATACCGGCTTATCTGACGATGAATTTACGGTAAGGAAATTAAAACAATAAATCCGTATGCCCGGATACAGATGCGAGCTTATCAACATGCAAATACAAACATGACCTGAAAATGAATAGGATGAAGATATCCCTGTTACTGGTTCTGGCTTCCGTTGGACATCTGTTTGGCCAGGATAAGCCCCTGAACCTGTCCGGGGAATTGATGACCGATCAGCGCTTCCTGTTCCAGGAAAAAAATCCCTGGGTGTGGAATGAAAACCGTCTTACGCTCCAACTGGACAAAAGTATCACCGGGAGTTCAAAATTCTCCGGTGAAGTATGGCTCCGGAACATGGGTTTGCCCGGTATTACCTCCTCCGGCGATCTGTATAATAAAGGGATCATTGATCCATATAATCTTGAAATCAGGGAGGCCAATGTTCAACTTTACGGTTTTCTCACAAAAGACCTGGATGTTACCATTGGACGCCAGCGTATTGCCTGGGGAACTGCCGATGTAATCAACCCGACCGACAACCTCAATCCCTACGACCTGGAAGATATCCTGGACTTTGGCCGTCACCGGGGTTCTGATGCTATCAACCTGCAATACTATTTTAACAACGATTTCTCCCTGCAGGCCGTTTATGTACCCTTCTTTCAGCCGGCCAATTTACCGGCAGGCATTTTTGCCGGGTCATTAAATGGTGAAATGGAATTGCCGCAGGGAATGGTTTTAGAGCAATTCTCTGATTCCATCCTCATGCCGGATTTCAATCTCGGGGAAAGTGCCACTGCTGGAATGAGATTTAAAGGCTTCGCTGCAGGAATCGATTTTTCGGTGAGTTATGTTTATAGCAGGGATGGTTTGCCCTACAACACAAAAAATACGTTTATCCCGGTAAATGCAATGGGAGGAATCAATGTGAATGCCCAGCTGTCCTATGAAAGAAATCATGTCATTGGTGCAGACCTGTCCACAAGCATTGCAGGAATAGGTTTTTG
This sequence comes from uncultured Bacteroides sp., assembly GCA_964453785.1. Taxonomy (GTDB): domain Bacteria; phylum Bacteroidota; class Bacteroidia; order Bacteroidales. The sequence goes on from CAYVRK010000008.1 coordinate 99,189, forward strand.
GGCCGAGGCGGCTGTGTTTATCCCGGAAAAGGATGTCATTATGAGCAACGATCTTTCAGCCTTTTACCCCATGTCACCTGTACCTGTAACAGTTGATTCTACAATACTTGAAGCCAATCCTTATGTTAAATTCGTAGTGGGTGGTGATTATAATTTTGCAGATGGATCTTACCTGAATCTTCAGTACATACATGGTTTCATGCACGAGAGGGGAACCGAAGCCCTCAACGATTATTTCTTTCTGAGATATGACAAGGGATTTTTCAATAGCAAGCTAAAAATTTCACCCCTGAGCGGAGCTTTCATTGTCACCGACTGGTCTGATATTCAAGATAATTATGCCATTGCCTACATGCCGGAAATCATTTACCAGGCAACTCCCAACGCTCAAATTTCAATCTCCACCGCTTTCTTTGCAGGAAAAGGCGATAACTTATTTGCCAATATGAAGGACTACGATATGCTCATTTTTAACGTGAAATATATCTTTTAAGCAGTCTGGGTGAGAAGGACGCTCCCTTTGTTTTGTGCCAAAGTATAATGCATTTGGATTGAACATTTCATTTAATATTATATTGAATATATCTTATCCCGCCGACTATTGCTTAAATGGATGCAGCAATAGTTTCTCCAACAGAATGAAGAAATCCAAAATCAAATTGGAGATTCCGGGTGCCATTATTCGTCAGAGAACTGATTTCGGCGATGCAACAGGATTAGGAAAGATAAGCGATGAGTACCTCAGTCTCTCTGCAGGAGTTGATACAACCCCCCTTTTCATGGCACTTGAAGGAGATTTATGCCTTTGCCCGCATTGGGATTACCTGTTGAGCGGTCAAATGACTACCACCGATGCTGACGGGGTCGAGGAAACTGTCAATGCGAATGATTGGTTTTATTGGCCTGCGGGGCATAATGTAAAGGTCAACGCCGATGCCTAGATCATCATTTTCAGCCCGCAGCACGGGCACACTCATGTAATCAACCACATGATCGAGATGGTTGAAAGTTAATATCATTACCCATTCTTTTCTTTACAATATATTAAAAGAACATAATGATCTTGTTAAAATGCCATCCAGGTGTACCCTCCGGGTGCTGCTCCCGCTATTCAAAGGCCAGTTCAGGATCACATTTCAGGGTGATTCCCCTGCTGTCCTCAAACAGGTCAAGCAGGGCGAACATCTTCCCGGCCACTTTAAACACAAGAGCTGTATCGTTAAAAGGGAGGCTTTCTGTGACTTCGGGTTTGGAGATGCAGTATTCTCTTATTTCTTCGATGTTCATAGATGGGATTTATCCCAGCAATTTAAGACAATTGCAACTACTGATCAATCTTGCTCAACAATTGAAATTTGCATTGCTATAAGGTATCTAAGTACAGCTTTGGATACAACACACCCAATGATCATTGTAAACAGTTAGGCAGAAAGCAAAACTACAGTGACAAAAGAAAAAGGAAGATATCTTCTAGAAAGAAGCCGAAAAATACGATGTATATCCCGTGGGTGGATTGCTGGGACGCGCACTGCAACCTGTATCGAATCCGCAAAGATCCGCCAAAAGACACTGGGAATTAACCACCAATGTGTATCGTATTCCCGAACTGGCCGGACCGGAGATTAAATCGACCAATTATGAAGTAAATGCTTATCTGACTGCGACAGGCCTTCAGAAGGAGGGATTTACGCTGTGGGCGAACATATGGAAGGCCAAACCCTTTTTATTTAAAATGGGAAGCTCCGTCTCTGGTTGAGTTCTCTATCAATGATGAGAAAGTCGGTGAGATGGAAATTGTTCCTTGAACCTCTTTAGCAAAGGCACCTCAAAGATAAAATCTGTCTCAGCATAGAATTACCTTATTCAGCAAACATTAAGGCTTTTCGGTGAGTTGATCCGGAAGATGTTGTGGCTTTTTCTTTTAATGATCCTTCGGTAGTTGTATTTCGGGTATCCGATTATAACAGACATGATGGCTTCACTTTTCCGGGGAATTTTGAAAATATCCTTTAGAATTTGAACTTTATTAATTGCTGCAGGAACGATCCCAATCATTGTTGCGCCTAATCCGAGTGAATGAGCTGTTAACATGACATAGGTGGCGTATATCAATGAATTATTTGTATGCTCTTCTGCATCCTTTTCGGAATGAAAAATTAGAATGGCCGGCGCATTCCTGGTAATCCTGTCCCCGAATTTCAATTTGTAATTCTCCAGTTTTGAAATCGGATAAAGATGGTTCTTAATGGTGTTATAGGTTTCCATCCCCTTTTTCCTCTTAATCATGAATGAAGCTACCGGACTGTTCATCCATTTAAGGATATTATCCAGGAATTCTTCCATATGGGGCAATGCCGACTCAATAACATCCCTGTTATTGACTACACTAATGTTAACTTTCTCAGGTGCAGCCCCATAAGGAGCATAAGAAAGGGCGTCAAGAATTTGATCAATCATTTCATCAGGTACCGGGGTATCTTCAAAATTCCGGATGGATCGCCTTGTTGAGAGGAAAGAGATGAAATCCTTATGGTTCATGGAATAATCAGGTAGTTTCAATATATTTTCTTCATAGGACAATCCCTTAATGGTGATGGCCTGCTTGCTGCAGATGGCCATACATTGTCCACACTCTAGGCAGATTTTTTCCCTCTCGTTTATAAAATGCAGCTCCTGCCTTTCATTTATGCCGATGATATTGCAGGGACATACCTCCATACATAATTTGCAACTGATACAAAGCTCCTGATTTATTGTATTTCTCACTGTAATGGCTTTGCCACAAAGATCCGAATGTATTTATTGCAATACAATGAACCCAGATTAAAAAATTCGTTTGCGGATTCTGCTCAGCGCCTGCGGTGTGATCCCTATATATGAAGCAATGTATTGGAGTGGGATTTGTCTGATCATTGTAGGTTTATCTGAGAAGAGCTTAAGATATCTTTCTTCTGCCGTATTATTCAGAAGGGTAAGTTCTCTTTTTGCCTTGCGCAGAAAAAGTTGTTCTGCTGCAAGCCTACCTAACAGATTTCCCATAGAGGTGTTTGTATATATTTCCTGCAAATCTTCATAAGTAATACTCCATAAACAGGAATCTGCCAATGCCTGAACATGATATTCTGAAAGAGATTGATTTAAAAATGAATCATAAGCGCTGGTGAATTCATTTTCAAATGAAAATTCATAAGTCAGGTCATTGTTTTCCCTTATTATGTAATAACGTATAATCCCTTTCTCTATAAATGACAGGTAGTTTTCAACCTGTCCTGTTTTTAGAATGATGGTTTTTTTTGGAAAATCCCTTTTCACCAGCTTTGAACAGAATATGTCCCAGTAATCATCATTTATATCAACAGTTTCCTTAAAATACTTTTTTATTCTATCCATTCAATAAATTTACATTATCCTGAATATTATCTTATTAAATGCAAGCTTTGCTTCTATGATACCGGTCTCGCCTCTGACCTCCTTGGAATTTCATAAAGGGAAGCGTAATAACCTGTATTTCTGGAGAGACCACATGGGCTGTGATATAGATATTAATATAGATTTTGAAGATTTGCTCATACCTGTCGATGTAAAATCATCACGAACATTCTCACAGAGCTCTTTACCAATCTTAATTATTGGAGAAAAATATCAGGCTCACCTCTGTTCCTTCTCCAATCTTGGAACGAATATTGATGTCCCCTTTGTGCAGCTGCATGATCTGCCGGCTCAGGCTTAAACCTATTCCTGAACCATTTTCCTTGGTCGAAAAGAAAGGAACAAATACTTGGTCCAATTGATCTGTGGGAATGCCCTCGCCGGAATCAGTGATCTTCACGATGGTCCGGTTATGATAAGTAGTGTTTGTTTTGATATCAATCCTCTTTTTGTTGCATTTTTCCATCGACTGTATCGCATTAATCAGTATGTTGGAAAATAACCTTTGAAGCAGCCCGGGATCCGCCAGTATGGTTACTCCTTCTGGATCAGCGCTTGTATTAATCGCAACATGTTCTTCTTCTATATAGCCTTTGAGTGAAATGATTTCATCACGGATAAATCCGTCAAGCTGTACTTCCCGAAAAACCGGTTCAGGGATGCGGGTAAACTTCCGGTAGGAATCCACAAATTCCATAAGCCCTTTTGCATGTGCATCAATGTTTCGAAGAGCATCGGCCGTATCGGTAAGTACCTCTTTAGAAATCCCGGAAACATTCAGTTTTCCCTCCTTATGAAAGAGTCCGTAAATCGTAGTACTTAAAGTAGAGATAGGGGTTACAGCATTTACTATTTCATGGTTCAGAACCCGGATCAACCTTACCCATGAATCCAGTTCCTTGTGATCCAGTTCATTCTTGATATTATCTATGGACAGGATGCTCACTTCGTTGTTATTCATCTGGAAGATCGCTTTATTAAACAGTAATTGCTGCAGTTCATTGTCCACTCTTACCTGTAGAATCGCAGGCATGCCGGGCTCAAGGGTGTTCACCAATTCAGGTATACGGGGATCAATCTTTTGAAAATCATCGAGTACCGAGAGGGTGTAAGAACCAAACATGTTTTCCAAAGACGGATTAATTTCCAGGATCCTCCCCTCCGGATTGACTGCCATCAAGCCAGTTTTAGCATGGCGGATCAGCGAGCGATAGAATTGTTCTTTTGTTTCAGTCTCAGCCCTGGTTATGGCTAAGATCCTGTTAACCCGGTTAAGGCTTCTGTGCAACTCCCGCAAGGTTCTGTCTTTTACGTTTTCCGGGAAGGTCGAACTCATATCCCCGTTCTCTATGGAATTAAAGAAATAAGCTATTTCCCGGTTGGTACGTTTGTACAGGTATACAAGATACAGGATCTCGACCGTTATAGGTAGTATCATTACAAACGAATACAGATATTTTGCTTTGTAAAAGAAAAACGTGCAGAATACCACCGTGGATAGAAGCAAGAGGATCAGCAGAATAATTTTTAGTAGCAGGTTCCGGGTATACATCCTTCCAGGAAGTTTATTGATACTTTTTTATCTTATTGTAAAGGGTTTGCCGGGTAACCCCGAGTTGTGAGGCTGCCTTTGTAAGATTTCCCTGGTTTCTTTCAAGGCTGGTTTCAATCATCGATCTCTCCATTTCCTCCAGAGTCGAAGGTTGAATCCTTTTCCAGTTCTTCTGCTCTAAAAGAAAATCCTCTCCTTTTAGCACGACATTTTTAGACAGGATGACGGCCCTCTCAACTACATGCTGGAGTTCCCTGACATTCCCCGGCCATGAATATGCGTTGAGCTTCATGAGTGCCGAGGGACTAATAAACAGACTCTTGCGTTCATATTTCCGGGAGTAGATTTCCAGGAAAAAGTTTGCAAGTACCTCCACATCCCCCTCCCGTTTCCTCAAAGGCGGCATTTCCAGTACTATGGTGTTAATCCTGTAGAACAAGTCCTCCCTGAATGATCCTCCTTGAATGGAGTGTTCCAGGTCTGTGTTGGTGGCACAGATTAGCCTAATGTCGACATGGATCGGCTGGTTTCCTCCGATCCTTGTAATCTGCCTGTTTTGCAGAGCATTCAGAAGTTTGGCCTGCATGGGCAGGTTCAGGTTACCGATCTCGTCAAGGAAAAGGGTTCCTTGATCAGCCAGCTCGAATCTGCCTTTACGCATTTCCTTTGCGTCTGTAAAGGCTCCCCTCTCATGACCGAATAATTCGCTTTCGAACAGAGTTTCGGGAACGGCTCCAACATCGACCGTCACAAGGACTTCCTGCGCCCTTGCTGACATACGGTGGATCTCCCTCGCCAGCAATTCTTTGCCTGTACCATTCTCCCCTGTAATCAGCACGTTGGCATCTGTCCCTGCTACCTTTTCTGCCATTTCCAGCACCTGTTGCATGGCTTCTGATGATCCAATAAGGTCTTTACCCTGCTTATTGATCTCGGAAATCAGAAAACTCTCCTTGCCTTTCAGTTTGCTGAGTTCCTGCCCTGATATACTGAATTTGAATGCTGCTTCGATGGTGGCCAGTAATTTTTCATTCTCCCACGGTTTCAGGATAAAATCAAATGCCCCCTCTTTTATGGCTTTGACGGCCAGATTAATATCCCCGTACGCTGTGATCATTACCACGCTTGCCCCTTGTTGCTTTCTGCTAATTTCCTTCAGCCAGAAAAGTCCCTCATTCCCGGAACTTATTCCAGCTTTAAAATTCATGTCTAGCAGGATCACATCAAAATTCTCCTTTTCCAGAAGTTCCGGTATCCTTTCTGGATTGCTGCAGGTCACAACTTGCTCATAGTGGTACTTGAGCAACAAACGCAGTGCATCCAGTATCTTTTTGTTATCGTCAACCACAAGAACCTTTCCAGTATTCATGTTGCCAAAATACTACATTGACAAATGATTATACAAAGGGTGTAAAATATTTTGACGTTTTTTTTTCTGATAGCAATATATTACTATCTGATAAACAATCTGTTATAAGAAATGGCATTACTATTGAAATTTAATGACCAATTATGAATGAAGCGCTTTATGGAAGAAGAATTAATAGTTAAAACCGAAGGGCTCAAAAAGAAATTCCGGACCGATGATATTGAAACAACAGCCCTTGACGGAGTCAACCTTGGAGTGAAAAAGGGCGAGTTTGTTGCGATTATGGGCCCATCGGGCTGTGGGAAATCCACACTTCTAAATGTGATTGGTATGATCGACCATCCCACTGGTGGCAGATACTATTTTGCCGGTGAAAAAGTCTCAGGACTCAAGGAGAAGGAGAGGGTAGAAAAAAGAAAAGGGAAGATCGGTTTCATCTTCCAGAATTTTAACCTGATCGATGAGCTCAACGTTTTCGACAATGTTGAATTGCCTCTCTTTTTTATGAGAGTAAGTGCGAATGAACGCCGGAAGCGTGTTTTGGCTATTTTAGACCGCATGAAGATTAGCCACAGGGCAAAACATTACCCCCAACAATTATCCGGGGGACAACAACAAAGAGTAGCCATCTGCAGAGCTTTGGTATCCAGGCCCTGGATGATCCTTGCGGATGAACCTACCGGAAATCTGGATTCAAATAACGGAATCCAGGTCATGGAATTGCTCACTGAATTGAATAAAGAGGGAACAACAATCCTGATGGTCACACATTCTGTGCGGGACTCCTCCTTTGCCCACCGTATAGTTAATTTGTTCGATGGCAGGATCGTACCGAATAAAGTCCTATAGGGATCATGGGAATAAATTAGAAAATAAAAAGAAGCCCGGATGATACGATATTACCTTAAATCAGCAATACAATTACTAAGAGGAACACTTAGGTTCACCCTATTGAATGCCATCAGTCTCTCACTCGGTCTGTCCCTGGTAGTCATGATGGTGATGCTGATCACCTATGAAGCTTCTTTCGACAGCTGTCATCCAAACAGGGATGAGATATTACAGGTTCTTCAGCATGATCTTAAGTCGGATGAATACTCAAGCTCATGTCCCCTGCCCCTCCCTTCAACCATCCTTAACGAATTCCCCGAGGTGAAATATGCTACGGGAATATCTCAAATGATCCACCAGGGGGCGGTATTCGAGAGCAACGATCGTCAGTATTCAGGATTTATCGGGGCCTCAGTAGATAACGATTTTATGGAGATTTTCGGTTACGAACTGCTGGCCGGAAACCAGGAGGAATTGGCAAAAGCACCGGACCGTATCGTGGTGTCTGAGAAATTCGCACGGACGCTATTCGGCGATGAGGACCCCCTCGGAAAGGTTGTAAGTGTATGGGACCATCCCCTGACTATATCCGGAATATTCAGGGATTTACCCAGGAACTCATCAGTACATTTTGATGTCCTGCTCCCGGAAAAAGCGCGGTCCTTTATTCGACCGGACTACAAAGAAGCGTGGTGGAACGGAGGAATGAAGGTTTATGTGATGCTTCAACCCGGGACCAGTAAGGTTGAATTTGAAACCCATCTCCAGGGGATCCCGGCCCGGCATTACCCGGATTTCCTGCTTGGAAGAAGTACCTTTACGACCCGCTCATTCAGGGGATCGCATTTTGATACTTCTGTCCTTGATTACGAATCACCACCTGTACCCCGTTCCTATCTCCTGATTCTTGCCAGCATTACCCTGGTTACCCTCCTTATTGCCTGTATTAATTATATCAACCTGTCAGCCGCTCAATCGGCCCGGCGGAATGTGGATACAGGAATCCGACAGATCATGGGAGCCAGGTCCGGACAAATAATACGCATGCATCTTTGGGCTGCATTTATTGTATTCGTTGGAGCCCTTGGAATCTCAATACTTGTATGCCTTTTGGCCATGCCGCTTATCGAATCACTTACCCAGAGGCCGGTAGGCCAGCAATTATCAGATCCGGCTGTCTGGTCTGTCCTGGGAATTACCCTGATTTTTACGGTATTTATAACCGGCTTTCTGCCTGGCCGGTCTTTTCTCCGTGCAGAACCCATTCAGTTGGTTCAGACCAAAGGAATCATTCGGCAAGATTCCGGGTTATCACGTAATTCCATGATTATATTGCAGTTTACCCTGGCCATTTCACTGATCATCGTTCAGCTTTTTATCTACAAGCAGGTGGCTTTCATGAAACATGCAGATTTAGGTTTTAACAATGAGAATCTGTTGGTTATAGAGGTGGATGGGATACCCGATGAAGAAGGCCAGGCCTATTCCCAGGTCAAACTGTACAAGGAAAATGTTGAGCCTCAGATGTCCCGTTATGGATTCAGCCAGGGATCGGTGACGGAGAATATTCCCGGTTATTATTACCAAAACACTTTTACACTGGTCCCCGGTGATGCGAAGATCGATGAATGTCTTGTAATCTCAACAGCGGTAGATGAACATTTCGCCGAAGTGTTTGGTATCCAAGTGGTACAAGGAAGGTATTTCTCCCCTGATTACAGTACAGACCACGATGCATTTATTATCAATGAGACTGCATTACAGACAATTGGGTGGGAAAACATCGATGGAAAGTTCATGAAATTCCGCCAACAGGGAGAGTCATTTCCGGTTATCGGCGTGATAAAAGACATACATACCTCCACATTGCGGGAACCCATCCAACCCATGGTCTACCGGTATGGAGAACATAATAACTTTCCGGCATTCCTGACTTTCAGGATCTCACCGGAAAAAGAAAAGGAAACCATTGCCTTCATGGAATCTGAATGGCAAAAATTGCTCCCGGATCTCCCATTCAACTATTTTGATGTCAAGGAAAAATACTATGAAAACTACAAGGAAGAGAAACGCTTTGCAAGGATTATCGGGAGTTTTACCATCATTGCCATTCTGCTGTCCCTCCTGGGCCTGTTTGGATTGGTTACTTTCCTTTCGGAGCAGCGTAAGAAAGAGATCGGAATCCGCAAGGTGAATGGGGCCCGCAGCTGGGAAATTCTGTCGATGATGAACCGCGGTTTCCTTAAGTGGATTGGGATCGCCTTCCTGTTATCCTGTCCCATTGCCTGGTATGCAGTAAAGGAGTGGTTGAAGGAATTTGCCTATAGAACTGGAATAAGTCCCCTGGTCTTTCTTGCTGCCGGACTCCTGACTGTACTTATTGCACTGGTGACAGTCAGTTTGCAGAGCTGGAGAGCTGCCAGCCGTAATCCGGTCGAGTCACTCAGGTATGAGTAAAAACCTCAGCTCACATGGAATAATGATCTTATTAAAATGCCAGGCCGGTGTAACCTCAGGGTGCTGCTCCCGCAACTCGATGGCCAGCTCCGGGTCACATTTCAGGGTGATGCCCAGGCTGTCCTCAGACAGATCGAGCAGGGCGAACATCTTCCCGGCCACTTTAAACACAAGGACCGTGTCATTGAAAGGGAAGCCTTCGGTAGCACCTGGTTTGGCAATACAGTATTCGCGGATCTCTTCGATGTTCATTACGCACAATTTAATCATGCAATTTAGGATATTTGGCATTTTTAATCAAAGGTCACATTATTTGGCCAAACCTGGAAAAGATTAGAGCACCACGCTGATCTTTACTCATTGAATACATTAATAATTGAGTAACTCTAGTTGCATCATCTTTCTATTCTATTATCATATGCTTATAAAAGAAATTATTCAAAGCAAAATCTATGATTTCAAAGGGCATAAAATCATGTTTGATTTTGATCTATCTAAAATGTATGATGTCGAAACCAGAAGCTTGAAACAGGCTGTCAGGAGAAATATCAATCGATTCCCACACGATTTTCTGCTAATGCCATCACAGAAGGAATGGAAGGAGCTTATCACAATTTGTGATAACCTGCCGGAGACAGTTAAGTACAGCCCGGTTCCACCTTTCGCCTTTACTGAATTATGTAAATCTTTCCATAATTCCGATTATGTAATCAAATAGATTATGTACAGTTTGGCATCTAATATGCTTAT
>CAYVRK010000009.1:0-32282 GCA_964453785.1 uncultured Bacteroides sp.
TTATTCTGAGATTTTCAGACTGCATTTCCAGTGACCAGATATTTTGAAATGGCTTCCCTGCCATTTTTTACCCTCAGCTCAGCATTTTTCCTTTCGGTCATATCCATGATCACTTCCGGAAATCTCATAACCAGGAATTTCTGAAATCGAATCTATTATTCTTTTGCGCAGGAAATTTGAATCATCTACTACCAATACATTCATTTTCTATGTAATTTGTGATTAATAACCAGCGACTTAGATGAAAAACCGACTCATTTATTATAAGCATCAATACCCGAAAAATCTTTGAAAGTAAATTAAGGATGTCCTCTTAATAAGATTGTAAGTATGAAGATGAATTTTATATAGGCGGAAAAGTAATTGTTTATGGGGAATTGAGGAAGATATATGTAGTCGTTTGGACTACAATCCTTCTTAAATGAGCCGTCTGTATATCAGATATCCTGATTGTTATACATTTTCTTTTGTTTTCATTACAAGGGTTTTCCGTTTACAGAAGTTCATCTGTTTTCACCCATTATCTCTGTACCTGGCAGAAAACCTAGCATACTTTAAAACAGATCATTTCGGTCGAATCAGACCTCCTGTGCACCGAACCAGTTGCTGATCTCGGTCCAGGGGACAATGTCAGGCTTTTTAAAAGCGAGCTGGACGCTGTCTATCTTTTCTCCCCTGATCTCAATCTCATCAATGCCGGCAGGTTTCATTCCGGCTTTAATGGCCGTGGTGAAAGTTGGTACTTCAGATTTGTCAATTCCCATAATCTGTGCAGCAACCAGATCGGTGGCCAGAGGATTTGTTCCCGCAATGATCAGGTTGGTATTCACCAGTTCGCCGTCTGAAGGGCCATTGCCTTCCATGGATGTTGAACCATCAATGACCACCAGGCCCGGAGTGCATGCTTTTACCATGTCCAGGATTTCAAAGGCAATACCAGGAGAACCCTTTTCCGATGAACTGTTATGCACACAGGATCTGACCGTACAGTATGCTTCTCCTGGATAAAGGCCGATAAGATTCTTCATGCCCAGTGTGACAGTGGCCAACACATGTGTCTTCATCATGGGGACGGAGCAGAGCATATCAATTTCAGAGAGTGATTTATGCAGAATTATTTCATTATAAACAAATGCATCCGGAACCTTAACACTGACCATCTCACCCGTATGCAGGTTTACCAGTGGGACATCCAGCGAATTAGCCAGCTCAGTATAACCCAGCGCGTCAAAAACATACTGTTGCATGGGATTCAGCACTTTCGGATCTTTTGTATAGAATATTTCTTCCTCTATTGCATTGAATCCCGGGGCTGCGGCCGATCCTTCCCCAATGGATACCTCCTTGCCTGCATCTTTCATGATTACTGCCAGGGCCTTGATTACTTCCGGCTTCGTGGTTGACCTCGGATCGGAGCTAACCAGATTGGGCTTCAGCATTATTCTGTGTTTATTTTTTGTAATATCCTCTATCCCGCCCAGCAAGTCGAGTGCCTTTTCAACTGCATAGTGGATATTGCCATTCTCAATTCTCACCACGCTGACTACGGGTGCTGTTTTCAAGAATGTAAATCCGGAAGCTATGGCCAGGGTTCCGACACTTCCTGTAACAACAAACTCTCTCCTGGTAAAAGTCTTGAATTTCATTTTTATATTTGGTTTGGTGGTATCGAGGGCTCAAGGTTATCAGCAAGTTAAGGACAAAAAAATGAGTTTGTCAAGTAATTTGTTGACTTTTAACAGAGTAGAATAGATGAGAATGAAAGAATTACTCGGCCTTCGGCCTCGTGATTCTTTTTTGGGGGGCTTTACAATTCAAAGCCCTTATTCGCTTCGCTCATTAAGTTCTTTTTCCCTGAATGCCCTTTCAAGCAAGCTTGAGGCCATTCATGAAAAAAGCCCTACAGACTTCGTCTGAAAGGCTTTTTGTTTGTAGCGAGAGGGAGAATTGAACTCCCGACCTCATGATTATGAATCATGCGCTCTAACCATCTGAGCTACCTCGCCATCATATTTAGAACCCGATGCTCTCAGGGGAGCTTTCGGCGTGCAAATATAGTTTTTTTTGAGATTGGTGCAATAAGAAAACGGAACAAATGGATGGCTCCCGGGAGCGAACATCAGGAGGTTTCATTGGTTTATTGTATATTACCCAAAAGGCAGTTTTACAGGACTGATTATGCAGGCCGGTTCAGAAGCGATACATACCGTATGGGAAGTGCTCATTTATCTGGGCGCCTTCGGTATTGTTGCTGTGGCAGCAGGAAGGATAGCCGGTTCCTTTCGGAAGCTGAAACTGCCGTTGATCACAGGGTTCCTGGTTATTGGTCTGGTTTCAGGGCCTGAAATGCTGGGGTTGATTGAAAGGGATACGCTACCCGGGCTGGTCTTTCTGAATGACATGGCCCTGGCTTTTATTGCATTTGCTGTGGGATCGGAGCTCTACCTCAAAGAGCTGAGGAGCAGGATGAAGAACATCATTGCCATGACTATCACTCAGGTACTGGTCACCTTCGTGCTGGTAAGTTTGGCCCTGTACCTTCTCTCGGGTCTGATCCCATTTTTTAAAGGGATGCAACTGGCTGCCAGGATTGCCATATCCATGCTGGCTGGAACCGTTGCCGTGGCACGGTCTCCTGCCTCCGCCATTGCCATCATCAACGAACTAAGGGCCCGTGGACCTTTTACCCAGACAGCCATTGGAGTGACTGTAGTGGTAGATTTCCTGGTTATTTTGGTTTTTGCCATCATATTCACCCTGTCTCAATCCCTGATCCAGGAGTCCGATTTTAAAATGATCTATATCTGTCAGGTACTGGCAGAACTGGTATTAGCAGTTGGCCTGGGATTCTTGGTCTGGCTCATGCTGCGACTGGTCCTGACCATCAAAGGGATCTTAGCCCTGAAAAAAATTCTGGTATTGGGCATTGGCTTTGTGGTCTACTTGTTTACCCAGATTATTGCAGATCATTCCAACCAAATCATGGGCCTGGAGCTGCACATCGAACCTCTGCTGATCTGTATCATCGGAAGTTTTCTGGTGACCAATTACAGTGTCTACCGGAATGATTTTGTGAAGATTGTGAAGGAACTAGGCCCTTATGTGTATGTGGTCTTCTTTACCCTGACCGGAGCCATGATTTCACTGAAAGTTCTGGCTGCGCTCTGGTTTATTACACTGATCCTTTTCGGAGTCAGGCTTGTTTCTCTGATCATGGCCGGATACCTGGGAAGTACGATGGTGTCCGATTCACCGTTGTTCCGGCGTATCTCATGGATGCCCTATGTAACCCAGGCGGGGGTGGGAGTAGGTCTGGCCACGATTATTGCCACAGAATATCCGGGATGGGGTACAGATTTTGCAACGGTGATGATCTCAGTGATCGTTCTGAATCAGTTGGTGGGGCCCCCGCTGTTTAAGTGGGCCCTGCATCTGGCCGGTGAGGTGCATGTGAAATCTGATGGCACCTTTGAGGTGGATCGGAAGATTTTAATATTTGGCTGGGAAAATCAGTCACTGGCCCTGGCGAACCAGTTGAAGAAGCAGAACTGGAAGGTTGAATTTGTGGTAAGCAATCCATCTGTGGAGATTCTCGGAAATTTGGAGCATGTGGTGCATGAGTATACGGGATCGGACCACCTGGCTCTACGAAAGTTCAGTGCTGAGACGGCCGACACAATTGTTTGCCTGCTATCGGACGAAGAAAATTATGCCATTTGCGAAACGGCCTATGAGCATTTTGGAACCAAACACCTGATTGTCAGACTGCATGACAGGTCTTTTTACAAGGCCCTGACGAAAATCGGTGTGATGGCCATGGATCCGAACACCGCCATGGTCTCGCTGATGGAGCATTTTGTCCGGGCTCCGATCGCCACGTCCCTGCTGCTGGGTATGGATGAAACACAGGATTCCATTGATATAGAACTCAGGAATTCGGATTACCACGGGCTGACCCTCCGGGACCTCCGCTTGCCTGCCGATGTGATTATTCTATCAGTGACCAGGGGGGACCATCCCATCATCTCCCACGGGTATACCAGGCTCAGGCTTGGAGATATCGTGACCCTGGTGGGGTCCAATGAAAGCCTGGACAAAGTGAGGCTGAACCTGCAGGGATATTAGGTCCACTTCATCCGGATGGTCAATGGAACCTATCCCATTTCGCTCACCTGGTATTCTGCCCGGTCCAGCCACGCCTTGTGAATGTTAACTCCCCACCCTGGCTCAGCTGGCAGATTCAGGCTTCCATCCCTGATTTCAAGTCCCGGAGAAAACATGGCTCTGGCTTCATTGTTGATCCCCTCATCAAATTCGATGGAGAATTCCATGTATTTCCCCGGATTGGGTATGGCACGCATCAGGTGCATTGTAAAAAGGCTTACCATTCCGTGGTTGGCCGAGTGGGGGATGCAGGGGATTCCAGACTGAGCGGACATGAGTGCGGTTCTCCAGGTGCGGGTAATGCCTCCCAGATAGAGGGGATCGGGCTGGATGATATCAAATGTATGAGACTCAATCATTCGCCGCCATTTGGCAATATCGTTGTCCTGTTCACCTCCTGACACATCCAGGTCCAGTGATCCGGTAACTTCCCTGATCCATTCAGTTTCCCAGTAGGGGCAAGGCTCCTCAAATTGGCTGATCCCATGATCCTCCAGCATCCGGCCATAGTGGATGGCCCGGTCGGGGGTATAGCAGCTGTTGGCATCTGCAAGCAACTTGCATGAATCTGCCAGTGCCGGCCCTACGGTGGTGATCATCTCTTCGGTACGGTTCTCCCATGCATCAATATTCCGGGATGCTTCACTTCCGATCCTGAATTTGAAAGCGGTGATCCCCTTTTCATCACGCAGGTGCACCATTCTTTCCACCTCCTCATGGGCATGAATAGACCGGCTCATGCTGGATCCGTAAATACGTACAGGCTTTACTTCTCCTCCAAGCAGTTCACATATCGGCCTGCCTTTGATCCTGCCATAGAGGTCCCAAATGGCTGTATCAATCCCGCCCAGGGCCCTGTTCACATAGGACCATGGATATTTGAGGTTGCGTTCGATGCACTGGTCCGCCAGTTCATCAATCCGGGCAGGATCCTTCCCGAGTAGATGACTGGCCAGGTTACGGTGCAGGATGGTGGCAGCAAGGTCCGAATTGTAAGTGGATATCTGCCCCCAGCCGGTCTGCCCGTTATCAACAGTTACCCTTACCAGGGCGATGTCTTGCTTTGAAAAGGTCTCAATCTTGTTGATTTTCAGCCCCTCCTGGATGATGGTAAAATCCTTGTAACCCTGAATCCGGCCCTGGTGGAGGTAAGGACCGAACCCGGGGGCGGTCTGTTCGGTTTCTTGATTCTTGTTTTCTGTTGCAAGGCTGCACCCTGCAACTCCTGTCAATAGGGCCGCTGAGGCTGAGTTCCTGATAAATGATCTGCGCTTCATTCTTTTATAAGTTTCCTGTAAGTTACAAAGAAATACCAATGAACCTTTCCTCTTTCAATGGGTTCTTATGTAGTCATCCAATTTCAAATCATGTTCATAAAACCATGGTTTCCATTCGTCCTGATTCTGATCCTTGCCCTTGTCTCCTGTGGCCACGAGTATAACTCCACTACCATGGACCTTGGGTTTTACCAGTGGAATTTCTGGACGGAGGAGGGTGCTGATGAGGATGCCCCGGCTCCTTCATGCGGCTGGGACGAGATGCACCGGGGAGTAGGTAAGCTGGTCAGAATTCCGGCCACCGTGGGGGAATATTTTTCCAGTGATTATGTGGGGGTTTCCTGGTTCCATGTCCGTTTTACCCTCCCCGATCCCTGGGCAGGAAAGGCCATCTCCATCAACTTTGAAGGGATCGATGGCAATGCCCGGATTTTTCTGAACGAGGAGTTGGTGGGAGTTCACCCTCTCACAAAGGGTCCCTTCAGCCTGGATGTGACCGGGAAAATCTATTACGTCAGGGATAACCACCTGGACATCCGGATCTCTGATCCGCGCCCCGGTATGGGTGGTGTGACAGGAACGATCATCCTGGAAGCCATGTCCATGGACGAGAACACACCAGCAGAGGATCGGTAGCGCCACATTTTGGAATATGGATCAGAAATCAGAGGCGGTATATCTCCCGGTTCACCAGTTTCATCAACTCTATATAATTCTCTTCCGCCATGAGCTGGCGGTATTTTCTGTGATCAAGCTTCCTGGCCAGTTCGTATACCCCGCGGGTGACTTCCGAATGGCATTCGAAGAAATCAACCATCCCGAATATCCTGGGAGAAGCATCGGTGGTGAAGTATTTCTCATAATTAAACTCCTGGGCCCAGAACATCAGTTCCACATAGTGAAGCAGGTGCCGGCTGGCTCCCACCAGGTCCCAGTCCGCTCTGGTGTCGTTGTCATTGGTATGGATGTAGGCATCGAATCCCGATTCGTAGATGGTGACCAGTGACTGGGCAGGATTCTCCTGGCTTTGCAGTGAGTGACCCATATCCAGAGTGATCCCCGTGGAAGGATTTCCTACTTCTTTAAGAAGCAGCAGCGCTTTGGCCGTGGTGTCCAGCTGACAGTGAACCCTGGTTTCCGAGTATTTGGGCTCGATGAACAGGGGGATCTCCGGTTTGTACGCTGCAGCCTGTCCAACGGTCTCAATCATATATTTCCATGCGGTGCTGTAGTCCACCTGGAAAAGCACATCATACCCATCACTCAGGGGACAGCAGGTCACATGCGGGGCACCCACGGCGGCGGCATAATCTTTTCCTCTTTTGATTATCTCCACGGCCCGGTCCCTGATCTCTTTCACAGGCCTGGACAGTGCACCCGGAACCCAGTCAGATTCCTTTTTAATGTTCACATTCACCGCGGCAAAATTGAGATCCAGCTCTTTCATCCAGCCTTTGGTCTCCTCCGGATCACCTGTTTCATAGGGGAATACGATTTCAACACCGTCAAATCCTTTGATTTGTTTGACGATTTCCAGTTTCTCGCGGACTCCTACCGGTACCTGGTATTCTGAAAACCTGTCCTGGGTTTTACCCAGGAATCCGATGATCACTCCCTGTTTCATATCATTTTTTTTCATCGATGATTTCATTGATTGTATCGGCCATAATGCCCAGCAATAAAGCACAGGAGGCCGAACCTGCATCGATCACGCCCCTGGACCGGTCCCCCAACCTGCTGGAGCGGCCCAGTCTGGCCACCATGTTTTCAGTGGCATCACGCCCTTTAACGGCCGCCTTTTTCATGGCTGCCAGGGATTCCCCGAATCCTTCTCCTGAATGGATGGCCAGGTTGTATGCATCAATGGCCGGATAAAGGGCATCCACAAGGGTTTTATCTCCCACCCTGGCCTGAGTCAGCTGAGCAAGGCTTTCTGGTATTCCATTGAGCGCTTCTCCGAATATCACAGCATTGATCTCTTCACGACCGGAAAGGATTTCCCCCATTGTCTTGAAAATCTTTCCATAGAGAGGTCCCATGGAACCCCCGATGCGCATCATCAGTATCTTTGCAAGGGTGTTTAAGCCATGGGAAAAATTACCCGGATCCTTGTCCAGGGCCTCCCGGGTCAAAGCAAATCCCTTGTTCATGTTGATCCCGTGGTCACCGTCGCCGATGGCCCCGTCGATATCACTTAAATACTGCTTGTTTTCGGCGATGGCCAGGATCATCCTGTCTACCACCCTGGCTCCCTCTTTGTTGCTGAATGTTTCCATGTGCTTGCATTTAGGGTATCCGCTGAAATTGCCTGAGCCCAACCGAATCAGCTTCATAATCCAAGCACACCTTCAATTCATCGTCCAGCTTCATAAGGCTGAATGTGGCGCCCGCCATCTCCAGCGAGGTAAAATAATTTCCCACATAGGAGATATGGTTCTTCAATCCCAGCTTTTCAAGTTGTATGACCACTTCCCGGTAGAGAATGTAGAGTTCCATCAACGGAGTTGAACCCAGCCCGGAGACCAGCAGAGCCACTTCATCTCCACGCTGGAAGGGAAGATCCGGAAGTACCACATCCACCATTCTTTTTGCCACATCCGCGGCCGTTTCAAGATCTGCAATTTCGATGCCCGGCTCTCCATGGTGGC
Organism: uncultured Bacteroides sp.; assembly: GCA_964453785.1. Classification (GTDB taxonomy): domain Bacteria; phylum Bacteroidota; class Bacteroidia; order Bacteroidales. The sequence goes on from CAYVRK010000009.1 coordinate 8,090, forward strand.
CGATGCCCACTTCCATTTTGCCCGGGTCTACACTGAAATTGGCATGACCCACCTCGGGAATGGTGCATCCGCTGAGTCCCACTCCAATGCTCCTGGTGTTGTCAATGGCTTTCTGTGCTGTGGCAATCACTTCATCCAGCGATGCGCCCATGGCTGCTTTGGCCCCTCCCGCTTTCCACATGAAGATTTCACCTGCCACGCCCCTTCGTTTTTCTCTTTCTGAGGCCGGGGCAGAGGGTACATCGTCATTGGCCACTACTTTCTTCACGGGTATCCCGTCGTTTTCTGCTTCCTCCATGGCCATGGCCACATTCATATTGTCTCCGGCATAATTCCCATAGAGGATGGCCACTCCCTTTCCTCCGTCTGCAGCTTTGATGGCATCATAGAACATTTGTGCAGGTGGCGATGTGAAAATTTCACCCACCGCCACAGCATCACACATGTTCTTGCCAATGTAGCCCACAAAGGCCGGCTTGTGTCCCGAGCCTCCACCGGTGACAATGCCTACCTTACCCTTGACAGGGGCATTTTTATATTTCAGCACCCGGTCGTTTTCAGTTTGGCTGACCAGATTGTTGTGTGCCCTGACAAAGCCCAGCAGCATCTCATCCACCACCTTCGAGGGATCATTGATAAATTTTTGCATGAGGTCCTATTTTTTAAAAGATTCTTTTTCCAGGTTTCGCATGGTTTCAACCTTGGGGGCTGACCTGCCTCCCCGGTATTCAGCCTTCAGCCAGGCATCCACAATGGTTTTTGCCAGTTCATCTCCTACCACGCGGGCTCCCATGGTCAACACCTGGGCATTGTTGCTGGCACGAAGACGCTCGGCCGAATAAACATCGTGGCAAACCCCTGCATACACTCCTTCCACTTTGTTGGCAATCATGGCCATGCCCAGGCCTGTTCCGCAGATCAGGATGGCCCGGTCAAGCTTTTCTTTCTGCACCTTTCGGGCCAGGTGATAGCCCACTTCGGGATAGGTGGCATCTGCTTTGGTACTGTTGTAGTTCAGGTCCTCAACCTCCATGCCTTTCTCCTTCAGATGTTCTACTATTACCTTTTTCAGTCCCAGTGCGGCATCATCCGCATCAATTACAATTTTCATATTCTTTTACCTTTTTCTTTTTCCTTTCTCCTTGCTACTTTTTCCTGAAATTTTACCGTTCCAAATACGGTAAAATTTCCTTAAGATAATCAAGACTCTCCTGCACCCACCTGTCGGGATCTTCTACGAAACCACCGCTGGCTTCGCTTCCCATTTCAATGCCTGCCACACAGGGCTCGCCGTACTTTTTGCAGTTCTCCTCGATACCAAGCTCCAGGAGCTTGTCCACATAGGCCTTGAAATCCACTACGCCCGTACCCAGGATGCTGTTGGTATGGGCGAAGGATTCGGTCTCGCTCAGATGCACATGCAACAGCCTGCTTTTCAGTTTTTCGAGGCTTTCGGGTTCTTCACGGGTAATTACCAGGTGACCCACATCCACGTTGGGATAGACATTGGGAAGAGCCAGGTCCTCCACTACCTTGGCCAGTTTGAAGGTGCTGTTTACAATGAAATAGACATGGGGATCCAGTTCAAAGCCTACCAGCAAATCTTTGTCCAGACACCACCGGGCAAACCTCCCCACGTTCTCAAGCATGAACTGCCAGGATTGTTCAGGAGTGGTGCCCAGTTCATAGAGGCCTCCTCCCCAGCAAACCAGCAACTGGCGCCCGCCCAGTTCCATTTGAAAATCGGCACATCGCTTCATGTACTCAAACACCGCGTCCCTTTTTTTGGGATCAGGATGGGCCGTATCCTTTGTGGCCACAAGAAGCATCTGTGAACTGACCAGTCCGTTGTCCTTCACGATGCGTACGGCCTCTTTCTTCTGTCCAGCAGACATTGTGGCGGGATTGCCCTTTCGGATCCCTGCATATTCAATGTATTTGAAACCTAATTTTGCAGCACTTCTGAGTGACTCTTCGGGTCCTCTGTTGCCAACTTCGTAAACCAGTGTATTTAAAGCTAATTTCATCAGATTTGTTTTTCCGGATCCATCCTGATCCAAAGGGCAATGGCCACCGCTGAAAGCCCCATGCATATATAGAAGAATGGCTGGAAGCTACCGGTCCATTCATAAAGATAGGGGAAAGCGATGATCGTCACAAATGCACCCAGGTTCCCTGCCATGTTCATGGTTCCGGAAATGACCCCGGCATTCTCCTTTCCAATGTCAATACAGAATGCCCAGGAGGGGCTCAGGGTCATGTCAGCACCAAAAATCGCTATCGCTAAAAATATAATGGCTAGCTGGGAAGTATCAATATTGGCCATCATCACCATGCCAAAGGCAGCCAGGAAAAATCCTGTGATGGCCGGAAGCCTCCGCGAAATCCTCAGATTCCTGCGTTTGTAGAGGTTGTCGACCCATAAACCTGAGATCCAGTTCCCGGCTGCTCCTGCTAAAAGCGGTACCATGGAATAGAGTCCGGCCTCGACCCCTCCCAGAGCAAACCGGTCTTTCAGGTAGGGGTACATCCAGGTGAGGGTGAAATAGAAAGTGAAGTTACTGGCCATATACTGAAGCATGGTAAACCACATGTTCCTGGAAGCGAAAATGGAACGGAATCCCGCATGAGGTTTTCCGGTTGAAGAGGATTTCTCCCTGTTTTCCAGGATATATACTTTTTCCGAATCACTGATGGCCCCGGATTCTTCGGGCGTATTCCGGAACAGAAACCGCCAGAGAAGGGCAAAGACCAGACCGATGGCCCCGAAAATCGCAAAGCTCAGCCTCCAGCCCACATTTCCGATGATCACTGCCACCAGGGGCAGGGCGAAAGCAGCCCCGATGCGTGACCCGGAAAAGTTGATCCCCTGAACGATCCCCCGCTCTTTTACGGGGAACCAGTTATAGACCACCTTGGCCAGGCTGGGGAATGCCCCGGCCTCACCTGCTCCGAACAGGAAACGGATCACCAGCATGGAAACAAAGTTCCAGGCAGCCCCTGTCAGGGCTGTGAGTGTCGACCAGATCAGCACAATGGTGGAGATGACCCCGCGGGGTCCTTTTTTATCTGCCCATTTACCGGCAGGGGTCTGGAAAAGGGCATAACCAAGGGTAAACATGGCCATGATCCAGCCGAAATCGGTCAGGTCGAAATGGAGGTCCGATGAGATCTCCTCCTTGGCTGCAGAGATGCAGGCCCTGTCAATGTAGAGTAAAACAGTTAGCAGGAATGTGCTGAAAACCAATACAATCCGCAGAGGCAAGATGGGTTGTTTTTTCATTTTTAATTAAATAGAATTCTCCCGGATCAGCTTTTCCGCAAGTTCGCCACTCCTCTGTTCCAGGGCTTGAATCACCCCAAGGTGTTCATCAAGCGTATCTTCAGGTTCCCTGATAAGACCACCCCTGTAAGTGCGGGATGTTATGTTATTGAGCATTTCGAATCTTTTCAGGATCTGATTTCCGCTGAGTTTAAGTATGACATTATGAAACTCCTGGTCTGATTCAGTGTATTTCTTTTTATCGATTTTCCTCTTCCCCACAAAGGGCTGAAAGAGGGATTTTAAACAGGCTATTTCTTCTGCAGTTATTAAAACTGCTGCATTTCGTGCAGCCACTCCTTCCAGTGCTTCCCTGCATTCAAAAGCATCAATTAATTGCTTGCTGTCAATTTTCGTTACAAAATACCCCCGTCTGGGCAGGTTCTCCACCAGCATGTCATTTTCCAACATCTGAAAGGCCTTATGAAGTGGCATGCGACTCACTCCGAACATCCTGGCAATTTGCTCCTGTTTCAGTTTATGACCAGGTTCGTATTCATTGGCCAGAATCATTCCCTTAAGCCGTTTGCAAACTTCATAGCTTAAATCCTGTGTGATGATCTCCATTTGTTTGACATTTATTCCAGGTCAAATATAATTTGAATTCTGAACGAATAGTATGTAGTTTTGAAAGACACAATGCATCATATCAGAACCATGATTGAAAAAAGCAAGATCGGCAGGCGTGCCTTCCGGTAAGCACCACCATCCTCGGAGTGGATAATATGGAACAGATCGATGAAAACATTCAAATTGCTTCCCAGTTTTCGCCCTTGTCGGACCAGGAAATGCAGGCACTGGAATATAAGACCCTGCCCATTGTTCGTCAGGGACTTTATTTCAGAAGGTGGAACCTGGGGGAATAAGGTACCTTATCGATCACATTGTTATGAAAAATCCCCGACAGACACTTTCATTGATACTACTTTTTGCGATTTCATGTACAGTTTCAGCCCAGAAGGCAGGGTGCACGTTGACCTGGATGGATTGGATTTCTATGACGTGGCCCTTATAACGTATAAATGACAAATCATTATGGGAAAAATTATAGATGCCATCAGAGAAAAAAAAGTCCTGGTATCAGACGGTGCCTGGGGCACATTTTTGCACCAGAAGGGACTGGCTGTCCAGGAGTGTCCCGAATCATGGAACCTGAGCAGGCCGGATGATGTGTATGACATTGCCCTGAGTTATGTGGAGGCCGGAGCGGATATTATCCTTACCAACAGTTTCGGTGGGAGTCCCTGGAAACTGGAGCCTTTTGGATTGAGGGATCAGGTGTATGCACTCAATAAAGCAGCTGCAGAAATTTCCCGAAGAGCTGCCGGAGACAGGGTATTGGTTTTGGGATCCATGGGGCCCACCGGGAAGATGGTGATGATGGGCGAGATCTCTGAAGAAGAGCTGCTGGAAGGTTTCAGGGAACAGGCAAGAGGTCTGAAAGATGGCGGTGTGGACGGGATCGTGGTGGAGACCATGTCTGACCCCGAAGAGGCCAGAATGGCCATTGTGGCTGCAAAGGAAGCAACGGGATTGGATGTGGCATGCACATTTACTTTTTCAAAAACCCAGACAGGTGAATTCAGGACCATGATGGGGACCGGGGTTAAAGAATACCTGGAGATGGCCCTTGCAGCAGGTGCAGATATCATAGGGGCCAATTGCGGAAACGGAACCGCCGGAATGATAGAGATCGTTAAGGAGATCAGGGCCCTGGACAGCGAAATACCCGTGCTGGTTCATGCCAATGCAGGGTTGCCCAAATACCAGGATGGGAAAACCGTTTTTCCTGAATCGCCTGCCGAGATGGCCCCGCAGATTAAAGAACTTGTGGCAGCCGGGGCAAATATGGTGGGAGGATGCTGCGGTACCACTCCTGAACACATCAGGCAAATGGCACGGCTTGTGCGTTCGTTGTAATAAAGAAATGTTAAACTGGATTTTCCCCTTGATTCATGTGAACCAATTCCATAATTTGATGTCATATCAACTACACTGGTATATCCGAAATGAAATTGTCGATTAAATCGAAATGGGCCGGGATTCATCTCGCAGGTTTTCTCTTGCTATCTGGATGGCATGGTCCTCAGGTGATTGGACAGTCATGGACCACACTTGAGACGACCGGGGAGATGGATCCGCGTGAAGAGGGTGCATTCATGGCCTGTAAGGGCAAGTTCTATCTGATGGGTGGGCTGGGAATGAAACCGGTGAACATTTTTGATCCGGAAACAGGAGTCTGGACCAGGGGAGCTGTTCCTCCCGTTGAGATGCACCACTTCCAGGCGGTCCGGAACGGGGAGGAAATTTACGTTCTGGGTGCTTTTACCGGAACCTATCCTAAAGTAAGCCCCCTGGATCACGTTTACATCTATAATACGGTGAAGGATCAGTGGAGGAAAGGGGATCCGATTCCGGAAGGCCGGCTCAGGGGCTCTGCCGGAGTGGTGGCTTACAGGGGAATGATATACATGATCTGCGGAACGGAAGATCTGAACAAGGGGATCTATACCAACTGGGTGGACCGGTACGATCCCAAAACAGGAAAGTGGAAAAAGATGGCCGACGCCCCGCGGACCAGGGATCACTTCCATGCGGGCATCATCAACGGAAAAATCTATGCTGCCGGGGGGCGGAATACCTTCCTGCATAGCATGGAGTTGAAGGACCAGACCATTGCAGAAGTGGATGTCTATGAGATTGAAACAGGCAAATGGAAAACGCTGCCGCCTTCGCAGAATCTCCCGACCCAGAGGGCAGGATGCACCACAGTATCCATCATGGATCACCTTCTGGTCATAGGCGGAGAGAGCAATGCCCAGGAAGATGCATACGGCATCGTTGAGGCTTTTGATGTGGAACGGGGTGAGTGGGAACATTGGGGAAGCCTTAAAACGGGAAGGCATGGCACCCAGGCCTTTATGTGCGTCGGGACAGTCTTTGTAGCCAGCGGATCTGCTTTGAGAGACGGGGGCAATGATCTTGCATCCATCGAGATGCTCAACTTCTGATGGAAAAAGCACGTACCCTTTTAACATTTCATGACCTGAAGGTTGAGGTAGAGAACTCACCGGGGGATGAACTGATCGCTCATATGCACAGCACAGTGCTGGGACAACCGGGAAGTTTCCGTTACAGGCATATGGACCTGGTTGACAAGATGTATGCTCCGGGTGAGAATTACTTCATGTACCTTCGGAAGAGCGGGAAGATGCTGGGCTCGGTAGGCTTTCTGGGCAGGCATTCCGAGACCGGCGGTGTGGGATACGACAGCTGGATGATCCGTTTTTTCTCCATCAAAGCCCCCATGGGTTCCGTTCCCTCAAAACGGAAAGAGAAGCTGGATGTAAAGAATGAGAGCAAACGGGCTTCGGTGCTGGGAAAGTTTATCCAACCGATCATGGCCAATCCTTCACGGTTAAGGGGTGAGGATCAGGATGCAGAAGCTCCTGCTATTGTATATGCGCTCATAGACCGGAAGAACCTTCGGTCCATGAATTTCAGTACCCAGATGGGACTGGAGACAGTGGGTGAGGTGGCCAGCTTTAGTTTCAGCAGACTCCGGCCAAAAAGATCACAACGAATGGAACAGTTGCCGGAAATGGAAAGGGAAGCCATGCGAACATTGTTGCGGGATTATTACAGCAATTATATCCTCTATTTTGATGATCCCCTGTTCAAGGACAATGGCTACTACGTGATCAAAGACTCGGGTACTGTTGTGGCCGGGCTTCAGGTGTATCCGGTCAGTTGGCAAATTGTGGATTTTGGCAGTGGCATGGCCAACAGACTGGTTGGACTGCTCACAAGGATTCCCTGGGTGAATAAACGGATCAATCCTGATGAGTTGAAGCTTCTGGCTTTCGACGGAATCTACTGCAAGCCGGGGTTTGAAGATTCTCTTTATGAGTTGATGGAGGGGGTCCTGGAACATGCCGGCAGATACATAGCCATGCTGCTTCTGGATATGAAATCTGAGTTGTACACCATTTTCAGGGATCACCGGAAACTTGGCCCGGTGCACAAAATACTGGGCAGTTTCACAGCAGATGCAAGGGTCAGGTTTATCAATATGCCAGAAGAAGTCAGGCAACAATTCATGGACCGGCCCATCTATATACCAACATACGATAATTCCTAATACATGAATGTGAAGGCAAAGATTGAAGGTTTCCAGATCAGGAAAGCCGAAAAGAGTGATGTTCCCCTGGTTTTGGATTTCATCAGGAAACTCGCCGAATATGAACGCCTGAGCCATGAGGTAACTGCCACGGAAGCTCAGCTGGAACGATACCTTTTCGGTGAGGAAAAGGTGGCAGAAGTAATCCTTGGTTTTTACCGGGATGTTCCCGTGGGATTTGCACTCTATTTTTTCAATTTCTCCACATTCCTGGCCAAACCGGGAATCTACCTGGAAGATTTGTTTGTCCTGGAAGAATACAGGGGAAAGGGATTTGGCAAAACACTTCTTGCCTACCTGGCTCAACTGGCTTTGGAAAAAAATTTCGGCAGGGTGGAGTGGGCTGTATTGGACTGGAATGAGCCTTCGATTTCATTTTATAAATCATTGGGAGCGAGGATGATGGATGAGTGGATCATCAACCGGGTGACGGGTGAGTCTCTTCAAAAGCTGGCTGACCGGTTTTAGTTATTTAAAAAAAGAGTATTTTACCGGTCAAAACTACTACCAAACATGTTCTATGGAAATCCTGGTTAAGCCTGTTTTCACCCGGCAGGACCTGCGAAAATTCATCTATTTACCAGCCAAAATCCACAAGGACCATTCCAACTGGATTCCCCCCATCTACTCCGATGAGTGGGAGTTTTTCAATGAGGAGAAGAACAAAGCATTCGCTTACAGCGAGGTGATTTTGTTGTTGGCCTACAGGGACAATGAGGTGGTTGGCCGGATCATGGGGGTTATCAACCTAAAGTACAATGAACTTCAGCGGGAGAAACATGCCCGTTTCAATTTCCTGGAGGCCTGGGATGACAGGGAGGTCATTGAAGTGCTTGTCAGACATGTTGAGGACTGGGCCAGGATCAAGGGCATGGAGAAGGTTGTGGGACCGCTGGCTTTTTCGGACAAAGATCCGCAGGGTTATCTCATCCATGGATTCAATGAACCCATGGTCATTGCTTCCCACTGCAATTTTGAATATGTGACCCGCCACCTTGAAGCCCTGGGTTACACGAAAGTCATAGACCTGGTGGTTTATAAGATCCAGGTTCCGGAAAAAACTCCGGATGTTTATGAGAAGATTGCGGAAAGGGCCCTCAGGAACAACCCGGGGGTCAGACTCCTGGAATTCAACAGGAGGCGTGACCTGAAACCCTGGATCAGGCCCATTTTCACACTGATCAACAAGACATTTACGGAGATATACGGATTTATACCATTTACCCTGGAGGAAATGGATGACTTTGCCAACCGCTACCTGTTGATCATGGATGCCCGCTATATCAAGGTTGTTGTAAACGAAAGAAATGAAGCGGTCTCCTTTGTGATCGGAATGCCTGATATCAGCCTGGGGATCAAAAAATCGAGGGGCCATCTGTTTCCATTTGGGATCTTCCGGATTCTTCAGGCGGGAAAGCGTTCAAAGCAGCTCAACCTGTTGCTGGGTGCCGTCCATCCGGCATATCAGAACAGGGGGCTGGATACCATCATGGGGTCGGCCTTGCTGGAATCGGCCCGGAAAGGAAAGCTGGAGTACATAGACAGTCACCTGGAGATGGAAAACAATACCAAGATCAGAGCTGAAATGGAATATATGGGAGGCGAAGTGTATAAGACCTTCCGGATATTCGGGAAATCTGTAAAAATATTGGCAGGTGCAACCGCCTATGAAAGGCTGAAGCAACTTGCTGAAGTCGAAAGCAGCCAATAGGGTATGGCCAAATAAATGTAAATTCTCTGCTAAAAATTTTGTTTTTGTAGCAGAAGCCCCTACTTTTGAAACACAATCATCAGAAAACATGAGGATTATTGGAAACAGGATCGAGACCGACTGCCCGCTTTCTTTCTGAAGCGGGGCGCGCCACTCTTTTCACTTTTCTAACCAGTAATTCTCAATTCAATGTCACATATCAGTTTCAGATCAAGATTTTCAAAATCTTTTTTAAAAGAATTTTTTGGCGATTTACGTGAAGCCATAGGCGGATCGGAAAAGGATTTTACACAAATTCCCTTTGGCAAGGCCATTGTTTTGCTCAGCATCCCCATGGTGCTGGAGATGATCATGGAATCGGTTTTTGCCCTGGCGGATATCTTCTTCGTTTCCCGCCTGGGAGCGGAAGCGGTGGCCACCGTGGGTATTACCGAATCGTTGATGACCATTGTCTATGCCATTGGTGTGGGGCTTAGTGTGGGGACAACCGCCCTGGTTTCCAGAAGGATAGGGGAGAAGCGTCCCGGGGATGCCGCTGTGGCTGCCGTTCAGGCCATCTTCACCGGGATAGTGGTTTCGCTCCTGTTTACTGCTGTGGGGATCTTTTTCGCCAGGGACCTCCTCAGGCTGATGGGTGCATCGGAAACGACCGTTGAAATGGGCTACATGTACCCCGCCATTATGCTGGGCGGTAACATGGTGATCATTCTTCTCTTTATCATCAATGCAGTTTTCAGAAGCAGCGGGGATGCTGCCATTTCCATGCGGGTGCTCTGGTTCGCCAACATATTGAACATCATCCTTGATCCCCTGCTTATTTTCGGGATCGGGCCTTTCCCCGAGCTGGGTATCAAAGGGGCGGCTGTGGCCACCAATATGGGCCGTGGACTGGCAGTTGCCTACCAGCTCTACCTGCTCGGAAAGGGAAAATACAGGGTGAAGGTTCGTGCGAAGCAAATCGTTATCAGGATGACCGAGGCAGTTAAACTGGTCAAACTGTCACTGGGAGCCATTGGCCAATATATGATTGCTACCTTTTCCTGGATCTTCCTGATCTGGGTGGTAACCAGCCTGGGAGAAGAGGTTGTAGCAGGGTATACCATAGCCATGAGGATTGTAATGTTTGTGTTGATGCCTTCCTGGGGGATGGCCAATGCAGCAGCCACACTGGTGGGCCAAAACCTGGGTGCCGGCCAGCCTGACAGGGCTGAAAGGTCGGCCTGGGTGGTTGGCATCGGAAACATGGTCTTACTGGGCCTTGTGTCCATCATATTCATTGCCATCCCTGAGGTTTTTATCGGATTCTTCATTGATCCGATTGAAGAACCGGTGGTCATGCAGAATGGTATCACCTTCCTTCGTTTGGTCAGTTTCGGATTCCTGATCTATGCCATGGGAATGGTGATGATCAATGCCATTAATGGTGCAGGTGACACTTCCACTCCTGTGTGGATCAACTTTATTGCCTTCTGGCTCCTGGAGATTCCGCTGGCCTACCTGTTTACCAAAGTGCTTGGTCTGCAAATCAACGGGGTCTGCTATGCCATCCTTATCGGTGAAGCGACGCTCACATTCATGGCCATGGCCATCTTCAGGCGGGGCAAGTGGAAGCTGAAGGAAGTATAAAGGTGAAAGTGAAAAGGTGAAAGGAGAAGTATTATATTAATTTAGACACAAAAAACCAATCTTATGAAACATGGTACCCGTTTTCTCATTCTGGTTGTTCTATTTACATTGGTAGCTTGTACAGGGAATAAAAATTCCGATACCGGGAATAGCAGCTCTGATAATTCCTATTCTGTGGAAGGAATTTATTATCTGGATCAAAAACCGGTGAGCATTGAGATTGCGGACGGGAAAATTGCAGAGATCAAAACCCTTTCCTCAGGATCTGAGCGACCGGATGTCTATGTGGCTCCCGGATTGATTGATATTCAGATTAACGGCTATATGGGAATTGATTTCGCAGACCAGAAATTGAATATTGAGATGATCCGGGAAGCTACCAGGGCCTTGTGGAAAGAGGGTGTTACCTCCTTTCTGCCCACACTGGTTTCAGCAGATCATGAGTCCTTTATAAACAGTTTTTCGATTCTTTCCAGGGCGCTTGATGATCAAGAGATTGGGAAGTCTATCCCGGGTTTCCATCTGGAGGGCCCATATATATCACCGGTACAAGGATTTCGAGGGGCTCATCTTGAAAAATATATAAGGAAGCCAGATTGGAACGAATTTCAGGAATTACAGCACGCGGCGAAAAACGGGATCAAAATCATTACGGTTGCTCCTGAAATTGAAGGAGCCGTTTCTTTTATCCAGAAATGCAGCCAGGATGGCATTGTTGTTTCATTGGGCCATCACAATGGTAGTGCAATGGAGATTCAAGCAGCAACAGATGCAGGGGCCTCCCTATCCACGCATCTTGGAAATGGTTGCGCAAATATGATCGATCGTCACAACAACCCCCTCTGGCCGCAGTTGGCAGAGGATCGATTATCAGCCAGTCTGATTGTGGACGGTTTTCATTTGAATCAGGAAGAGGTGCAGACTTTTTACAAAGTCAAAGGGAACGATCGCACCATACTGGTTTCCGATGCTCTCGATCTGGCCGGGCTTGAACCCGGAGAATACATCAGGGGGGAACGAAAAGTCGTTCTGACACCTCATGTTGTAAAATTTCCCGCCGAAAATGTACTGGCCGGAGCAGCATCTCCCATACGCTTCTGTGTAGGAAATATGATGAAATTTACCGGATGCAGTCTTTCAGAAGCCATTCAGATGGCCAGCACAAATCCTGCCCGTCTGATGGGGCTTCAGGACCTCGGTGAGATAGCTGAAGGGAAACGTGCCGATCTGATCCTGTTTACCATAGAGCACGGTGAACTGGTCATTCAGCAAACCATGGTGGCTGGGAAAGTAGTTTATTCAAAAGAGTAACAGTTGCTCTATGGCAAACATGAAGCTTCTTAAAAGGATTCTTTTCGGACTGACCGCAATTGGACCGGGACTGTTTCTGATCGGGTATAACATTGGTACGGGAAGTATCACCACCATGGCAAAAGTGGGGGCTGAACATGGGATGACACTGACCTGGGCTCTGGTTCTCTCCTGCATCTTTACCTATGTTTTAATGGTTGCTTATGGCAAAACAACCCTTGTAACGGGCAATACAGCGCTTTCCACCATAAAATCCAACCTGAAATTCGGAAAGGTATTGGCCATCTATATACTGATCGCACTGGTGCTTGGTGAGTTGCTCGCCCTGATGGGCATATTCGGAATTGTCACCGATCTGATACAGGAAGCCTCCAGGCTGCTGTTTGGTGGTTCAGGATTCAGTACCCTGACAATCACTGTTGTGTTGGTGGTTTTACTCTATGCATTGTTATGGGTTGGGAAATATCAGGTTTTTGAGAAATTCCTCATCTTCCTTGTTATCCTGATGGGGCTCTCTTTCGTTGTTGTGTTCTTTATGGTCAAACCAAGCTTCACCGCTATTGCAGGCGGACTTCTGCCGCGTATTCCTAAAAGTGACGGGACACTCAGGTTAATTGCTGCAATAACCGGTACCACCTGTTCTGCTGCTGTATTTATCATGCGAAGCACCGTGGTGGCCGAAAAAGGCTGGACCATCAAGAATTTAAAACTTGAAAGAAAAGATGCGGCAATATCTGCCTCTATGATGCTTTTTCTGAGCCTGGTGATCATGGCTGTCTCAGCAGGCACCCTGCATGTGATGGGGATGAAAATGAACAATACTGTTGAGATGATCAGCCTGTTTGAACCCCTGGGTGGCAAGATTGCTGCTGTTATTTTGATCCTGGGAATAGTGGGAGCTGGAATCTCTTCCATATTCCCAATCATATTGATAGCTCCCTGGCTTATCTCCGATTATACGGGGAGAGCTAGAAATATTCGTTCGCCCCTGTACAGGATACTTGGACTGATAGGCCTCCTGTTTGGTTTCGGAATGCAGTTTATGCATACCACCTCTCCCTTGCTGATGGTTTTTTCTCAGGCCTTTCAGGCGTTGATACTGCCGGCTGTTGCTATACCTGTATTTATTCTGATCAATCGAAAATCGCTGATGAAGGAGTATGTTGCAGGAACAATGATGAATATTGGTTTGGTAGCGATCATACTATACAGCTTATTAACCAGCTATTTTGCAATAGCCGATTTTTTCTGACTAAAATAGTAGAAACAAATGAAAATAGTATTGTCAAAATCGAAGCGCGAACTGGGTGAAAAAGCTGCGATAAACGGGGCCCGGATCATTCGCGAAGCTATTTATTCCAAAGGAGCGGCGAACATCGTTGTGGCAACCGGGTCCTCCCAGTTCGAAATGCTGAATGAATTGATCAGACAGGAGGTGGATTGGTCAAGGGTTACTGCCTTTCATCTCGATGAATACGTTGGAATTTCTGAGAAGCATCCCGCTTCATTTCGAAGGTACCTGAAAGAGCGATTTGTGGAGAAGGTTTCATTGCACAAATTCCACTATATCAATGGAGAGTCCGATCCCCGGGCAGTGTGTGACCGCCTGGGTGAAATCATAAGGAAACATCCCATTGATGTGGCTTTTGTGGGTATTGGTGAAAATGGCCACCTGGCCTTCAATGATCCTCCGGCTGATTTCGAAACCGAAGAACCCTACCTTGTGGTCAGTCTGGATGAAAGGTGCCGCCGTCAGCAGCTTGGGGAAGGATGGTTCCCAACCTTGAGTGATGTTCCTGAACGGGCTATTAGTATGTCTGTGAGACAGATCATGAAATCGGAAGCGATTATTTGCAGTGTTCCTGACCTGCGCAAAGCTGAAGCTGTAAAAGGTGCTCTGGAAGGCGAGCTTACTCCGCTTGTTCCGGCATCGGTATTGCAGGACCATGAAGCTGTATGGATCTATCTGGATAAAGATTCTGCTTCCTTGTTACATTCTCAATAACAATGTTGGAGATATTTGCGTGGTGACAATATTTGACATAAAGCGTTTTGCGGTGCATGACGGGCCCGGTATCCGGACCACCGTATTCCTGAAGGGTTGTCCCCTGGGATGCTGGTGGTGCCACAATCCCGAGAGCCAGTCAAGTGAACCGGTAACCGTTGAGGTGGAGAGGAAGGTGAACGGGGTGAGCATCCCGGGCAGCAAAACCTACGGGGAGAAGATCAGTGAGGGTGATTTGATGGATATCCTGCTGAGGGACCGGCATTACTATGAAGAGTCGGGCGGGGGGATCACCTTTTCGGGAGGAGAGCCCATGATGCAGACAGATGCGCTTGAGATTTTGTTGAAAGCGTGCAAAGAGAGCGGATTGCATACCGCAGTGGATACGAGCGGCTTTGCCAGCCGGGAAATGTTCGACAGGGTCATGGAGCATACAGACCTGTTCCTCTATGACCTGAAGAATATGGACAATGGCTTGCATCTGAAGTATACCGGGGTTGAAAACCAGGGGATCCTTTCCATTGCGGACCACCTGCTTGAGCGTGGGGCCAGGTTGATTTTCCGGATTCCTGTGATTCCGGGGATCAACACTTCCGATGAAGAGATCAGCCGTTTTGTCTCTTTTCTGGAGCAGCGGAGTGCGAAGCTGGAAGAGGTGCACCTGCTGCCGTACCACAGGATTGCGGCAAACAAATATACCAGACTGGGAATGAAACAGCTGAACCCGGATGTGAAAGAGCCGGATCAAACCTTTCTTGAAGGATTGGCGGTACGATTTGAAAAAACCGGACTGGTCATATCCCTGGGCGGATAGACCCTAAGACAGACATGAGATGACTGACAGAATTGAACGTTTAAGAGATGCAAGTCTGCATGCAGTGAACCGCCTTTCGGCTGAAAGGGGATTGCTGGTTACGGCCTTTTATAAGGGAATCTCTCCGGCACACTATTCGGTACCGGTGGTAAGGGCCAGGTGCTTTGCGTATCTCCTGCAGCACAAATCCATCTGCATCAATGAGGATGAACTGATCGTCGGGGAGCGTGGTCCTGCTCCCAAGGCCACACCCACCTATCCTGAAATCAACCTTCACACCTTAAAGGATCTGGATATCCTTGACAGCAGGGAGAAGGTCTCTTTCAAAGTGGACCGGGAGACAAGGAGGGCTTTTAAAGAGGTGATCATTCCCTACTGGAGGGGCAGGACAAACCGGGAGAGAATATTCAATAATCTGGATGATGACTGGAAGGCAGCCTACGATGCAGGTGTTTTCACCGAATTCCAGGAGCAGCGGGCCCCGGGCCATACGGTCCTGGGAAACAGGATTTACAAACGGGGAATGAGAGAGATCATTGAAGAGATCCGTACTGTCGTGGCCGGACTGGATTTCCTGAATGATCCAAGGGCTTACGACCGGAGGGAGGAGTTGCTGGCCATGGAAATTACTGCGAATGCCCTGATCATGTTTGCGGAGAGGCACGCAGAGGAACTGGACAGGCTGGCTGTTTCTGAATCGGACCCCCAAAGGAGAAATGAATTGATCCGGATGGCAGCCATCTGCCGGAAGGTCCCGGCCCAGGCACCTTCTACCTTGCAGGAAGCACTTCAGTACTACTGGTTTGTTCACCTGGGAGTAATCACCGAACTGAATCCCTGGGATTCATTTAATCCCGGCCGTCTTGATCAGCATCTTTTGCCCTCTTACCGGAACGATTTATCCAGCGGATTTCTGGATGAAGCAGGTGCCAGGGAGTTGCTTCAGGCATTCTGGATCAAATTCAACAACCACCCTTCTCCCCCCAAGGTTGGTGTAACGGCTGAAGAAAGCAATACCTATACCGATTTCTGTCTAATCAACCTGGGCGGTTTGAAAACGGATGGCACCAATGCGGTCAATGAGCTCAGTTTTCTGCTGCTGGATGTCATTGAGGAGATGCGCCTGTTGCAACCCTCCTCCATGGTACAGGTGAGTAAGGAAAGTCCGGATGCTTTTGTGGACAGGGCGGTGAAGATCGTGAAAACAGGATTTGGCCAGCCATCCTTTTTCAATACGGAAGCCATCGTTCAGGAACTGGTCAACCAGGGCAAAAAGCCTGAAGATGCACGAAACGGTGGTGCGTCGGGGTGTGTGGAGAGCGGGGCATTTGGAACCGAAGCCTATATCCTCACTGGTTATTTCAACCTTGTGAAGGTGTTGGAGGTCACCCTGAATAACGGAACGGATCCTTTATCGGGTAAAGAGATCGGGCCCAGGACAGGTGATCCTGCCACTTTTAAGTCGTTTGAAGAACTTCAGGAAGCTTTTCATACGCAGTTGCACCACTTCATCGACATCAAGATCAGGGGCAACAACATCATTGAAAGAATCTTCAGCACTCATATGCCGGTGCCCTTCCTTTCATTGCTGATCGATGATTGCATCATAAACGGCACGGACTACAATGGGGGCGGTGCCCGGTACAATACCAGCTATATCCAGGGAGTGGGACTGGGATCGGTGACCGATATGCTTTCGGCGCTTCAAACCCATGTTTTTCAAAAAATGCACATTTCCATGAGTACTTTCCTGGAGGTGCTTTCGCAAAATTTTGAAGGCCATGACCAGCTGAGGGCATCCCTGTTGTATGATACGCCCAAATACGGCAATGATGACGACCTTGCCGATGTGCATGCCACATGGGTTTTCGAGGCATTCTATGAATCGGTGAACGGACGAAAGAGCCCTCGTGGGGCCACTTACCGGATCAACATGCTGCCTACCACCAGCCATGTCTATTTTGGGAAAGTGGTGGGGGCCACACCGGATGGGCGGCTGGCTAATGAACCTCTTTCGGAAGGGATCTCCCCGTTCCAGGGAATGGACCGCAAAGGACCTACCGCAGTATTGAATTCAGCATTGAAAATTGATCATCTGAAAACAGGGGGAACCCTGCTGAACCAGAAGTTTACACCCGATTTCTTCAGGGACGACCAGGGCATTCGGAAAGTGACCCAGCTGATCAGGAGCTATTTCCGGATGAACGGACACCATATCCAGTTCAATGTGGTATCGGCAGATACGCTGAGAGATGCCCAATTACATCCTGAGAAGTACCAGGACCTGATTGTCAGGGTGGCAGGCTACAGTGACTATTTCAACGATCTGGGCACCGAACTTCAGGATGAGATCATCCGGCGAACCGAACATCACAGTGCCTAGTGCTCAGTGCTCAGTGCTCAGTTATTCTGAGGTTTTTGCCCGGATCTTGAGGACTACTTTTTTTATTGTATCATACCCTTCAACATGAACGCCGGGGCGATGGGCATCTTCGGGAGTGAAAATAAAAAATGTTCCGGGCTCCGCAGTGTAATACTCTCCGTCGACATCAAAGAAGCCAATATCCTTTGCACTGTCATAGGCTTCTGTAACGCTTGCTTCTGAAACCGGAGCCACACCCATTTGTGCTTTTCCTTTTACAATATATTGAATGTCGCTGAAATCTTTGTGGGCTTCCCATTTGACCTTTTCAAGTAAGGGTGCCGGAGCTTCACTCACAATCGCTCTGACATTCCCTTCTTCAATGATATAGGTACCAGGTCCTATGGTATCCAGATCCGTTGTTTTTAACCATTCAAAAGCCTGGTCCCACCAAAGGGAATTGGCTTTATAGAGTTTCTCAAATTCCTGTTGATTGGTGGACGTATGGGGTTTAAGTTCCAGGCCATTCAACCATTCACCACTGCTAAACCACTGGTTTGCCTCCTTTTTATCCTTTGGATTGTTGCATGACTGTGTCAAACTACCTGTTCCTATCAAAAGCACTGAAATAAGCAGTCCGGAGACCATTCCTGAGTTCATTCGTTTTTTCATTTTCATTTTTTTAAGAAATTCAAAAAAGCCTTGAATTAAACCGGCCGGACCTTCTTGGTTTTAATGGCAACCATCGTTAGTATGGCTGATACAAAGAGGGAACCCGCCATAAATATATAAGAGGCTCCAAATCCACCGGTAGTGCCATTCAGGTAACCTACAATGTAAGCGCCCACAAAGGACCCCAAAGCACCCATGCTGTTGATCAAAGCAATGGCACCTGCTGATACATTGCGGGGCAATACTTCGGTAATAACTGCAAAAAACGGCCCGTATGGGGCATACATGGCACCGCCTGCAATCACGAGCAATACAAAGGATAACCAGAAGCTTGTGGTACCCATTAAATAGGAACCATAAAAGGCCAGGGAACCAATCAGCAGAAATGGCCAGATAAACAATTTCCTGTTTAATGTTTTATCGGAGAAATAGGAGGCAGTTAACATCCCGATAATGGCCAGCACATAGGGAACCGAAGCCAGCCAACCGGTAGTTACTATATTGGCGTCAGGAGCTGCATTGATGATCGATGGCAGCCAAATGACAAACCCATACACCCCAATGCACCACAATGCATATTGAAGACACAGCAGAATAACCACTTTGGACCGGAATGCCACGCCGTAATTTTTAACAGGCTTAATGTCCTGTTGTTCAAGATCCAGCTGTGCCTGTAAGTCATTCTTTTCAGTATCTGTCAACCATTTGGCATCTTTTGGCCTGTCGACAACCAGGCGCCACCACAAAAATGCCCAGATGATTGCAGGAAGGCCTTCCAGAATAAACATCCAGCGCCAACCCACGGAATCTACCAGATAACCCGATAAAATAGACATCCATAAGATGGTTGCCGGATTGCCGAGTATCAGGAAAGTATTGGCCCTGGAGCGTTCGGCTTTTGTAAACCATTTGCTCAAAAACACGAGCATGGAAGGCATCACAGCACTCTCAACAACACCCAGACTGAAACGGATCACGATCAGTGCATTGACATTGCTGATCATACCGGTAGCTGCAGCCAGCAAGCCCCATAGAATCAATGACCAGAATATCAATTTCTTGGCACTCTTTTTATCAGCATACAGTGCACCGGGAATCTGAAAGAAAAAGTATCCCAGAAAGAAC
Organism: uncultured Bacteroides sp.; assembly: GCA_964453785.1. Classification (GTDB taxonomy): domain Bacteria; phylum Bacteroidota; class Bacteroidia; order Bacteroidales. The sequence goes on from CAYVRK010000009.1 coordinate 27,218, forward strand.
AGCGATCCCAGCAAAGAGGAAATGGCTGCTGAAATATCAAGATCGGCAGCCATGCCGCCTGCTGCAGCGAATCCAAAATTTGCACGATCCAGATAAGCAAGACTGTAGGTAATAAAAGCTATGGGTATCAACCGATACCAACGTTTCAGGGAGAGAGTTTTTTCCATGTTGAATTATTTTCTATTATACGGCCAGGATTTTCACCACCACTTTCTTTACCTGCCCGGGACCATTTCCGGGGGCCACTTTGGGTTGATGTGCATCGTGTGTAAAGAAAATCCCGAAACAACCTTTGGTGAAGGTTACGTAATTGCCTTCCCCTTTCAGGAATGTGATATCGTGGGTTGGATTGTATTCAATCATCACGTCCATTTTATCACGGTTTGCGAAACCGATTTGCTCGGTTCCTTCAACAATATACTGTATGTCAATATATTGTTGGTGGCATTCCCATTTCCCCATTTCCATGGGAATGGTTTTATACTCCTGGACAAGGGCAAATATACGATCTCCATCTACATCATAACGGCCGGGTTCCAGGGCCGAAAAATCTGTTGTTCCCAAATAGTCAAGGGCCATCTTTATCCGGGGAGACAGCAGTGTATAGAAATGCCTGTTTTCAATGGTATCACTGATCATATGCCTGTAAAAAGTTAATGTGTGTATTTTGTAAGCTCTCCCCTCCAGTAGCTTGTTACCCCTGAATCGGTCCCAAACCAAACAACGCCCTCCTTATCGACCGAAATGGATAAAATATTGTTGCTTGTTAATCCATCCTTTTCGGTGATCGATGTCATGGAATTGTTATAATAAACGGAAACGCCACCTTTTGTTCCGATCCAGACACGTTCTCTGTAATCGACAGCGATGGCCTGAACTGTATTGTTCACCAATCCATCCTCTTCATTATAAACCAGCCAGTTTTCCATGGTGATATTTCCAATGTGCCTGGCCACTCCTGCATCGGTCCCAAACCATTGTGTCCCGTCGGGAGTGATACAGATACAGTTGATATTGTCGGAGGGTATTTGAATGGGACCCCATTGGGCATATTCGGAAGCTCCGGATATGGCATCTACGTCATTGCGGAAAACCCTGGCAACTCCTGCTCCTTTTGTGGCCACATAGAGAGAATCGCCATCCGGACTGGTTGCCATAGAAGTAATCGGAAAGTCCTTGAACATGTACTGAGGATATTTTCGCTCATAGGCAGGTGTGAGCCATTTGTCCTTATCAAAGGCTGATATACCTTTGTCAGTCCCAAACCAGCGCAATGAACCTTTTCCAACAGCCACCGAAAGCACATTTTCACTAAGAATGGTTGAATTATCTGAATAATAAGTAGTTGCTCCTGACCTGGCGTCCACGGGTATAGATGCAACCGTTGCCCCCAGGGGAGAGGCCAGCCACAATTCCATTCCAAATTCAGATGAATCGTAAGCCATCCCTTTTGCATCCTGGGCAGGGATTTGCCGGTTCTCATTGTTCAACTTCCACTCATTATCATCAAAACTCACAATTCCTTTTTCAGTCAGAAACCATTTTACATTGTCATCATCCACCACAACCGAGTAGAAGTTTATTGCCTGGATGTTACTGCCAAAATTGCTTTCATTCACATATCTAATGAGGCTCCTTTCAGCATCCTCTGGCACAAAATCAGAATCAGATGCCAATGCTGCTTCTTGAATTAAAGGGGATTCCTTCAACCAGGTTTCACTGGTGGTGACCACCGGCCCGTCTCTCCCGACCAAAGTATCAGGAACAGAGATGAGTTCAATACCACTGTTCAGGCCCAGATTTCGGGAATATTGCTTTTTTGCAGCATTGTTCCAATGTTCATGGGTGCCAAGGCTCATCAGGGGTGTGCCTGACCGATCAGGATCGTAGATGATGCCGCCCGGCCAGTTGGCCGGATCAGCAGCCTGGTGAAGATAGTCATCCACCCCATTTACATTGACCATGGCTTCATAGGCATTGTTGTTGGGACTATGCCTGTAAGTTCCGTTCCATTCGGTGCGCAGGAAATCATAACATACCGATTCAAGGGCGACCTGATCCTGGGACAGAAAAATCGAACTGCTCCAGTCGTTGTTAAAAGGCGGCATGAAATATTTAACCGGTACCCTGGTCTCAACCGAACCTCCGCCGTACAACCCATCCACCACATAGAGCAATGTATTCTGGCCAAGGTATTTGCTTCCCATGATATCTACCAGAACCCTGTATTTCCCATACCCACTGTTTGTGGGGCTCCCCATTGAAAAAGGTGATATGAGGGAATAATGCAGGTGAAAAGCGGATCTCCTGGCATGTGACCCAAAGTGATTTTTTGCTGTGAGTGAAACGCCTGCACGACCATGGGGTTTCAGGTTGGCCACATTGATCAGGTAATCCGCATTCTCAATGATATCATACAACTTATCACTCTGCGTACTGTCGGAATAGAAAATGAGATCTTCTTCAGTGGGATTGATCAGGGTTCTTCCGTAAAGGTTGGATGCTTTATCCACATAAAGCACCTCCGGGAATTCGGTGGCCCATGTTTCATAGTTGTAATTGTAAATGTGAGCAATGGGATCGCCAATGGCAATGTCTTTTTGATCCACACCCACCACGTAAACCAGTTCACGCAAGATCTCCAGCACCACATTTGGATAGGTCTCACAGGTTCCGTATTTCCCCTCTTTTGCCCCCTGGCTCTCAGTCAGTTTTTTAGGTACATCGAAACCGGTTTTTTGATTGATCCTTCTGAGCATCCCGTTGGCAGTTCCCTGGTTCACTTTGATGAAAATCTTCTCGCCCCTGGTATAACCTTTGCCGCTCTTGCTCTTCTTATAATTAAAAGACCGGAAAATAACATCCCACGATTCAGACAAGGTAGCTTTGCCACCCAGGTTTTTAAGGCCATCCACAACCATTCGGTTCACGACACCCTGATTGGTATTTTCGGGTTTATAATGCTCGAAAGCATTGATACAATCCGCATTGGTTGCTTTGGGGTCCCACACCCAAACCACCCGTCCGGGATTCACCCCATTCCCGATGCCCATGGGTTGATTGGGACCGTCATCGGGCCCTGTTTTTTCCAATCCTGCTGCAGAGGAATCAGGAGAATTCTGACCCATAAAAACAGCCATGACAATGATGGCGGCAATCACCAGGAATCCCGTTGTAAGATACCGGGCACGGTTGAAATGGTGTCTTGCTTTTCGCAGAATAAGCGCAAACCCTCCCAGGGAAAGCAGATACACTACAAATCCCGACATGACCGGTGCCGCGATCCTCATACAGGGATAAGCAGCACGGGATGGTTTGGGAATAACCCTGATTATAAACCAGAGTGTGGCAATGATCCCTGTTGCTATAAACAGCAATCTCTGAGGGATTCTAAACTTTGTTTTCATTTGTTTAACTCCAGATCCGGTCGTGCGCGCGTTTTTCGTTCCACTCGTCTGTCGGAGCAAAGAAACTCTTGTCCCTGCGGTCCAGATGTTCCTTAATCACATCTTCATTTAATTCAATTCCCAGGCCAGGCGATTCGGGTACAGAAGCAAATCCTTTGGTAATGATTGGATTGCCGTCGGTCATTTTCACCAGGTCTTCCCACCAGGGCAGATCAACCGAATGGTGTTCCAGGGCCAGGAAATTCTGTGTGGCTGCAGCACAGTGTACATTGGCCATAAAAGAAACCGGAGTCCCGGCCTGGTGCATGGCCATGGCAATGCCATTCTCCTCGGCATAATCCCCAATTTTTTTGGTCTCCAGAAGTCCGCCGGAGGTCGCCAGATCGGGGTGAACAATATCCACTGCATGGGTATCGATAAGCGGTTTGAAGGTTTGAAGGAGATAAATATCTTCACCGGTTGTTGTCGGTGTTTCCAGTGCCTCCGTAATGGTTTTCCACTGGTCGGTATACTCCCACGAAATCATATCTTCCAGCCAGGCCAGCCTGTACTTCTCGATGGCTTTTCCCAACCGGATCCCGTTGTTCAGGTCGAAATGTCCGTAATGATCCGTCGAAAGAGGAATATCCCAACCAATATGCTCCCGGGTATGTTCTGCAATTTTGGCCAATTCTTCCAATCCTTTTTCTGTGATTTGTATCTGGGTAAAGGGGTGCTTTGTATTTCCATAACCCATGTAATTTCTCATGTCATACTGGCCTCCTTTCCAGAATTCCTGGTTCACCAGTGTACCAGGAATATCCCTCAGCGAATTGATGGAAAGATCCATCTTTAGCCAGGTATAGCCCTGCTCCTCAATACGATATCTTATTTTTTCCGTCTGGTCTTCGTGTGACTTGCCTTCGGGCGTATCCGCATACAACCTGACGCTGCTGCGGTACCTTCCTCCCAGCAATTGCCAGGCGGGGACTCCGTATGCTTTGCCGGCAATGTCCCAGAGTGCCATCTCCACACCACAGACACCACCGCCCTGGCGTCCCTGGCCGCCAAACTGCTTAATGATCTTGAAGATCATTTCCACATTGCAGGGATTTAGCCCGAGGATCCGGCTTTTGAGCATCAGGGCATAACGTACATCGGCCCCGTCTCTTACTTCACCCAATCCGTAGATTCCCTGGTTGGTATCGATGCGAATAATGGCCGTGCCTCCCAGGACTGATGTCACCGCATAACGCATATCGATGATTTTCAGATCGGAAGGCGATGAGGCCCTTGTAACTTTCGAGGTGGTTTGCGCTATGGTATCTTCGATGGAAAGATGCATCAATCCGCCAAGGGCAACTCCGCCAAACGCAGCTTTCTTAAGAAAATTCCTCCGGTTGTTTCCGGTGGCCGGATTCTCAATTTCAGCCTGAATGGCCAGGGCATCCCTGCTTTCGTTCTCTCTGTTCTGAGCTCCAATCTGTTGTATAATATCTTTCATTATGGGTTAAGTTTGGTTGTTTGTACTATAATTTCCGGTGTAAATTGCACTACCAGTTTCTCTCTTTCAGATAGTTATCCAACTCCTCTTTTGACATGGGCAGTTTGCCGGGATAGTTGTTTAACCAGTTCAGGAAATCCTCCCTGATCTCTTCACTCCATCTGCTGTCAATCTG
>CAYVRK010000009.1:32382-39399 GCA_964453785.1 uncultured Bacteroides sp.
TCTCTTACCGATCCGTTGAAGATGACGCCGTTCTGTGAATTGGCATAGATGGCATTTCCAAGGTTGTCCCCAATCAGTGTTGCATCCACAATTTTGCCAAAACCATCTGCCACATAAACATCTCCGGGTACCAGGACATCAATGGGCCATGAATTGGTTCCTCCCTTTTGAGCCCTGTTCTCTGCGATACCCTGCTCCTTTACCTGTTTTTCAAGGTCGGGGCGTGATGGCATATACTGGGCTGTAACCACACGGCCTGTCATGACTTGGTCGGGGCGAATGATGTGCCAGTCGCTTTCATACTGGTTCTGAAACCCTTTGTTGCGCAATACTCCCCATACTTCCTCCATAGAAAGTGCTTTCAATCTTTCGAGCAGGGCATCCGGCACTTTTGGTCTGCCGTCAGGGAAACGCTCCCCTTTCCATTCCGCTGTCAGGGCTTTGATGTATTCAGGTGAGGAACCTACGCGTTGAGCCGTGATCGTTAAACTGCATACAACAAAGGCAACAAGGATGGTTATTTTTTTATTCATGTTAATGATTTTAAGTGGTTTATAGTTTGTTTTGCATTAAGTTCAGATTGCCTGTTTGAAAAGCTCTTCTAAAATAGTTATTCCTCAATAAAATCCATTGTTTGTGGTCCCAAAAGAATCCTTATTATGGAATTGCACGCATTTGGCAGTTTTTTAATAACTGTGGCCCGGAGATTTGGATAGGAAAAGAGTCAGGTATTGGACATGGTGGAAAAGATATGCCGAGAGGTCGGTGGATAATCCCTATTTTAGCAAAGGATTGGACAACATCATCTGAAATGAAGAGATTTTATATCCGGGCGATAACCCTTCTGTCGGCCCTTTTAATCTGTACAGCATGTCATTTTCGGACCAACCGTACTGCCGCTGAAATCAATCTGCTTCTCGATTCGTTAAAAAGTGTGTATGCTCCCGATATTCGTATTGCCTACTGGAAACCGGAGCTTGCCTCTGCATCGGGAGATATCATCCTGGGTGGAGAAGTGGGGGATATTCAGGCCTTCCAGGCAATTACGCAACACATTACCGGGATCTACCCCAACGTGGTTAACAACCTTCGGTTGCTGCCGGTAGATGAACCCGGAGTACAGGTCAATGGCCAGGTGAACAATTCGGTGGCCCACATGAAATCTGAACCCAGTCACAGGGCAGAGCTGGTTAGTGAGGCCCTGTTGGGTACGCCGGTAAGAATCCTGAAAGAGGAGGAGGGCTGGTACCTGGTACAGACTCCAAACCTTTACCTGGGATGGGTGATCGCTGCAGCAGTGGCACCCTTGGATCAATCCCGTGTACATTCATTGAAAATCTCCGAAAAGATAATATATTCCAGGCAGTATGGTTTTGCCTATACTGAGCCGGATGAAAATTCCCTGCCCGTATCCGATCTGGTGGCAGGATCCATTCTGCCGGTCTGCTCGTCAAAATCCGGATTTTATGAGGTGACCTTTCCGGACAGTGCCCGGGCTTGGGTAAAGCAGGCCGAAGTGACGGATATGATGGATCTCTTTAACCAGCCCTTTTCAACGGCGAACCTGGTGCGTACTGCTTTGAAATTCAACGGAATCCCTTACCTGTGGGGTGGGAGTTCCTCCAAAGCCATTGATTGCAGTGGATTCACATCCATTGTTTACTACCTGAACGGGATCATCCTCATGCGGGATGCTAACCAGCAATCGCTTTGTGGCAGAGTGGTTACCACCCAATACAATCCTGCAGATCTTCTTCCCGGCGATCTGCTTTTCTTCGGAACCAGATCCGGTGAAAACCAGGCTGAGCGTGTCACTCATGTGGCTATCTACCTTGGAGATTCAGAATTTATCCATGCCTCCGAAAACCTGGGTAAAGTGGGCATCAGCAGTATGGATCCATCCAGGTACAACCACATCGAAGGATATGATGACCTTTTCGTCAGGGCAGTCAGGCCGACCGGAATGGAAGGGGATGGTTTCCAGTCCATCATCGACAACCCATTTTACAAAGAGATAATAAAACCAGTCAAATGAAATCTACCAGGCGCAGATTTATCACCCGTATGGGCGCAGTTTCCGTTGCGGCTTCACTGTCCCCCACAGCCTGTAGCCATATGGTACCGGTCAGCGGGGGCGGAAAGATGAAGCTTTCATTTGGTCCCTATGACCTCCAGTTGAGACATACCTTTACTGTATCCGGTTTCTCCAGGAATACCACGCCGGTGGTGCTGACGGAAATTGGTTTCGAGGGATTTACCGGGTATGGAGAGGCCTCCATGCCTCCATATCTGGGTGAGACCCAGGATTCTGTGATGAAGTTTCTGAGTAAAGCAGACCTGGAACAGTTTAAAGATCCTTTCCTGGTGGATGAGATCCTTGAATATGTGGATGGCCTGGATGAGGGAAACCGGGCGGCAAAAGCATCGGTGGATATTGCCCTGCACGACCTGATCGGAAAAATGGTGGATCAGCCGCTTTACAGATTGTGGGGACTGAACCCTGAGAAAACACCCATGACATCCTTCACCATAGGGATAGATACCCCTGAGATGGTGAAGCAAAAGACAATGGAGGCATCCCGGTTCAGGGTATTAAAGGTTAAACTGGGAGGAGGAAATGACAGGGAGATGATCAATGCGGTCAGATCGGTCACCGGTGTCCCCCTGTATGTGGATGTGAACCAGGGCTGGAAGGACAAGCATGAAGCACTGGAGTTGATCGGGTGGCTCCGTGAACAGGGGGTGGTCTTTGTTGAACAGCCCCTTTCCAAAAACGAAATGGATGCAACGGCCTGGCTTACGGAAAAGAGCCCGCTTCCCATCATTGCCGATGAGGCATTCCAGCGTTTGACGGATGTGGCAGCTTTCAAGGGGATCTATTCAGGTATCAATATCAAACTCATGAAAAGCACCGGTTTAAGGGAGGCGCATAAGATGATCACCGTGGCAAGGGCCATGGATATGAAGGTGATGATCGGCTGTATGACGGAGACTTCCTGTGCGGTCTCTGCAGCCTCACAGCTTTCGCCTCTGGTGGACTGGGCCGACCTGGACGGGAATCTGCTGATCAGCAATGATCTGTTCGACGGAGTGAAAGTGGTGGATGGGAAAATCGTACTTCCACAAAGGCCGGGTATTGGTATTGAGAAACTAACCAGCTAAAAGACATGCAGGACCGAAGGTCATTCATTAAACAATCAGGATTGCTGGCGGCCCTTTCACTGGGCTCCTGGAGCGGATTGAAAGCTGCTGTTCCGGATGATCATCCTGAAACAGAAGTCCGGATCCTTCCAAAAGGTTTAAAAGAAGGGGACCTGATCGGGTTGGTGACACCCGGGAGTCCCATTTCCAGTCAGCAACTGGAAGACACTATTCAGAAGCTGGAGGGGATGGGTTTCAGGGCCACGTATAACGAAACAGTCCTGTCAGAATACGGGTACTTTGCCGGAAAGGACCAGGAACGCGCCGGTGAGCTCATGGATATGTTCTCCCGAAAAGAGATCAATGGGATCTGGTGTGTACGGGGCGGCTATGGCTCCATCAGGATCCTGGACCTGCTGGATTACAAAACCATCCTTGCGAATCCGAAAGTATTTGTGGGATACAGTGACGTTACCGCCCTCCATGCAGCTATTTTTAAAGAGACAGGTCTGGTGACTTTCCACGGACCGCTGGGAATTTCCGATTTTAACCGTTTCGTTGAAAAATCATTGAGAAAAGTACTTATGGAACCGGAGATACCTTACAAATATCCCTACCGCCGGGAAAAGGAGACCGGCAGGAACCCGGAATTCGACAGGTATACCATCCGGGAAGGGGTTGCAGAAGGAAGATTGACCGGTGGAAACATCAGTGTGCTGGATTCCATCACTGGCACCCGGTTTGAACCTGACTTTCAGAATACAATTGCCTACCTGGAAGAGATTGAGGAGAAGACGTACCGCGTGGATAAAATGCTGTTTCACCTGCTCTCTGCCACCAACCTGAAGCGCGCAGCGGGGATTGTGCTTGGTGCATTCAGTGATTGCAATATCAATGATGAGCCCAGGCTAACATTGAGAAGTGCCCTTGATGATCTTTTGAAACCCTTGGGCATCCCGGTCTCCTACGGGCACTCATTCGGCCACATCAGCCGGATGGTGACCATCCCGAACGGGATCAGGGCCAGGCTGGATGCCGGGAAGAATGAGCTTGTGTTGCTTGAAGAAGCAGTTCAAACAGAACAATGAAAACGGGATGAACGAATTCGGAATACTATCAGTTCTGCCTCCGGTGCTGGCCATTGTCCTGGCACTGAGGACCAAACAGGTATATGTCTCACTGGTGACCGGAATCTGGCTGGGATGGCTGATTGTCAGTGACTGGAATATCCTGGAAGGCACCATTGCCACCATGGAAGGATTTGTGGAGGTTTTCAAAACTCCCGGGAATACAAAAACAATTATGTTCAGTGCCCTGGTGGGGGCCTTGTTGATCCTGATCCAGTATTCAGGGGGTGTAAGGGGATTTACCATTGGAATCGAAAAACTCCTGAAAAACGTTGAAAACAGGAGGAAGGGCAAGAGCAGGGTGGTGGTGGAACTGATGGCCCTGGCCACAGGAATACTGCTTTTTATTGAGACCAGCATCAGTTCATTAACAGTAGGCACCCTGTACCGCCCCCTGTTTGACAGGCTGAAGATCCCCCGGGAGAAGCTGGCATACATCGCCGATTCCAGTTCGGCCCCCAGTTCCATCCTGATTCCCTTCAATGCCTGGGGAGCTTTTATCATGGGTCTATTGCTGGCGCAGGGAATTGATTCTCCCTTCAGGACCATGGTCTCGGCACTTGGTTTAAATTTCTATCCCATGATCACCATCCTGATGGTTTTCCTGGTGATTGTACTCCGAAAGGATTTTGGTTCCATGGCCAGGGCTGAGCGGAGAACAAAGGAGACAGGATTGCTGCTCAATGAGGGAGCCAGGCCCATGGTGTCCGATGAAATTACATCATGTGAAATGAAACAGGGCATCAGGCCAAGGGCCATGAACATGGTCATCCCACTGATGGTCATGATCGTGATGATGCTGATAACGCTTGCCTATACCGGATGGGGGGAGGTGGCCGGTGCCACATCGTTCTGGAACCACCTGGGCAAAGCCTTTGGCCATGGATCCGGATCATCAGCCGTTCTCTATTCGGTTACAACAGCCATCCTGGTGGCTGCAATCATTTACAGGGTTCAGGGTATCATCAGGATGCGCAAAATGGTCGAGCTGATCCTGAAAGGGATCAGTGAACTGATGCCACTTGCTTTGCTGATGATGCTGGCCTTCTCCATCAGCCATGTGTGCAATACCCTCGGGACCGGAGCGTATGTGGCTGGTGTTACCGAAAGCTGGCTCTCACCCCGGTTGCTGCCTGCCATCGTATTTATCCTCTCTTCCTTTATTTCCTTCTCCACCGGGACCTCCTGGGGCACCTTCGCCATCATGATATCCATTGCTGTGCCCATGGCCCAGATGCATGATTCAAATCTTGCGCTGGTGGTGGCTGCAACCATGGGGGGTGGGGTCTTCGGGGACCATTGTTCACCCATTTCGGATACTACGATCATCTCTTCCATGTCCTCCGCCTCCGATCACATTGACCATGTGCGCACACAGCTTCCCTATGCGCTGGTCGCCGGTCTGATCACTGCATTGCTCTATCTTGCCCTGGGATTTATGATGCCTTAGGAAAGGAATTTTAGAACAGGTGAACAGATTTTTCACCTGCCTCAATGGCCACATTCAGGAAGTTTTCTCTGGGTGGCCTGGGGCAGGTAGCAAACGGGCTGAAAGCGCATGGCGGATTGTAGGCTTTGTTGAAATCAAGAATGATCCTGCCTGCGGAATCCGGAGTGGAAACCATGAAACGTCCGGCCCCATAGGTTTCAACACCCGTTGTTTTATCCGCAATTACCAGGAAGTATCCATTGCCGGATGTGAAGGGGTAAAGCACCAGCTTTTTCCTGTTTAGTCTGAAATGCAGCGTACCCGGACACTGGTACGATTCGGTGAACCCTTCCACCGGAGTGGCCACAACCAATGTTTTCGGTTCATCAAAAGGAAGCAGCGTGGCTTCCACCACGTAATCCGTGCTGACCGGGTATGTAGGAATTTGCTCCAGCTCCCCGATACGGGGATGTTTGAGATCACGAAGGCGGATCCCGTATTTATCTCCACGCCTGATGATATACCATACCAGATCCCCCTGTTGCAGATAGGTGGTGTTCCCGGATTGGTCATCATTCAGTACCATCCGGGACACCATGGAGTCCAGGCATATGATCCCGGCATCTTCGGATGCATTCAGCCTGACTTCTCCTTGTTCCAGTGTCAGGGAACCGCAGAATGCCCCGGCCTTTTCCGGGAATACGATCTCATTGGAGGGTTCCGAACCGAAGCTGTTCTCTCCCTCTTCCAGCCAATAGAGACCAGCCAGGTTCAGCCATCCATTTTCTCCTTTTAACCGCTCCAGGCGGGTCTGCTGCCATACTTCAATGGATTTAAGATAGGCAGCTTCATCGGTGATCACCGTGTGGCCGGAATCACATCCAAAGGCCGAAAGAGCAGCCACAGCAGTGATCATGAAAATGGATCTGGTAGACATATGCTCAGGAATTTTTGGGAAAACCCAAATATCGCATAAAAATTATAATTTTACATCAGTCCAGGAGAGATGCCGGAGTGGTCGAACGGGGCGGTCTCGAAAACCGTTGTGCCCTCACGGGCACCGGGGGTTCGAATCCCTTTCTCTCCGCAAATGATAAAAATCCCTGTGCCAGCGGCATAGGGATTTTTATTTGACCGGAAGCGTCGAAAGCTTGCTTTCGTAAGCGAACGGGCAAATAAAAAAAGAATGCACAGTTGGCTGTGCATTCTTGGATTTTTATCATTTGCTGGCCCCCCCCTCCGGGATCACGGAGTAATCCCAGACGGGAGTAATCCCAGACGGGAGTAATCCCAGACGGGAGTAATCCCAGACGGGAGTAA
>CAYVRK010000009.1:39499-41673 GCA_964453785.1 uncultured Bacteroides sp.
AAGGTCCCGGAATAGTTACCGTTTCCGGTTTCTGCAGTGACGATGTATGTGCCTGCCTGCAGGTCACTCAGTTCAATTACCTTGCTGTCAGTCATTTGGAATGTAAATGATTTGAGCATTTTCCCCTGCATATCAAATACAGTTATGCCCTTCATTTCAGGGTACTGTACAGCCATTTTGTCCCGGACAGGGTTGGGGTAAAGTTTAAGAGACAAGCCTGAAGATTGCTCAAAAACAGCAGTATTGAGTTCATAGGTGCCAATATTATCAATATAGACGGTGGTGCCAAATTCTCTCGTTGCCGGAAAATCAGGGAAAATGGTGAGCCGCTGAAAATAATGAGGGATGGCCCCGCTCACATCAAAAACCATTAATTCCCACTCATCCGTAAGGGTATTGTCCATGGGGACCGAAAAATCCTCTGCGCCTGTTAAACTTAATTCAAATTTCATCCTGAGCGGGCTGATGATCGATTTTAAAACCATCATCGATATGGAGTGAGATTCTTCGGAAAAAACCATTACCTCCACATGATCCGTATACATGCCTACCCATTCATTTGCGTCATCTTTGACAATGAATTGCAGCACACTGTCCGAAGTGTTGGGATCTATGGCCTGTGGATTGGGAACTATTGAAAGGGTCGGAATAAGCGTATCAGCCCCATTGGCAAAAGATATCCATGTTGTATCTGCAAGGCCTTCTTCGAAGGTGAAGACTTCTGGTATCTGGGCCTGAACTCCGAGTGTAAAAAAAGCAAGCACCAGCAATGTGTAAATTTTTTTCATAGTCGAGGAATTTTAAAGATTTTTGATTTTTTTTATAAGGATATAACAAAATTACCAGAAAAATGTTTGCAAGATGCAAAATTCTGAAAGTAATACGAATCACAGCCATTTTCCTCCTTATACAGACCATCACCTGGGTAATCCTTATGGGTATGACCACCGCACCCATTGAGTCCGGCTGGGAGTCACAGGACTATGTTTGCTGGGCGGCTGAAAAGGGTGCAGCATACGTGATCAATTACGTGAATGTGAGCCTGCTGACCGTGGTTGCAGTTGTCTTGTTTGCTTTGCTTTACAGATATTTAAAGGACCTTGCCAGCGGCCTGGCGCTTGCGGGATTGATCCTGGTTCCCGTTTATGGCGTGATGAACCTGGTCTGTTACACCATGCAGATCTCCCTGGTTGGCTATCTCAACGGGCTAGCCTATGCCATCCTGGGGGTACCCTCTATCCTTTATGGGGTTCTGCTGTACCGTAAATTAAAAAAATGGTCGGGAGCCCTGCTTACGGTGAATGGCGTGCTTTGCATCTTCGGGATTATCGGGTACTCTGCCGGCAGTGACCTGCTGTCCGCCGGGACCATCCTTGGCGGGATTGCCTTTCTTATTGCCCTGGCAGCCCTGGTGATTGAATTCAGACCGGGGAGTACTTCATCTCCGGCCTAGGCTGCAACCTTCGTTCAGGAGCAACTGCCCTGCATTGTTGAGGATCCTGGAACGCATGAGGGAAGAGTTATTACCTGGTAAATACAATACGAAGCCGGATGACCTCTTCGGTGGTCCCCAGAGCGTTTGTGGCCGGTCTCCAGGAAGGGCCCTCCCTGATCAGGCGGATGGCCTCCTCGGTAAATTCTTCTCCCGGAGAGCGGATGGCTTTGATGTCGGTGATCTCTCCGCCGGCAGTGACTGTGAAATTCAGAATAACCACCTCGCGTGAGGATCCTGTTTCTGTGTCGGGATACCTGATATGATCCATGATGTACTTTTTAAAAGCCTCATACCCGATGGAGGGTTCAGCCACCGTTTGTGACAGGACCGTGTCTGAGACGGTGTCTTCGGTATATCCCGCCGGCACCACATTACTGGCGCTTTTCGATCTTTTTTGACCGGCCATTTCAGGGGCTCCTTTTTCCTCGGCCCTTTGTGCCGGAGCAGCAGCATACTGGTTCATCTGCGGTTCAGCCTCCTTCATGATTATTTTCTCTTCAACTGGCTCCATCCCAGCGATTTCAGCAGCTTCAGATACCTCCAGATCAGCATCGTCTGCCAGGGACACAATCTCATTATCCACTTCCCGGGCCTCCTGCATTGCAGGGGCCTGTGCCACCTGTTCAGATTTTGTCGATGGTCCCTTGGCATTCCGCTCACCTTTCTTTTCTTTGTCAGC